>CAZMNN010000001.1:0-30403 GCA_964567665.1 uncultured Lentisphaeraceae bacterium
GAATGAAGTCTGATGGTGTGGACGCCCCCCGCCCCTGCGCTACGGCGACTATCGCATGGTTGAAGAACGGAAGCGGCACGTCTTCGTCCATCTTCGGCCCGACGCATATGAGCGCCGGATATGCCTCGAACCCCGCCATGCGGAGCATGGCCGCAAGCAGGGCCGCCTTGTCGCGGCACACCCCGTACCGGCTGTCGAACGTCACGGAAACGTCGTGTGGCGCATATCCGGGGGACTCCTCCTCGAACGTAAGCCCCATGTAGCGTATCTCCTGTGAGACGAACCTGAATATTGCGCGAATCTTTTCCGTATCGGAAGCCAACCCGCAGACAAGTCTGCCGACCATGTTCGACATGGCGGGATTCACCGCTTCAAGGTGCGGAACCGAAAGATTCCAGTACCAGCGCGACACATCCTCCCAGCTCCCTGACGTCGAGACGAGCAGCTTCTGCGACACTGATCCGAAAGACGGCATATCAGGCTCGGTGAACGCCTGCGGCACGTTCTCCGCAATCCACTTCATCCTGATGCGGCCATCCGGCAGTCGTTCGTCCGGAATGCGCGTCACCGTGTCCTCAAGCGGATGCCTCAGCTTTACGCTGACGATCGGAAGCGTCGGCGGCGACACAATCTCAAGCGAAGCCCGCAGAATCGGCATCGTCGATTCAAACAGCGCACCTGTTGCGAACGCCCCTCGCATCCTCGGCTTGGACATCCGCTCCCGCGTGACAACACGCCGAATCTCACCGACCTGAATGCCCGCAACGGCACATGACATCTTCCGGTCAAGCGGGTCGTATATGTTGGAAGAAGTCGATGAGTTGTCCGTCGCCTCCTTGAGCGTCCTGCGGAAATCCACGGCGCGGGCGACTCCGTTCGTGCCGATTATTTCAACCTTGACGATCTCCGCATCACCGTACCGGCGAGACACGTACAGCGACGCCGTAAGGAGCGAGCGGCGTCCTTTGTCGGTCAGCGCCAATATGCGCTCATCGTTCTCCGAGACGTACGTTCCGTCGGAGGAATACTCAATGCGCGTGACGTCGTCAACGACAACGGCGTCGGCATCCGGATAATCCATGCGCGACACGGCCGCAGAACACGAAACCGCCGCAAAAGCGGCACAAACCGCACACTGCGCAAATCTTTTCATGCGGCGAATTATACCACACGCCGGAGATTCAAAGCCGCAGCGGCATTCCATCTACGCGGAAATGCGAATCAGAACAGAGAACCCTGCCTCAGCGTGTCCGCAGCACCAGCTTCCGATCCTGATTCCGGACTTCCGAGAAGCGTCTTCAGTTCCGTCTCGCCTATGATCTGCACACCAAGCTGACGCGCCTTCGCCGTCTTTGTCGCGCCGGTGTTTTCGCCCGCGATGAGGTATTGCGTGTTAGACGTGACCGCACTCTGCACAATGCCGCCGGCCATGCGTATCAACTCCGCATATTCGCCCCTCGGACGCGACAGCGTACCGGTCAGCACACATCCCTTGCCGACGAGCGGGCCTTCCGACGCCACAGCGCCCTTTGCGGCGCGTTTGGGGTCTATGCCAAGCTCCTGCATCCTGGCAAGGCATTTTCTGCCGTATTCGCTTCTGAAGAAATCAAGCACGGCCTTGGCGGCATCCGCCTTGATCGCAAGTATCTTGTGGGCCTTTCCCTTAAGTGCATCGTTCTCGATCACGTCCTTAAGCACCTCAGAGCCGTCGAGGTCGGAGAACCTCTCATGCCTGTCGGCGATGTCGGCCGCAACCGTCTCTCCGACGCCCGGTATGCCAATCGCAAACAGCCACCTGTTCAAAGGCAGGGAACGCGCCGCCGCAAGCGCCTTCGCGACCGACTCGGCCTTCCGTCCGAACAGCCGCCCAGCTATCCTCAACGACGCAAGCCGAGCCTCTTCAAGGTCGAACAGGTCGAAGGGATCGGATATCCACCTCTGCTCCACAAGCGCATCGATTGCGGTTTCGCCAAGAGCCTTGAGATCAAGCGCATTGCGTGAGGCGAAATGCACCGTGCGGCGGGCAAGCTGCGCACGGCAGCCGGGATTCATGCAGCGCAGGGCGACCTCGCCATCCAGACGCTCCACCGTTCCGCCGCAGACCGGACATTCAGACGGCATCGCGAACACCGTTTCTGCGCCGGTGCGCTTCTGCGGAATCGAGGACTCTATCGCCGGTATCACATCGCCCGCCTTTACGAGCCACACGTGATCGCCGATGCGGATGTCCTGACGCGCAATCTGGTCGGCGTTGTGCAGCGTGGCGCGGGCGATTGTGGATCCGGCAAGCTCAACCGGCTTTAGCTCCGCGACGGGCGTAAGCACTCCTGTGCGCCCCACCTGCACTGTGATTCCCTCGACAACCGTCTCGACCCGCTCCGGCGCATACTTGTACGCCCGCGCCCATCTTGGGCCATGCGCCGTGGCGCCGAGAGAGGCGTAGAGTGCGCGTTCGTTCAGCTTCACTACGGCGCCGTCGATCTCAAACCTGAACGTATGCCGCAGTTTTTCAAGCTCGTCGATCGCGTCAAACACCTCGTTCATTGTGGTGCAGACCCTCGACCATGGCGACACCGGAAAACCCCAGCGTCTGAATGCGGATATCATCTCCACATGGGTGGCGAATCCGTCGCATCCGACGCCGCCGGCGTTGTAGATGACAACATCGAGCGGACGGGTCGCCGCATCCTTCGCGCTGCGCTGCTTGAGGGAGCCGGCCGCCGCGTTGCGCGGGTTGGCAAACGGTTCGTGGCCCACCTCCTCTTCACGCCGGTTCAGCTCCACGAATCCGTCGCGTGTCATGTAGACCTCTCCGCGAACTTCCACCGTTTCCGGCGCATCCGGCGGCAGTCGAAGCGGAACGGATCGTATCGTCCTTACGTTCAGGGTGACGTCGTCGCCGACCTTGCCGTTTCCGCGAGTCGCCGCGCACACGAGCTGCCGCCCTTCGTATCTGAGCGAAATAGATACGCCGTCTATCTTCGGCTCTACGCTGTACGTGAAACCCGAAGTCTCACGGCGCACCATCGCGTCAAAATCGGCAAGTTCCCCTTTCGAATGCACCTTGTCGAGAGACTGCATCGGCGGAGAATGGCGAACCTCGGCAAATCCCTCCACCGTATCGCCGGACACCCTCTGCGTGGGGGATGTCTCCGAACGGAACTCCGGGTTTTCGCTCTCCAGCCTAAGCAGTTCGTCGTACAGCAGATCGTAGTCCCTGTCGCCTATGACGGGACGCGCCTCCACATAATAGAGACGGTCGTGCCTCTCGATCTCCGCCCGCAAAAAGTCTATGCGATTCCTGATGTTTTCCTTATCCGTCATATCAAAGGGGATTGCAGCGCTGCGCAATCGTCATTTGTACCGTATTTTGCGTTTCTGCGGTTGGACGCCAGGCCGCGCCGCATCCGTCCTGGGCGGGGATGACGCCCTTGAGTACGCCTTCTTCTCGGTCACGAGCACCCCACGCGTGTATCCGGCCCTGCGAAGCATGAACAGAAGCTGCCGAGGCCCCTTCAGACTCTGGATGTTGTGCGGCACACGGATGTCGATCTGCGATTTTACGTCAACCTCCGACTTCCTGAGCAGGTGCGGCAATTCCTCCGGCTCTATGAACCTTCCGCGCCATTTCAGATCGCCGGCTTCCGTGTACTCCACCTCCGGGTGCTTTGCGTCGGCGATATACGTCTCATGCGCACATCCGCAGGCGAAAACCATAGCCGCAGCAAGGACGGCAATTGAAATGTCTCTCATCGTCCAACGCCTCCAGATGAACCGGCCGGCTTGCGCCACCACGCAAGATACTCCACGTTTCCCTTGTCGCGTCCGCGTATCGGAGATTCCGCAACTCCAAGGAGCGAAAGCCCAAGGCTGTCCTGTCCAAACGCCGTGATGTCCTCCACCACGCGGCGGCGCACCGCCGGATCGGACACCACTCCGCCGGGTGCAAGTCCGCGTCCGGCCTCAAACTGAGGCTTTATGAGGGACACAATCTCGCCTTCAGGCTCAAGCACCTCCGCCATCGGCGGAAGTATCAGCTTGAGCGATATGAAGCTTACGTCCGTGACGGCGCGGGACGGCCTTTCCGGAAGGTCTTGCGCCGTAAGGTATCGGGCGTTGAAGTTCTCCCTCACCCACACCCTCGGATCAGAACGCAGTTTCCACGCAAGCTGGTTGGTGCCGACGTCAACGGCCATCACGCGAAGCGCCCCATGCTGAAGAAGGCAGTCCGTAAACCCGCCCGTGGACGATCCGACATCGAGGCACACGCGACCGGCAACGTCAAGGCCTGAGAATGCGGCGAACGCCCCTTCAAGCTTTTCTCCGCCACGGGAAACGAACCTCGGCGGCGCCTCCACCTCGATGCTGTCGCTTTCAAGAACGGTCTGCGCAGACTTCACCGCAACCTGCCCGTTCACACGCACCTTGCCTTCAAGGACAAGCGCCTGGGCTGCTGTGCGCGAAGCGGCAAGGCCTCGTTCGGCGAGGGCATGGTCAAGACGCTGCTTCATCAATCGATTGTCTTGATTGTCCGCACGTCGGTCTTTCGGAAATCCTGCGTGATGCCCTCTTTGACCTCAAGCCTGTAGGTGTCGGGATTGTCGCTGTCCATCAGCACTCCGCGATATGTGCCGTTCACAGTCTCGATCTCTGTATCGGCAATGAATATCCGTTTCATGCGCACTGTGATCGGGGTGCATTTCTTCGCCACGACGTTTATCTTTCGCTTGAAGTCCGCATACCCGCGCATATGCGCAACAATCTCATGTTCGCCGGCCTCTATGTCGCGGAGATACAAGACGTCCGATTTCACGCCGGAGAGATCGGCCTTCTTTCCGCGATGCGCTGCTGTGATTCCCACGGCCTTGCCGTCAAGCAGGATTCTCGCTCCGGGCGGCGTGGTGGCGATCTCTATCCATCCGAGCACGGACTCGAACCTGAACATCTCCGTCACCTCGCCGCCGTTGTCCACCACCACGGTCTTGAACACCGGCGCATAGCCGGCAAGCTCAGCCTTGATCGTATGCACACCCGGCCGCACCGGCGAAACGGTCATCGGCGTCTTGCCGGCGTAGTTGTCGTCGATTGTGACGCGGGCGCCCTCCGGCGACGATATCACGGACATCTTGGCGGGGCGTCCCTGCATTGAGAGCGAAAGCTGCTGCCTGTCTCCGGGCGCGATTCGCAGTTCGCGCTTTTCATCCACGTATCCCTTGAGCTTGAAGACGAATGTGGCGTATCCCTTGGGGATGCGCTCGATGACGCACGGCGTCGTTCCGCGCACGATGCCGTTCACAAGCACCGACGCCCCGGCCGGCTCCGTCCTGCAGTCCACCACACCGGAATCAAGCACAAGCTTCTCCGTCACGGCGACAGGCGTACGCCCGGAGAGCGTAACGTTTATGCGCTTTGACTGATAACCGAGACTTTCGATCTCAAGCGGATACGACCTGTCCGTAAGAAGCGTGGTCACAAGCAGCGGCGTGACGCCGAGCGAGACGCCGCCGTACTTGACGTTCGCGCCCTCCGGTTCGGTCTTGACGAGAAGAAGTCCGGTCTCCTGCTCAAGTTCGTAGTCCTTGCGCAGGAAATCCCCATCCTTGACCGAAACGACCTCCTCCACAAAGCGATGGCCGTCCGCCTCGATGCGAAGAAGATGGCTTCCGGCCTCTACATCGAACACCGACACCGGCGTCACGCCCTTGGATACGCCATCCACCAGAACCTTCGCCCCTTCAGGACGGGCTGTCACGTCAATGCGCGTGGGCGTGGCCGCAAGCACGGCTGCGGCGGTTGCGACGGCCGCAAGGCTGAACAGCCCCTTAAACGCTGAACGAAGCATACTCATTTCAGGCCTCCCTTCTTGAGGCGGTTGTCTACATCCATAAGCTTTGCGGCTGCCTCGGCATGGCGCGGATCCCTCTGGTCAGGCACAAGCTCACACAGAATCCTCAGTTCACGACGCGCCCTTTCCCAGTCGCCCATGTTCACCGCCCGGTCAGCCTCAAACCGCTGATCCTTGTAGCGGCGATCCAGCTCCGCCTTGACTATGTCGCGCTTTGCAATCAGATCGCCGTAGTCCGCAGGTTTCGGATTCACCGTCTCCAGATCCTGCACGGCCTCGTCGTACAGCTTCAGGGCGGCGGCAAGGTTCCCGTAGTTGACGTCCCGCTCCTCCCACTTGGCGTCGGCGGCGCGACGAGCCTCAAGGCTCATCTCCGTAAGCTTCTCGCCGGAGTACTGGATGGCCCATACGCCAAGTTCGTTTTGCGAAAACGTCTCAAGCGCAAGGCGCGTCTCGCGGAATGCCTGCGGCTCAGGTGCGTTCTCCACAAGGCAGGAGAACACCTTGCCGCCGTGCGATATGCGCAGCTCGTAGCGCACAAGCTCGCCGGGACGCGCCGGACCGGAATATTCACTCTCTAACCTGTACAGCGCAGAGGACGAGAACATCCTGTCAAGCTCCGCCTTCGCCTTGTCGGAAAGTGCCGCAGACTTCTTCACGTGCCTGTTGCTGTCCGGAACGTCATCCAGCGCGACGGACATCGTTCCGTGCGCATCGACTTCGATGGCATAGCGGCAGATTCCCTTCGGATTCGCCTCGACCTTTTCGTACGTCACAGACCACAGCTTGGCGTGGGCAAGCGGCTTCGCCACGGTCGCCGCACCGTTTGCGGAAGTGCGCGGAACGAACAGCACGGCGACGGCGGAGCCGGCCAGCACCAGCACGAGCGCAAGCCAGAGCACCAGTCGCATGGGAGATCCTGTGGATGGCGCAGAGCCTTCCTCCGCATCTCCGCCTTTGGGAGATAGACCGAGATCCACGTCTCCGGGCATCTGCCCCTCTTCAACGTCCGTTCCATCCGGTGCGGATTCGTCCACAAGCACAAGTTCGCTGTCGCCGGCCTGAATGCGGTCTCCCGGCACAAGCTCGCGGCTTGACGATCCAAGCTCCTCACCGTTGACCGTCGTTCCGTTCGCACTCGCAAGGTCTGTGATCCACACCTTGCCGTCACGCAGCTCGAAAAGGCACTGGTTGCGTGAAAGCGATATGTCGGAAATGGATATCTCACACGACGAAGACCGTCCAAGGCGCATCCCCGAATCGGTGACCGTGAACCGCCGCCCTTTCATCGGACCGGCGGTCATCAGCAGATCTGGTGTTCTTGTCTCCATGCAAAACCTCTCCTTCACATGATGTTCTTCACGGCTTCCATGAGTATCGGGGCCAACAGCACGATCATGACCGCCGGAAAGATGCAGAGCAGAAGCGGGCCGAGCATCTTTACCGGAGCCTCGTTCGCCAGACGCTCCGCGCGGTCGAACCTGCGTGTACGCAGCTGCTCGGACTGTATTCGCAGAATCGGCCCGATCGGCACACCAAGTTCATCAGCCTGTATGAGGGCGTACGACACCGCCTTGAGATCCGGTTGACGCACTCGGTCTGCCATGTTGCGAAGCGCAACGCGGCGCGCAACACCCATCTGGATTTCGCGTGTCATGCGTATCAGCTCCTCGTTCAGCGGGTCGAGCCTGCGCCGTTCGCAGTTGCGCTGAAGCGCACTCATGAAGTCCATGCCTGCCTCCACGGACAGCGTAAGCAGATCGAGAACGAACGGCAACGCAAGCATGATCGATGCGTGGCGGTTCTTGAGCGTCTTGCGCAGCCAGAGAAGCGGATATGCGTAGAAATAGGCGAAGGCCATGAGAATGAACAGCAACCCGTTCGAGGAAATGAAAGAATCCGGCGCAAGGGCGCCCAAGGCGACAATCGCCGCCGCGCAGACCGTTCCGCACACGAGAGGGATCAGCACCTTGAGAGCCAGAAATTCAGCTCCGGACAGCAGCCCTTCAAGACCGCACGCAACGATCATCCAGTCCGCCGTCTCCCGCGCCTTGGCAAACGCAGGACGCATCACCACGCGGGACAGGTTTGGGACAAACGGCAGCAGAAGACGGAAAATGAGCGGAATCTTGCGCTCCGTCTTGCGTCCGTCAGCCAGCGTCACATACGTTATTTCCGAGGCGATGGCAACGGCATACGACACGAGCAGGGCCGCGGCTGCGGCCCACACAAGCATTATTGGCAGTTGGTGCGTCATCATCTGAAAATCAGGTGTAATTATAGCATATATCGCAACGGCAATGCCATTCACGCGGCGGAATCTGCGCACAAACCGTCAGCGGCGGACTATCTCATACAGATACGACGCACAGCCGCTCTCGCGCCCTATGTCTGCCGTGAACGACAGAGCGCCGTCGGCGTACGAATGTGGCACTTCAGCGCGGCGGGTTCCGTCGCCGTTCAGGGAAAACACCGAAAAACGTCCGTTGCAGACCTTCAGGGACACCTTTGCCCTTCCGCGCCGCATGAGGTGCGGCAGCCGGCCCCAGTCCAGCAGCACCTTCATTGACGGATCCGCAAACCTGGCGCCTGTATTCTGCACATCCGTGAGATGCGTGAGAAGGATGCGGCGAGACTGCGCAAGCGGCGCGGAATCGAGCGAACTCGCCCAGATCGTAGTCGGCGTCTCTCCGACATCGACCTCAAATCCGTCTGCGGAGATTCTTCCACGCATGGCAAATCCGCCGGCCGTCCGTTCTGTGGCAAGGCGCAGAAGCCCCTTGCCGCCGTCAATCTCAAGCGCAGCGACATCGCCTGAAGCCAGATCCCTGCGCAGGAACAGGCACATCGATGCCCGCTCCCCCGCAAGCGACAGAGGGTCGCCGGACATGTCAAAGTAGTTCATCGCCTGTCCGCAAGGGTTCTTCACACCGTCCACTGAATGGCTCCACGCAAAGCGCCACAGCCCATCCCAGTCCTCACGCGCCGCCCAGGCGCCTGTCGCGATGCCGCCGACGCTTCGGTAATTGCCAGGCGCCGAGAAGTTCCATTCTGTGACCGCAAACGGCTTTCCCGGCACTTTGCAGCGTCCAGCCCAGCTCGCACCCTTCGGCTCACCGCCGGCGAACGGAACTTCGTTCGCACACTCGCTCGGCAGCCTCCAACTCTTTTCGAGAAACCTGGGATGATCCACGTAGAAGTGCATGTCCACGTAGTCAAACCGCTCCCGGCACGGTCTCCACTGCGGATTGACGCTCCATCCGTTCAGGTCGGTGAACAGCTGCTTCGCGCCGATTTCGTTGCGCAGAAATACGGCAAGACGCGAATAGAAGCGGTTTTCAAGCTCGATCTGCCTCTCCACACCTTTGGCGTCAAGTCCGTTGATGAAATTGTCCGGACAGTTCTCGTTCACAAACGATATCCACGCAACTGCCGCTTCATCCGCCCATCTCCGCCCCGTGTGGACGTTCACATGGGAAAGCCAGTTTCCGGCGAACGTGCAGAGATTCGAGAACGCCGCCTCATTTTCGCGCACAAGCGTCTTGAACTCGTTCATCCCGACATCTCCCGGTTTGTCGATGCCCAGCTCCCGCCATGGCACGGAGCGCGATACGAAGATGTCCGTCGTTATGTACAACCCGTTCTTCGCAAATGCGGCGGCAAGCGCATCCAGTTCGCGCATCCTGTCCGGATTGAGCGTCACCGAATCCTTCTGCCCCTTCACAAGCATTCCGTCGTGGTGATGCAGACGCACGGCATTGTAGCCGAGCCTCGCAAGTCCGGCCGCAAACCTGTCGGCGGATTCGAACGTCTGGAAATAGTTTGCGCCGAAGCACAGGTTCACGCCATAGAAGCGCTGCTGAACTCCGGGAAGTCCGGAGAACTCAAAGTGTCCGTTGCGGACGACTACGCGCCCATGCTTCCCGGCCGGCGCATCGACGCCGCTTACGGCGGAAAAGTCAAGGGCACTTCCCGCAACGACACCTCCCGTAGGCGAAACGAGCGGAATCCAATCCGCATTCGCCTCAACCGTAAGCGGCTTCAACCCGTCTACCGAAACAGGCTCATCCTCCGAAACGGACATCCCCCATCCGTACAGACATCCGGGAAGCAGCTCCTTCTCCGGAAGCATGATCCGAAGATGCGTCTCGCCGCCGAATTTTGCGTCATCCTGGAACATCATGCGCACAGGCGAATCGAACGAAAGCGTTGCGCGGATCCGTCCATCGGCATCTGACAGGGAAAGCCGCCTTGCGCTGCCGCTGAAACCGAACTGGAACTCCGCACCCCTTGAAGGAAACCGCTTCGACACTCCGTCTGTCGCATACGATCCGCCGTCCCTTATGGCACCCGGAATGGCGGTGGTCAGATAGACCTGCTCAACGGCAACCTTCCTTTCGGCCGTGAGAATCCATCGCGCCGACACCTTACCGTCCGGCATCGGCACAAACGATCCGCAACCTGTCGCCCGCACTCCGTCGAGATCGAATCCGAAACCGGCGGTTCCTCCCGTGCCGACGTCGACACCGTGCGCCGAAATCTGCCGCCAGCCGGGCAGAAACACACTTGGACGCAACTCAAGTCCTGAACGCGAAAACGACAGCCTTGCCGGCCACCGCACCTGCGCAACGCCGCCCATGGCGGAGAATGCTGCCGACATCGCCAAAGCCGCAGCGCACAACCTTGCACTGAATCTGCATTTCATGATGTATAGCGGAATCAATTGTCAACCGGCCGGCTCCACCTGTGCCATAAACGACCGACGTCACCGCTGCGCCTCCTCCGTCATCCGCACTTAAACGAAACGAAACCAAAGCGGAACGTCTCCCCTTTGGTTTCGTGCATCAAAAGCATCTATCCGGATATCAGAAGTAGCCGTTCACGATCGGGAGGAACGGAAGCTGGTTATCCATGATCACGTTGATGAGACCGATCTGGAAACCATGGTCACACGCGAACGCCATGTTCACAAGACCAATCTGGCATCCCCAGAGCAGATCCGTCTGGTTGTAGATGAGGGCGATCTGCGCACCGTGGACGCGACGCGCAAAGTTCGCACCAAGCGCGACGTCCGCACCGTACATATCCTCACCGACAAGGTTAGCAAGACCGGACATCTGCAAACCGCCAACCGTCCTGTCGGTCATGGCGCCGAGAAGGTTGAGTTCAAGACCGTAGACGTTGCGGTTGTAGCCGACTGCGTCCACGGAGAGACCGTAGAACTCGTAGTTGTTCATGTTGAAGAGAGACAGAGCAAGACCGTAGGCATCCTCATTGGAGTAGTTGAAGCCGAAAGCCGTCTGTGCGCCGATGAAGCACTTGCGGGCGGTGTTCGCGCCGAAGGCGAATTCCCATCCGTACATCTTCATCGAATCGGAATACCCAAGATTCAGGTCAAGACCGAACACATCCCACTTCTCAATGCCCCACGGAAGCTGAACAGGCGTTGCGACGCCAAGGGCGATGACAGTCCAACCGTAGGACTTCGGAGCCTTGTAGTGCCCCTCGTACAATTCAGCAACCGACTTTTCGCTCTCGTCAGCGGACTGGGAATCGGATTTCGCCGCGTAGGAAGTCGAAGCAGCCGCAGCAAGCGCGACGGCAGCAATCATCGTTTTGTACACATTCATTTTTGTGGGTCTCCTTGGTTAAAAAATTTGTGGCGTATGATACCGCTTTCCGTCTCATGCGTCAAGACCGCTTTCGCAGATACCTTCAGTCGGAAGTTCAACATCTCGTGGCTCCTAAAAGCACCATTCGCGGTCGTGAGCGGCACCGCCGGCTCCAATGCGGAAGACGCGGCCAGCACATATTCCGTCAGAAAGTTCCTTCACGCCCAGAACGTCTATCATCGGCTCACGCGAACGGTCGGAATTCCACACGAACGTCGCGCCCGGCGTCAGCAGGAGCGGATGGCATGGGCCATAGCCCTGCCGCACAACATAGTTCACGTCGTCCAACGCACCCTGGTTGTCAAAGTGCGAATCGCCGCAAAGGCAGGCAACAAGCCGCCGCTGGGAACGCCCAGTGAAGTCCCAGCTCACGTTCTCCGCCGAACCTGATTCCGCATGGACGAAAGCGGATAGAATCGTGTGCAGCGTCTCACCGCCCAAGCCGCGGAAACGTCCGGCGCGGGCAATCGGTTCACCGGGACGCAGCCAACGTCCCACGGCATCGGCGATGCAATAGTGCACCATAACGACAGCCTTGCTGTCATCCGACAGCGTCGTCAGCCCTTTGGCGACGAAAGCAAGCTGTTCGGATGAGAAGCCGTAGTTGCCCGTCTCGCTCGAATCAAGGAAGAACAGCCGGACGCCTTTGCCCGGCACGTCAAAATAGCCGTAAGTCCCCTGCCCGCCAATGACGGCGACATGACCGTGCGCTGCGGACAGGGCATTGAACCGGCCGAACGCCGCCGCCGAAAATTCCCTGTGCGTCCGCCCACGGTCGTGGTTGCCACGGCAGAACCAGACCGGTCTCTCGAAATCGCGGTAAAGTTGAAACTGCGCGGCAATGCGGCGGCGGATGAGCGCGTCCGCCTCGGCGGCCGGCGGCGTCACGTGCGGATGATTCCAGACGTACTGAAAGTCTGCGTCGCCCAAATCGACCAGCGCATCCGCGCCCAACTGTCGGACAGCCTCCTGCGCGATGAGGATGTGGCTCTTCGGGTCTGACCAGTCTACGGGATCGGTCACATCCGGCACACGCGAATGGACATCCGCGATCGTGACGATAAGCGGAACAGCCTGCCCGCCGCGCCACGCCTCGATGCGCGTCCGCACTTCGTCAATTGCCCGCTGCGCCCACGCGGGGAGCGCGACGGTCGCAGCAGTCTTCTGCGAGTACGTGCGCATCGACAGAAGTGTGCCGGCCGCACACGCCCCTATCCATTTGCGCCGTGAAATCATCGACCTCTTCCGATCTTCTCGAACGGAATCGACACAAACCCCGGCACCATCTTCAGAACGGCCGCATCTTTCCGAAGCGCGAAGTCGCCGTTCTCGGGATCGACGAATCCGAGGTCGGCCGACTTCACATCTCCCACCGCAAGCGGTGTGCCGTGCTCTATCCGCCAAGGGTTGATCCGCGCCTTCCACGGCCATGGACGGCCACGCACAGGCTCGTGCACAATCAGGTTGTCGGCAACCGGCGCGAGGCGATCTGCCATGTTCGTCATGCGCGGCAGGATGGCGATGTCATTGAAGATCGAATTCACGATGACGTTCCGCTGAATCGGATTATGGAGGGGTTCGCGTGGAGAATCCTGCATCGTCTTCGCCAGATTCGGGAAACGGCAGCTCCACGGCGGATTGCGGTAGTCCATCCGCTCTGCCTGGGCCTCGAAGTCCCAGTTCCCTTCCGGCGTGTTCCACTGCTTCCATGTCACACCTCTATCATCCATGAACACGGCCTCTGCGCAGTTCCAAAAGACGTTGTTGCGGATCGGATGGTCACGGCCGCCGCCGATGAAGACGCCGCGCCCCATGTTCCGGAAGACGTTTCCGAAAACCTCGTCGCCGCAATCGACATCGTCGAAGTAGACGCCTGTCGTATGGCCCGGATCGTTCTTCGGCCCGCAATCGTGGATGTAGTTGTAGCGTACGACGTTGCCCTGCGAGATCCAGCTGCGCCCTGTGTAGAACACTCCCGAATCCGCCGTCTCGTACACGCACCGGTATATCTCGTTGTACTCGAAGACATTATCGACACCACTGTAGAGGATTGCCACGTGCGGTGCGTCATGAATTTCATTGCGACGCACAACGGCTCCCGCACTTCCTGGAATCATCACCCCCGCCCTGTAAGTCCGTACGTGTTGCGCGAAATGGTGGATATGACACTCCTCAACCATATTCTCGCCAGAAATGAGGTTTCGCGTATCGCCGCCGCCCATCCAGACGCCCGCTTCGCCGACGTTGGCGACTTCGCATGAGACGACCTTGAGCCGTGTGCCGTAGGCCACAATGCCCGAACCGCCAACGCACGTCACGCGACATCCGTCTATCGTGACGGCTTCGCTGTCCGTCACGTCCACGCCCGCCTTCTGCGAACCCTTCACGTCGAACCCACGAAAGACAACATGCTTAAGCCGACGCATCCGAACGACGGAATCATCAAGCGTCGCAAGGACAATCTCGGCCTTCGCCAGACCATCCTTCGGCCAAATGTAGAGTTTGCGTTTCCGTCGATCAAGAAAGTACTCGCCGGGCGCATCCAGCTCCTCAAGGAGGTTGAAGGCATAGAAACGGCGTTCAGCGTGTCCAAGAGTGCCGCCGGCGATGTTGTAGGGAACTTTCGCCGCCAAGCGAACTTCCCGCGTCTTCGGGTCGAACGATGCAACCCGGACGGCGCAGTCGTACCAGTCATGACACCAGTATCCGTTCAGCCAAACGCCCTCCTTCAAGTTCCAGCGTCGGATGCGGTCACTTGCGTCATAGATGAACGCGCCCGGATGGTCGATGCGCCGACCGGAATCTACGCTCTCCGCCTCAGCCCAGCCATGGTCGGTCACGTTCGTGAAGGACGTCCATTCCTTGGACTTGTCGGCCATGTTTGCGTTCGGCCACCGGGCAAGCGTCATCTCCTCCCCATCAATATAGAGAAAAGGTCCGGGCTGTCCCCGGAACTGATCGGCAAACGGCGCCAGCTCGCCGACGCCCTTTCTGGCGAGGTCGCAGACGACAACGTGTGTACGCTGCGTCGCGTTCAGACGTGCGCGAACCGCAGGTTCCGCGACGGGCTTGAAATCCGCAGCCCTCAGAGTCGTGCCACCCACGAGACGCGCACCGTGCGGCACACGCGAAATCCACGCCGTCCTGTTGTCCCGTCGGTCGAGCGCAAAGCCGTCCGGCAGCGGATAGACGCCGGGATCGACGAACACTGTCGCCGTTTCATCATCCGTCAGCGTATGTGCAGCACGATCAGCGCGAATACGGTCACGCGCTTCCGCCAGCGTCTTAAGCGGACGCGTCGGGCCGACATCGTAGACGGCCGCCGCTGCGCCACTCCAGGCAACTGTCGCCGCACCAATTAAAAGCCAGCCCTTCGCCACCATCCGATTCATCGTTTCCCTCTCTGCATTTTCCAAACCGCCAACTACGATCTACCGCACATGCAGACGAAAACCCACTTCGTTCAGGTCACATGCATAGCATCCGATGCCTACCTTGCCGTCGCACAGGCGCGGTGCGCCAGCCAGGTCTGTCGCCGACGCCATCCAGTCCTCTACCAGTCCGCCGTACCGAACCTGCCGGTTGCGCGGCGTCGCCTGAAGCGACCAATACGGCGCACCGGAGATTGCGCCCTTCGAGAAACGCGGATTCGCAATCTGGAAATTTCCCTCACCCGCTGCGCCGAGACCTTCTGGCGCCACGCCATAGGCATTGTTCCGCATCCAGAACTCGCCCCCCGTCGATACGCGAACCGTGACGTCATTACGGACGTCTGTCCCGCCGGACATCCGCCAGTTCGTGAAAAAGAGATTGTTCTTCGCCTCGCCGTGCTTCATGTCAAGAAGGACGTCGCCGAAGCGGGTATCTACAAACGTGCAGTTGACGATCGTGCACGGCTGTTCCGTGAGCAGCCCGCCCCTGACGAGCGTACCGGGAACGTCGCTCGACGCGAACAGGCAGTTCGTGAGCGCAACGGCGCCGTTCGCCCGATTGGCGATTGGCGCCACCGTCATATTCGTGAAGATGCAGGCCGCGTATGATCCGGCCTCGTTCCCCTGATCACCCGTAAACGTGCAGCGCGTGAAGGAGCAGTTGGCGCCAATCGCCCCGGAACTCTGCGAGACTACGCCTCCGACTGCGTTTCCGGAACCAAACGCACAGTCACGGACGTCCGTGCAGCCGAACAGCGCACCGCCCCAGCGCGTCGCAAAATTTCTTTCGAACCGGCAGTCGGCGACAATGCCGCATTCGGCAAGTGCTCCGCCGTCGTATTTGCTAACCACATTCGCCGTAAACACGCAGTTGCTGACGACCGGACACGACTGCAGCGCACCGCCGTACATTGTCGCCTCGTTTGCGCAGAATGCGGAATTAAAGACACGGCAACTGGCGGCGGCACCACCGGAATTCGCGAAACAGTTCGAGAATACGCAATCCACGACAGTCGCATAGCGTACACCCGCGCCGAGTTTTGGCTCCGTGCCGCGAAAGACGCAGTTGGAGACAACAAGGCCACTCCAGGCGTACGTAAAGTCCTGATATCCCTCGACGGCACGGGATCGACCGTTCGCGCAATCCTCGAAGGTCAGCCCCTCAATCCGCAAGGCGCGGTTCCGGACGTAGACGACCGCATACGTCGCACCGCCGCGAATGACGACACCATCCCGCCCGGCAGCCGGATCGCCGCGCAGCGTGACGCCGCCAGAATAGAAGTCTGGTGCCATCCATGCGCCAACCTTCTCCGTATTGAACGCCGTCACTGCATCGTCCGGCAGCTCGTGGACACCCGCTGAAATCGTCACAACATCGCCGTTCTGGCAGCACGACAGCGCATTAGACACCTGCGTATGGATGTCCGTGAACGCCGGCCAGCGTTCGTAATCCGGCACGACATATTCAACCGCCCGCAAAGACGCGCACACAAACGCAAGCGCCGCGAAGCAGACCATCCGTAGTTTGTTCACCATTATTCCCCCTTCGTTTCTTGTTTGCATTGCTCGTCGCCAGGCTGGCGTCGAATTGAAATCATCCAAGGCATTGCCCGCGCCTCCTTGGATAACCGCGCCCGCAGCGCCGCCCCCTGTGCATATGTCTCCGACGTACGCTCCTTCTGTTCGCGATACGACTTCACGCAGGAGGCATAGTACGCATGGTGAGGATTCTTCTCAAGCGATTTCAACCACTTATCCAGATCCTTTACGCTCCGCTCCGTACGCGCCATATACGGCACATCACGAAAGGTCGTCTCAAGAGTCATCAGCTCGATCATCGTCTTTGCCGCCGCCTGAGCACATCGCTGGGAGGGTGTGTCGCACGTCGCGATGTTCACGCCGTGCGCAAGCTCCGCCGCATCAAACGACGCAAACTCGCGCCCGTCCGCCAAGATGGCGTAGCGTCCCGCCGGCAGCCCCTTCACCACAAGGATCTCACGGTTGAACCTCTCCTCAAACGGATACGCCGTCTCGACAGTCCGCTCCATGTTGCGCCAGAAGACGTCCAGACGCGGGAACGGCAGACGCTTCGGCGCATAGCAGAAGCCTCGCTTCGCCGCTGACGCCGTCAACTCGATGCGCCCGACCTCGCCATCTTCGCCCATGGCCTCAAGATACTGTACAGCCAGCAGGAGATGCCCTTCCCACCACGGGTGTATCCGGTCGCCGCGCAGCAGCCCAAGTTCGGGATGAGACTTCAGGATGTCAGTGAGCGGACGGTGGACATCCACGAGGCCAAGACCGCGTTCAGCCGCAATCTGGCGCACGACTTCGGCGAGACGCGCCAGCCCCGGCTCGTTTCCGTTCGCACGGCACACCGCCTTCGATGCGGCATCGTACTGGTCGTAGGGCGGCGGTGTCGCCAGATCACAACGCACACCTGCGGTCGCCAACCCGTCTGTCAGACGCTCCAGCTCCCGACGGAAGCCGGAAACGGCCTTGTCCCGTGCATCCTGCTCCGCCGCATCAGGCATTGAGCCTTCCCACAGCGCCAGCTTCACATCGTTCATGCCGAACATTACGATTACGCGGTCAGGCTTCAGCGGCAGCACATCCCAGTCAAGACGTTCGCGTCCGCTGTCAACGCGGTCGCCGCTGATGCCGGCGTTGAGGAAAGAGACGCCACGCCCCGGGTGGCGCAGTTCCTCGAACAGCTGGAGGAAATAGATGTACTTGCCGTTCTTGGTTATCGAATCGCCGAGGAGCACGATTCGTTCGCCTGAACGGAACGGCGATGGTGCCTTGGCCTCCCCGGCGATGCACAGAATAGACCAGACAAACGAAAGCAGGGCGACGGAAAACTTTCTGACAAGCCGCGAAGCATCTTTCCAAAGCGTTTCCATGTCGAGAAATATAGCACATGGCAGCGCGGAAATGAATGACGATTCCGATAAAAGTTCATTGACAATTCCGACAAGCCAGTCCAAGCGGAGAACCTTTATGCTACAATCTGTCGCATGAGCAAAAGCGTCATCCTCTCCTTTCGAACCGTCAATCCGGCCAGCATAGACGTTCTTGCAGGCGTCCTTGACTACATCCGGGAAAGGCAGCATCCATGGAATGTCCGGCTGATTACGCCACCTTTGACGCTCACTCGCACACTTGTCGAATCCGCCCGTTCCGATGGCATTGACGGCATCCTTGTCAACCACCCGCTCTCCAATGAACTTGGAGTCACCCTGCGCGACGTACAGATGCCGCTTGTCGCTCTCGGCAACACGGACGACCGGCTTTGCAGACGGCGGCAGTCCGTAGTGTTTCTCGGCGCAGACGACCGCCTGATAGGACGGATGGCCGCGCAATATTTCCTCTCGCTCGGACGCTTTCGCTCGTTCGCCTTTCTGCCAGACATCCCCGCCACACGCTGGTCACGCCTCCGTCTGCGCGGCTACCGATGCGAACTCCAGATGCACGGACACACCGTCCGCGTATTCTCTACTGTGGCGTCCTTTTGCACCTCCACATACAATGAGGCGCTTCAGCGCTATCTGCTGGCGCTGCCGAAGCCGTCCGCACTCCTTCTCGCCGGCGACTACCACAGCACCAGTGCATTTGAAGCCTGCAAGGCGGCCGGATTGCGCATTCCAGGTGACGTCTCCGTTCTCGGAGTTGACAACAACCCCATCTTCTGCGAAACATCCGTCCCAAGCCTGTCCAGCGTCGCTCCCGACTACCGTCGGGAGGGCTACGAGGGCGCCTGTGCCTTAGAGCGGCTGATGCGTCTTCACACGCCGTCCCTCCGCCCGCAAGTCCTGTGGATTCCGCCACGGCGCATAGTGGTGCGCGATTCGACCTGCCAACTGAACCTCGGCGCATCGCTTGTTGAGCGTGCGCTGAACTACATCGCAGCAAATGCGCAGTCGCCGATCACCGTGGCGGATGTCGCACGTCATCTCGGCGTATCGCAGTCTCTGCTCAACCTGCGTTTCCGGCAGCACGAAAAGACCAGCGTCTACGCCAGCATCATCAACGCCCGGCTCGAACGTGTGTCCAAACTGCTTCGCGAAACGGACGCATCAATCGTCCACATCGCAGAACAGTGCGGTTTTTCGTCCGCCACACAGCTTACGCGCCTGTACAAGCTCAAGCGCGGTCATCCTCCGTCACACAGCCGTCTGCTCAGATCTTCCGGAAAGTGACGCGCCGCCGGACAGAGTGGTGTCCCGTCATTTCACGCGCTGGCCGCACTTGCCGAGAAAACGGAGATGCGAAAGCACCGGCGGCAACGTCGCGAGCTGGCAAAGGATGTCGGAGGCTGGCAACGCGAGCCACACTCCGAGCGTAGGCGCAAAGAGTCCGGTCTTGGACGCCATCAGCGGCAGCAGCCATATGCACGGCAGCAGACATCCCCCCTGCCGCAGCATCGAAAGGAATATCGCCGTGCGCGGATGGCCTATGGACTGAAAATACGTAGTCGCGACCACGTTGATGGAGATTGCCCATATCATAGAGTTGGCTATCGAAAGGTCGTGCGCAGCGGTCTCAAGCAGCGCAGAGTTGCCGCCCTCAACGAAAATCCTTGCGAGAATCCTCGGAAACGGCGGTATCACCTGGATGGCGCAGGCGACTGCGCAGATGGCGGTCGTGATCCAGAATCCGAGCAGGAGCGCCTGCCTCACCCGCATGAAGTTCCGCGCCCCCCAGTTGTATCCAAGAATCGGCTGTATGCCCTGCTGTGTGCCGAACATCGGCATCAGCGTGATGATCATTACGCTCTGGAAGACGCCGAGGGACGCCACCTGCATCGTCGCCGAAGCCTCGTCCTGCGCCCAGTGCGCGAACGCCGCCGCAAGGGAAAGGTTTATCAGAGCGCCCATCAGCTGCTGCAGGAACGGAGCCAAGCCGATTCCAACTGGTTTGACGAAAAGCCCTTTGTGGAAACCGATGCGCCTAAACCTGAACTTCACGGTGCTGCGCCCGCGCAGGTAGTAGCCGGCGGCGCAGAGGAAACTGAGGAACATCGCAATGTTCGTGGCCCATGCCGCACCCTCAATTCCGTGCGGCGCAATCCTTACGCCGAGCGACGGCAGATCCACGCCGAAGATGAACAGCGGATCGAGCAGCAGGTTTGCGCAGAAGCCGACGACCATGCAGACCATCGAGTTCACCGCGTTCCCCTCCGCCCGCATCATCGCGGAAAGACCGAACGCAAGGTGGCTGAATATCATCGGGAACACGACAAGCCGCAGGTATCCCTTCGCGGCGGCGAACGCCGCTGGGGACACCTTTCCGCCGCCGCACCAGTTCAGCACCGTGTCGGCATTGAAGAACACAAGCGGCGACAGGACAAGAAAGAACAGCAGCTTGAACGCCACAAGCTGTCCGAGGAGCTTTTCGCACGCCACGCGATTCCCCTCGCCAAGACGCAAAGAGAGAACCGCCGAATGTCCTGCGCCGACAAACACCCCGAACGCTCCGAAGAGCATCATCACCGGAAACGTGAGCGTGAGGCCGGCCATCGCCGCCTCCCCGCATCCGCGACCGATGTAGAACCGGTCGACCACGGCATAGAGCGCGTTGAGGCTCATCGCCACAAGCGCCGGCCAGGAATACCTGAAAAGCAACGGCCCCAACGGGGCCGTTGCCAGTTCATCCGTCCTTGATGTCCGCTTAGACACTTACGCTATCTTGCTGAGCGCAATGATCGTGAACACCATCGTGAAGATGGCCACGGTCTCGATGATGCCGAGCGCCGCGAAATACAGCGTAAGACCCTGCCCCGTCTCAGCCTGCGCATCGCAGGCCGCCGCCGCCACACGCCCCTGCAGGGACGCGGAAAGTCCGACAGCCAAACCGGCGAAGATGCCCAGCACCAGAAGCGGAACTCCCGCACCTGCGATGGCCGTCTTGCCGAACATGACGAACATGAGAATCATGCCGTAAAGCGTCTGCGTGATGGGAGCGCCGACAAGACCCAGCAGGATGAACGGGGCGGGCTTGTTTGCCGCATAGCACTTTTTCCATGCGCCAACGGCGGATGCCGCCGCAAGACCTGTCCCGAGCGCCGACCCGGCTGCGCTCAACCCAAGGCACGCAATCGCGCCAGAAACAACCATTACCTCCATTTTGTCACTCCTTTTTAGTTGCGAAATTCATTCAATGTCTGCGGAACGGGGCAAACGCATACCCCGACCACGAAATGCCCTTGTGGCTGGAGAACTCCAGCGTGTTCAGACGCACCGCATGAACGAGGATGGATAGCCCCGCCATCGCCAGGTTCAAGCCGTGCCCAAGAAGAAGGATAAGCACCATCGGGACGATCTTCAGCCACAGCGGCAGATCCATTCCGGTGGCCATCATGTTGAAGTTCTGCGCCACCTTCACGGAGGCCAGCCCCACGGCGAACAGACGCACATAGGAGATGATGTCGCCAAGGGCGCTCATGATGTTCAGAGGCAACATGCCAAGCTCAATGCCGCGTGTCTTCAGTTCGCTGCCCTTCAGCGTAAAGCCGAATATGCAGACAAGCGACACTCCGAACATCCAGTAGCCCCACACAGGGATGCCGTCAAAGATTCCGACAATTGAGTTCGTGACGAGGTACATGAACAGCAGCACCCCCGCCCACCCAAACTGGCTCAGGCACGTCCTGTCGTTCAACATGCAAAGCCCAGTCCAGATCCGTGCCAGCATCAGATGTGAGACGCCGATCGTGAAGCACAGGAGCATCATGTTGTTGTAGGACGGATCGGCAAGCCATTTGACCGTAGGCCAATCCTGCGCAAACGGCAGCCCCTCACCGAACCAAGTGTTCGACAGGAATCCCCATGCAATCGTCGCGGAGGCGAACACCGTCAGGAGCGTAAGCCAGCTTGACACCGCCACGGGCCTTGCTCCGCCGCTCTTCGGCCTGGTCTTGAACCATCCGTACAAGGCCGCCGCAAGAATGATCGCGCCATACCCGCCATCGCCGACAAGCATCGCGAAAAAGAGCGAGAAATAACACATGAACGGCACAGACACATCCGTCTCCGTATAGCCGGGAGCGATTCCGAGACCATCAAACATGGCGGTGACCGAACGGAACAGCTTTGGCGGACGTATCAGCGTCGGCGGATTTTCATCAGCATCCGGATTGCGCAGCGCAATGCCCCAGCCACATTCCTTCGCGGCGCTGCGCAACGCCTCGACACCATCTACCGGCACCCATCCGCGCACGAGCGATATCTGCGGCGCATCAGCGACAGAATCGTCGGAGAAGCGGTTCGCCGCCATCTCGTCCTTCGCCACCGCAAAGGCGACGGCATCGCGCAGCTGCGGAAACATCCTGACAATGCCGTCCGCATCGGCGGACGCGATTCTCGCCGCGAGCCTCGCCTCCTCCGCCTCGGCGTCCGCCAGCCGTCCGCGAAGGACGGCGAGCCGTTCGGAAGGAAGCGGAACAGGGCGCACACCGGCACGTCCGGCCGGCTTGTCTTCGCCATAGATGAAATCGAACGTCCCGTCATCCCACAGCTGAAGCCTTATGCCTGACGATTCAAGCCGTCTGGCAAGTCCGACGTCAAAATCACCGAATGGCTCATAACGCCTTATTTCGGCACGTAGAGACTCGACCATGCCCTTCGCCGCTTCGCGCTGCCCGTTCAGCGACAGGATTTCATCGACCGTACCAGGAGCGTCACACTCTGCACCGTTCTGCGGATGACATTCCTTGACGGCTTTCATGACGATCCGCACCGCCCGCTCAGCATCCTCCAGCTCTCCCTTGGCGACCGTCCCCTCGGATCCGGTGCGCGGAGACAGCTCAAGGTGCACGACCCCAAGATCACGCAACCTGTCAAGAGTGCGTCCGGCGTCATCCGCAACGCAAAGCAGCATGAGGCGCTTCATCGGAACTATCATGCAGCCACCTCCCCGTCTGCGCCGGATTCAGGAGTGCGGCTCTTGGCGATCTTGCCGCGTGTTACGGCGGCGGTCTGCTCGTCGCCTATGGCAATCTTGATGACCCGGATGTTCTCCTTGCAGTCCGGAATCTTCACCTTCTCGAAAAGGTTCACCCGCTGCGAAGTCGTCGCAAGCTCGGCCGTCACGAGAGTGCGCTGCTTCTCAAGCACAAGCCTCTCGCAGCGAAGCGAAAGAATTGCGGTCTGCGCCTTTACGGCATCTTCAGTCCATGCAGGCGTCGCCCAGGCGTCGATCTCGCCCACATCGGTGTCTATGGATTCGAACACAGGAATCGAAACACCGGCAATATTGGCGGTGCCGGTGTTTACGGACTTCACCTTGACAAGTCCTGAAAGCAGCTCCTCTCCGCCATCGGCAAGAAGGCCGATCCAGGAATCGAGAGCCCTGCGCTCTTCCATCTCACGCTCGGAGACGCGATCCGCCTTCTGCACTATTCCGGCGATCTCCGCCTGAAGCTGCTGCTTCTTGAGCTGCAGCATCGGCAGAAACCGCTGGAACCGCTTGAGGGCGTCCGTCTGAGCCTTCAGCTCCGTCTTTGTGAGCTTTATCTTCGCCATGGCTACAAGGTCATCTCCTTGAGCGCATGATTATACCACAACTCCAGCCTGTTGGACGCATCGAAAAAACACCTGCAAACTGCCAATCCTCAACGCAATCTGCGTGGTGATCAGCGACAGTCGGGAATCAGACAGCCATTGGCATCTTCTTTGAAACTCACTCCATGATTTCGGCTGGCCTCGTCCGCCGCAGATAGACGCACAGCGCGACGGCAAGGCACAGCGACAGCGTCGAGTTTAGCGAGTCCCAGCAACGGAACGCAACGTCCGACAGCGGAAACGTCCCGCCCATGAACGCGACAGCCCCGTGCCACGCAAGGAGCGCACGCGAAAGCGAGCAGGCGGACAGCGCGGACAACGCCCAAAGCACACGCGACTGCGGATGGCGCAGAAGCGCGCGCAACAGCGCGAACGCCACAAACCAGCCCATCGCATGGCTGTAGGCCTGCGTGTACGTCCAGCAGCAGGATGTGATCGCCGCCGGCATCAGGAAGACAAACCAGTCCTTCTCGCGCCGAACGAGTGCCGTCAGCGCCACGCAGACCGCCGCGCCGACCAGAAGCCCGGCCCGGATGTCGCCGTCAACCGTCTCCGGCGAGCAGAGAAAATACGGCCACGTCCCGCAGCCGAAGAAAAAGCCCGTGTTTGCGGCCGGACCCTGGAGAAGCATGTCCACGACCGAGGCCCGGCACAGGATGGCGGCTCCGACCGACAGCAGCAGACACGCCGCCCCCGCGACGAGGATCGTGCGCCACCGGCGGCGCATGAGCAGCGGAATCGCGAAGATCAAGGCTATCTGCGGCTTGAGCATGGCAACCGCCCAGCAGAAGCCGGCCAGCGTGTCCATCCCGCGATTGAGCGACCACGCCAGCAGCACAGAAGCCGCCAGGACGGGCAAGGCGAAATTTCCGACGGACACATTCGACCAGATCGGATAGGCGACGGCCAGCAGCGCGACGGCGGACGGCAAGAATTCGTCGTTCCCCGCCCTCCCCCGCCACGGAAGAGCGAGCAACAGCAGGAACGAAAGCCCCATCACCCCGCAGTAGACCGTCCATGCCACGCCCTCGGACATGAACGAGAACGGCAGCATGACGACGTATTCCCACGGCGCATAGGCGTTCACCTGACGCGAACAGCCGCTCGGCGGAGCGCCCTCATGCGTGTTCGGATAATACGGCGGAAGGGAAACCTTTTCGCTCCAGACGTCATAGGGATTGATCCGTTGACGCACACATGCCAGCTCGTTCATCCGAAGGCTGAAGTCGTAGTGTCCGGCCGGCGGAGAAAAGCACGTCAACGCAAGAACGCCGGCAAAACCTGCCACGAAGATGGCCGCGCAGACAATGCAGACTTTTTTCATCTGCGCACCAGCAGATTGTAGCGGAGAATGCACCACAGCGCACGAACGCCATCGCGCCAGCCGATCTTCTTTCCGTCGAGGAACGTCCTCGGACGATACCGCACCGCACATTCGCACACGCGCCATCCCTTCTGCCGCATACCGTGCGCCACGGCGGCCACGCACTCCGGCTCGAAGCCAAAGCGCCGCTCCTGCAGATGCGGCGCAATCTCGCGCATCACTTCTCGCGTGAACATCTTGTAGCACGTCTCCATGTCCGTCAGAGCCAAGTCGGAGGCGACATTTGAGCAGAGCGTCAGAAACTTGTTCATCGTTGAATGCCACCAGCGCAGGACACGACGCTCATGCTGCTGCAGATAGCGCGAACCGAAGACGACATCCGCCTCGCCAGCGAGAAGCGGCCTCAGCATCTTCAGGAAGTCCTGCGGATCGTACTCGAGATCCGCGTCCTGAACGCACACGAAATCACCTGTCGCAGACAGAAAGCCGGTCTTGAGCGCCGCGCCCTTGCCCTGATTGGACGAGTGGCGCAGAACACGCACGGACGTGGACGCCGCCGCCAGCGTCTCGGCGACAGCCAGGCTTCCGTCCGTCGAACAGTCATCGACAATCAGGACTTCCATCGCGAGGCCGTCCGACGCAAGCCCCTCCACGGCCGCGACAATCCCCCCCAACGTGGTTGCCTCGTTGTAGCATGGAATGACGCCGGAAAGGGTCTTCTTCATGCGTCAGCCCCCCCCCCCCCCCGGCGGCAACCGAGCGCACAACCGCCTGCCACGGCAAGCGTTCCTATCAGCGACAGAACGCCAAAAGCTGCTGCTGTGCCGAACGGCGGCAGCGGTTCATGCGACGGCTTGCGCGGCGTCAGGATTTCGACAAGGTACAGGTTTGGGTTTCCGAGATAGTGCGCGAGCGAGACGACCGCGTCGCGCCGCACCATCTCCGCCACCTGCGGATTGGAGAAATCCTCACGACGAAGTACGTTCATCTGCATCTCGCTGTTCGTCTGGCGCACACGCCGCAGATCGACAGGGGCGCAATAGAACCGATCGATACGCGCAAGGTCGAACGCACCGATCAGCACAATCGCCCCTGCAAGCAGAAGCCCACGCCTTCCTCTCATGAAGGATAGACCGAGCAGCCCTTCAATGCCATACGCCGCAAGAACGCACAGGCAGAACTCCGTCAAATGATGCCATTTGACGGGCGCTCGCAGATAGTCGCCAAACGGCAGCGCATAGACAAGACGATACACCGGCTCGCAATACCGCCCCAGCGAGAAGAGGCAGAAGACAACTGCCGCGACCGCAAAGAAACGGGCATCCGGCTTGCGCCAGCCAAGAACGACACCCGCAAGCGCAAGAAGACACGTCACAAAACCGACATAGAGCGAATGTTGACGGTAGTTGCCGCTCGCCGCCCCCTTCGGACGTCCAAGCGCACCCGTGTAAGGCGTTACCCCCGACCCCGTCTGTGCGCCGATTGAAAGCGTGAGCGGACAGCTTGTGTCGCCGTTGAGGCGCGGAATGAAAAACTCCGCAACTTCCGCCGGCGGCAGCGACCAGTTCGTGACAAAGATCCAGCGCTTCTCCGCCTCGTCACTGTCCGACGCGGCGGAGACCGTCTCTCCGGAGGCAATCTGCGCGTCGCGGCCTTTGAGGTCATTGACAAGCGCCGAACGAAAGCTTGGCGCACCAATCACAACGAACGCAACAGCCGCAAGCAGCGCACCCTTCCACGGGAACTTCCGCTCACGCACACAGCACCAGACGAAATAAAGCCCCGTCAGCGCCGTGAAGAGCAGCCAGAGGTCAGGCTGATAGAAACTGCCCCATGCGGCACACGCGCCGAGAAGCAGCCAGTTCTTCAACTTACCCTTGCGCACCGCCCGGTCGGCCAGCCCGAACGCAAAGACGCCATACGTCATCCAGATGAACCAGCCGCCGTGTCCGGCGGAGAAAAGTGATGCCCAGTAGCCGCAGAACGCCAACAGCAACCCCGCGCCGTAGGACGCCAGACGCGACAGACCGCGTCCACGCAAGAAATACGCAAGCCCCAACCCCGCGCAGTAGAGCGCGACGGCGTACTTCAGTTCCTGGCAGAAATACGGAGAGACGAAAAGACCATCCCAAAGAATGTCGCTCGGAACGAACTTGCCGGTAGACATGAATTTCCGCAAGACATCTCGAAAGACATCCATCCATGCTGTCGGATGAACGGTGACGCAGTCCGGCATGACAGGCGCCGCATCACACGACCACGTTCCCCAGAATACGAACGCGACAAGCACCGCAAACGCGGCTGTGAAGGCCGAGAACCATGCGATGCGCATCTGCCGCCGTCCTGTCCTGCACAACGCGGACGAGACGCGCCAAAACCACTTCGGAGCATCCGCATGGGCTTTCTCCGCTTCGGCATCAGTCAACTTGAAATTCGTCATAACGCCGTGTATTGTAGCATATCCCAACGACAATGCTTCTGTGGTATAATACGGCGCATGGATGTTGCACGTGAAAACTCGCTGCCGTTGCCGACAATACGACGCTACCCGCTGTATCTTCGCACCATCAACAAGCTGATGGCCGAGGGTGAGCTGTACATTTCAAGCTATGTGCTCGCCGAACGCCTCGGCCTCGACACCGTGCTCACGCGCAAGGATCTCGCAATGGCCGGTGTGCCGGGAAGACCCCGCAGGGGATATCCCGCCAAGGAGCTTTGCGAGGCCATAAACCGTACGTTGGGCTGGGACAATGCGACGGATGCCGCGCTGATCGGCGTAGGTTCGCTCGGCAGCGCCCTTCTCGGCTACTCCGGATTCGAGGAGCAGAATCTTTCCGTCGCGGCAGCGTTCGACTCCGACAAGCAGCTTCAGGGCGTTTCCATACACGGCGTCAAGGTTCATCCGATGGAAGACCTCAAGAACCTCGTGAAGCGGCTGAAGCTCAAACTTGCGATTCTCGCGGTGCCGAGCCTTGCCGCACAGGATTGCGCAGATGCGCTTGTCGATGCCGGAATCAAGGGCATCCTGAACTTCACCGCCGTGCAGCTGTCGGTGCCTGACGGCGTTCTTGTGCAGAATGTGGATCTCGCACAGTCGCTCGCCGTGCTGTCACACGCAATCGTCAGAAACCAGTGAGCCGCACAGCGGCGTGTCCGGCGGCGGAATTGGACATCGCACAATCCGCCGCCATGAAATGCTGACCTACCTTGAAAGTTCGTAGAACGCCGCCTGGTACGGCTCCAGCGTGACCGTCATCTCGCTGCGTCGGCCCAAATTCTCGCCAGTGCGAAGATTCCGCACGGTTCTCATCCCCGGCCACGACACCTGCGTGATGCCGTCCGACCCGTTGGATTCTCCTTCGCGCACAAAGCCAAGATACATCTTCTCTCCGCCATCACAGGGGAACAGCGTGAACGTCCTCACGCCCGTGATGCCGTTCGACCTGTATTTCACGCCGACATCCGGCAGGAAACTCGAGAATTTTGCGGCAATCGAATCCCGGTACGCCACCGCCTCCGCGACGGTGCGTTCCGTCATGCGCAGCGTATTGTACTGCGGCAGCACACGGTCGATGCGCACCGCCCCTTTTCCGGACGCAAAGAGATCGTCAAGTGCGCCTACGACCTCCAGATTGCAGTGGATGTCGTGCGTCGCCGAAAGTCTGTCCCCGACGAGGCATCCGCCGTTGGCGGCAAACGCCCGCATCTCGGCGGCCTCCTTCTCCGAGATTGCAGAGGACTCCGGCAGGATGAGCACTCGCGCCGTCGTGTTCCGGAGTTCGCCGGACTCGATCTCTCCATACGCGACAAAGCGGTAGGAAATGTTCATGTCGTCCAGCAACTTGCACCACACCGCGCGCGCGGCAAGGAATGAGTCGTATCGCTTCTCGATCTGCGCGGCGTGGATGGATGCCTGGGAATAGTGAATCAACACCTGCGGACGCTCATCGAGCGTTTTCAGCAGCGCGGCGCCGCCGTCGATGAAGAAACGAAGAGCCGAGGACAGCTCCTTCACCTGATCCGGAACGGTGAAGTCGGGATTCAGAACGTTCAGACCATCAAAATAGGATACGCCAAAGTTTCTGAAACGCAATGCATCAAACCACACCCTGCGTTCGACGTTCGGTCCGGAGGCGCCATACCCGTACCACGGCTTGATGAGAGGCCGTCTGAATGAGCGGACGATCTCGGCCAAGTTCTCCTGGTCATACGCGGCACACACTCCGATTGCGTCGGAGAGCAGCCACATGTCCATTCCCGTGTACCCGTTCGGCGGCTGGGTGCCGGACATGTCAAGCGGCACACCGGGACATTTGGCGTCGATAGCCGACTTCACCGAACGGAAATAGCCGCAGTACGTAAGCTCCATGAACCGCCGGTGATCCGCCCATGCCGCCCATTGGCGATCCTTGGAATGTGTGGCAAGCGCTTCGTCAGTGGTGAGCGGCGTCACTTCATCCCAGGAGGAGAACGCAGTCCTCCACGATGCGTTCAACTTCTCAAGTGAGCCGTATGTCTCGCGAAGCCACTTGCGTTCCGCCGCCAGCGTATGCTTCGAGAAGCAGAAATCGAACGACGTTCCCCAAAGCGTGAGCGAGTTCTCGTCGCCGCAGTCGAAGCTCACCGGATCGTAGCGCCGCCGCTCCTCGATGCGCTTCTCGATCCGTGCGCTGTCGGTGGCGATGTATTCCGGATCGTTGAAGCAGGGCTTTCGGCAGAGATAGCGCCTGTCTTTTGTCTTCGCATATGGCTCGGAGAATTCTTCAGTGAACTTCCAGAGATGCGTACCGGTGAGAGGAAAATTCATGCGGAATCCCATCTGACGCGCCTCGTCGAAGAACGGGCTTTTGTCCTCTGAATGCCAGTACCGCAGTTCGTTTACGCCGATAGCCTTGTATTGGCTGAAGCGAAGCGGGTTCAGATACCGTCTGGGCGCACTGCGGTAGAAGCTCTCGCCAACGGCGAACGGCATCCTGTACGTTCCGTCTTCCGGGAAAAGACGCGCCACCTTCCGTGCCGACGGCGCACCCGTGGCAGGCTGACCCTCGGCTTTTGCAGACCAGTCGCAGACGCGCCCCTCGCTGTCGCGGAAAAACGTATGGACAATCTTCATTCCGCCGCCCGGGACGTCGACCGTCTCCACGCACCGCTTGGCATCAGACGGCACAGGAACGACGCGGTTTGCCGCCCATGCGACGGCACGGGCCAGGATGCCCAGCGAATAGTCCTGATACCTGAAAGGCGGCTCCGGCTTGTCGTACGGGATGGTCGGCGTCAGCCCGCCGTCTGCCGGATGGTTGATTCGGGCTGTCCGCGTCTTCCCGCCGGAAAACGCCGCAACACGATTCGCGCCGTACGGCAGAAGCACATCGTCAATGGCAGACTTTATGTATTGTGTCCCGGCGGTGTCGGGCGAGGCGTCCGGCACGATCGGCTGCTTCATTCCGATTTCCACGAGTCCCACGCCGGATGCGGCCAGTCGTGCAATCGTGGCGCGGTTCGCCGCGTCGACGTGCCGCCAGAGATTGCCGGCGATGACGATGGCGTCGAGCGGACGCGACAGCTCCTGC
>CAZMNN010000001.1:30479-115035 GCA_964567665.1 uncultured Lentisphaeraceae bacterium
GTCGCGGTGGTCGGCAATGCGGATGACGCGGTGGTCGAGATCCATGCGCTGGGCAAGTTCCACGACTTCACGCGCCTGGCGCAGATCGACAAGGAAAAACACCTTCAGTTTGCCGCCGGCGTACGGCTTCATCCATGCCGTATGCGGCGTGACAAGCTCTTCGGAGAGCGTAAGCTCGAACGGCTTCAGTTCGGCCGGCTTCGCCTTTGCCTTTCTTGGCTTGACGCTGACGTCGGACGCGAAGGGACGCTCCGCCTCAAACACGGCACGACCGGATTCCTTGGCGACAACACGCACCACCTTCAGGCCTTTTGCCTTTGCGCCAAGCGGTATCCGAACCGACGCATCCGGCGCAAGCTGAACCGTGCGCGAAACCGTCTGCGTAGAGCCGTCCGCCCTGATAAGCTCAATCTCAGCCTCCACAAGATAACGCTTCGCCGCCATAAGTTCGACGGAGACATTTCCATCGTCGCCGACCGGAAACGAGGCGCAGATGCCGTTCTCCGCGCCGTCGGGGCGTTTCATTCCCGTTGCCGGGTACAGGGTTAGCGTTGTTTCGAACTTTCCGCCGGCGGCAACCTCAACAGGTTGGAACGTCCATTCCGCCGTAGTATCGTCCACGCCGCCGAGCCAGAAGTATTCGGATGCGAGCCGTGAATAGTCAAATTCACAGACGAGAGTGCCGCCCGCGCCGTCCGCCGCCGCGACCCATCCGGCGACCGCGTCCGTCACCGGCATGTTGCCGCCCGTCGGGCCGATTCGACGGACACCCTTTGCCGTCGGGACGAGATAGCGTTGTCCCGGACGCTTGAACGCGGCCATTCCGTTGCGGAAATACGGCTCAAAGACCTGTGCGGCCATGGATTCCGGCAGGTTCCGGTAGGAATACGTGCAGTCAAGCGCCGCCGAACGGGACGTGATGCGAAACGTCTTTGACAGTTCAAGGAACGGATATCCTTCAGGTGCTGTAAGCGACAGGCGCAGCGCGGCTTCTTCCGGCGTGTTCCGCAGAACCTCCGCACGGTAGACACGGTCGTACGACTTGCCGCCTACACGCAACCTGTCTGTGAAGAGCCGGGCGTTGGGATGAAGGTCTCCTGCGTAATTGATGCCCGTGGCCTTCACCGTGAATTCCCGGCAGGTGCCGCCTTTCGCCGGTTCGAAGACAAGGCGCACGTAGCCGTTCTCAAGGACGAACGTGCCCGCCTCCTCCTTGAGTGCGCATCCCGGAAGGTCGTTTCGCGGCGGCGCAAACGAATCGAGGGAAAACTCGTCGAACCAGGCTGTTCCGTTGAGCCTCAGCCGAGCATAGAAGATGACCTCCTTCACGGCCCTCGGCGGCACGAAGTGTCCGGCCAGTCGCTCCCATCCGTGTGTGCCCACGCCCGGCGCTCGCTTCGTCGAAATCCACTGGCTTCCGCCATCCCGGTAGTTGACGCACAGCTCGATTCCAAAGTTGTCATGCGACGGCACGGCCTCCTGCGGCAGCCCTTCGCATTTCGTCCAGACGGAATATGCAAACGGGGCCGCCTCATCCTGGTTCAACGCAACCTTCTGGTGCGCAATCGCCTGTCCCTTCATTCCGTCCGAGAACTCAAGGCGAAGACTGCAGCCCGTTCTGTCGCGGGAAACGGCGGCATCCACGCATCCGCGATATATCGACCAGCCACTTGATTCGGCGGCAAACGAACCGTTCACGATCCTTTCATCTGCAACAGCCGCCGAGAACGCAAAAAGGAATGTTGCGCAGATCGCCTTTACCAGATCAATGCGTGAGAACATCGTTGAGATACCCATTCGTAACCTTACCTTATCGAGAAAACAGAACCGAACTTCTCCGAGCGGAACGACGTCGCCTCACCAGTGCCGAAGCTCTCGAAGCGGCTGTCGAACAACTCGATTCCTGCGTCAGACCGAAATGAGCCGTACGCAGTGGCGATTCCGGTGGCTGTGGCGGATGCGACTGAAGGCTGTCCATCGCCGCCGGACAACGTTAGGCACATTCTGAATCCGCAGTACTTCACGCAACCGCTTTGCCAGAACTGGAAAGCCACGCTTCGGTCGGATGCGCGGCAGGCGGATGGGGGCGACGACCAGTTCCCGCCTCTGGCGCACCGCCATGTGCCGTGTCCGATATCGTCAACTGAATCGCCAAGCGGCTCAACCTGAATCTCGCCGCTGTCCCAGCCAAGCGGAATCCTGCTTCCCCATATATTGTAAAGGTCGATGCACCATTCTGAGACGTTGCCGTGCATGTCATACAGGCCAAATGCGTTCGGAAGATAGCTTCCCACACGGGCGGTTCCGTTGCTCGGCCCGGACAGGAACTCCGCACCGCCGCCCAAGACGCCGCCGTTCCCTGCGTAGCGTCCCAGCAGATCAAGGTGCGGGTTCGTGGTCTCCTCTTGTGACAGGACATCGCCGCCATCATTGAAGTCATGATCCTGTCCGGCCCGGCAGGCAAACTCCCACTGCGCCTCAGTTGGCAAGAACAGCCGTTCGCCGAGACCCGTGCGGCTGCGAAGTCCACCGATGAAGCACAAGTCACTCGCCGTGTAGACCGTCGCTCCCGCTGAATTCGTGGGCCAGACCTGATTGCCGCTCCACACGGTGTCGGCCGGAATGCTGCCTTCAAACGGCCGCATGTCTCCATCCACCGGGAAGGTGAACGAACTGCCCGCCCCCCTGATGTTCTTCCACTGCCATTGCGTGACCTCGAACACCCCCATGTAGTAGTCGTTTGTGAGCATCACCTGATGACGACACTCTCGTGACGAGTCGTATCCGGCGGATGTCGGCTGTGCGCACATCCACCATGTCTTGTTCCTTGCCGGAATCTTGCGCATCACAAACAGGTGCTTGCGGTAGTCGTCCGAATCAATGCCACCCGGCAACTGCCCGACATCCTCGTAGTACCAGTTGGCGCCCGAAACAATGTCGCACACAAGGTAGTCCGGCGGATTGTTCGTTGGCCAGGCCTTTATTTCCGCCTTGACGGCCCCGGCATCAATGTGCGCAAAATCTCCGTCGGGCAGCCAGTATATCTTGCGGTCTCCCGTTCCCACCACGCGGAACGCATCGCCCACAACTTCTGTTGATACGTTTGATGTACACAACGGAATCCACTCACCAGATGCATCGGAGGCGGTGTTCGTGCTGAACGCAACCGTCACGACTGCGGGCGCACCCGAAAGCGTGTAGCCGACCTCGATGCGTCTCGCTGCGGTTTCCTGTTTTATGGACACATCGCTCACCGTCGGATCAACCGCCGAAGCGGCTATCGCCGGCATGAGCAGGCATAAGGACAATCTGCGTTTCATGGCGTCAGTCTCCCGTCATTCAACAATCGTGTAGCAGAGACGCGCACCGATGGCTGTCCGATCCATCACCCAGCAGTTGTTCGATCCTTGGCGCCAACCGCTCTGACAGGCTTCGGCGGTGCTCGTCCATCCGCCGCCGCGCTTCTCGTAATGCGTTGGAATGAAATCCGGTGCGTCATTTGTCGGCCCCGCAGGATCGATGTAGACGCGGGTTGGGTCGCTGTAGCTCTTCATTCCATCCCAAGCACGATGATCCCGACACCATTCGGCAACGTTGCCGTGCATGTCGTAGAGTCCGAACGCATTGGGCAAAAGGCTTCCAACTCGTATCGCACCGTTCGACGTCGCCGCGCCATCCGCTCCAACCACAATCGAGTTTGCGGCATAGCGGGCGATGTTCGTCAGCGTCGAATTCATCTCGGACGCATCGCTTGTATAATCCGTCCCGTCGTTGAACTGCGTAACAGTCCCTGCCCGGCAGGCAAACTCCCACTGTGCGGCGGTTGGCGCATGGAGATATGTTCCAAGACCGGTTAGCGTACGCATCTTCGCGACAAACCCGCTGCTGCCCACCTCATAGCTGTCTTCAGTTTCACTTATCGGCTCAGGGTTGTAGCCGCCAAAAAGCTTTTCTACGGGGTTGAACGATTCCGCCGGCAGCAGATCCCCTTGGTTTGCGCTCGGATTCACATTCATGACTCGCTGCCACTGCCATTGCGTGACCTCGAACACCCCCATGTAGTAGTCATGCGTGAAACCTACGAGATGCGGGGTGTCATAATACGAATTATATCCAGGCTGCGAGGTGGCGGTGCACATCCGGAACGTCTGGCCCTTGGCAGGGATCTTCCGCATCACGAACAGATGCTTGCGGTAGTCGTCCGAGTCTATCCCGCCCGGCAGCTGCTCGACGGTATCGTAGTAGAACCGCGTCCCGTCTATCAGGTTGCAGACCATGTAGTCCGGCGGTGTGTTGGTTGCGACGGCGCGGACGACGGCGCGAATCCTGTCCGGCGCGACGATGCGCCGTCCCGGCCACGACTTCTCCGCCGCCCAGTATGCCTTTCTTCCTTCGCCCGGCTGTACAATGCGGTAGGCGTCGCCGGTCACGTATCCGATGTTCTTTCCGCCGATCGACGCCCATCCGGTCACGCCGGCGGCATCGACGAAGTTTGTCTCGAAATCCAGTGTGACAATGCCTGGCGCACCCGTCAGGCTATATGTGACTGTCACCTTCCGCGAATTCTGCTCCATCGCAACATCTGTGACAATCGGGACATCGCCCGCACACAGCAAGCCCGCAACGGCAAAACACGAGAGCGACACCGCTCCCTTGACCAGAACGACCGAACCCTTTTTCATCTCCGTTTCCTTTCTTGGCGAAGTGCCAAAGCACTTTGGCGTCAGCCTTGCATGAGGACTAAACGCGCAACGGAGAGAATAGTACCAAAACCATTTTTTTTTCTACCCCCCAACTGCATTTTTCTCAAAATTGGAGGTAGCCAAATTACGTCCGGATTGTCAGCCGTCAACCGGCATCCACAACGGATCTGCCCATTCCTCGGTGGTCATCATCTGGTCTCGCCCATCTCGAAGACGAGTTCGCCGCCGCGCATCAGAAGGTCGTGCGGAATCCGAGGGCCTTTGATCTCCTCGCCGTTGAGCGTCAGGCGCGTCACGCAGAACGCCTTTTCGGAAAGTCCCTTCGCCACGATCCTGAGCGACTTGCCGCCCGGCAGCGAGAGGCGCATCTCCTCCGCCTGCGGTGCGCCGACGACGTAGCCGTCGTCGCAGGGGTTGAACGGATAGAAGCCCATCATCGAGAACAGATACCAGGCGCTCATCTGTCCGCAGTCGTCGTTACCGCACAGCCCGTCGGGCCGTGCCTGGTAGGCGTCACGGCAGATCGCCCGCACGAGCCTCGCCGTCTTCTCAGGTGTGCCGAGAAGCGAATAGAAGTAGGCGATGTGGTGCGACGGCTCGTTTCCGTGCCAGTACTGCCCGATCTGCCCGTCCTTGATGCGACCGTCTTCGGATGCGCCGCCCTCGTCACGGTTGTAGCTGCCGCGCATCGGCGGCGTCGAGAAGAACTCGTCCAGCTTCGCAATCGTCTTCTCGCGCCCGCCCATCGCCGCCGCAAGCGCGTCCGGCGCCTGGAACACGTGCCACGTGTAGATCCAGCTGTTCGCCTCGGTGTAGTCGCCCCAGAACGCACCCGGCACACGCGGCAGACGCGGATCGAACGGCTCGCGCCATGTGCCGCCATCGGGAATCTTCGGTGCACGGGGACGCGCAAAGCCGGTCTTCTCGTCGAAGACGTTCCGCCAGCAATCCGCCCACTTCTGCGCCTCGCGCTGCGTCCGCACGTCTCCCAACAGCCCGGCGAAATGCGCAATGCACCACCAGTCGTAAGCGAACTCAAGCGTACGGGACACACTGCCGCCGGGCGACAGGTGTGTGTCGAAGACTCCGGACTTGTACGGGAAATAGCCGTTCTCCCAGTAGGCGTTCCAGGCGTTCACCGGATTCTCGCCGTCGTTGCCGACCATGGACTTCACCATCAGGCGCAAGGCCTCCGTCGCGTCGAAGTCGCGGAAACCCTTCGCCCAGGCGTCCACGATGACCGGAATGGAATGGATGCCGATCATGCCGTGGTCGTCGCTTTCCCACATCGTCCACATGGGCAGATGCCCGTGGTCACGTCCGACGGCAAGCATGGAGTCCACGAATCCGCCGATGCGCTCCGGACAGAGCAGTGTGTAGAGCGGATGCGCCGCACGGAAGGTGTCCCAAAGCGAGAGCGTGGAGTAATGCCCCCGCTTCGCCGTGGCGATGCGGTCGTCGGCCGTGCGGTAGCGTCCGTCTACATCGGTCTGCTCGTTGGGCTGGATGAAGAGGTGATAGAGCGCGGTGTACCAGCTGCGTTTCTGCTCGTCCGTCCCCTTTTCGAGCGTCAGACGTCCCAGCAGCCCGTTCCACGCCCGGCGGTTCGCCGCCCGCACAGTCTCGAACGTCTCGCCCATTGTCTCGGCGTCACGGTTCCGGACTGCGCCGTCCTCGGACACCACGGAGAGCGCGATGCGCACCTCGACCGGCTCCTCGCCGCCGAACTCAAGGACGTACCGTTCGCCCGCGCCGTCAAAGGCGTCCGCCGGCAGGGTCTTAGCCGCCGTCCATGCGCGGCTGAAGGTCAGCGAGTAGTAAAGCTTGTATGGCGACCAGCCGCGTCCGTGCTTGAAGCCGCGAATCTCTGCCTTGTCTGGCAGGAGCGCGGACGACGCCCCCAGGAGGCGCGTGCCGAACTTGAGGTTGTACGGCTGCATCAGCATCGCGTTGCCGTCCACGTACAGTTTCTTGGCCGCGCCGTTCGGATACGTGAAACGCCACCAGGCCACGCGCTTCGTCGTCGTCGCCTCGCAGCGGATTCCGCCGCGTTCGAGCGTTACCGCATAGTAGTCGGGGGAGGCGACTTCCGTTGCGTGGGAAAACGGCGAGAACGCCGCCGCGTCGTTCCACTCGTCGGAGAACGGCAGGATCAGCACGTCGCCCATCGCCTGGCGCCCCGTGCCGTTCAGGTGCGTCTGCGAAAATCCGCGTATCACCGTGTCGTCGTACTTGTAGCCGGAGCAGTGCACCTTCGTGCCGGTGTCGGGGCTGGCCTGCACCAGCCCGAACGGATGGCAGCTCCCCGGAAACGTATTGCCCTCGCCGACCGTTCCGACAAAAGGATCAACCCACCTGGCGTAGTCCTCCTGGGCGATCTCGCCCATCGCCGCGCACGGCAACGCGCAGCAAAGCGCCGCTCCGACAAGCAGGGATGTTCCAACTGGTCTTTTCATTGCCTTCTGCATTAATGGACACCCTCTCCTCTCTTCTTGTAATTGACGATACAATAATAGCCTCCCGTCTTCGGCGAACCCCTAAACTCGACGAAATCCGAAAGCCCAGAAAGCCGCCGCGTCAATGTTCCGCGCTTTATATGCGGCAAAAGCGACAGAAGACCCGGGCGACGGATTCCGGGATTTGACTGAATTGCCTCTACAATGGAATCGGAAATTGCGTCCCGCGATGCGTTTACTGTCTCACTTACTGTCGCGTTTACTGTCGCGTTTACTGTCTCACTTACTGTCTCACTTACTGTCGCGCCCAGACGGGACGACAGCCTGCCACCATTCTTCGACCCGGCATTGGCCTGTGGTCTACGAACGTTTACCCTGACATCCACGACATCGTCAATAACCTCAAGCGGCGCAAGCCCATAATCCGAGAAAGCGGACGACACACGCAAGAATCCGCTCCCCCACCCCTCGACATACTTCATGTACGCCAGTACGGATGCAACTGCGCGATTACGAATTTTCGAACATCCAGACATCGCCTTCTCTACGGTAAGCCCGCGAGGCAACCCACCAGGCGATGTGATCTCAACGCGAGTGTCGTAGATTGCTATGAAAATCGGCACTTCATGGTCGAAATAGTTGCGATGTGCAAAAGCGTTGACAATCAATTCGCGAATAGATGCGGGTGGCAACTCATAGACGTCATGCCTCTGCGCTCCCACAATCCTCATCCCGACGTTAATCTTTGAAAGGACATACTCATGTGCCTTGTCTATCAGTTCGCATAGAGGTCCGGCAAACTCGCGACGATCGACAAATACGGCTTTTGTGTCGCCCTTGAACACGCCACATCTGATACGAAGGGTGAAAGCCTTGTCGCCAACCAACATGGCATAAGTCTTTGACCCAATCAATTTGCCGCGAACACGCGAAATGACGCCCCATGATTCAAGTTGGCGCTCCGTAACGCGCTTCACTGTCCGTTTTTCAGTGTCATTGCCGCAGTTTCGTCTTGCAATGCGATACATCTTCGAGCAAAGCGACTTGACGTGTGCATCGTCAATCTTTGCCTTGGGACATGGCTCGCGATCGAAACTGCGCCCAGTCCCTTCCATTGCAAGATCATGCCATGCGGCGTCATCCGCCAAGCGCGTAGTTGCGCCAATCCGCAAGTAGACGCCGTTCTTCTCACCTTCAGATTTCAGGTAATACGGACAATGCGTTCCCGCAAATACCTCCAGGGCAATCACAGACTTGTCATCAATGCGCTCGATACTTACGTCCATCGGAATTTGCGGCGAACAGCCATTTGCCACCGAATCGGTTATCGCATCCATTACCTGAAAAATCTCGCCATCAGGAATTCCAATGACAGTTCGGTCATTGGCAACGCCAAAAAGGATGCGTCCACCCTTGCCATTTGCGAACGCTACGACTGTCTTGAGATATTTTGCCGCATCTTCGTTTGGCGTCCGCTTAAACTCCAGCGCATGGGATTCACCTTTGCGGATTTCGTCTTTCAAATTCATTGTCAGGTTCCTTTCAGACTGGGATGCGCAGAAAATGCGAAGAATATCGCGCAACGGCTCGGTTGTCGTCATCGCGCCAGACATTTTGGTGAACCATTATACCATACTCGCAAAAACGCATTGCCAAGTCTGAATCTCAAAGGGATGGCAACATCATTTCAGTATGACCGCAACGCGGAGGAGTTCGCAGTCGCGTGAGCCGGTGAGGTGGACGAGGAAGATCTCGTTCTCGCCCATCCTGTTCACGAACGGCGTGACGTCGAGCGTAGTCCTGTCGCCGAAGACGTGATGGTGACGGCGGAGATACCTTCCGTTGACGATCACGCCGCCAAGCGCATCGTGCGCCGACTGGAAGTCGATGGCGATGCGCCCGCCAGCACGGAATGCCTCCGGCAGCGTGAATCTGCGTCCAAGCATGAACGTGTCCTTCATCCGCTTCGCCATCGGCACGGCGACCGGAGCCGGTGCGGCGTCGTAGGCCGTCCGATACGCCTTCCATTCACCAGACAGATCGAACGATGCCTTGGGCTTGGGACGGAAATGCAGATAGACAGGTCCGCCGAATCCGCGCACACGCGGATGCGTGTCGCCGCGCACCTTGATGGCGAGTTCCGCCGTCTCGCCCGCCGCGAGCGGCAAGGCAAGTCCCGTGATTCCGCGCCTGTTGTGAATGTTCGGCTCGTGCAGGATCTGCTTTCCGTTCAGTTCTACCGTCATCAGCCCCGAGCAGAACTGGAACGGATACATCCCTGTCGCCCAAAGCTCCACATCGCCGTTCTTCCAGTCGGACGGCACCGTAAAAGTCCTGCGGCAGATGTAGTTCGTCTCCGCGATCTCCTGCGGATAGAGCCACTGCGCCAAATCCGCCTTGCGTCCCGCGACATTCCAATCTGCCGTGAGGTCGAGCATGTCAGGGTAGAGTTCGCGCCTGTCCGTCGCAACAAGCGCGTCGCGCCGTGCGCGATATTCATCGTCCACCGTCGTTCCGCCGCGCCAATAGCCGAACTGGTTCTCGACCCAACGCCACGCCGCCAGATCGTTCTCGCCACGCAATGAACGGAGAATGCGGAAATCAAACCGCTCCATCTCGCCGCCGGGAGCCGTATTCCCGCCGGTGACAAGATCGGTCAGTTCGCGTTCGCGTCCGTCGCGGAACCTGACGGACCACGGTCGCCGCTCGTTCTCGCGGGCGCGTGAGAACACCCACCATCCGTCGTACAGTCCGTCGTTCGAGACCATGTGCCGCACTTCGCAGTTGCGGTCGGAAACGACCGGCAGCGTCTTGCCTTTCGCAAACTTGCAGAGAGCCTGGCGGATCTGCTGCATTTCATGCTCCCAGGAGTGAGAGTTCGGATAGGCGAAGCTGACAATGCGCCCCGCGCCGACCTTGCGCACCGTTGCGCGGATGCGTCCGTCCTTCTCCCGCTGCAGCACCTCCACGTCGTCGGCGATTGGATGGAGAACGCCTCCCTTCCCGAACTCAAGCATCTCCGTCTTCACCCCTGCAAGTTCGGATAGCAGCCATCTGTCGCGGGCAGTCTTCGTGTTGCGTCCGGTCTCGACCATCGCGAAGAACGTGCCGCCACTCCGGACATAGTCGCCGATCTTTTCAGCCAGTTCGGGTTCCATCACGGACGAGTTCGTATCCATGACGAAGCCGTATGTCGCCGCGTTTCCGTCAAGGAAGTCGTGCGGCGTCACACAGTCGAACTGGAAGTCGTCCACACAGGCGGAATCGAACTTCCATGCCCAGTAGCCGCTCGGATAGGACTCGCCCGCCGCATACGTCCACGGATAGCCTTTGATCGTCGCAATCTCCGAATCGACGAGCGTCGCCACCGGCGTATCCGCCATGCGCCACCTGCCCAGCTGACGCAGAAACGGCCACAGGCGGCGGAACTCGCCGTCCATCGACGGATTCCAGCAGAAGTCGCCGACGTGAATGAAGTAGTGGATGGCGTTCACGCCGGATTCGAGCCAGTGCCAGAGCTGACGACGGAAACCGCTTGCGTCGTTCGCAGGACCGCCTGGCTCCACACTGAACGGCATTCCCTTCGAGCGCATGAGCTGCGGCAGCATCCGGTAGTCGCACACCGCCATGCCACCCGTGTCGTGGAAGCGTGTGCCGTATTTCGCGGCGAGTTCACGGATTGGACTTGCGTACGTGCCGGGAGCCATCTGCACGATCGACTTGTCAGGTTCGACCTGCCGCATCGTCTTCAGCCCGTCCTCCACGGCCTCCATCCGGATCCGCTGCTGCCACGCGCAGAAATCCACCCAGCGGCGGTTGCCGGCATCGGAGAGGTTGGGATAGAATTTCGGCTCTTCCCGCGTCAGGTAGACCTTGTAGCCGCACTGTCCACGAGGCAGCTCAAGCCGAACGACATTCTCACCGTCGCGGAGAAGCGCGGAGACCTCGCCGACCATCCAGTGCGCAAAGTTGTGCCGCGCCTTGTCCTCAATCGCGACCTGTCCGTTCAGCGTCATGCGGATCGTATTGTCCATGCGGTCGTCAAGATCCCACACATACGCCCACACCTTCGCGCCGTCCGCCTTGCGGTATGTGAACGTGCGCTCGAACTCTGCTGGCGTCTTCTCGAGGAACAGCGCCCTGTCGTCGCCCGGCATCCTCACGACGCCCTCCCAGGCGTTCGTGAGGCCGGAGGACACGCGGCGGTACTTCCAGTCGCCCGAAAGGTCATGCGCATCCGGGCCGTAGCCGGCGAACTCGGCGATTTCCGGCAGTCGACGCCCAGGTTCGCCGGTGAAGCGGGCAAACGACTCGTCCGCCACCCGACCGTACTCGTTGAACACGTAGATCTGAGGCCCGTGCGAAAGTTCGCCGTTCGGCTCAAGAAAGCCGATCACATTGTCGCCGTTGTGCTTCGCAAGTCCAAGGGCAAGACGGAGATTTATGTGCCGACGCGCCTCGCGGTCTGCCCAGCTCGGAAACGAGCCGCCGGGATGGGACGGCATACCAAGGCCGTGGTACGAGCCGATGAAGCCGGGCGCACCCATCTGCATCGAATCACGGAAGAGGTCGGCAATCGCCATTCCCTCGTCGCCGTTCGTGTTCAGAATGACGGGTAGACCGTATTCATCGCATATCTTCTTCGCCCAGCGCCAACGCTCCTCGTTCATTCCGTATGAATAGTCGCCAAACTGCGTGTGCATCCAAAAGACGAAGCCGGGGTGTCCGAACGATTTCGCCCATTCGAATTCGCCGAGCGGGTCGTATGTCTGCCACGGCTGGTTGCGTCCGTTCTCCGTCGGCGGCGTAGCCGTCTCGCGATAGTAGAAGCGGAACGTATCATCGTCCCATTCGTTCAGGAATGAGGGAATTCGAGGCAAAGCGTCCGCAAGCGAACCCTTCGGCTCGGTTGTCGAATAGACGATGGAAATTTTGCTGCCATCAATCGCAAGCCGCGTCCAGCCGCCGCCCGGCAGACGGTAGACGCCGGGACGGACGCGATGCTCCGCATAGACATGGTCGTAGCGAGCAGCCCAAAGATACGCCTTCTCGCGGTTTTCGCACTTGAGTTCGACGGCGTTCCCCGTCTTCTTCGCCGCCGTCCGCCCGTACCCGCGCAGGTTGCGGGCAGGGAGTTCGCCGCGTGACGCCTCTCCTTTCGTACCGGCGGCGTGGGCGACGGCGACAGCGCCGAGCAGGAGAACCAATGATGCAAGTCGTTTCATGCGTTTTTCAAGTTTGCTGTTCGTCCGTTTTCATTCACGCCGCGTCACGGACGCCTGTCTCCCTCGTAAAGCTCGATGCGGAACTCAGTCGGCACCTTGTCGCCGCGAATCGGCTCCAGCAGGTTGTCCTCGCCGAAGCGCAGGAGCGACGTAATGTCCACATCCGTGACGTGCCCGAAGTTGTGGTGGTGCTTCCGCGCCTCGACCGACCGGACCTTCACACCAAGCGGCGGATGCCGCCCCGGCGCGGTCTCGGCATGGAGGAACACGCGGTATTTCCCCTCCCAGGACTTCGGCGCGTACAGCCTGTACGGAAGCCCGGAGAACGGCATCGACACATCCGCCGACGAACGGTGGTAGAGGAAGATCGATCCGATCAAGCCCGTGAACCCATCCTTCCCCGTCGGCGCGTCGAACTCAAGCGTGAGGACGTTTCCGCGCCTCTTCAGGCGTTCCGTGACATCGACGCTCAGGTAGGAGGCCGTAGTCTTGGCGACAACCTCCTCGCCGTTCAGAAGGATGCGCGTCGGTGAGAGGAAGTTCGACCCGACCCATGCGCCAGTGACGAGATGGATGCGGCCGCCCTTGAACCACTCCGCTGCCTGCTCTACGTCGAACGTCTTGCTGATGCGCGCACCCTTGCCCTTTTCAAGCCCCCATATCTGAAGCCAGTCCGCCACACATTCGCGGCCGTCCTCGAACCGCCACCCCGTCTTCAGATCCTGCGTCGGATCCTGCCAACGTCCCTGACGGTACTTGTCCAGGTCAAGCTTCGGCGTGGGCGAGGAGCGCCAGGCGACGCGCTGTTCGCGCCACCAGTAGGCAAGCGCGTCCGCCGCCCCGTACACGCCCTTCGCATTGACCATCGCGACCTCCTGCGCCGGAATACGAAGCGTGAACGTGGCCGTCCCGTCCGCATAGCCGAACTTCGGAGTCTCTACGCCCTTGCCGCTGTAGACGACAATCTGCGCCGGACGGCGCGGGACGCGCATCGTCACGGTCGTCTCCTGCTCGCCCTCCTTATTGAAGTTGCACAGGCACGTCACGGCGTCAAGTCCGTCGTTGGAGCGGTACGGCTGCGCCCACACGAGCGAATCAGACGTTTCGCAGAGCGACTGCGGGAACCCGACCTCGTCAAGCAGATCGCGCCAGAATGCCGTCTCCGTCGCGCCCGGCATCCAAAGCCCCTCGATGTCGGCGGCATCGCGCCAGAAGAAACTTCCGAACCAAATTACGCGCCCGCGTCCGATACGACGCTCCATCACGGCGGGCTTGCCGTTTTCGTAGAACGCAATCGGCTTCGCACCGGAGTCGCCGACAGCCTCCAGCTCAAGCGAGTACTCCACACGGTTGCGGCCGATGTGATCGAGCGAACGCCCCGAATCCGGGTAGGCTTTCCCCTTCCAGTTCACCGTTCCGCCAAGCGGACGCTCCTTGGCGACACGCGCCCCGGCAAGTTGTGAAATCGGCCACGAATCGCCTGACAGTTCGGTGGAGCGTCCCGTGAACGGGAACGCCACGTACGTGCCGCCGTCGCGCACCCATTCGGCGATCTCCGCAAGCCGCTCCTCCGGCATGATCTCGTTTCCGCAGTCGACCATGACCTTGTGACCGTACATCTTCCCGGCGGAGATGCCGTCGTCATCGACGTAGAGCATGGACGCGCCGAACGACTGCAGTGTGCCGCGCCCGATGTCCCAATCCCACGGCGTGTTGACGCGGCGGCCGGCCTCGTGCCCGATTGACGGCACCGGCGCCTCGAACACGTCCTTGCAGGCGAGCGAGCGGCGGTAGATCAGCACCTGCGGACCAAAAATGTCCTGCCGCCCCATGCGGTTCAGAAGCGGCTTGTGCTGCAGCCACCAGTCGCGCACCGGCTTGTTCCGCGAGTATGTCTGCGTGAGGAACACCGGCTCGTGCATGTCAAGCCCGGCGAGGAAGACGCGGAGCGTCGACCGTCGCATCGACTCAACGGTCTCCTCCGGCCCGGCAAGTTCGCTCGTCCCCTGATAGCCCCACAGCTTGCCGTAGCGCTTGTACCACGGGAAGTACCAGATGCCCTCGCCGGTGAAGTGTGCAAACGCACCCCACGTTGACATGAGGCGGTTGACGATCGGCCATCCGAATTCGATCGGCGCCATGAACTTGATCGGCGCGTCAGGATCCGCCTGGCGCATCGCGTCGAACAGCTCTTCGCACCGCGCCGCCTTCTCGTCGCGCCGCCAGGCGCACCAGAGCGAGTAGACCTTGTTGCGGTTTCCGGGCAGACGCGGATACATCGACGGCACCTCTGTCGAGAGGAAGATGCGCCCGTTCCACACATTGCCCTCAAGCACAATCTCAAGCTCGTTCCCCAGCGCCCGCAGGTGCTTCGTCGCGTCCACGCCGCACCAGGCGCCCACCGGACCCAGCTCAACGCCGTTCAGACGAAGCGAATGACGGTCGTTTCCCTTCGACATCGGGAAGAAGTAGAGATATACCTTGCCGCCATTCGCCGTCGCCGCATCGAAGTCGAACGTTCGACGAAAGAGGCAGTGCGGCGACTTGCTGCCGGGCTTCGCGAACGGATCGGACTCGCCGTCCTTCATCTTCGGGAAGCAGGTCTCGACGAAATCATGGCTGCCGGGCAGGTCGATTGCGCCAAACGTCTTGCCGTCCCGCGAATACTGCCATGTCCCGGCAAGGTCAAGGATCATGCCTGGGAGGCCGGTGAAGGACGCAAACTCCGGAACTTTGACCTGACTCCAATCGAGTGCCCCCATGTCCGCCGGCGTCATTCCGTGCGTACGTAGGCAGTTCACCCACGACCGCTGCGCCGCCTCGGAGTAGTCGGCGTGCATGTCGTACCAGGGCTGATGGACTAGCTCGCCCGCCGGATGCATCCAGCCGCGCACACGATCCGTCTTCAGAGCCTTCATGATGTCGTACGTCTGCCGCGCAAGATAGCGCCAACCGTCCGGCTGAAACCAGCTCACGTGCGGCATGTAGGCGTGTCCGTAGCGAATCCAGCCGTTGACCATCCACGGTGCGGGCTGCTCCATCTGGTCGGCGAAGCGACGGTTCATCCACAGAAACTCGTTCGCCGGCATATAGAGGCGGTACGAATACGGAATGCCATGCTCCTCCGCGTAGCGTGCGCGCCAGTAGACGTTCGGCGAAAGAATGCCGTCCGAATTGTCCATGTACTCCGGCTGCGCCCAGTTGTCAAAGTGCATCGGTCCCATCTGTAGCAGAAAGTCCATGTCCTCTCTCGGATCGAGCCGTTCGCCGTGCGGTGCGCCCGCCTTCTGCATCCATCCGTGGAAGTTCTCAAGTCCTCCCATGCCGTATGTACCCCATGTGAAACGCTTCATCCACTCCGGACACGTCGCCTTGACGACGCATGACGCCGCGAGGTCGGGATCGGCGGCGAGCGCGGCCTCCACCTCCGCCCGCGTCGGTGCACACAGCACGGTGGCGATCACACCCCTGTGGGCGAACGCAAACGCACCGCCCGCCGTCTCCAGCACGTTTCCGCTCCACTTCGCCCCGTCGTTGTACGACAGATCCCACAGGAACTTGCCAAGCACACACTCCGCGCCGCTGATCGAATCACAGCGGAATTCCGTGCGGATGCCATCACGAACGGCCTCGCAGTTCCCAAAGCCGCGCAGCCGTCCCTCCGAGGCGGCGAGCGATGACGGCGCAATACACGTCGCGAGAAAAGACATTACGAGAAACGAAGTGGCAAGTCTGCTCATTGATTACCTTAGTTGGTTGAGTGCGTTTATTTTAACATAATGCCCCTATCTTCCCATAGGGGCGCAGAACGAAATGCGGTTGATCACCGGACAATCACCTGGAAACGACGCCTCGGTGCGCGAATCGCCAATATCGTACCGGTACCATCCGCAGACGGAACAAGCGTCTCGCTCTTCGACAGATACAGTGAACACCCTTCCGGCAGTCCTGCATTCCATTTGTTCAGCAGCATCTCAGAGATCTGGATGCCGCCCGGTGCCTTCATGAGCGCAGTGCGTCCGCCGCTGTGCAGGAAACCGCTCAGGTCAAGTTCGAGCGTCGTGTCATCCGGAACGGCAATCGCTGCGTTCGCGGCCGTCCGCTCGTACGGCGCCGCCGCATATCCGCCATCGGGAATCTCATACCGGAGAATCGTCTCGCGCCGTATGGCGTGATAGTTGCCCGTATGCTCAAAGCGCGGTGACGTGCCGGCGAAGACGAACCGCGTGTTCTTGCCGTGGTCTTCGGTGTCGCCGTACACCGTGTAGAACTCGTTCGTCACACGCACCGTGCCGTTGGAGAGGAACACGGTGTTGCCCTGTCCCCAGAACCTCAGCCGCATGACCTCGACGAGACCTCTGTCAATGGACTCCACACGGTTGGAGGCCATCTGTCCGCCATGAGAGATTGTCTTTCCGATTGAGAGCGTCTGCACCGCAATGCGGCCGCCGCGCACCGCACGGACGGTTGCGCCACCGCCGTCAGCACCAACTGTTTCGCCGTTGACGCTGACGCCGACCCCGATATTCATGCCGGCACGTCCATAGAACACGCCTCCGTCCGACGCCTCCAACAGCGTTCCGCGAGCATTGCGTGGGCTGAGCTGTGTTCCGGAGTTCATGTTGAAGTTTGAGATCACGCTCCCTTCTCCCGTGACAATCAAATAGTTGCCGTGAGAGAAATTCCCGCCGCCGACGATAATGCCGCTGCCGTTGTCGACAAGATTCCCGTTATCGTCCAGGCAGACGTTCACCTTCGATCCGCCGGAGACGACGATGCCGTTGTTCGCGCCGCCGTACGTCGAAAACCGTCCGTCAACCGGAATGTCGATGACGGAATTGACGATCTTGACCGTGTTGTTAGAGGACGCCTTGCCATAGTCCGCCTCCCAGTCACGCACCGTTCCGACATCGAATCCGACCACGTCCTTCCTGTCGTTGCGGTAGTTCTCGAAGATGAGCGTCTGCCCACCGCCAAAGACCGTCTCCGCCTCCGCCGCGCCGACTTCGATGCGCTTTTGGCCTGACAGGACGACCCGTGCACTGTTGGCGATGCGGACAGTATTGTCGTGTGAATATGCCGTCCGTCCGATTCTCAGGCGGTTCGCAAAAAGCATACCGCCGTCAATATCCAACAAACTGTGGCTGCCATAAAACCCGCATACTGCCTCGTTGACGTTCGTCACCATGCCGCCGTCAGCGATGCGGGCGATGTTGTTCGTCACAAAGCCCTTGCCATCGATGACGTCGTTCTGCTTGTGCCAGCCGCCGACATCGAAGTTCGCACCGATGAAGTTCACCGACGACTCCGCCCCCGACACGAGCAGGCGGTTGTTGCTGTAGCCATGCAGATTCACGCCGCGTGTCACCTTGCCGCCGTTCAGCACCTCCACCGCGCAGAAATTGCCGCCACGCAGATTGACGGGTCCGTCCAAGACGGCATCCGGTCCATCAACTGCAAAGGTCGCATGGTCGACCTTGTCCCAGAACACGACGCTTCCGTAACCGCCATCCGGCTTCTGTGTCGACAGCGTGCCGCTCTCAAGCCGAACGTTGTTGTTATTCCCCTGAATGCGAAATGCATCGTTGTATGAAAGCGAAAGCGTATGTGGCGCAAGCGCCAGCCGAACCGTCAAGGACGGCTCGGCATTTTGCTGGGCGAGGGCGAAAAGGCGCATGTCCTCCGACATCGTGACCGTGTAGTCGTTCGTGCCGCTCGGCTTGAGGAAGCGGCACCAGGCCTCGTTGGTCGTCACCGTGCCGTCGCCGTTATCGACGAGGTATCGCGGATCGGCGCTCCACAAGGATGCGTCGCAGATGTCTCCGTTACCGTGACTCCAGTACGAATCCGCCGCCGCACCGGCGAACGGAACCGCCGCCGCAAGACAGAACGCCAGCGCCTTGCAGACGAAACCCGATTCCGCCACAGATCTGCCGCACAACTTTTTTGCCGTCATAGACAACCCCTTTCAAAGGTCTGTTCCGCCAGCGGAAGCGACGCCCACCGCCACTGTCACCGCTATGAAAAGACGGCGCACAATTATATTTGTTTTTTTTTTTCTACGTCAATCCCCCATCCTCCACTTTTTTTACGCAAAATGCAAGATCAGGCAAACCACCCCATACAGGCGATTCTGGCGTGAAGTGCAGCATTCGTCACAGGAATGTGCCGACCGCAACCGCACATGGTATAATGCCGCACATGAACAGCAAATCAGTTTTCGCAATATCGGTGGCTGCGCTCATCTGCGGCGGTACCATCGGCTACTATATTCGTCCGTCAGGCGAAAGCCCAAACGTGGAGGCGGAAGCGGTTTCAAAACCGAAAAAATCGACAAAGGCGGATGACGCCGACATCCTGCTTCTCCGGAGACGCATCCGCGAACTCGAACGCCAACTCGCCAAACGTGAACCGCAGGCGCCGCAGACTGCGCAGGAAACGGAACGCGAGCCGGTGGACGCCATCACAACGAACGCCACGCCAAGGGCAGAACGGCGCGGCCCGCCAACGGCCGCCGAGATGCGGGCGAGGATGGAGGAGATGCGCAAGAACGACCCTCAGCGGTACACACAGATGACGAACCGCTTTGCGCGGATGCGCCAACGGAACCTGAACCGGGTGCAGAACCAGCTCGACATACTCGGAAGCGTTGACCGTTCAAGGCTGACCAAAGCGGAACAGGACATACACGACCAGTACCAGGAGGCAGTCGCAAGACGCGAAGAGCTGCGCGAGATGATAAACCCGCAGAATGAAGACGTCACGGAAGAGCAGCGCAGAGAGGTTTTCCGTGAACTGCGGGAACTTGACAGGCTCACGCAGAGGCTGGCGGAGTCAGAGCGCAACACGCTGCTTACGCAGACAGTACGCGACATGGGCATCAAGGAAAGCGAGGCCGTCGAATTCGTTGAAGCGATATCGGCCATATACGAGGCCACGCAGACGCATATGGGGCCGGGCGGCCACGGGCCGAGACCGGGCGGTCCGGGAGGTCTGCCGCCTATCCGCTGACGCAAAACCTGCGGCTGTCATGCGCGAGGCGCACTTCGCTGACGGTAGCGGTGCGTCCCGCCCAGTCGTCCCTTCAAGTCAAATCCGTCGCTACCGAGCAGTCCGAACTCGCGCACGCCGGGCGTATCAAGCGCCATGGCTCCGCAGGGCAGCATCACGAGTTCACGCGAGGTCGTCGTATGCCGACCCTTCCCGCTCCACTCCTGTATCTCGCCGGTCGCCATCCAGTCGTCCCCGGCAAGGGCGTTCACGAGAGACGACTTCCCCACGCCAGAAGACCCGATGAACGCCACAGTCTTCCTTGGCTGCACGTATTCCGACACCAGATCCAGCCCCAACCCGGAGACAGACGAGACCTCAATCACAGGCACACCGCATTTCGCAAAATCACGGCAAACGGCATCCGCGCCGGAGATGTCGCATTTGGTGAGAAGCAGGACTACGCGGTCGAGGCATCCTGACCTTTCGGCGAGAGCGACCATGCGGTCGAATCTTGCCATGGACGCATTTCCGTTCACGGCCATCGCAAAAAACAGCGTATCGAAGTTCACGGCAAGCGTCTGCGCCCGGTAGCCGGACGACGACGGATCGAGGCGTTCAAGCGCGGAGAAGCGGGGAAGCACCTCGACGATGCGGCTCTCGCCGTGCGGGTTGTGGACGAATCGCACAAAATCGCCGGTGACGGGCGGCGGCACATCGCGGAACGCAGATGCCTTCGTTCGGGCGAGAGCCTCCCCTTCGGGCTGCTCGTTGCACACAATGTGGAAGTAGTCACCGTGCGCACTCACCACACGCGCAACGCCTTCGCGCTCGCTTCCATGATATCCCCACGCCTTGAGCCTTTCGCCAGCCATCGCAATGCCCGCGCCTACGCTTCGTACGGTTCGAGAAATTCACGCTTGAAGTTGAATCCGCCGACAAAATCCTCCGGCGAATCGGAATCTGTCTTGCCTATCATCTTTGCGTTGTACAGGTTGAAGACTATCGCACCGACGTCTTCGCAGCAGTGCACGCCCCAGTCGTTGAGCGTTGTGTAGGCAAGCGGCCCGTATGCGTCAAGCGCAAGATCGCGGAAGAAGCACAGAAGCTCCTGCCCTGAGACGTGTCCCTTCGCGCTTTCGCTTGCGATGCGCACCGTCTCCAGAACGAAATCGTAGGCGCGTGGGTCAAACCGGTCGTCCTTCTTCAGGATGCCGGAGTAGTCCTCACGCTCATATTGTATGTCCGGAACGTCTATCATGAAGATTCCACTTGCTGATTCAGTTCCGCCATCCCTGCGGCAGCGATGAAAGCACGGCCTCAACCACCTGCTCAAGCGTCAGTTCGGACGAATCGATCTCGACTGCGCCATCCGCCTTTCTCAGCGGCGCACAGGTGCGGGACGAATCGATCCTGTCACGCGCCAGCAGGGATGCCTTGACAGCCTCGGCTGACTGCTTTGCGATGCCCTTTTCTACCTCTTCGCGCTGACGGCGCGCCGCACGTACGTCCGCAGAGGCCGTGAGGTAGAAACGCGCCGGTGTTTCGGGAAACACGGCCGTGGTGATGTCGCGCCCCTCTACGACAAGATCGCCGAAGCCGGTGAGCGAACGAAGTATGGCCGTCACGCGGTCGCGCACGGACTTCACCGTCGCGACCGGGGATGCATGAGCGTTCACCTCTGGCGTACGGATCCTGTCGCCCGGCTCTTCGCCCTTCACAAGATACTTGATCCTTCCGCCTTCCGGCACACATTCTATTCCGACGGAATCCGCAAACGCCGCCACTGCCTCCGGATTGGACGTATCGATGCCGTTCTCGACGCACTGCCACGTGATTATCCGGTACAGTGCGCCGGAATCCACGTGAAGGAAGCCAAGCCGTTCACCGACCATGCGCGAAACGGAGCTTTTGCCGGCACCGCTTGGGCCGTCTATCGCTATCACCTTTGCCATGCGAAACAACCTCCGTCTATTTCATCTCGGTCAGGAACGGCAGGAACACGCCGCCGACGACGCTGCGCGCCTTGAATCCACGCGCCAGAGCGCAGTCGGCCTCATACCAGTCGCTGAACGGCTGGCGGTCGCACGAAGTGTCGAGAAAGCGGTAGAGCGGCGCGACAAGCGTCTCAAGATCGTCGCTGCGCCCACGCAGACACGCCACCCATACAAGCCAGTCGGCCTTGGTGTACGCCTTGCGCGAATCGAGAGGAAGTCCATACGGCTCCTGCAGCTTCATGTAGGCCGCCATCTCACGTTCAGCCACGTCGGCGGGGAAAAGCCCCAGACCCATGACCCTGTCCCACACGATGTTGTACTTCATGCTCCAAGTGTCCGGACGGTCGAACGCAAGGCGTCCTGAGCCGTAGCGGCCGTCCTTCACGGCCTCTATCCAGCGCGGCACCATCTCCTTCGCCGCCTTCACGTACTGTTCCGCGACGGACTTCTCGCCCCTCATGTCCGCCATCATGCCGTAGCAGGCGAGAGCGACGATCGTCTTCGCGGAAAGGTTCGCGTTGTGCGCAAGATGTCCGGCGAAATCGTCTGTGCAGAGCTGGTTCTCCGGATCGAACCCGACGTTGCGCAGATACTGCGCCCACTTGGTCACTTCCGGCCACCAGCGCGAAGCGAAAGCAGCATTGCCCTCGGAGTGCGCAAGCGCAGCAAGGCATATGAGCATGTTGCCGCACTCCTCCACCGGCATACGGTAGGTGTCGTCATCGCCGCCGCCAACGGACTGCCCCTTCTTCATTCCGTAGTACTGCCCTTCGGCGACGGGATACAGCCCCATGTCGTGCGGGGCGTACGGGTACGGCCAGTTCGTGCTGGACGCATATTCGCACACAGGCGCAAGCGTCGCCTTTACGAATGTCGGCCCTGCAAGAAGCAGATGGGGCAGCTGCGGGTAGAACACGTCCGTGGTGCCGATCATGCCGCCGGAATGGTTCTCAGCGGAGAACATGTACGGTTCGCCGCCGGGGGCGGCGACAAACGAACAGGCCGCAAAGCTCTGCCGCCAGGCAAGCTCCGCGATTCTGGCGTACTGCGCTCCGCCGATCTTCTCCGCCTTGGCTGCGAGGGCGGCATCGCTCTCGCGAACCTTCGCACGAATCCTCGGATAGTCGCCAAGCGCCTCCTCAAGCATCTTCCCGAATGTCTTTCCGTCGCGCTGCCACCAGTCAACAAGATCGTGTCCGAAATACCGGACGGTCTTGCCGTGCTCGTACGCCAGCATGAAAAGCGTCTCGTCGCCGCATTCGTACGGGCCAACCTGCCACGCATATCCCCAGTCAGCCCTTTTGCTGTCACCCTTCACGCCAAACTGAACCTGATCCCTGCGTCCGACGCTGCGGGCCGGAACGCCGGCTATCTCCGTCTTGCGCTCGACCATCTTGGCGTCATCGCGGTTTCTCGCCAGTTCCGGCGGGAGGTTCATCTCCACGCTGTGCGTCTTCGCGCCTGAGACCTTCACGGAGACGTACGTGACCGGACGCGAGAACGTCTCAAGCTCATCCGTGAGCCGAGGCGTGATGAAGCTCAACTCAACGGACAGCGCTCCCTTGCCGAACGTGTAGAGCGTCTCGTTCGCCCGGACTTCGACAGACCTATGCGGCAGCGGAGAGACATTCATCGGGTTGCGTCCGCAAAGACGATACTTAACCCCGTCCGCCGTGAGGATCATCGACAGCGGCTGGCTCGCCCCCGCCCAGTGCGTAGTGTCGCAGTCTGTCAGCCGGTCCGCCCGGCTCCACAGACTGAAATGCGGATCCACGCTCACAAGCGGCACGGCCGGCGGGCGGAACGGACGGACATCCGCACCCGCCACTCCGGAGGCCATGCCATATCCGGACATGGTCGCAGACGCGACTGACAAGCAAACCGACAGAACAAAAATGTTTTTCATGCTGGTGACTGTATCTTCAGCGGACGATTGCCTTGCGGGCTTCGGAGAGATCCTTGAACTCGCCCGAAGCAATCATCTGGACAATGAGGTTTCCGATGGCGGTCCCCTCTGTAGGCCCGGCAACCACCTCAAGTCCAGTTGCCTTCGCGGTCAACTCGTTGAGGTACACGTCCTTCGATCCGCCGCCGACGATGTTGAGTGTCGTGTACGACTTGCCGGTAAGCGACGCAAGGAGCGTGGCCTCCTTCGCGTAGCAGTGGGCAAGCGAAGCGTAGACGCACTGCACAAGCTCGCCAACCGTCGCAGGAACCCTCTGCCCGCTTTCCGCGCAAGCGCCGCAGACCGCGCCTATCATGGTGTCCGGAGAGAAGAACCTCCTGTCCGCCGCATCCACGATGGACGGGAAGTCTCCGACCGCGCGGGCGGCCTTCTCAAGATCGGCAAAGGAATACTTGCGCCCCTTCTCCCAATCGGATATCCCCGCGAGCGCGGCGGCGGTTGCCTCGCCGCCCTTGCCCTCGACGTACGCAACGCCGTTCAGCTCCCTGCGGATGGACTGCACCATCCACAAGCCCATGATGTTCTTGAGGAAGCGGTAACGCTTCCATGCGCCGCCCTCGTTGGAGAAGTTCGCGGCGCAGGATGCCGGCGTGGCGATAGGCACATCGTTCTCAACTCCGATGATGCTCCACGTTCCGCTTGAAAGGTAGATTGCCTTGTCGTCGCGGGCTGGCACGGCAAGGTACGCCGACCCGGTGTCGTGGCAGGCCGGAAGCACGACCTTCGCGTCATATCCCACGACGCCTTTAACAGCATCGGTGAATCCGCCAAGCACCGTTCCCGGCATGGTGAGTGGCTTGAAAATGCGATCCGGCAGTCCAAGGCGGGCAATCAGTTCGCGATCCCAGTCGCACGTCTCTGCATTCACGAGCGATGACGTGGACGCATCGGTGTACTCGTTCGCCATCTTGCCGGTCAGCACGAAGTTAAGATAGTCAGGGATGAGCAGCAGACGCTCAGCCTTCTCAAGCTGTTCGGGATGCTCCTTTTTCAGAGCCGCAAGCTGGTATATCGTGTTGTATACAGCCTTCTGGATTCCGCAGTGCGCATACAGTTCGTTGAACGGAATCACGGAGTCCACGTATTCCGGCATACCGTCCGTGCGGTGGTCGCGATAGGCGACGGCATCGCCGACGGGAAGACCGCGACCGTCAACAAGAACAAAATCGACGCCCCACGTATCGATGCCAATCGTCTCTGGCGCCTCACCGGCGTCAGCCGCCGCCTTACACCCTGCAAGCACGTGCCTCGCAAGCGCCTGGATGTCCCAACAGTCGTGTCCGTCTTTCACGACCTGCGAATTGTCGAAGCGGTAGACCTCCTTCAGCTGGATCTTTCCGTCCTCCACCCATCCGAGAATGTGGCGTCCCGACGACGCCCCGATGTCTATTGCAAGATGCTTCTTCATTTTCCGACCCGCTTCATCCTGTACCCGGCGTACGTCTGGGTGTTGTAGAGCGGCTGCCCTTCCGGAATGGACAGACCGAGCGCCTTGCGGATCGAGAGGAAATCCTGCACGCTCTTCTTGCCGACCTGCTGGAGATGCTTCTTGTGAAGTCCCGCGAGCAGACAGCACTGGCAGAATGCGTCGGCGTTCTCGGCGAACCACTCCGCCTCCTCGATGTCGCGTCCGCCGCAGACTATGCCATGGTTCTCCATGAAGACCACGTTGGACTTCTTGGCCGCCTCGGCGACATTCTTCGCCACCTCGTCGGTGCCGGGAGTGCCGTACGGCGCAAGGGGAATCTGACCGAGGAAGATGTCAGCCTCCGGATTGATTCCGTTCGGCGGAACCTGTCCGGCGAAGATGAATGCGTTGCAGTGCGGCGGATGGCAGTGCATGCAGGCGTTCATGCCCGTTGCCTTCATCATGGCGATGTGAACCTTCACCTCCGAGGTGCGCGGACGGTAGCCGCAGAGCTGTCCGGCGTTCATGTCAACGAGACAGATGTCCTCCTCGTTCATGAACCCCTTGCAGCAGAGCGTGGGGGAGCAAAGCACAAGATCCTCGCCGACGCGGACGGAAAGGTTGCCGCCGTTGCCGTCTGTGTATCCTCTTGCATATATGCGCCTGCCCATCTCGCATATCTGCTGCTTGACCTTGCGTATGGCAGGACTCTTGAAAAACGCATCCAGTTCCTTGCGTGTGCGGGGCTGCTTCTTCCCCTCCCAGTGATATGCCCTGTCTACCAGTGGCGGATTGATGTAAAGGCTGCTGTCCATTCTTGTAAATCTCCTTTGGTGTGCGATTATAGCACAATATCCTGCGCTCTTTATGCGTGGACGTACTTTTCGCGGTCCGCCGGGGTTATCTTCCTTATCACGCGGCACGGATTGCCCGCGACAAGCGTCCCCTCCGGCACATCGCGGATCACGACGCTGCCCGCCGCGACGATGGAGTTTGCGCCTATCGTCACGCCGCCGATGATCTGCACACCGCCGCCGATCCACACGTTGTCGCCGATCGTGACCGGAAATGCGTACTCAAGCCCGCCGATGCGCTCTTCGACGTCAAACGGATGCCCGGCGGCATATATCCCGACATTCGGCGCAATCCACACGTTGTCGCCGATGCGCACGTAGTTTCCGTCCAGCACCACGAAATTGTAGTTGGCGAAGAAGTTGTCGCCGATTTCGATGTGGAATCCATAGTCGCACCGAAACGGCGGCAGGATGTTGCACCCTTTCCCGACCTTGCCCAAAATCCTCTTGAGGAACGCGGCGCGCTCCTCCACCTGCGACGGCAACAACCTGTTGTACTCCGCCATCGCGTCCTGTATGCCGAAACGGTGCTTCACCATCTCAGGCGTTGGCCGGTAAAGGTATCCGGCCTCCATCTTCTCCTGTTCAGTCATCATCACTCTCCTTGCCGCCCATTATACCATAGTCTGCCAAGCGCTCGTCTGTAGTCCTCCCCACTCTTCACCAGACCTTTGCATCTGGAACAGGAAGCGAGGTATCATCCCCAATCGGCACGGAAGCTCCAGTCGAACAGGTGTCTGCGGTTTTGACGGTCAGAGAATCGCCAAACGCCTGACGGCATTGCGCCAGCGATTTGATATGTGGCGCAGTCTCGATCTTGATGCGAATTTTCACAATTCAACAACCTCCATCCGCTTATCCAAGAACGAATTGTCGCTATCACTCATCCCATTTGTCATCATCGTATGAGACAATTTTCCAGCCATTCGGATATGCTCTAAGATTCAGAATCAACGGCTTGGTCAATGTTCTGCTCAGATAATTGTCCATTGTATTTCAACCTCCTTGTCGCACAAACCTCGAATCCAGAAGCTCCTGCAACTGCCGATTCAAACGCCACAATCGTTCATGTTCTGCAGAGGTTTCAGAGACTTCCTGCACCATCTGGATTGCAATTCGCCGTCGGCTTTTTCTCCTGTGGACTTTCAAGCGGAACATTCTCTATTTTGCTTTAGAAATAGGGACTATTGGCTCTATGGCGAGTCATAGATCTCTAATCTTCATAAGTATTGATTCAGGAAGTGCATTCGTATAAGAAGTGACGTTACTTGATGGAGACTCGGTAAGAACTGCGATTGCAGCATAACACCTCAATGCTTCATTGATTGACAATCCTTGAACTTCCAAGTGTCGGGCTATTGCGTTCCACAGACCTATATCTTCACCCCAAGGGGAGTCATAAGTTGCTGACAACATACAATTTGTTGCTATACTATGTGCAATAGAATGCTTGCCGTCAAATGAATATACGCCTGACATAATAACTCCCGCTGCGCCTCTTTGCCACGCATTTGCGGGAAGCACAGTAGAGTTTACAATGTTTGAGCAAATTAAGAAAATCTGTGGAAGCAATATGTCGCCACTCATGTCATCTTCTGCGATGTCTGCATACGATATAGCTCGTACAAGGTCAATATTTGCGACTTGGGAAACATTCGTTGCCTCTTCCACCCATGTCGACAATCGATTAGTAAACGAAGCATCAAGTGTTGCACGAGGTAGCTCTAAAGCCCAAACCATGTTGGACAGAGCTGCACCATAGTCATGTTCTGCCCATGCATTTCCACATAGCACAATGCCAATTAGAAGAATTGTTTGTTTCATGGATTACAGGTCCCCTTTCGGCACGATCTTTCTGCTGTATGTTTTCCAAAAAGATTTTTTGAAGTAATGGAAATTTCTCGAACTGTCGATAGCACAAGCATTACGCCCATTCCTGTTATCGTTGGCATTCATCCAAGCGTCAACATCGCCCATACTGCCTCGATTTGCAACCCACGCGGTCGCAATCCTATCTGCACCTTGAGTGTCTAGTGGAGCTTTATTTGCATATCCTAAAAAGGACATCGGGCCTTCAATGTTCGACCATAGCTTGCCAGGCGAACTGGTGTGTTCTGTCGTTCCAGCATATTTACCGTTGTAATCATTAATGTCGAGAACCGAACATCCGGCAAAAACAACACATTTCAAATCCCGATTCCAATACGATGACACAAGGGATGGTGTCAATCTCGGTCCATTCGTCAACCCCATCAAACTTCCGTCCGAATGGCGTCCATGGCCTGAATAATAAAAATAATCCGCCTGATTCATAATTTGACGCCGTTTACTATCTACTCCTCCTATGTGGGCGGTAATTATTTCGCATCCTGCGGATTTATAGAATGATTCTGAGTTCATGGAAACCGGGGGATTAGAATCGAGATCCCCCATGATAGGTTTCAGAATCTGACCCCTAAATTGATAGCCCAATCCGGCGAATGCTCTGCTGTCAGCGAGGTTAGATGCCGAGGATAAATTGTCATCCCCTATATCATACCACGCCATCTCGTTCACCTCGTCGTCATTTCTCGACGGCAGCAACCCAAGCGAGATCAGTTGTTGGCGGATCTTCGATATCCGTATCTCGCTCTTGTCGGACGAGTTGACGAGCGAGGCATCATCCCCAATCGGCACGGAAGCTCCAGTCGGGCAGGTTCCTGCGGTCTTGACGGTCAGAGAATCGCCAAACGCCTGGCGGCATTGCGCCAGCGATTTGACCTGCGGCGCAATTTCAATCTTGATGCGCAGCTCCTCATCGTCAAGCACCACGCGGCTTTCCTCGAGTTCGGTCCACGAAGAATCGTCTGGCTTACAGATCGTTACTCCCGTCACTGTGAAAACGGTAATTGTGGCAACCTTCCCCGCCCCCGCAAAGCTGTCACTTGTATAGTCGGTCCCGAACAGAGACTCCGGATCCTCGACCACGACATTGGACGGCAGGGAACTTGACGCGCAGTCAAGTTCGTAGTCGTAGTCTGGATAGCCGCTACCGCTGCCGTTTGTCCCCGCATGGTACAGTCTCACCTCATACTTCCATCCAGCCTTGAGCATGGCCGTCTTCGTCTCGCATTCACCATAGCTCTCGTTCAGCCACGAAAACGACGTAGGCGTTTCGCCGGTGCCTGACACGGGTGTGATTTCGAGACGATATTTCTCGGACTGGCTTCCGCTCGGATCGCCGAAGTAGAACGGCACGGATATGCGTGTATTGGGCTGGCCGCCGTCTCTCGGGTCTGTAGGGTCGCTGCTCTGGCCGATCTCCGCACCATCATTTACGCCGTCACCGTCGGAATCGGCATTTCCCGGATTCGTCCCCCATTCGCACTCCTGCCCATTTGTGAGGCCGTCTACGTCGGGGTCTGCGCCGATGTCATTGTCGGGGTCACCGTCCGTAGCGTTGTCCACGACCGGGTTGAAGCCTGCGTTCCTGTGCTGATATTCCCATCCGTCGTTCATGCCATCTCCATCGGAGTCCGGCTGGAGGGCATTCAAGTTGAGCGCATCCTCCAAAGCATCGGACAACCCGTCATGATCGGTGTCCGTAAGTGAAAGGCTCGTGCCGAGCTGCACTTCACGGGCATCGGAGAGGCCGTCGCCGTCGGAATCGAAATCGAGACCGAAGCGGAAGAACGCCATGCGGCTGAACGAATCAACGTACATCGAACGGCACGCCGCAATGACGTCGTTTGACGTCACGGCAAACGCACACGAGTTGGTGTCCGACGGCATTAGGCAGCGTCCAACCGGAAGCCAGCCGGGCACGGACAGGTTGGTGGACATGAACAGGTCGACATTCCGCGAGTCGACGTCCGCGAAAAGATTTGTCGCCCAGGCAATCTCGAATGCGACAGCCTTCTCCTGGGAATCGACGGCGAAATCCGTGACGGCAAACGCATTCGACGCGACGATCTCCGGCAGGGTGCGGAGCCGGACATCCCCGGCCACACGCGACAGCGCCGACGACACGCCGCCTGTCAGACCTGAAAGCACACCGTTCCGCTCCTTCGAGCCGCCCCAGAGGGTGAAGAAGCACAGTGCGCAGACGACGATGAACCTGTGCAGCGGCGCAAGTCCGCTGAACCACTTCATCTCTTTTGCAAACGGACACTTCTCCCGCATGAACATGACAAGCCACAGGAGAACGAATCCGACAGCCGCGCCGGCAAGCCACGGCGTGGCGGCGGCAACCGCATTCTGCACATATTGCACAATCAATTCACTCATGGCTTGCGCCTGTTGACACCCATTCTGCTGAAAGAATGGAGCATTATTATATCATTTACGATTGAAAGGCATATGGGCGGTTGTACAACTCAACACATTGCAAGGCAGATGCGGCTAAAACAGTCGCATCTGCCTGTTTCGAAAAAACATGATGCGCCTAAGTTGGTGAAACCATGCCCTCAAACCGGCACTCCAAACATAAATGCCGCCATGTGCCGCCCTCTTGAAACCGTTTTAAAACAACTAAATACACATTCTGAACAACTAACTGCGACCACGCGACAGAATAGCACGTTTCTATCCGCATTTACTCCGAGAAGGACGGGGACGAATCGGAAGGACGCTATCTGATGACTATCTTCGTGCCGATCGGAAGATGGCGGGCGTACAGCGTCTTGCCGTCGTCGGAAAGATGAAGCCGCCACTCGCGTGTCGCTCCTGCCACGGTGACGCTGTCTGGATAGACAATGCCGCCAGCCGCTTCCGCAACAACGAAATCGACATTGCCGCTGGAACGCGCTACGCGGCTATCGTCGGAGAGCGTGACAACTGCATTTTCACCAAGCACTAAACGCCCCGACGCGGAAAGCCAGTGGCCTCCAACAAAATCAGCGACAGGCACAATCCACGATGAAACAACACTAAGACACCCGGAATCGCCAGACACCATGGGCAGCCCCTCCAATTCGGAGACCTTGAATGCGTCATGCCCGGTGGACAACGCCGTGCCGACAGCGAAAACCGCTTTTCCGACCGGCGGAAGCAGCCATACCTTGCGGGCGCTGGACGGCTTTAGCGTGACGCCCTCCTCGACATCGTCCGGAAGCGTCCACGTAAGCATGGAGCCGTCCCCCGGATCAATCAGCTTCACATAATCCGTCTGCAGCTCGGAATCACGTCCCAACGGATCGAACCCGACGCCAAAATTGTCTTCCGCCCAATTGAGCCGCTGTCCGTCAATGACCGTCAGGTTTTTGTCCGGATAGAAACTTCCCCTGTTTTGGGAGGAATATCCGCGAACGTCTATCGTGTGCGGGCCAGGCGCAACATTGTCGACAGAGCCGCGAATTGTAGAACCGGTGTTTCCTGTGCCGGTGAAGTAGAATACCTCCGTCCCGTCTATCCGCACACCAAGATGGGTGTTTGCCGCTCCGGCGAAAGTCCAGGTCACGTTGGTCGATTCATTGTTCCATATGTAGCCGGTGTAGGCAATCATGTAGCGGTTGGAGGACGCAAGCATCGGGTCTTCCCACAGATGGTGCCATTTGTTGTAGTAGGCATCGGCCCCTCTTGTTATGATGTTCGTGAATACCATGTCCCAGGCGGCCTTTGTGGCAGGATAGGACGCATATTCCGTTCGTTCGCTCTCGATCAGACCTGCGATGGATGCCCGCGAAGCGGGAAAGGACACACTGCCGCCCTTCACAACGAGCCTGTCTGTTCCGGAGACGGACTTCCACACAAGTTCGCCATTCCCCGTCTTGACGACAGATCTCCACGATCCGCATCCGTTCGACACTACGCCTGAACCGTGGACGGCAAGTTCAGGCAGAGAATACGTTATGTCATCGTTCTCAAGCACTGCGGTGGAGTTTGTAAGCATGAGCGCACCGCCGTCCGCCGGAATGGCGCCGTTGCTCCACAGCGCGACTGTCGAACGATCAGCGGCGACTCCGCCTTTGAACGTGCTCCCTTCGCCCATCAAGTTCAGGCATCCCGCCGATGCGGATGCATACGAAGTGACATACAGTCCGCCATTTCCGGAAATCGGCCCATAGAACGAAAACCAGAATCCGTTCTTGAGATCGATTTTCGGACGGTTTTCGCCAAGCAGCACCGGGCCTGCCCAGCATGAGATGTTTGTTTTGTTGTACTCAGCGGAGCCGTTCAATACGTTTATTCCGTTCATGCCGCTCGCATCGAGCGTCCAGCGGATCGGAGATCCGCTAGTGAGGTTGAATCCCAGCGCCGTTCCGTCTCCCATGGTCAGCACATTGCCGGAATCACCATCTATGTGCGTATTGCGGTTCTGCATTATAAACCCGGTCTCGGCTACGATGTTTCCCGGATTCCTGATGTTCCAGCATCCCCACGCCGTCACTCCGGCGCCGCCGAACGTGAGGGTGTGTCCGTTCATGTCAAGCCACATCGGGTTGATGCCGCCGGACATGTACATCGTGTATCGCGAAAGGTTGCCGATCTTCGCATCTGCCGTCATCACAAGATTGGAGCTGAACACCATGCGCTTTATGACGTCCTTCACCCCCGAATGGACGAGTGCGCCTATCCCGTCCACGCCATCTCCGGCAAAGCATATGCGCTTGTTCCAGTATCCCCATGCCTCTCCGTTGGACAGATCCTCCGGCGGGTGCGCGTCAAGCGTCGCTCCATCCAGCACGTACACGCTGCCGCAAACATCCTCACCGGCCAGCCTGCCGAGTGCCGAGTTCGTCGTGAACCTGTACGCGCCAGCCTCCACGGTGATGTCTCCGACATAATCGGAGATTGACTTCTCCACAACAAGCATCCCCGCTCCGCGCTTGACGAAATTCGTCACAAGGTTTCCGGTAAGATATGCGCCATTGCCGGCGAAATCAAATGAATTCGTGGCGCCGGACTCAACAGTGACCGTAAGCGTCCTGTCGTCTTCGGAATAGGCGTATTCGGCGCAACGAGCCGATGCCGCAGCAAGAGCCGCAAGGAGAAGAGTTGCATGGAGAGAGTGTCCGTGCTGGCGGACTTTATGGTTCGCATCTTGCTTCATGACACGTCATTCCTTTCTTTTAGGTATATGGCGCCTGATCTACATTCGATGAGCCGTTCATCCCTCCGGCGGGGTGAACGGCAGGACACGCGCCGGACGCAAAAAGAGCCGCTGACGCTGGATGAGCGGTGCGCTTCCGTCGTCATTCTCCCCTTCAATCACAAGCCTCACCTCCGCTGCGTCAGCGGCAAGCGTACAAGTCTCATTGAACGCGCGGTTGCGACGCGCCGCAATCGTCTTTCCGCGCAGCCTGCCGCCCAGCGCATCCCCAAGGCATTCCCCGGCGGCGTCGTACATTTCAAGCCGTATGCCGCCGTTCCAGGGTCGGTGCGCAAGGTTGCGGACGCAAAGGCCGAACTTCATGGGCTTGCCGGACATCTCCGGCGGCACACGGCACGTCGCTGTCGGCGTCCGTTCGCCGAGCCTCGCCGTCACTGACGCCTTTGGCGGGAACAGGTCGTGCGGAATCGGCTGCGCGAACAGGTTGGCGCAAGTCTCCTGGTCGTAGTACTCGAACCGGCCAGGCGCATCCGCAACGTAAAACAGCTTTACGGCATCCTTCGGCGGATCGAAGCGAATGATCACGCGGTCTGCATATGCCGGAGACTGCACAGCCTCCGAAGGAACCGTCCTCCGGACGCCGCCAGCCGTTTCCGCCTCTATTGCGAACGGAGTGTAGGAATCTCCGTACGCGGCACATCCGGGTTCTGCGACGAGATGCCTGTCACGCAGAGCCTTTACGTCGATCTCAAGCTCAAGCGGAACATCCTGCGGAATGTCCGGAGACCAGGATGCAATCCGGAACCGCTTAGGTTCAGGCGCATTTGCGCGATCGGCAGTGATCGCGACAAGCTGTTCGACGGGCGTGACGGAAAGGTTCATGCGCCGCTCCTCGTCGTTCATCGTGCAGATGACATAGCGGCCCTTGCAGACAATCTGCGGATGGGGATCGGGGTGGAGTTTAGACTGCCGCTCCTCGGTCGCAATCTTTGGCGTCTTTGAATGTATGTATACGGCGCGGTGCGTCTCCCTGTTCCAGAAGCCGACAGTCCAGCCGCACCCTCGATACCAGCGCCCCCAATTGCAGTCAAAAGCGATGTACCTGTTGTCGGGCGACATCGACGCGTGTGCCGCGCTGCACGGGTTTATTCGCCACTGACGCTCTGTCGCAAGGTCGTGATAGCATGTGCCGCGTGAACACCAGTAGAACCCCTTTCCGTCCTCTGCAAAGAACTCGTGCGTCGCCCCGTTCGTCAATTTTGACGGAACCATCCAGAACTCGCCCTTTCTGAACAGCCACAGACGCGGATAGATGTCGTCCCTCGGACGCACGGCTTTCGACACGAACGGACGATGCTCAATCCCTGTGGCGGCGTTCTCCTCCGGCGTAAGCTCGTTCCTCGTCATCCTCCAGCTGTACTCCATTGCGCACATCGCCATCGTCGGATCCACAGGATTGAACTGTCCGTGGTTGCAGCAGAAGTTCGCCCGCCCCCACTCCTCCCACTTGCCGGTGGCAAGGTCTATCACACCTTCCTTCTCGACATCCCCCGCTTTCCCGTCAACGAACATCAGCTTCCGGTCTGGCGAAAGCGTGATGTGTGTGCCGTAGCGAACGCTGCGCGGATTCTCGGCGGACGACAGTTCCGGCGGGCATGGACACACAACTATGTCCTTTTGCGGATCGACGAGCAGATCGCGCCTGTGGACGCCTTTGCCGTCCAGCCACCACAGCTGATCACGCTCCACGTCAAGCCACGGAATCTGCCCATCCGTCCCCTCCAGAACATATGCCTCATCCTTGAGCAGATCGACCAGCGCCTTGACCCGCGTCCGTGTGCTTGTGCCCTTCACCGCCATTTCATCGGGAGAGACGTCGAAGACGATGAACCTTCCGTCGTCCGTCATGGATTTCGCCGTGAAGTATATCGACTGCTGGTTGAACGCAAGCAGCCCCGGTTTCAGGATGTACGACACCACGCCAGATCGCGGATCAACATGGCGGACGAACAGTTTCGACTGGGCTGGCGTCTTTACGATGTCAGGCGCTGGCGGCGGAGGCGGAGCGAGATCCTCAGGCGCATCCTTCACAAGCCATCTTGCGAAATTCCTTGCGATGTCCTTCTGCGGCGTATGCCCCTGTCCGATTCCGTAGCGCATGAGCTTGTCCTTCGACGGACACACGTTGTACGCTGTGTAGCCAGCATGAGGCGGACACACCGTATCTGCGAAGCCGACGTTGAAGCGTATCGGCACGTCAATGCGCTGGGCAAAGTACACCGCATCGAAGTATGGCGCGTTGGCCTCTGCCACAGCCCGGTTTTCCGGAAGCTGCGCGGCGATGAGCCTCGGCCATCCCGCCTCGCGTCCGTCGATCTTGAAGCACAGATGGTCGGTTATCGCGGGCACAGTGATTGCCGCCCTGCGGATGTGCTTGTTCAGCCCAGTCAGGATAAGCCCAAATCCGCCGCCCTGACTGCCGCCGGTGTAGCGCACACGCGCCTTGTCAACATCAGGACGCGCACAGGCCCAGTCTATTGCGCGGTTCGCCGCAAGTATGATTCCGTAGTAGAAGTAGTCCTCGCGGCTCTCGGCGATTCCGCACTGCGTATATCGCACCGTCTTCACCGGATACCTTCTCCCGTACTCGTCGTCCTCCTTCTTCTGGAGCGCGTTCGATTCCGGCCCCTTGTACTTCACGCCGCGAAGAGGCTTGTAGTAGTGCACGTTCACGTAGAGGTGCATCGTGTCCGCGCTTCCGCCCTCGAACACCGTTGCAGGACCCGCCCCCGGCACGGTTACGGTAAGCGGATACGGCGCCTTTGAGGAATCCTTCGGAACAGAAAGATATCCCCACACAGTACGGCCTTGCGTCGAAGGAATCTCAAGTTCGTAGAGGTCGCGTCCCTTCACCTTTCCGGGGTCTATCCTTGTGGCCTTGATCGGCGCAGTCACTTCGGTGTTGTACTTTCCAATGGCGTCAGACCAGAACCGGTCGAAGTCCGCCGGACATTCGCGGTACGGGCGCAGCTTCTCCGGCTCATACGCCACGCCGAAGAGCTTCCGCTCAGCCCCGTCCTTGAATATGCGCATGAGCAGGAACCCCGCCCTGTCCATTTCGCCCGTGACCGAGAAGCAGGATTCCTTCGACAGGTCTACCGTCCGCTCAAGAAATACACGGTCGCCAAAATTGTCCAAGCGCACCTTTGCCTCGCCCTTCGGTGCGCTTCCATCCTCCTCCGTCGCCACAACGGTGAATGTCGCCGGTTCGCCAAGACGGTATCTTGCGTCCGGCTGATCGCACGTGACGCGGAACAGCGTCGCGTGTGCGGCAAGCGCCGCCAATGACGCCACCGACAGAACAAGAAACCTGCGGAGCGGTGCGCCCCGTCTCGATTCAGTATGCACTTCAGGCATTGCATTGGCAACGCAATGCTTCACCGTTTGCGGAACGCCGAAAAAAGCAGCCATGGACATACGCCATTCTCCCTTTGCTTCAATGCTGCATAGTATATGATTTTTTTTTTACCTGTCAAACCGACCGGAAACAGAAACAGCAATACCGCCCCTCTTCGCGACTTAGCGGAAGAGGGGCGGTATTCGCCGTACAGAAAGACGGCATCACGCCATGCCGGACGGCAGATCAGAACCTGATCCGGCGAAGGCGGGGCGCAAGATCGTTGCCGTCCTGCCACGCCTTGAACACAAAGCCACGTTTCTGCCATCTGCGAATCCGCGCAGACGTCCTGTCGTCAGGATGCTTCGCAAGGATCGCCTGAAGCGCCATCAGCGCGTACGAAAGCGCCTGGAAGCGACAGGTCGTCTCGCCACCGGGGAATGCTCCGGCCGCCGCAAGCCCTGCAACGAATCCCTTGGCCTCATCCTCGACGATTCCGAGAAGCACAGGCACGGAATCGCTGTCCGCAAAGCGTCCAAGCATATCCAGAGCCTTTATTCTCACGGGGTACGCCCCGCTCACGGCCGGATCGCGGACGCCTCCGGGATTGGAGACGATTTCGCGAAGAACCGGCAATGCACGAGCATCGCCCATCAGAGCCAACGCAATCGCAAAGTTTCCGGAATGGCGCATATCTGCATCGAGTTCCGTCGCCAGTCTGCGGGCAAGCGTCTCCCTTTCGGCGACACTGCCGCGAACTCCTCGCTCCCACGCCGTCCAGAGCGCGTACGCCGCCCGTTCATCGGAACTGTCGGTAGCGATGCCTCTCGGGCCCTGCCACCACTCGCCAGTGCGCGAGACGTCATGGCGGAGCGCCGTCACTACGTCTTCGTCCGAAAACGGCTCGAACCTGAATCCGTGATGGGTGTTTACCCTGTCGCTCAGCGCAGGATCGAGATTTCCCGCCTTACGCAGCGCCGGTTCAAGCTCTCCGTACGGCACGTCCCGCGCCGCACAGCCGAGACGGAGCGCAATCCCTGCGGCAAGCGCGGCGGCCACGCCGGTCTTCACCATCTCCGGCTGAAGCCTCAGACTTCCTCCAAGATCGTGCGCGACGCCGAAATGCTTGGACGGAACAAAGAGATTGTCAACACCCTTCGCCACAATCGAGCCGTATGGCACTGATGACGGATAGCAGAACATCGGCAGACCACAATGCACCTTCCAGTTGCGAATCTCCTGCGACTCGAATGCGTGGTCGTCGTAGAACACAGGCAGGTCTTCCGGAGCAAAGGCATGGAACAGAGTGTCGGGAAACGACTTGCCGTTGATTGCGTCCGCCATGGACGCAATCGCCTCCGTCTCAACGCGGATCTCCTCACGTGCACCGACCATGGCGAAAGGACGCAGCATACGGCCCGATTTCCGCTGTGCAAGCCAGAATCTGTGCCTTTCGCCCGCAAGCTTTCCGATCGTGTCCGAATACGCCCTTGCACCGATAGTGAGGTCGTCCGGATAGTTCCTGTATATCGGCCGCCCCATCTTCGCGCCGTTGTCGAGCCATGTTTCGCCACGTGCGCATGGAGCCATTACGCCGTCAATGGCGCGTCCTTTCCGCAGTCCGCACCCGCACATCCTTGCGACTGTCGCATTTCCAGTCGCGTCAATCGCAAAACGCGCCGCGACATCGCAAAACGTTCCGTTGCGCAGCGTACGTACGCCCGCAACCCTTCTGCCATCCAGCCATACGCCTACGACGGATGTGCCGTATGCGACTTTCGCCGTTGCGGCGGCGCGTTCGTATGTGATAAGCCGCTTCGTCAATCCGCCGAAGCATATGCCGCCGACAGTGGAAAGGCCACCCAATCCGTTGCCCTTCTCGATGCCGTACACGGATACTCCATCGCGGACGCAACGCAGAAATGCCGCCGCCCCCGCCGTGCCCAATCCGGCGACAACGACATCGCACGACTCGCTGAAGGAAGGCCTCTCGCCGCGCTTTACGATGCGTCTGCCGTTCTCGATCAGACAGATTTCCACAGCAGCCCCTCCTCAAACGCCTCAACCAATGTAGGGAACTGTGCGGACGGCACCCACTCGTACCCTGCCTTCATCCGGCGCACAATGCGTCCGCCTCCGTACATACACCTCATGGCATTCACCTCAGCAAGAAGTTCGTCCGGGGTCTTTCCGGTCTTTTCCCACGCATCGTACAGCGCAAGCCGAGCGGTGCGCCAATCGGCGTCCATCGGCAGATCTACGGTGAAATATCCGTCAGCCGCAATTCCGCCGAACCGCTTTCCGGTCACGGCATCTGCGCCAAGATCCCTCCATCCGGTGTCTGTCGTGTCAAGAAAGCGTCCTGCGGAGAAATCAAGGAAGCCATCCCCCACGCCGTGTGTGCGCAGGCTCCATCCATCGGAAGCCCTTTCAACCGCCGCAAGCTCCACATTCATGAACGCCTTTCCGCCATGGTCGGCGAAGAACACCGAAAGGAAATCGGCAAGCGGCGGAAGCTCCAGTACGCCATCAACAAGTATGTGGCTTTCGGCAAGCTTGGCGAGAAGTTCGCGTCCAAGCGGGGTCTTCGCCTCACCGGCAACTGTCGGGCCGCACGTGCAGGCGAATTCAGGCGCAAGGTGCATCCCTCGCTCAAGCACAAGCACATCCTCTGAATGCGCAAGCGCAAAGCCAAGCGCAAATGCGCTCCCGCCGAACACTATTGTTTTGCGCTTTCCGTCTGCACCAAGCGCCGCCGAAAACGCATCCCGGCCGAACAGGGAGACTATGCCACCTGCGGACGTAAGCTTCAGAAAATCGCGTCTGTTCATTTCGCTCCCTTTTCCGAGGCCTTTGCAGCAGCGCACCGGCGCGTCGGCCCAAGACGCAGAGCCTCAAGGACGTCCATGGCGAGTGCGTCGTAGTTGAACACGGCAAAGCCGTCAAGCCCAAGTTCCCTTGTCTTCATGATCTGCTCCGCAGTGCGGCGCACACGGGTTTCCCTGTTCGCGCCATCCGACGAAAGCCCGATGCCGGGATACAGCCTTACACCGCCGACGACGCGCTTCTGGCTCTTCACCGCCACCTCGAACGAACCAAGCGAACCAAAGTAGTCCATCGGACATATGAAGTCAAGAAGCCCCTCTTTGCACCACACCGTCCACTCCTGCGCAACGCCATCGACTGAAAGGTCGGGATTGGGCATCACCGCTGCAGAAAGCTCCACGCCCGGCGCTTCGGCGCGAACGCGCTTGGACACCTCACACACAAACGACGTAATCGTCTCGCGGCGGAACCGACGCCATTCCGCACCGAGCGTCGCATCTTCGCGCACTGCCTTTGGCCAATCCGCCACCGTACGCCCGATCCGCTTCTCGAAAATGATGCGGCAGCGTTCGCAGAAGCAGCGGTTCGCATCAGGATAGCGGATGTAGTCAAGATGAACACCGTCAACGCCGCTCTTCGCCGCCATTACGCACAGATCCGCCTCCAGTTTGCGGTTGCGGACATCGTTGGGACACATCCATCTCTCTCTCGATCCGTCAAATGCGACGGCACAGCGGCCTTCGGATTCAATCTTCGCAAGCTCCGCTTCCGGTCCGCCCCACCACATATGCCAGCAGACCTTCCAGACATGAAGCTTCACGCCGTATTTCCTGCAGGCCGACGCAATCTCTTCAACTCTGTCAAGGCGCGTCCAGCCGCCCCACGCGAGGTTTACGAGAAGCGCATTGAACCCGCTGTCGCGCAGATGCTTCACCGCCTGATCCCAGTTCATTCCTGGCATCCCGTTCGGGCTGTGGCACCAGAATGCGCGGAATTCGCTTTCGCGTCCGGGCGGAAGCGTTGCGACCCATGCCTTCGCGCGGTCGGCCTCGCGCACGGACTGCCTTTTCCGCTGAGCCGCCGTTCCAAGCTCTGCACCCGTGTACGGTCTCAGATTGTCTATCTCGAAGAACGTATCCTCCCGTCCAAGACGCCATCCGCAGATGCGAACGGCATCCACTGCGCCGAAGCCGGCAAACGCACCCTCCTTGATTCCGCCATCCTTCCCGATCCTTACCGTGACGCTTCCTGCGCCTCCCTTCGGCTCGAACGTCTGCGCATACCATCCGTCCCCGGCATGGTAGTAGAACGTGAATCCGGAGAACTGGCTGACGTCACCGATGCTGATGTCGAAACGAACACCGTCAAAGGCCGTCATGTCATGTCTGAACGGCAGATCGACGGATGCGCGGTACGGCGGGTTCGCCGCCGAGAATCCGGCGGCAACGCGAACGGACGGCCTTTCTTCGATTGCAGCGGCGACTTTGTCCCGCCATGCGGCAAGGGCGTCGCCACGGCAATCGTAGTTATCTATGTCCTTCACCACCAAATCGGGGATTGCGGCGGGATGCCCAAACTTTCTCTGATAGAGCTTGGCATAGGCGTAGTCCTCAAGCCCGTCACGGAAGTTCTCAAGGCGGATCGTCGGCAACGGAGATCCGTCGGCGGCAACTCGCGTCCAGCTTCCGTCGCCGTTGTACGACTCCCAGCTCTGCGCCGTCCAGTCCGTGAACTGACTGCCGCCGATGGTGCGGCGCGAATTCCATATGGACGTCTGGTAGAAGAGATAGCCGTCAACGTTCAACTTTGCGGACATCGCGCCGACGAGAAGCCGCCCTTCAATCGGAAGCGATTCGATGAACATGTTGGCGGACTTCCCGTGAGGCCAGCAGCATGTGTACCACCACACGCTACGTCCCTCCTCCCGCGCCCTTTCCGCCTGCTCCGCATCGAACTTGTCGGTCAGAGGCACAAAAATGTCCATGTCCGCAAGCACGGTTCCGCATCCGTATGCGCGTTTGCCGTCGGGACGGTAGTCCTTCGCCGTCGTCATGAGCGGCACCCCTGGACACTCCTTCTTCAGGACGGATATCGCCCTGCGGATCTCATGCACGTAGTTCGTATCGAGTTCGTCGCATCCGTAGATGTATGCGTGGTCGAGAAGACCTTCGCGAAGCGCACGGTCGTAGGCGCGGCGAACGGGATTCAGATACCGCTTCCGCCAGACCCTCTCGCCTTCCGGCCCCTTGTCCATCCGCCCAAAGTATCCGAGATTGAAGCGGCCGAGGCGTCCCTCCGCCTTGAGGCGCGACAGTGCGTTCCAACGATCATCCTCGTCCGCCAGCAGCGGGCTGTCGGGAAGGTTGTTCCAGTACAGGCTGTCCGGAGTGATGCCGTAGTCCGCAAGGAACTCGTACCAGAGACGCTCCTTCGTCCGCCAGATGTTCACCGGCGAATCCGGAGCGGAAAGGACATCTTTCCTCTCCGCGCTCCCTCTCGCAAGGGAGACTTCCGGGGAGAACGTGATCGCAAGCGGGAGCATCGTCGCTTTCGGCAGGGTGAAGTTCCTCACATTGACCGACATCGGCAGACGTTTCATCACACCTTCAGACGAGAACACGGTCAGCGTTCCGGCGAACACCCCTGACGGCTGATTCTCACCGGCACGGACGCGAATCCAGAAACTCTGCCTGTCGCCCTTCCTTATGGACACGCCATCCTTGGGCGTCGGAATGATCGTATCGGGATACCAGGCAGGGCCGCGAACCGCGCCGTGCGTATAATGCACCTCGTTCGTGGTGAGCGTGTAGGCCACCGTATCGCAGTCGACCGGCATCGGCAGACCGTCCACCGCAACCCGAACTCCGGACATATCACTCTCTGCGGCGACAACGACCTGCACGCTCTCCTTTTCGTTTCGCGCAAGCGACAGCTCTATGCGATCGGCAGGACGCAACGGCTCGGACAACGCCCCACGCGGCATCACGCGCTCGGTCGGCAACGCCTGGAATACGGCGGCAAGAAGCAATGTATATGGCATGATGCGAAAACCTTACCTGATTACGATCACAGTGGCGACCTTGGAGAATGTCTGAAAGCTTTCCGGAGTGCGGACAACAGACGAAAACCTTATTTCATCCATCCATCCCTCGAATCCACTGGAATACTCCATGCGCGAGAAGTAGTATGGATAAGGCCCGTCAAACAGGTCGCGTTCGATCTGCTTCTCCAGCACGCAGACATAATCCACGTAGAGACGGAACGTGCGGGACGGCTTGTCGTACGAAAGCGCGACATGATGCCACCTGTGGTCGTTAAGGTAGGCCGAATCAGTTGTGGCAGACTTGTAGTAGTCTCCGGACGTCTCCTCATTACCGTACACATAATCCGGATTGTCGGCAACCTCCGTCCAGGAAATGCGAAGGCGCCCATTCCCCGTCCGCGTAAGCATCCACGCATACTGCGGCCACACCTTTGGATTGCTGTGCGGAGATGCATTGCCGTTCTTTCCGAACAGAAGCGAACCTACTCCTGTTTCCCACTCCTGCTCATACTCGACCTTTACGAACGCCTCCATCGTCCAGCTTGGCGGATTCATGCGCACACCGGTTTCATCCCAGACGCGCATTTCGTAGCCGGCGTATACGCGGACCCCTGCGCCTTCAGGCAGCGACGAATATCCCCTGAAATGGCAGCAGGCAAGATTCTCCCACATTGCCTCGCCATCCCAAAGAACCTTGCGTCCGATGCGTCCCTGCGCTTCATATGTCGGATCGGTTGTCCCTGAATGAAGGTGATATTTGCATTCCGTCGCACGATCCGGATCTGAAACCACGGTTGCATTCACCACTTTTGCGCCGTTCGTGCCCTCGTTGAACGGAATCGCGAACAGCACATCGGAAATCGGCGTCTCGAAATCCACAACGTCAAGTGCTGCATCGGAAACGCGGAGGGCCGATATCGATCCGTTGACAGATTCCGTACCGGTTTTGTCAACGCCGCCCGCATCCTTATATCCTGATCCTATCCTGAACTTAAGCCCCGTTCCACCATCGGTGTTTGCATACGGGACGGGCGAACCCCATACCTCCTTGTAGTCCATGTAAAACGAAAGCGCACCAACTTTTGCCGTCTTGTTCGTCTCCGAATACACAATGGCGAAATGACGCCAGCGTCCGTCATTGCCCACAACACTCCAATCGCCTCTTGTCTCGCTTTTCATCAATTCACCGCGATTGTAAGTCTGAAGGACAAAGCCCTTTGCCTTGCCGACGCTTGTCCCGTCCTTAAACACCTCAATTGGAGCGACAAGTTTGAATCCTCCACTGTTTTCCTCTGCCTCAAGATACAGCATCGTCTTGGATCTCTGATCGTATTGACCATCTCCCTCCTGCCAATAGACGTAGTTCTCATCCATCTTTATGAAGCACTCTATCGTGAAGTCGCCCTTCCCGACTATGTCGTCCGCAACGCCGGAGAGGTCGATGTATCCGCCCTGGTGCGTGGAGCGCTCCGCATACCTGAAATCTATCGAACCGGGATTTTCCGAAAGGATTGTCAAGTCTCGCGACGAAACCGCAAGACGTCCAGGGCCGTCGGATGAGTACATCGGATATTTGCCGTTGCTTTGATCGGCAACTCCAGCCTCGCCGGAATAGGTGTTCTTGCCCGATGTGCTTTGGATTGCCGTGACGTAATCACCCGGCGATCCGTCCTTGAACTCCCAGAACGCGAGCGTATCGGCATTAAGCGTAGTCGCGCAGATCATTCCTGCGGACGCAAAAAGAATCCTCCATGAGGATTGATTTTTTTTTTCTTTCACGGTTTTCATATTCACATCTCCAGCATGGCTGAACAGTTCAACTTCAAAAGCGTAATGTATCATACCACAAAATGATTTTTTTTTTCTACGGTGTGGCATGATGCCCTGTCCGGCGGACGGCTGCAATGCCACAGCCCGTCAATCGCCCGCCTCAAGCGACGGTACGACATCGGCGGCAAGCGCGGCGGCATCCGTCAGGTTGCGTCGCCAGTATGCAAGCCCCGCAATCATCGCCGCATTGTCTCCGCAGTATTTCGGCTTCGCGAGAAGCAGCCGCACCCCGGCCTCGTCCGCGACCCGCTGCAGAGCGTCGCGAAGTGCGCCGTTGAGGGAGACGCCGCCGCCGACTATCAATGCGCGATACCGTCTGCGCCGCAGGGCGCATGACGTCCGGTCTGCGATGGACGCCACTATCGCCCTCTGGTAGCTGGCGCATATCCTCGGAATCTCCTCCGTCGGCACACCGCCGTTCGCATTGGCGTTCTTCACATAGGTGAGAAGCGACGTCTTCAGTCCGGAGAACGACGTGCAGAGGTCGGCGTCAAGCCCCGCAAGCGCGGCGGTGCCGGGGCGCGGACGCACCTTCGGGAACGGAATGAAGTCGTTGCCTTCGTATTTTTTCGCTTCGCGATCTATTACGGGGCCGCCGGGATAGCCAAGGCCAAGAAGCTTCGCCGCCTTGTCGAACGCCTCGCCCGCAGCATCGTCGAGAGTCTGTCCGATTATCTTGTACGTGCCGTACTCCGGCATATCAACGAGACAGGTGTGTCCGCCGGACACCGCCAGCCCAAGCGCCGGCATGGAATCCTCCGGCTTCATCTCCGTTTCAAGGAACGGCGTATGGAGATGCGCCTCGATGTGGTTGACGCACAGCAGCGGAACGCCCATCGAAAGCGCAAGCCCCTTCGCCGCGTTCAGCCCTACGAGCAGCGCCGGCGCAAGGCCGGGACCATATGTGACGGCGACCGCATCCACATCACAAAGACCCTTTATCGAACCGGATGCGACGGCCTCATCGACAGCTGCGGATATGACCCCCGAAATCTTCTCCACGTGCGCCCGCGACGCAATCTCCGGCACAACGCCGCCCCACGGCTGGTGCAGCTTTATCTGCGTATACACGACGTTGGAAAGCACCTGCGTGCCGTCTCTTACGATTGCGCAAGCCGTTTCGTCGCATGAACTCTCTATGCCAAGTACATTCATCTGTCACCGTCACTTTCGCGCACCGGCGGCGCACACACGCCGCCATCCATCGGGAAGAGAAAGCTCTTCCTCGATTCTGCCGTCAACATTCCTCCAGCCTGCGCGGATGCGCCCGCCGCCGGAGACGGGAATCTCCATGGCAATCGAACCAAGGGGCAGCCCCAATGGCGGACGGAACTCAACCGTCCTGTTCACACGGTCTATCCTGCGAAGGCCAAGCACGTCCCGGCAATACGACACAGCGACATGGCTCGCAAATCCGTGATTGCAGCTCGCCGTCGTGCCGATGTTCTCCCAAAGCGTTCCGGTAAGCTCCGCCATGTACAGGAAGAATCCCCGCGTCTCATCCAGTATCTGTGCGGAAAGTCCCTCTCGTGAAAGGCATTCAAGGCGCAGATAGTTTCCGATGAAGGCGTTTGACGGCCATATCTCCGGATGCTTTTTCGTCACCTTCCGCTTCGGGCCGAAATCTTCGACAAGCGTCTTCCAAAGCGCCGGATGCGTCTCCGGCGTCGCCGTCCTGAAGAAGAACGCATAGTACTGGCACGTCTCGGTACATTCACCGGAAAGCTTGAGCGTACCGTCCGGCTGCCTCACCGCATTGTCGCAGAACCACTTCCCGTTCCATGACTGACGACGTATCGTCTCTCGCACTCGCTTGGCCTCAACGGCCAGTTCAGGCATTCCGTAGAGACGATCCATTACGTCAAGGACTTCGGCCCATGTCATGTTGGACGGATAGTTCACGTCCTGCACAAGGTGGTTCGCCCGCGACCACTCGACAAAGACCCACGAAGGCAGCTTTTCAAGCAGTCCGTCGGAATTGCGGAACCGCTTGAGGTATTCCACAAGCTTCACGAGCTTCGGACGGAACTCCGCAACAAGCGCAGGATCTCCGCCGCGCTGCTTGAACTCCTCTACCTGAATCACCAGCCACATCGCCCAGTTTGGGATGAACCTGCCATTGCCAAAATCCGCCGGATAGCACATGGCGAACATTCCGTCCGGAAGGTTCTCAAAACGATCCGGCAGAACGTAGTTCTCAAGGAACAGATGCTCTGAATCAAGATCTCCGGTGAAGAGCAGACTTGAACGGCCAGTGAAGAAGCTGTCGCACAGCCATCCGGCGCGTTCGCGTCCCGGACAGTCCGTGAACACGTCCGCCGCGTTCTGGGCATACGTCTCCCGCGCAGCCTCAAATATCTTGACGAGTGCGGAGTCGGAAGATTCGATCTTCGCCCTCCACGCATCGGGGTTCTTGTAAGTGCGCACATAAGGTGCGGATATCTCGAACGAACCGCTCGCGGCAAGCGTCTCAAGGAACCTGAAGGTGTACGGCTCGAAAGCCTCGACCTCGTATTCCCCAGGTTCCTTGAACTCCCACGCCACGACATTCGCGCAGCTATAGCGCGTCGGGGAGATTTCACCGTCCACAAGCACCTCATCAAAGCGCAGGGCAAGCACACCCGGTCTGACGCAGCGCACCTTCAGTCCGGGAAAGCCGGTATCGTTCAGGCCAGCGTCAAATATCACCGAGTCAAGCTCCGTGAGCATGAACGAGCGAAGCTTCGCGAACTCCGCCGTTGCCGTCCGGCGCTCCTTCGCGGAATACCGCTGAGAAAGATCCCACCAGTTGCATTCGAGTTCCGACACCTGAAACGCATCGTCTTCAAAACCTTCTTCAAAGTCTTCGACAAATCGTGTCTTTTTCGTCTTCATCGACGCATTGAAGGACATCTTTGCGGATGACACCGGACGCAGCGGCCCGTTGACCCTGAAATCCGCATACGGCGCCCTGCGCAACAGAAGCGACACCGCCGGACGCACCTCAAGCGGCACGGGCGAAAAGTTGCCCGCACCGTTCTTCCAGCAGTCGTCTCCGGTCTTCAGACGATAGAATTCGCTGAACGTGCGCTGATAGCTGTAGCGCACCACCTTCTGTACACGCGGCAGACGCTGCGCCTCAAATCCACCATCAATCCCTGTCGCTGCGACGATGCGTCCATCTACGGCGACTTCAGCCTGCAGGAACGACGGATGCTTCATGTGACAGAAGTTCCTGCAGTTGTAGCCCGCCACCTCTATCGCAAGCGTATTGCGTCCGGCGGCGGCCGGAAGCGCAATCTCATCAACACGGAAATGTCCGTACGCCGCACGAGCCGGACCCCAACCGACGTACCTGCCGTTCAGCGTTATGCGGTATGCGCTGCAGCCGGTGATGCGGAGCGTTGCGCGTGACTTGTCCGTGACGTCAAACGCTGCGCGGAAGCCAAAAAAGGCGTTCTTTTCCGTTGCACATCCTGCGGGCCAGACCGGAACGGCCTTCGCAAACCTTGGACAGGAGTCTTCAGCACCCGTCGCCGCAGACATCGCGCCGACGACAATGGCGAACGCCGCCGCACACTTCACAGCAAGAAGTCGCATCTTCACACTCCTCACCAGAACTTCCACCACACCTTCTTGACCGGAGTGACGCCGCCGGACTCCATGTACAGATCCCTCATGCGCTGTGCGCCGGCGACGTCCGGATCCACCATCGGCTCCTGCTTGCGGAAGACGAGTTCATCCGGGAGGCTCCAGAACACGCTGCGGAAGAAGCTATCCTGCGAAGCACGGTGAAGAACGACGACTTCGCCGTTTTTCATCACGGATATCTTCGGATCGGAAATGCGCAGAAGCACACCGAGATCCGTCGTGCGCCAGACCCTTCCGCCCTCATCGCGCGCCTTGAGGAAAAGATGCTCGCGCTGTCCACGCGTCCAGTAGACAAGCTCGAACACGCGCTTCAGCCCAGTCCTGTTGGAGAACATCTGCATGGCGCCGCCGACGTGCATCCCTGGCACTACGTCGAAGCTGACAAGCGACGACTCGAACCTCGCGCCGCCGTGCACAAGCACCGCCCTGGCAAGATAGCGCATCGGCTCGTTCAGGGAGAAATGGTCTCCGATGAAAGTCTCAAGCTTCTGTCCCTCGGACGAATGAAGGAGGAACGGAGCGACAAGCGGCCTCTCGCCGATGCGCGGACGCGACGCCATGTCGCTGGCACGGAAAAGCTCAAGCCGAAAGATGTCTGCGGAGCCGGGCTTGCCCACATCTATCGAATCTGCGCTCGAATTGGCGATATCCACCACGGCACGGATACGTTCGCCGACGATGTACTCGCGCCGCTCCGGCAGAAGCTTGACCGCTATCTCGGTGGGCGCCGCCACCGCAAAGACCTCCGCCGCCGACATGGCCAGCGCAAGCAAGACTGCTTTCTTCATGATAGATCCATCCTTTCTCACAGAGTGACCTCCAGCCCGTCATATGCGGGGGCGATGTGCGGCGGAAGCTCCTTGAGGTAGTCCGCGTGTGAAATGTCGTGACACATATGGACGAGAAGCCCACGGGCGGGCGCGATGCGCTCCATGTACCCAAGATTCCTGCCCAGCGTAAGATGCGTAGGATGCTCGCGCTTGCGCAGACAGTCGAGAATCATCAGGTCTACGCCCTTGAGCAGTTCAACGGCGGCATCCGGCAAAGCGCTGCAGTCGCTCGCATAACCAACCTTCCGTCCGCCGCATTCCATCATGTAGCCGTAGGTTTTCGGCCCATGCGGGACTTCGAACGGCACAAGCCTCACATCGCCTATCGTGAACGGCGCATCCACAGCCACGAAGTTCACCATCGGACGGAACAGCCCCATGGTGTTCGCGGTGTTGGATATGTACGGGAAGATATGGTGCATCGCCTCGATCGTCTCGACGGACGCATAGCAGTTCATCGGCTTGCCCTCAACCAGAAAAGTGCGCCCGTTCGCGCCGGGCGCATCGGGGGCGCAGGGGACTTTCCTGCCGTTGAGCGTATTGAACCGACGCACATCGTCAAAACCCGCTATGTGATCCATGTGCGCATGGGTAAGCACAACGGCATCGACCCTTGAGATTCCGAAGTCCAAACAGGACTCCCTCATCTCAGGCGGCGTATCGACAAGGAACGCCGCCGCATCGGTGCTCACGTATATCCCCGTGCGGCGGCGACGGTCTCTTGGATCGGACGAGGTGCATACAGGGCATGTGCAGCCGATCTGCGGCACGCCGACGCTTGTCCCCGTCCCAAGAAACCTGACCTTCATCAGCGCTTTTCCGGCATCTTGCCAGTCTTGAAGTACTTCTCGATCTCCTCAAGTGTGCGCCCCTTCGTCTCCGGCAGGAAGAACGCCGCCGTGATGAAGTACACTACGGTGAAGCCGGCAAGGCAGTAGAACACGGCGGGGAAGCCCCACGCATCCTTCCACGCAGGGAACACCGTCGCGATTGTCGCGGACACGCCCTGGTTGATGATCATGGCGATGGACATACCAGTTGCGCGGATGCGCGTTGGCATAAGCTCGGAGAGGGCAAGCCACACGCACACGCCGGGACCGACCGCGTAGAACGCGATGAACATGAAGAAGAACACCGTGGCCACCACGCCCGTCGTCATGGACGCCGCGACAAGCCCCTTCGTGATCAGGAGAAACACCGTCGCCACGCCGCAGAGACCGAGGATGATGCCGGCAGTGCCAAGCTTGAGGAGGAACTTGCGTCCCTTCTTGTCCACCAGGGTGCAGGCCACGATTGTCATGAACACGTTGATGAGCTTGATCGCGAGGTCGGAGAAGTTCGCAAGCACACCCTCCATGCCGGTGGCCTTGAAGATGTCCACCGTATAGTTGAGGACGGAGTTGATGCCTGTCGTCTGGTTGCAAGCGAGAATCACGACCGCAAGGCAGAACGGATAGATGTACTTGCGCTGGAAAAGGCTGTCGCCGCTCGCCGCTTCGGCTATCGCAAGCCGCTCGGCCGCTGCGGCCTCGTCGGCGGCAATCATCTCGTCAAGGATGATGCGGGCCTTTTCCTCACCGTTGTTCGCGGCGAGGGAGGCAAGAGCCTCCTCCTTGCGGCCCTTCTTGTAGAGCCACCGGGGAGATTCCTTGAGTCCGAACGCGCCGAGGAACAGAATCAGCCCCGGAACTGCGGAACAGAGAAAGATCGTCTGCCACGCCATCGACCAGCCCTTGAGCTGCTCCGGCTTCACCCACTCCGTTATCATCGCATAGGTGATCTTCGACGTGTCGGCCGCGCCGAGCTTGTCCACGACGCCGTGCGCGACAGCGGCGGCGTTCACCACCTTGTCGGAATCGCCCACCCAGCCGGTCACGACAAGACCGATGACGGCCGCGAACGCAAGGCCGATGGTGAGGAGAAGCTGGAACATCCCCGTTCCCTTGCCGCGTGAATCGGAATCAAGGCACTCGGCAAGGTACATGGGGACGACAACGCCGACAAGACCGGCGCTTGCGCCCTGAAGCGTACGGCCGATCGTGAGAAGGCAGAAGTTGCCGCCTTCAATGAGGCCGGAGGCGCATATCACGGGAATCGAAATGAAGAAGCAGAACGCCGAGGCGATGATGATCTTCTTCCGTCCGAAGAACTCCGCGAGCGAACCCGCAAACAGCGAAGAGATTACAGAACCCCACAGCACTGCACCGACGACCAGTCCAAGCTGGACGGACGAATAGTTTGCCGTGTTGCGTATGTACGGAAGCGCGGCGGCGATCACGCCTACGTCAATGCCGTAGATGAGTCCGCCAAGCCCCGCCATGATGAGCAGATACCTTGCGTAGCGTTTTACCTTATCGTTCATTTCTGTCGTTCCTTTCGTCTGTCGGTTTTATTCGGCGGCCTCTTCCTTCGGTGCAAACACCTTCGGGAAAAGCCTTTCGGCAAGTTTCTGGCAGCTGTCGAACTCCTCCACCGCCTTGTTGACAAGCTCCTCCACGCGGGCGGGAACCGTCGGCTCGTTCGGGAAGAGGGTGCTCATGGTGAGCGCGGCGCCGAACATGAGGTTGGACCATTCCTTCAGCCCGACGTGCGCGGCGGAGCGATCCTGCACAAGTCCGATGATGAGGTTGTTGAGCATTCCGGGCTGCTCGAAATATAACTTCCGCCACGTCACCTTTTCGGGCTTCGGCGCAACGGGCTTATCCTTCAGTGATCTCCTCGGCGGCGTAGGACGCTGAAGCGTCAGCGACTCCGCATCGGTGGCGGAGATCTTCGTCCCCTTCGGGTACTTGCCCATTGTGAACTCGAAGCCCCTGCCGCGCTTGATGAAGTGGCTCTGCAGCATCTGCATGCACTTGATCTTGTGCACCTGGTCAAGCACTGCCTGCCGCCCTTCCCGCGTAAGCTTCTCGAATCCGTTCGTCATGTCGCCCATCTGGCGCATGGCGAAATCCCAGTCAAGACGCTTCAGCTCCCTTGCGGCGAGAGCGTCGTACTTCTCCTGCGCCTTCTGGATCTCAGCGTCGGCGCGGGCCTGATACTCGGCTTCGGCCTTCTTCTTGGCCGCCTCAGCCGCCTCTGCGGCCGCCTTCTCGGCGGCAAGCTTCGCGGCGCGGGCGCGGGCGCGTTCAATCTCCATCTTTGTGGTGGCAACGAGCGTCGGTGCCTTCTGCCTGATTGCGGCGGCCTTCTTGAGAGCCTTCTCGATCTCCTTCAGAGACTTCATCGCCTCATACTCCTCAACGAGATCTGCGGTCTGCTTCGCCAGCTTCTCCGCATCATCCACACTGCCGACGGTGAACTTGAGATCATGCTCGCCCTTCTGCAGTATGTACATCAGGCAGGCGTTCACGCGTACCTCCGCCGCCCTGACCGACCAAAGGTCTGTCCAAAGCTGCTGGAACGCCTTGAGCTGCGGCGGATACTCCACCTTCTTCTCCTCGACATTCGCCGCCGGAGCAGGTGTCGGCTTGGCTTCCGGCTTCTTTGCCTTGTCCGCGCCACCCTTCTTCGCCGGCTCAGCCTTCTTCGGCGCGTCCTTACCCTTGTCTGCGGCAGCCTTCGCCGGCGGAGCGTTTGTGGCGGCGGCCGTTGGCGCAGGTGCATTCGTGGCCGCAGGTGCGGCAGCGGCAGCTGGCGCATTTGTCGCGACTGGTGCGTTGGTGGATGCTGGCGCAGGTTCAGGCGCGGCAGGCGCAGCCGGCGGCGCAGACAGGGCGGCGTTCAGTTTGGCGATCTTCTCCACCACTTTGTTGGAGTAGGCCACTGCATCAGTGTAGTCCTTTGTCTCCGGGGCGACAAGCACGGCGCGGCACGCCTCCCTCACTTCAGGGGCAAGCATGGCGAGAAATGCGTCAGACGACTTCTGCACCTCCTTCTCGGACTTGACGCGCTGTTCGGTCACGAGTGCGGCAAACTCCGTCGCACTCTTCATCGTCGCCCGGATGGCATCCTTGGCCTCGTGCGCCTTCTTGTCCATCAAGGCCATGCGCTCGCGTTCGGCTGCCGCCTTTGAGGACTGGATGTACCAGAAAAGTCCGCCTGCGGTAAGAAGCAGTAGCACCAGCACCCCGATTGCGCCAAGCGCAATCATCTTTCCGATTGTCATCGGCTGCTTCTCGGCGGTCTCCTCCGCTGCCGTTTCGGCGTCTCCCCCCTCGACAACCTCATCCGTCCCGTCGAGCGGGACGCCGTCTTGTGTCGCTTCTCCGGCCTCACCGCCTTCTATCGCGGCATCATCGCGGCGCTTGTTGAGCGTCATGCGGCGTTTGCCCTTCATCATGATGCGCTTTCCGCCTTTGCGGGCCGGCGCGGCAGGCTCGGTTGAAGGTTCGGCGGCACTTTCGGCGGCCACGGCTGCAGCGGCGGCGGCCTTCTCGTCTATCGTGACGCCCTCAGCAAGTGCGCGGTTTATGTCCCCGATGCAGGCCTCCCATGTGGGATAACGGTCGATGACCTCTCGCGCCATCATCTTGAGGAGTATTCTGTCTATCGAGGCCGGCAGTCCCGGACGCACTGCGCTCGGCGGCTTCGGATTCTCAAGGAATCTCTTTTTGACCACCTCGTCGGGATCGCTGCCCTCGAACGGCGCGACACCGGTGAGTGCGTGGTATATCGTCGCGCCGAGCGAATACATGTCCACGCGGAAATCCACCGCACCCTTGCGCACCTTCTCCGGCGCGATGTAGTACGGAGTGCCCCAGATCTCGTCGCCGGAATTGTCGTCCTGCATCCCGGCAAGCCCGAAGTCGACGATCTTGGCCGCACCGGTGGCGTCGAAAAGTATGTTCTCCGGCTTTATGTCGCCGTGCACAAGTCCCTGGTCGGCTGCGCATGAAAGCCCCTCAGCCACCTGCTTGCATATGCGCATCACACGCGTCGGGTCGATGTTCCTGCCATGCACCTCCATGAGACGCAGCAGCGAACCGCCGCCAGCCATCTCCATCGCGATGTACGGCTGGCCGTCCACGATGTCGTAGGAGTATATCTGCGCGATGGACGGATGGATGAGCCTTGCCGCCGCCTGCGCCTCGCGCTTGAACCTCTCAAGGAACTGCGGATCGGCGCCGAGGGACTTGAGCATCACCTTGAGCGCCACCTGGCGATCGAGCATCTTGTCACGTGCCAGATACACGCCGCCCATTCCGCCATGTCCAAGCTCCCGCTCCACGATGAACCGCCCGAACTCGCACGGCGGCTTCAGCATCGTCTCTTCGTTGTCATCGCTCATAGCACTCTCCTTAACAGAAAACCGTTCACTTCACAGGGCCGAAATGCGCACTCGCGAACGGCCAAAACACTCCTGCCGCCACACCGCGCAGATTCCTGGCCGGCACCGGTCCCCAATACCGGCTGTCGTAGCTTGCGGGGCTGTTGTCGCCGCAGGCGAAATATTCGTCCGCGCCAAGCTTCACCTCGCCGGAAACATCGGTCTTACCGGAATGCGGCCCCGGATCGAACGGCGGACAGTTCGCCGGACGCACAGCCTGCACCTTCCGGCCGTTGACGATGAGATCGGGCTTCACGATCTGCACGGTGTCGCCCGGCGTTCCGCACATCCGCTTGATGTAGTGCGTCCCCTGCACAAGACCCTTTATCCCGGTGGTCGAGAATATCATCACGTCGCCGATTCGCGGATGCCTGAAATTCCACAGCCAGCGGTTCACGAACAGAAAGTCGCCGATGCGGCGATACCCGCACCAGATGCGTTCGCCAGCGACCACAAAATCGCCGTGCCCTTTGCCGCCGACCAGCTTGCCGGTGCCGTCCACGAACGCATCGGTGGGAATCTTCTCCGTCACGTCCGGACGCGCCGCAACGGATACGACGTAGTGTCCGTTGTTGTCTGGCCGCACCGTAAGAGTGCCGGAACACGGCGCCTTGAAGTCCACAAAGGTTTCACCTGAGACGAGCCACTTGATCTGCCGCAGCACCGGAGTGCGATCCCACACCGTAGCATCCTGCGGATTCCTGCGCTCCGACCAGTTGCCGTACAGCGTGGGGCGCATGGAGCCTGTCGGTATGTTGAACGGCTCGTAGAAGTAGCAGCGGAACGCCATCGCGACAGAGATCGAAACGACAAGGATGTCAAGCCATTCGCGTCCAAGCGCAAAGCTTTTCGGCGGATCGAGTTCGCCAAGGATCTCGGCGCATTTCTCGTGGTCTTTCTTCCGCCACGCATCATTCAGTGCGGAGAGCTTTCCGGAGAAGCTACCCGTGCGGTAGTCGGGAAGATCCTCATGCGACAGCACAAAGACCCTGGCGGCTGCAAGCGTCGCCTTGATCTCCTTGCGCCGTCTGGCCTCACGAGAAAAAGGAAGATAAAACATTTTCGCGGATTATATCGTAATGCACAGTCTATTTCAAGGTCACGGTCACTTGCTGAACGCAGGGTTCATCCAGTTGCCCTTGTTGTAGAAGATCTGGACAGGCTTGTCGCCGTCGGGATCGGTGTCTACGATGAACAGCGCCTTGTCGCGGGACGCGACGAGGTGGCGGCTGTCCGCCGCCCAGGACGGATCCTGCCACGAACCGGGCTTCGTAACCGTACGCGCCGACGACGCATCGCCGCCCGCTTCGGCAACCATTATGCACCACTGCCCGGACTGGAGGGACGACCAGCAGAGCTTGCCGTCCGGCGCCCAATCTGGGTGCGTGTTCTGCCGCCCCTTCTGCGTGTAGCGTGTGGACTTGCGCGAGGCGACATCGCAGATGTAGATCTGCGGATTGCGCGTCTGGTCGGAGACATACGCAATCTTGCGGCCGTCGGGACTCCAGCACGGGCTTGACTCGACCGCAGCCGGCGTCTCGGTCATGCGCTTGATCTTGCGGGACGCAAGATCCATCACGTAGAGTTCAGGGTTCCCCTGATAGGCGAGTATGATTGCTACGGAACGCCCGTCAGGCGACGCCGCCGCGCCGGAGGCGCCGTTCTTGAAGAAACCGAGGCATTCGCGCTGTTCGGTATCCACGTTGATGCGATAGGAAAGCTGCTTCTCGTGCAGGAAGCCGGTGTAGTAGACGTCCGTTCCGTTGAACGCCCAGCGCGGACCGATCGCCGCCCGTCCGTCGCTCGTGACCTGTCTCATGTCCCATCCGTCCGGATAGCACATGTAAAGCTCGGCATTGTCGGAGCCTTTGCGGTTCACGTACGCGATGCGCTTCGTGGCGAAGCCAGTGCCTCCATCGGAGAACGTCTTCACGATCGCGTCCGACATCCGCCGTGCTGCCATGCGGGCGCCGGCGGCGTCGGCGAACGTCTCGCTTGACGTCACCGCCTTACCGTAGCCGACGGCCTTGACGGTTCCGCCGGCCGCTCCGGAGACTGTGACCGAGCCGGAAGAAGCAACCTTGAACCAGCCAGAAAGCTCAAGGTTCTTCTTCAGCACCTTTGCATAGTCCGGACTTCCGGAAACCTGCACGGCGACCGTCACCTTCACAGCACCCTGCTTTACCACGTCCACTGTCAGCGCAAAGGCCTCCGACACGGAAACCGCCAGCACGCAGCCCAATATGCAATTGCGAATCTTCATTTTGCCAATCTTGCCTTTCGTTGATATTCTGTTTCCGCCATTGTCGCCGCATCAGCTCACGCCGCGCGTCGAGTTGCGGTAGAACTGCACGAGTTCCTTGACCTCGTCAAACTGCTCCACATCGTTCTCCACCCGCTCCAAAGCCTGTGAACGGTTGAGACCGGAATGGTATATGAACCTGAAAGCCTCCTTGAGCGCGGATATGACGTCCTTGGAGAATCCGCGCCTCGTAAGCCCGACCACGTTCGGTCCGATGACCTTGAGTGAGCCTTCAACCATGTCTCCGAGCATGAACGGCGGGAAGTCCTGCCTGATTTTCGACATTCCGCCGACCATCGCATGACGTCCTACGCTGCAGAACTGGTGGGACGCAGCGCATCCGCCGATTATCGCCCAGTCCTGAAGATGCACGTCGCCGGCGAGCTGCACCGAGTTCGAGCAGATCACATGGTTACCGAGCACGACGCCGTGCGCCGCATGGCAGTACGCCATGAACAGGCAGTCGGACCCGATGATCGTCTTCTCACCGTCCTTCGTGCCGAGATGCACGGTGGCGAACTCGCGGATCACCGTGCGGTCGCCGATCTCCACGTATGAGACAGACCCTTCCTGATACTTCAGATCCTGCGTCTTCATCCCGATGAGCGCATACGGGAATATCTGGCACTCCGCACCTATCGTAGTGTGCCCGTCGATTATCGCGCCCTGTCCGATTGTCGTTCCGGGACCGATGACGGCGTTCGCTCCGATGGTGGCGTACGGGCCTACCTTGACGCCGTCGCCAAGCCGCGCATTTGCGTCAACCATCGCGGTTGGATGTACTTCTATGGCCATATTCTCTCCATTAAAGGTTTTTCGGCACGAGATACGATGCAAGCGCCAGACACGCCACGACGGGAATCCATATCAGGAACTCCGGCTGCGCACGGAAATTCTTTGACAGGCTCGACATCAGTATCACGACCATGTAGTATGATAAAGCAACGGCAAGTGATATCGCCATTCCGACGGAGCTTTCCTTGCGCTGCGCACGTATGCCGAGCGGAATGCCCACGAGAACAAAGCACACCGATGCAAACGCAAAGACCCAGCGCTTCTGGAACTCCGTCTGGATGTCGCTCAGATAGCGTTTTGCCATGTACTTCTCCGTGCCCTTTTTCGAAGTCCCCTTCGATGTCTCCACCTGCGCCTTTGCACGGTCTATGGCCGACATCATCTCGAAGAAGCAGAAGTCCTTCTCCTTGCGCTTGTATTTGCCGTCCTTCAGCACATCCTCCACTCGGTACTGGTATCGGGCTATCCGCGCCATTCCGGGATGCTCTTCGTCAAGCGGATCGACCGTTATGTCGTGCAGATCGAGACACACATCTTTCCCTTCGCTCGTGACAAGGGCCTTCTTGGCCGTTATCTCGCGCACAAACTTCTTGTTGGAGTAGTCGAGCACGATGAGGTCGCGAAGCCAGTTGCCTTCACGCGACTCAAAGTATATCTTCACCTTCGGAAAGTCGTCGATGACCCGGCCCGGCTCAAGGAGGTCAAGCCCGGCCCCAACGGAAATGCGCCTTGCGAGATTGCGGCGCACCTCGTGTCCACGCGGCACGATCTCGTTGTTGATGAAAAGCCCAAGAAGCGTCATCGCAGCCGCAAAAAGCACCGGATAGCGCACCACGGAGAGGAGGTTCACGCCGCAGGCACGCATCGCCGCAATCTCCGAATCGGCTGAAAGGCGGGAGAACACGAGCAGCGACGAGACGAGCAGCGCAAGCGGAATCGTCCACTGCATCGTCTCCGGGAGGCACACGAGCGCAAAACGGCCAACAAGCTCGATGGGGATGCCGGATAGGATGTAGCCGACGATCTGCACCATCAGACCTATCGTCAGCACGAACGACAGCACCAGAAACGCCAACAGGAAGGACGTCAAAAATGATCCGAATACATATCGCTGGAGTGTCTTCATTTATTCTGCGAATTGTACCAAATCAGACCCCCGCAAGCAAGGACGGCACAGACCGAATCCGGTCGCGGGAAACCGCTGCGCATGGCGGTACGGCGACACGGCAACGTCTGCGGAAAACGCCAGATCCAGATGCTCCACGCCGGATGACGCATCGATTGGACAGGTCATGCCATGCGACCGACAAGACCGGCGGCAAGAGACGACAGGGGCTTGGTGTCTCCCGGCAATCCGTCAAGCGCGGCAAGCGCCGCCGCCGTCATGTCGGCGACTTTCCGTTCGGTTTCAGCCTTCGGATACGGCGAATCGCCGTCAAGCAGGTCGTCCTCGAACTGGAACGCAAGTCCAAGATTAAGTGCATACGTGCGCAGACGCTCTACGTCATCGGCACTCCCACCACCTGCGTACGCCCCCATTGCGGCGGCAGCCACAAAAAGATCTGCGGTCTTGTGCCGGTAGATGAAGCCGATATCACTGCGGTTGCCGGAAATGTCCTCCACCTGTCCACGAACTACACCGACAGCGGCTTCGCCAAGCACGGAGACTATTCTATCAGCGTTGCGCGGAGAACGCGCCGCCGCCTCGAACGCAAGCGCCTGAAGCGCATCGCCCGCAAGAATTGCGTTCGCCACTCCGAACTTCGCCCATACGCTCGGCTGTCCACGACGCATTTCATCGTTGTCCATCGACGGCAGGTCATCGTGCACAAGGGTGTACGAATGCAGAAGCTCAATCGCGCAAGCCGGGAAGACTGCATCCTCGACGCTGCCGCCGACTGCCGCAGATGCGGCAAGGCACAGCTGCGGACGCACCCGCTTGCCGCCGTTCAGGACAGCATGGCGCATTGCGTCGAACAGGACAGAAGGACGGGAACCGGAAAGAAGTTCACGGAGCGCCGCTTCAACCATGGCGATCATGTCAGGCTTAGTCGGCATGTCAGAGCGTTTCGCAGTGCGGGAGATCGCCGACAAGCGGCTTGACGTAGTCGATGAACGCCTTGGTGACGTCATGTCCGCTCTTCGCGATGTATTTGTCCGGCACAGACCGCGTGAACTTCGCCGCCGCCTGCGCCGGCATCGCCTCAAATGTCACCTTGTACGTCCGACCCTTCGCCCGCTGCAGTCCGACTGTCCCCTTAACCTGGATGTCCTTTGCGCCACGTGCTGCCTTGAGCGCATAGGAAACGGCCGCGCCGCCGGCCTGCCTCGCCTCTTTCATGTCCACCTTGCTCGCAATGCCAGGGAAGCTGCGCTGGAGGTAGCCAAAGGTATCGGCGCGTACACGGCGGATCTCTGAATTCTTCTTCAGATAGCCCGCCAGATAGTCGCCAAGCGCTCCAGTGCCGGAGAGTTGAAGATTTCCGTGGGAATCCTTCTCGCCTGCAGCAAACCTCTTCGCAAGCAGTTCGCCGTCGGCATCGCGGATTCCCTCAGACACCGCCACCACGCAACGGCCATGCCTCTTCATCGCCGCCTGAACGTCGGCGACAAAGCCGTCAAGTGAAAACGGACGCTCAGGGAGATAGATGAGGTGCGGGCCGTCGCCGCTGTTCTCGCGGGCAAGCGCGGATGCCGCCGTGAGGAATCCGGCGTCACGCCCCATGATTATGTCGATCTTCACACCGCCAAGCGCCCGGTTGTCAAGGTCGTCTCCCTTGAGCGCACAGGCGACAAAACGGGCGGCGGACGCAAATCCTGGTGTATGGTCGCAGCTGCGCAGATCGTTGTCGATGGTTTTGGGGATGTGGTACACGACAAGCGGATAGCCGTCCTTCTCCGCCTCTTCACCGATGATGCGGGCGGCGTCTGCGGAGTCGTTTCCGCCGATGTAGAAAAAGAAGCCGACATCAAGCCGCTTGAACTCCTCGAATATCCTGCGGCAGTCATCGGCCGTAGGCTTCATGCGGCAGCTGCCGAGAGCCGATGACGGAGTGAGCGCGACCGCTTCAAGCTTTGCGGCCGACACCTTGCGCAGGTCGATGTAGTCCCTGCCGAGAATCCCCTGTATGCCGTGTCGTGCGCCGAGAATCCGACCGATCCTGCCGCCGGCCTTCTTGGCCGCGAACACCGCACCGACAAGCGATGCGTTGATGACCATTGACGGACCGCCAGACTGTGCGATGACCATGTTGTTCGACTTCTTCATGAATCCAACCTTTCTTCACTGCGGGGCATCTGCCGCCCCGGCAGCCGTCAATAACCGCAGTTGAGTATCTGATCCTCAAGCCCGAACGTCGTCGCGATGAGCGCAGAGCGCACCCACATGCCGTTGCGCATCTGCCTCCAGTACATCGCGCGCGGATCGTGGTCGCAGCACGTCGCTATCTCGTCGCGGCGCGGCAGAGGATGCATGATTATGCCGTCGGGCTTGAGAAGCGCAAGCTCCTCCGCGCCAAACTTGAAGCGGGACGTATCGATCTTCGCGGACTCGCCCTTTGCGGAATCCCACTCGTCCTGGATGCGCGTCATGTACACCGCATCGGACACCTTGACCGCAGCCTTCAGGTCGTCCGTCACCTCGAAATCAATGCCCTTCTTCGCGAGAATCATCACCACGTCCGCCGGCACCTGCAGATCTGGCGGAGCCACGAAAATCTGCTTCACGTCCTTGAAGTTCGTGAGCAGGTAGCTCAGCGATCTTACTGTGCGCCCACGCATGAGGTCGCCGCAGAACGTCACGGTGCGGCCGTCGATGCCGCCCTTGTTCTCGAACGACCGGATGAGCGTGTAGATGTCGAGCAGAGCCTGCGTGGGGTGCTGATCCTTTCCGGAACCGGCATTCAGAATCGGTATCGGACGGTCGCTGTTCGACAGCTCCCACGCCATCTTCTCGGCAAGCCCCTTCTCCGGCGTACGCATTATGATCATGTCGAAGTAGGACGAGAACGTACGGATGGAATCCTCCTTGGACTCGCCCTTGAACTCTGACGATATCGCGGTATCGCGGACAGAGCCGGTCGTGAGACCGAGTATCTGGCAGGCGGCAAGGTGCGAAAGGAACGTGCGCGAACTCGGCTGCGAGAAGTAGAGCATTGCGCGCTTGTGCGGAAGGAACGACTTGAGGAACAATGCGCCTTCGCGTGACTTTGCTATGAAGCGGATGCGGTTCGCAAGTGCCGCAAGACGCTCCAGCACAGACCTGTCGAACTGCTGCGCGAACAGCGTGTGGTACGGCATTCCGTCGCCGCCAGTCCTCTCAAGATAAGGGCGCTTCGCCTCAAGCGGCAGCGCCTCGAACTCCTCCCATCCCACTTCTGTCAGCTTCGCCATCGTCTGTCTCCTTGTCTTTATGCGTCAGATTGTCGCACGGTCGCAGAGGGCCGACACGAAAAGCGCCTTTATCGTGTGCATCCGGTTCTCGGATTCGTCAAACACCTTTGAGTACTTGGACTCGAACACCTCATCCGTGACCTCAAGTGCGCCGCACTCCTTCGTGACATCGGTGCTGTGGTCGTGGAAGGCGGGAAGGCAGTGCAGGAACATCAGTCTTCCGTCCATGTTGCCCGTCGCCCTCATGAGATCCATGTTTATCTGGTAGGGGCGCAGCAGCTTGATGCGCTCTGCCGTCTTGTCCTCCTCGCCCATCGAAACCCACACGTCCGTGTACAGCACGTTCGCGCCCTTCACGCCCGCGACAGGGTCCTCCGACACGCGGATGTCCACGCCGTTCTTTCTTGCGACGGCCTCGGCCTCGGCCAGCACCGCCTCATCCGGCCTCAAGGACGCAGGGGCGCAGCACACATAGCGCACACCGGCTTTCGCGCATCCCATCATCAGCGAATTGGCGACGTTGTTGCGTCCATCGCCTACATAGGCCACAGTGACATCCTTGAGCGATCCGAACGTCTCCTTCACCGTGAGCAGGTCTGCAAGGATCTGCGTAGGATGGTAATCGTCTGTAAGCCCGTTCCACACAGGCACTCCGGACCACTGGCGAAGCTCCTCCACCGTCTTCTGCGAAAAGCCCCGGAAGAGTATGCCGTCGTAGATGCGGCCAAGCACACGCGCCGTATCCTTTACGCTCTCCTTCTTTCCGAAATGGATGTCGGGGCGCGTCAGGTATTCAGCGTCTCCGCCTTCATCGCGGGCGGCGATCTGCGACGAATTGCGCGTCCGCGTGGACGACTTCTCGAATATCAGCGCAATCTGCTTCCGGCGCAGAAGATTTCCGCGCACCCCTGCATGACGGCGAGCCTTCAGCTGCGCCGCGAGATCGATCAGGTTAAGCATCTCTTCATCGGAAAAAGAGGTCATCCGCATAAGCGAACGCCCCTTCAAAGAATCCATCCAAGTCAACATCTTCAAGTGTACCTTTCTTCAGTCCGCAAATTATACCACAAACGACGGCTTCAGATTCGCCGCCGAACCGGAAGGGAAACGGCTCATCGATCCGGAATGTTGCACGTGGGAATTTTCAACGGAGCTGGCAACCGCTCATTCAATCTGCCCTCTGCGGGGCATCGGCGATGCGCCGTTTCACGGCCGAAATGACGGCATCCACGGCATCACCTTCCGCAATCTTGCCGACCGGCTTCCCGTCTTCGTAGAGCAGGAACACCCCGTCGCCGCCGCAAAGCGCGATGTCCGCGCCCTTCGCCTCACCCGGCCCGTTGACCACGCACCCCATTACGGCAATGCGCGGAAGCGAGACGTGACGTCTGCCGCCGATCAGCCTGACAAGCGCCGACTCAACCGCTTCAGCCACTCCGCGCACGTCGCATTTCGTGCGTCCGCAGGTCGGACAGCTCGTCACGGACGGCCCCGGCTCCCTCAGCCCAAGCGCACGGAGAAGTTCAAGACCAACGGCCACCTCCCTCTCAGGGGCATCGGTCAGCGAAACCCGCACCGTGTCGCCTATGCCGTCCGAAAGCAGTATGCCAAGCGCAACCGACGAATGAACCGTGCCGCGCAGGAACGTGCCTGCTTCGGTCAGTCCGAGATGCAGCGGCAGGTCAGTCCTCTCCGCAAGCTCTCGGTAGGCGGAAACGGTATCCGCCACGTTGGACGCCTTGACGGATACGACAATGTCGCGAAATCCTTCATCCTCAAGCAGCTTCACGTGCTTGAGAGCCGACGAAACAAGCGTCTCGCCCTTTTCAAGACTGCCGCCGTTGACGCCGATGCGAATCGGTATGCCGCGCTCCTTTGCCGCCCGCGCAACCGCCTGCACTCGGTCGCGGCCGCCGATGTTGCCGGGGTTCAGGCGCAGCGCATGGGTTCCGGCCGATATCGCCGCAAGCGCACATCTGTAGTCGAAGTGGATGTCCGCGACGATCGGGACTGGACTTTCCTTTACGACCTCGCCAAGCGTCTGCGCGGCCGCAATGTCGGGGACGGTCAGCCGGACGATGTCAGCGCCGGCTTCGGCGCACGAGCGGAGATGCGCCAAAATTGCCGCTGCGTCATGCGGATTGTCGGCAAGCATGGTCTGGACGCTCACCGGTGCGCCGCCGCCGACCGGCACACCGCCGACATTCACCGTCCTCGTACGATCTCTATATGTCATGATTCCGTTCCTTGTTGAGCCGTACACTGTCTATGCCTGAATGCACAGAAGCACGACTCCGAGAAGTATCATCGAGAGCGCAAGCCCCTTGCGCTTCAGGTTGCGCTCATGGAACACCATCGCCCCAAGCACGAACGTGATGACCACAGAAAAGCGACGGAGAAGCGAACCGACGGAAATCGATACGTCAGGTATGGCAAGTCCATGGAAATACAGCCAGTCCGCCGCCGCCAGCAGAATGCCCGTCGCGGGAATCGTCCATCGCCACTCGAACCGGTCGTGCCTCATTCGCGCCATGCGCTGGACGCAGAGCATCGAAGCGTAAACTGCAACGAGTCCGATCTGAAACCAGAACTGCACCTTCTCCACCGGGATTGAACATCTCTGCAGGATGAACTTGTCCCAAAGGCTCGACAACGCACTCATGCACATTCCGCCGACAGCAAACCACACGGCGCGGGAGCGAAGGAAGTCTATGCCCTCATGCCGCCCGGCCCAGCTGAACGTCCAGTAGCCGATGAAGACGAGGAGCATTCCCATCCCCTGCACAGGCGAAGGACATTCACCATATAGGAAGAACGCCGCAATGAACACCATGGCAGGGGCGGAGGCGCGTATCGGCGTCGCAATTGTGATCGGCAGGGTGCGAAGCGCACAGTATGTCAGAACCCATGACGTCGAAACTATCAGGCACTTGATCGCTATGAGCAGAAATTCTCGCGGCGAGACGTTCAGCGCGTCGCCGATTCCGCCGGCGGCGCCAAGGGCGGCCACATATGCAATCGCGCCGGCGATCGTAGCGAAAAGCAGCACAGGCAGCACGGCGTTTTCCCTTACGCTCGCCTTCTTCGTCAGGTCATAGAAGGCGAGAAACACCGAACTCGCAAGAATCCACCAGATCCACATACCGATAAAACCGAAGCGCCGCCGCCACTGCCCGTCAACAACGAACCCAATCTTGCCATGCCCGCATCAGCGATGCGCACTGTGACCGCGAGCCTTCTCCCTCTTTACGGACATTCCGCCCTTTCGCAGCAGCTTGACCGTATACGTCTCGGACGTGGATTTCACCGTGACGGTGTTCTCGATTCCCGGTCTGTACGATATCTTCCACGGAGACGGTACACCCGCCCGCTTCACCACAAGAACGGTCACGATCGTAGCTTTCACGCCTGATGGCGTCTCTGCGGAGAGATGCCACTGCGTACAATCCTTGAAACGCGCATCGAGCGACGGCGGATCGAAGGCGTCCGTCTGCGAAAACGTAAGCCTGTCGGGAGAAAGGAAATGGACTTCCATCGATGCCCTTGGCCGGACAATCTCGACGCAATTGCGTTTTTCGTCGATGCGCATCTTGTCCGTAGCGTGAAGCCAGTATTTGAACGTATGCGGTGTCTTGGCGGCAAGCGTATCGCGTATCACGAACACGTCGCGTCCGAGGCGCACAACATCGCGCAGCGCCTTAGTCAGCTTTCCGCCGTACGCCGCAGTGGCGTCCCCCGTGAAGGAGATCACATCGCCGTCGTCACGGTAGTCCAATATACTGGACGCCGCCTTCTTCCCGCGTATCTGGCTCGGAACGTCATCATACGTGATGCCGCACTTTGCGCGGGTCGATCTTGTCCATTTGTCGTGATGAAGCGAACTGAAGCAGTCGTAGAATCCGGACGGAATCGCAAGCGGCTCACCCCACGCGGCGATCGCAAAGCAGTTCTGGTCGTTGTGTCCGTGCGAGACGCTGCCGTACGGCGATGCGCGAAAATAGAATGCGACATCCTCCATCGCATCAGTCACGTCCGAGTGCGAGCACACAAGTCCGACAGAGGGGAAATAGCGTGAGCCGGGCAGGTTTTCCGGGCGGTCATACTGCGGTTCGCGATCTTTGAGGAAGAACGCCCACAGTTCGCGGGCATCGCAATTCGGAGACTTGTCCGCAAACCAGTTCAGAGCCGGGTCGTCCTGCGCATCGGCGAGGAGGCGGATGATGTTCGGATACCACGGATCGGCCTGTTGGCCGTCACCGAACGGAGATATCGGAGAGCCGGGCGGGCACTGGTAGATGAGATACCACGGGGTGTTCTTGAAGAACGGCTTTGTCGACATGATGTCCTCACCGCCCGACAGACGGTAGGCGAGCAGGGATTCGAGGTTGAACTCCATGTACCATCTCCAGTAGTGAGGACCTTCGTTCCAGCCGCCGTCGTCACCTCCCCATGCGGGATAGATATTGCGGAAGACGTCCAGCACATAGTTCCGCCACGGCTCCATTTCGGGATGTTCCTTCTCAAGCGCGATGCAGGCCTCAAGGAGAAAACCTATCTGACGTCCAAGATGCGATATGTACGGATTGAGATGGAACTTGCTCTTCTGCAGAAGACTGTACACGTCTCCGGCGCGGATGACCAGGCATCTCTCAATCTTCGCACGCTCCTCATCGGTGTAGAGCGGACGCGTCCAGTCGTATGCACGGCATCCTCGCCGCAGTATGCTCATGGCCGCTTCGTCGTTGTGGAACGTCCATGTAGAGCCTTTCGGATCGAAACCGGTGAAATGCAGCAGCCTACGCTTCGCCTCCGCGCCAAGTTCCGCGTCGCCGGTGAGCAGGTACGCCAATGCGCACTCCGCCATCTGACCGCACGGGGGACGGATGGCTCTGAATATCTTCTGGTACGCAAGCCCGTATGCCGGCCCTTTCAGCCCGTCAAGCCTTTCCGGCTCCGGCATCAACTCCTGACCGACATAGCGTCGGCTCAGTCGCACGATTGCGTTGGCTTTGTGCTCAAGGTCTCCGCCCTCGGCGCAACGTCTGCGGAAGGATTCGATTGTGTCCTCGGTGAAGAAGAGACGCGGCGACATTGCGTCGGCCACGCACCTCAAGCCAAAGACGACGGTTGCCAGCAGGACGAACACGCCCATCCATGCCCGCTTTGACGGCTCTGTCATATATGCTCCTCTACGCCACGGAAGTGGACGTTAAGCTCGTGAAGTGGCGCAAGGAGCTTTCCGAGAGGCTGTCCGGCTGTGAGCTTCGCAAATGCGTTCACGTCCTTCGGGAAGCACTTCCCGCCGTAGCCGCACTTTCCGTCAGGCCCCGGAACGTGCGTATGCGTATCGTTGATGTAGCCTGAAAGCAGGCATCCATTGTGCACACGCGCCCAATCTGCACCCATCTTTTCGCAGTATTCCCGCACCGCGTTGAAGTACGTCACCTTGTACGCACCGAACACGTTATGGGCGTACTTGGTGATCTCCGCCTCAAGGGGCGTCATCGTGGTGAAGTTCTTTCCCTTGAAGATGCGCGTCAGAAGCTCCACCGCGCCGGTGAACACCATCGTCTGACGGCGGAAATCCTCGATGTGCGTCCTCTCCGTAAGGAACTCCGGCATATAGCAGACCTGATGCCCGGTTTCCCTGGAAAGCATGTCGCTCGTGCCCGGCAGCACAGTCGTGCGAACAAACACCGGAACATCCGGCAGACCGCAGATGATCTTCTTCATCAGCGTGAGATCCTGTGTGCCGTCATCCTCCGTTGGCACATGTATCTGCAGGAACGCGATGTCGATTTCGGAGAGGTCGTCGTTCATGCCTTTCGGAGGATCGCTCACGTACACCTTCACGGCGGGATTGTTTTCGTCCAACCACGCCTTAAGCGCGCCGCCGACGAATCCGCATCCGATGATTCCGACCTTGATATCCGAACCGTCGCTCATTTCCCCATATCCTTTCCATTCTGTTCCAAAGACGCATTGCGCACGGTGTCGCACGATGTCGTGCGCGGCAGGAACTCCGTCATTACGCCCAGCTCATTCTGCATGGCCGCCGCAAGCGCCTTCACGCCGAACGTCTCGGTCTCGTAATGTCCCGCACAGACCATCTTCATGCCGCAGTTCTCGGCGGCGATCACGTCGCCCCAAGAAGCCTCGCCCGTGACGAACAGCCCGCAGCCGAGGTTCTTCGCCGTTTCGGCGAATTCGCCAGCGCCGCCGCTGCACACTCCGACCTTTACGCCCTGCGGATTGCGGCCTGTCACCCCGATGGTGTTGCCATGATAGACAAAAGCGGGCTTCAGCCCCTTCAGACCAAGAAAGCGGGCAAGCTCATGGTTGTTGCCGTACTTTCTGTTCGCGTCAAGCGGCAGATGGTACGCGGCGATGGATACGCCGCCCTCGATCGCCGCCTTCACCACCCCGTACGTGCCGCCGGTTATCCGGCGGATTCCGCCGCCCCACGAAATGCCGTGATGCACCACGAGCAGCTGCGCACCGGACGCCACTGCGGATTTTACGGACGCAATCGAGGCATCGACGGCGAAAGCGACCTTCTCAACATCATCCGGCCCTTCCACCTGAAGTCCGTTGTTCGACACATCGTCGAACTTGTTCACCTCAAGCGTCCTGTCTATCCAATCCAATATCCGTTTCAGCTTCATTGACGGAGCATTATAGCATATGGGGCGAACCGTGAGAGACGCAAACGGCGGCGCGTCAGTACTCGCCTCGCTCCATGTCGCGACGCTGCGCCTTCTTCTTGAGGGCATCGCGCTTGTCGTGGAGTGCCTTGCCTCGGCATATGCCGAGATCGAGCTTGATGCGTCCGCGCTTGACGTACAGCTTCAGCGGGATCAGGGTCAGCCCCTTCGCCTCCGTCTTCATCCGGAGGGATTCGACCTCCTTCCTGTGCACGAGCAGCTTGCGGTTTCGTCTCGGATCGTGGTTGAAGCGGTTTCCGAACTCATACACCGGAATGTGCATCGCGCAGACGAAAAGCTCTCCGCCAAGCACGGCTCCGTACGCACCGGAAAGGGACGCTTCGCCATGCCGGACAACCTTGACCTCCGTGCCAGTCAACTGAATACCGCACTCGATTCGATCGAGTACGGTATAGTCGTGCCAGGCCTTTCGGTTTACGGCCAGATCGCCCGGCGGATTGTGACTTTTCTCGCCCACGCCTTATTCGTCGTCACCGAATATCGACCGCATGGAAGAGTGCTTCGCCCACCGCGTCTTCGCGTCTTCGGCGCGCGCTATCGCATCGAAGTCGATTTCGGAAATGAGCTTCCCGTCAGCGACTTCGCGAAGCGCGGTATCCACCTTGTCCTCATCGGACGAAAGCGGACGCACCAGCGGCTTCTCGCCGTTGATGAGCTGCTTGACTCGCTTTGAGACGAGATTTACGAGAACCGGCACCGACGGGACGCGCTCGTGCGCCGCTTTCAAGAGTTCAACGTTCATTCAAATTACTCCACTTCCAAAAATGAAGCGTGAATGATATCAGATACGACGCTCTCCGTCAAGAAACACGGCCTTGACCTTGAAAGATTTTGCATCAAGCACCGCGAGATCGGCCGTAAAGCCCTTCTCCACCTTGCCGAGCGTGTCTCCAAGCCCCTGCTCGATCGCCTGGTTCCACGAAGTCACGCGGATGAGATCCTTGAGCGGAAGGCCGGTCACATCGCGGAGGTTCTTGAGTCCCTGGTTCATCCAAAGCGTAGACCCGGCGAGATTGCCGCCCTCCACAAGACGCGCCTCGCCGCCCTTGAGCTGCACCTTCAGTCCGCCCATCTCGAACTCGTAGCCGTCCTTGCAGTGCGAACAGCGCAGCGAATCCGTAATCATCTGTATGTGGGCAAGGCTGCGGCGCGTGAAGATGAGCCTGAGCATGTCGTCGCAGAGGTGAATCCTGTCGCAGATGACCTCCGTGTCAAGATCCTCGATCAGGAATCCTGCGCCCACCATTCCGATTTCGCGGTGATGGAGTTTCGTCATCTGGTTGCAGAAATGCGTCATGTGGCGCAGACCCTTCCTGTAGGCCGGCATGAACTCGGCCATCGTCGCGCCGGTGTGTCCGCAGCTCGGCACTATGCCGCGCTTGATGCAGGCCGCCGCAAACGCCGCACCGCCCTCCTGCTCGGGAGCGAAGGATATCTGCTTCACCGGGGAGATCCTGTCGATTGACATGACCTCCTTCATGTCCGGCTTGCGCACGAACTTCGGATTCTGTGCGCCGCAGCACTTCACGTTGATGAACGGCCCTTCGAGGTGTATGCCTATGACCTTCGAGAACGTCTGGTTCTTGCGGTATGCGGCAACGGCCTTCGCCGCCTCAATGAGGTTGTCGTGTCCAACGGTGAGCGTCGTGGGCAGAAACGACGTGCATCCCTCCGCAAGTTTCGCCTCGGCGATCTTTTCGATCGCCTCCGGAGTGGCGTCGCACACGTCGTATCCGCAGGCGCCGTGCAGATGCACGTCGATGAAGCCCGGCACAACGTAAGCGCCCTTTGCGTCAAACACCCAATCGCACTTGGCTGGTTTCGCCACGCGGGACACCTTGGATATCCTGCCGTCGACGATCTCGATGGCGGCGTCCGGCATATCCACGCCGGGGCTGATGACATGGGCGTTCACGATGACTGCTTTCATTCTGCGTTCTCCTTGTTTGCGTTGTGCGTTCTAAGATTCCTTCATCGGGCCTCCGTCCGACCGGACGGCATCGCCCCAATGCCCGCAATTATAGCATAAACACCTTTTGGCGGTGACAGTGCAAACGTCAACTGCCCGACCGTCATCCGAACAGTGCGTTTCTGCATGGTGACGAATGTCGTGGACGAAACGAACTGCACCAGATGACAGGCGTAAGTCCAGCCTATTCGACTGCGGACGACAGCGCCTTGAGGAATCCGTCTCCGTGGCGGCGGTCGGGCATGAGATAGCTGCCCTCCGTGTACTCGTTCCATGCGTTGACGAGTATCGCGCCGGGGCGTTTCGGATCACGCATCGCCTGATCGACCGCCGCCTTGACCATTCCGCCAAACACGCTCGGCTTCATCCCGCTCACGACGCCGAGATACGGGTACGAAAGCGTCTTGAACGGGAACGGCTCATCCTGGCGGCAGCGCGGCGTGCAGTCCCACCCGCGGCAGACAACCGGAATGTACGGAACGAAGTCGCGGTCGGCGGCGAACTGCGCATTGAACGGGATGTGCGCCTTTGCGTATTGCTCGTGCGTGAACACCTGGCGCGTCTCGCCGTTCGTCGCGGTCACGTCCGTATCGTCGAAATCGTACGGCGTCACGTTGTACGCAGAGGCGGACTTGAATCCGGCCGCCGTCACACCGGGGATGTCGTTCCTATGATGAACCATTGCCGAGAAGTGGATCGGCGGCAGACCCGCCCGACGCGCCATGGCCTGAGCATCGGCAAAGACCGCCTTCAGCGCCGCAGAGCCGCCCACGCCCTCCATCAGCGGCTTTACGCTGTAGATCGAGAAGAACAGCTCTCCGTCCTTGCGGTAGTATTCCGGCTTGCAGAAGTACTGCCTGATGCAGTAGCCGATTGCCTCGAGAAACTCCTCACGCGTATACTTGAGCCGCCAGAAGAACCTGTCTCCGCTGCGTCCGGGCGGTGCGCGAAAGACGTCCGAACGGTTGTGGTTCGCCCACATGATCGCGAACTTGACCTTGCTGCGGTTTGCCGCCTTCAGGTATCCGCGCTCCAGCGCCTCATGCTGGATCGGCTTCCCGTCCGCCCAGTACCAGTCATACACGAATGCGTCGATCCCCGCTGCGGCGGCATAGTCGATCTCCTTTGCCACGTCCTCCGGGTTTGCGTCGTCCGGGTTCCCGTCGATCAGCTCGACCGGCTGCTCGTGTCCGTCGAACATCGGCTTGGCCGTGTTGACGAAGTTCCACTCCGTGCGGCCTTTGCCGAATATCCTGTCGCCCTCCGGGTACGTGTGCCATTCAGGGTAGTAGATGCACAGCACGTCAGGCTTGCCGGGCGTAGGCTTGGCGGTCTCCGTGACAAGCACCTGGCGGAAGTCGTGGCGTCCCACGGAGATTTCGCTGGAGGCGAGCGGCTCGCCGGTTTCGGCGTCCGCAAGCGAAACTGCGCCGAACCCAAGCCCCTTCACGTCGAACGTGAACGTCTCCGCATCGCCCAGGTTGCCGAAAAGGAGCAACGCCGCCCCGTCCTTCTTCGCCACCGTCAGCCTGATGTTCCGTCCGGTGTGCGCGACCGGCTGCACCTTGTACTCGTTCCAGTACTGGAACTGCTCCACGTGCGGCTTGCCCCAGCCGAAGTCGAACACGCGGTTCCACGCCCGCTCGAAACGCTCGTTGCCGCCGACAATGCCCTGGTCGTTGAGCGCAAAAAGCCCGTACGCGCACATGAACGACATGAGCGAAACGAGTTCGCGGTTTTTGCGGGCGTCGTCGCCGACGTTGGTCGACACGATGAACCGCGTGCCCTTACCGGTCTGCCCGCCGGTGATCTCAGTAAGCGTATAGCTTTCCGGAAAGCGGTCCTGGAAATCGCCGCCCTGCGAACTGCGCTCGGTCGAAAGCCCAAGCATTGTCCAGCTCATCGTCGGAACGATGTGGCCGTTTGTGTCGTGGTCTTCCACGACGGGCCGCCCGTTGTACATCCTGCCCATCTTGCAACACAGCACCGCCGAGCGCTTCATGATGTTGCGCCACTGGAGGATGTTCCCCATCTGCATCTGTATGGTTCCGTCCGGCTTGACGTACACGTTCTCGTTTCCGAGATTCCATGATGCCGCGATCCGGTAGCAGTCGTAGTAGAGGCCGCCGGCCCCGTTCAAGAGCGCATTCCTGCCGTCCCACATGAGCTTGTCGATGCGCGTCTTGCACAGCTGCGCCATGTATTCGTTGAAGTAGTCGTCGTGCGACCACTCCTCCGGGAACCACTCCGCCTTGTACATCTCCCACTCCGGCCAGAAGCTCGTGACAAGCATCGGATCGAGATAGCGCAGCCTGAGGTCCACGCCCATGCCGCGCGCGCAGTTGTATTTGCCGAACCAGTAATCAGTCCCCGACGTGGACTTCTCCGCCTCGAACCACGCCTTGTGGCGGGCAATGTACTCCTTGAGGCGGCGACGGTACTCCGTGCAGTCCCATTTGCCGTACGGCTTGTTGATGCGCGTCTTCTGCGAGTACACCCAGTCGTAGAAGCTGCGGTCGTTGCCGGGATAGACGTTGTCCGGCGAATGTATCGGATCGAGGGAGAGGCTGTACTCAAGCTCGTAGCGCAGCGCATTCGACGGACAGGCGTAGTTGTACGTGAGCGACGCGAATTCGCCGTGCGCAGGGTCCTTCGGCCGCGTCGGCGTCGGCTGCCATCCCATCTCGTACGTCTTCCTCCCCTGCCACACGACGGGCTTGTTGACGAGGTCGAGTTCGTACGTGGCGGACAACCCCTTCCTGACGACCCGCTGCGGCGCAACGGACTTCTCAAGCGAAAGGTCGCGTACGCCGTCCATTATCCACGCAAGCCCCTTGAACGCCCCGCCGAACCAGAAGTACGGCTGGATGGACGCCGGGAAATGCTCGTTCCACCACTTTGCGTTGCCGACGTTCATGCAGGAGTTCCAGACCTCGCCCTCTCCCTCGGCAAGTGTGCAGTCCGGCGCAGGCCCTGACCGCCTGTCTTCGCGGCGCTGCACCTCGAAGTATTTGGCAAAGGCGTTCTTCAGCGGCGCAGATATTCTCAACGACTTGACCTCGACCGGATTCTTCGCGTCGAACGCAAGCGTGATCCAGCAGAACCCGTCGTAGTCGTAGCTCTGCGTCACAACAAGACCTATGCCGTCAAGCTCCGCCGTGACCTCGCGAACGATGCGATCCTGCGCACGTTCGACGAAACGCGACCCGGTCACGGTGAACTCGCGTCCGTTCAGTTCGAGCCGCATGGGAGCGGCAAGCAGCTCCTCCTTGTTCCCGACAAGGGAATCCCACAGCACGTTTCGCCCCCAGCCGTATCCGTTCCATAGACAGGAGAGCGTCCCACGGGCGTCATCGACGCGGATCGGCACATAAGGCGGCACGATGATGCGCTCCATCCCGATCTCCGCCGTCTGCCAGGGAAAGCTCCTCACCTGAAACGTGCGGACATGGGAATACGTCTCCCCCTTTGAGTCGGTTGCGGAAAACGTGACCCTGTAATCGTCCTCGGGAAGCCCCGGCAAATTGACGTCGAACGTCTCTCCGGCGAGATGCCGCTGTCCGCTCGCCGGCTTGAGATCCGTCCGCCAGAAGCTCTTGCCAGACTTCACGCCGCGCACATCGATCGAGCCACCCACAAGATCGCCGATGCGCCCCTTGTGGTATCTCATGCGAAGCCTGTTGCTGGAGGACGGGAAGAATGCGGTCTTCAGGTTCGGAAGCCCCTTTTCGTCCTTCCAGCGTCTATGGTACGTGCCGTCCCACGAGATCTGCCGACGGTAGGCCGTTCTGCCGTCCGCCTCAAGATCCACGTTGAGCGTGTTCGGCTTGCCGGGCCATATGACCCATTCGATGTGGATGACCTCCTTCCGCTCGCCGGGCTGAAGCGTGAATCCGCCCGTGTCGGCGAAACGGGTCACTTTCGTGGCGACGTCATTCTCCGACCCGGAGTCGAGCTTCGCGGCATGGACGCCTCGATAGAAGACGGTCTTCGCCCCGATCTTGACGGCATTCTTAGCGTTGTTCACGTAGCGGAACAGAAACCTGTAGTTTCCGCTCTGCCGCCACTGCTCAAGCGTGTAGTAGTTGACGAGAGAGATGACCGGCGCACCGAAATCCATCTCAAGCGTACCGAGTTCGTCCGGTCTTCCGCCGGCATAGTGCCATGTCGCGGTCTCGCGCTCCGAACTGAAGTTGACGGACATCTGCAGCCCCCATTTGGCGCCGTCGACGGCCTTCGCGCCGCCAAGGACGGAAAACGGCACGAAAAGCTCGGTCTCCGTGCAGAGTTCGCCGTAGTCCTGCACACCCTTGAGCCGGTGTGCCGCCGACACTACGCCATCCGGCAGATCTCCGCGTCCGTCTCTCGTGCGAACCGTGAACAGAAACGGCCTCTCGGCTCCGGGCGGCAAAAGCGCAAGGGCGACCGTGTCGTCATCCGTAAGCGTCTGCGGCAGCTTCGGCACGCTTGTCCGTGCCGCAAAATACACCCCCTTCTCCGTGTATCCAACGTGGAAGACGGCATACCGCATCGCCATGTAGCCGTCAGTCTGCGAAATGGCACCGTAATGCGTCGATGCGGCCCCCGCCTCCGCCGTGGATATCTTTCCGTCGATCTCCGGCGCTACGTCCATCTGCCCCATCCTGATGTACGAGGCTTCGCTCAATCCGGCCACGAGAGCCGCTGCCAAAAGCAGATTCATGTTCTCTGTCCCTTCTGTTTCATGTTCCTGTTCAACCTCTCACCGGATGGTCACGACCATGCCCAGCTCAGCGCGAACGCGCAGCGTCAACGACTTGCCGTCGGCAGAGCTGACCACGCGGGCATAGTCCATGCCCTGCGCCGCAAGGTTGGCGTTCGCATCGTCGATGACGCCCTTTGCTATGCCGTTGCCCGTCCCCTGAACGACAAGCGGCACGTGCGCATGATTATTCAGGCTTTTGCGGAACGCATCAAGGTTCTCGAAGCGCAGTGTCGCGGTCGCGGCGAAATTGACGTAATTGGCCGCCTGAAGCGGCGCCTGGGCATAGACCGTGCCGTCCGGCGGCAGTTCGAAAATCACCTCTGAGTTGTTGCGGAACTCAAGATGCCCGTTGTCGTTTCCGTATGTCGTCAGCAGCGGCGCGACGCCACGCAACCGTATCTTCTCGTTGTTGTTGAAGAATGTCGCAAAGTCGCTTCTGCACCTCACCGTGCCGTCATCGATAAGCAGCGTGTTGCCGACGCCATTGACGCGGATGTCTCCCGTGGCAAGGACTGCGCCCTTTGAAACCTCGATGGTGCAGTCTTTTGCCGACGGCGAATTTCCGTCCGCCGATAACCAGCAGTACTCCGCGACATCTATCTGCGCATTGCGCGTGATGCGAAGGACGCCATTTGTCGCGAAATCGCCAAACTGCAGACGGCGCAACGAAATCTGCACTCCATCGCACAGTTCAACGCGATTGCCTACTCCCGCCCCGCTCACCGTCCATACCTCGCCCGTACCCGTGAACGAAAGCGACGCATCCTCTCCCTGCACACGCAGGAAATTACCGACTCCGCCGTTCCGCCCGACAACAATCGACTTCGCGTTGATGCTTCCGTTGGAGACGACCATCACGCTTTCCGACGCTTTCGAGTCTCCGACGAACACGGACGACAAATCCGACAGGACAAGATGTCCTCCGAGAACGTAAAGTCCGTTCCCGACGCAGTTCGTCTCATTGCCGATGCTGACGTCGCCCGTAGTGACGCTCAATGTCGCACCATCCTCGACCGTGATGGCATTGCCGCCAGCCCCTACCTCTTTGCCGATGTACAGCCTTGTCGTAGCCGCAACCGCTGAAGCGGAAACCGTAAATCTGTTGCGCGAACCGGCCTTGCCCACAAACATGGAACTTGAACACGTCAAACCTGCGTCCGCGCCCGATACGATTACGCTGTTGTCGTCCGAACCCGCCACTGCGCCAATCGTCACGTCCTGCGCAATGGTTGCAACTCCATCGACGATGCAGACGTCATTCGAATCGCCATTCTGGTGATTGCCGACCGTCAGCGCATTCGCGACAAATGTCGCCCCGTCCACAATTTCGACCCGCGCCTTCGGAGACTTGTGCCCCAACACGAAGTTGTTCTGCTTCCCGGCATGGATCGGCGCATAGCCGCTGCCGGCACCAGTGAAGCGCAGGACAAGGTTCATCGGGATTGAACTCACGGTGTTGCGGTTGTCGTATACAAGGCCGTCGGACAGCATCCTGGAGCCGTCCGCAAACTCAATGAGCGCACCGTAATCGTAATCCTTGTCTGCTGCGATCGGCGTCAGATCGCTGTAGTTCGTCCCGCAATGGAGCGTCGATCGCTTGAACTGGACTGTGCGATTCGTGCCATGCCCCGACATCATGGTAAAATTACCCTGGTTGTTCGTGATCACCGCATCTTCGACAGACCATGTCCAGCCGGTGTAGTCGTACACGTCCCAGCCGCCGAAACAGAAACTTCCGGCCATGCACATGTCCCACACGCCGCCCTTGACGGAAATCGAAGATGACGCACCATTTCCCGCAACCCGCGTTCCGGCGGCAGAAAGCGTGTGGTTCCCGTCGGAGAAGTCGAATGAGTTTCCTCTTTCAAGGCGCAGAGTGACAGGCGAGCCGTCTTCCTTCTGGAACCTGTAATCCTGCGAAAGCACGTACTCGGCGTTTTCATTCAGAATCACGGCCTCGCCCGCGAAACGCCTGTCCTTGAACGTCTCATAGATGTCAATCGGCGTCCCGGAGGACGTCAACGCCGGCAAGGCGACGATCAAAACCGCAAACGCAACCCGACACGTCTCAACGAACTTTGAAACCATCTTGCGTCTCTCCATGCAATTGTTTACGTCGCCGCCATGACGCCACCCAACGCCTTATGACGGTCAACAACGCAGAGCAATATACCAAAATGGTTTTTTTTTTCAAGTGGGTGCGCGGAATCAGATCTTCTCCACCGCAGATCATCTTGCCGCTGCATCGCTGAATGCGGCAAGCCCTTCGGACACGGCCTGCCGACGCAACGCCAGAACCTCCTCTGCGCAGGCATACATCTCGTTCACGGCGCGAGCCTTGCGGGCTGCTGCGAAGCGTCTGACAACCGGCGACAGAACTTTGTCCGAAACTCCCATGCTGCGGGCGATGCCGACCGACATCCTGAAATCGTCTCCGCCCGGAAGCGCATTCCAGTCAATCGACTTCATGAACCCGTAGATTGCATCACCGTCTTCGCCGAGGAACCGCACGAGCTGGTCGTCCGGATGCCTGTGCGCAAAATACCCCAGCGAAAACGTCATCTCCGACGCCCCTGCGTCCGGACGAAACTCCGCCGTCAGGGCCGACACGCTCTTGCGCATGAACACCGACTTCACCGGCGCCGTATCATAGACGATCTTGTTCCCGAACCTGTCGTCGATGAACCTCGAATACAGCAGGATGTACGGCGAAGCTGGAGTGAAGTCGACGTTCCCCGCATTGACCAACCAATCGCGCTCTTTCGTCGCCAAATGCCGTTCGCGTCCCTCCGGCACGGCGGCATTGCCGGGATAGGCGGAGAGCTGCACACTCTCGACGGAAACGCCTCCGAAATCGACCTTCAGGAACAGCCAGTCACGGTGTGAAGGGAAGGCGGCGAAGCGAAGCTTCACCCGCCGTCCGCCCGCACATTCCCATTCGCCGGCAAGGAAATCCGCCCCGTTCGCCGAATAGCCGAAAAAGACCGCGGGACGCGATTCCGAAAGCACGTTCACCAGCCCCTTCTCCGTCCGCGCCATCACCCGCAGGAAGTCCCAGCGGTTCCATCCGCCGTTCTTCGGCGAATAGCCGAGCGACAGCCCGAAGAAGTAGTCGCCCCACCGCTTCCGGACAATGCCGCCATCCTGCAGTGTGTATTCCGCAAAGAGCGAGCAGGCGTCAAACGTGCCGATGAACTTCTCCCTGCTGAAGCCGGGGCGCGAATCCGGAAGATGCGTCTTGTGCACGACATCTATCCGCGCCTCGCACAGGACGGCGGCGGCCGCGAGCAAAACGAAGATGCACGAACGTCTCGTCATTCCGCAACCTCAAACGTCTTCTCCGTCTTGAGACCGGTCGCGCAGTCGATGAGCGTCGCCGTCCATGTGCCGGGCTTGTCGTTCCATGCGACGCACAGCCGCTTCGGCAGCTTCTCCTCCCGGTCGAACACCGCCCTCATACGCACGTTCCCGGCGCCGTCGCGCACGGTCAGGCAGAACACTCGGCCCGAAACGGGCGGCGGCATCTTGAACGTGACGTCGCCGCCCAGCCGACATCCCGTGACGTCAAACTGCGGTGCCGTCTGCCGTTCGGCAAACACGGTGCGGCACACGAACGGGCTGTTCGCAAAGTCCAGTTCAAGAAAGCCGTCCGTCTCTCCGGCGAACCCTTCGCACGGCGCGTAGATGAACCGATGCCCCGGCAGCGAAACCTTCGCTTTCGCGCCCAGTTCCGACACCGGCCACATGGCGGTGACGATCTCGAATCCGCGCCCCTTGCGAACACGCAGGATGGCGTTTTCGCTGACTACGCCAACCGGCGATCCGTCTGCCGGAGGCGGCAGATGGGCGGCGATCTCGCGGTCGAACGAACCGGGCGTCTTCTCCGTCGCGTACGCAAGCGAAAGCTTCCGGTCGAGCTTTACGCAGCGGCCGCTGCCCCAGAGATCCGCCAGGGCGCCGCCGTCACGCCAGGCGAGATTCTCGTTCATGACGGCCGGCTCGACGTCGGCCACCACCGTTCCGCCGCGCTTCGCGAAAGCGCGGATCGCTGCACATTCAACGTCGGAGAGCGCCGTCGCCCCGCACAGGAAAAGCGCCTTGGCGTCTTTCAGACGCGCAAGCGTACGGGCCGAAACGAACTCGAAGGAGCGTCCACTGCGGTAGCAATGCTTGATCAAGGTGGAAAGCCCGTCATTCGGAGAGAGACATTTCTCGGAGGCGACCGACGCCTCCTGCGACGGGTGGCTCCAGTAGAGGAGAATGCCGTCGTTCCGGAGGGGATTGCGGATGAGGAGCTGCGCGAGTCCGTCCTTGAAGCGGTCGTGCCAGCCGATGTACTGCGCCACGTCGTCCGCGATCTTGAGGTCGGAATAGAAGAACCCGTGATTCTGTCCGACGTTGATTGCAAACCAGGCGTTGCCCATCACCGTACCTTTCGCAAGGTCGTTCATCAGCGACAGCGGGAACGGCGTCAGCCCGCGTCCGCCGTGGCTCGACGGGTATCCGCCCCACCACAGCATCCGGATGCGGTTGCCGCCGAACGACCTCAGCGCCTCGTCCTCGACAAGATCCGAATACGGCCCCCAGAACTCCAGGTTTTCAATCGTGCGTTCAAGATCGCCGGGAACAGAGCCTTCCGCGCCGACGAGCGCACCGGGATCGATCTTGCGGATCTCCTCGCGGCAGAAGCTGTGGATGTCGGCATACATCTTGTTCATGTAGGCGCGATGGTCGGCCCAGGCGGCCAGGTTGCCGATTCGCTTCGCCTCGTCAAGGCGAATGTGCGGGACGGACGCGAAATCGGTGCAGTTGGTCTTCCAGTTGCGGTTGAGATTTTCGATCGTGCCGTACTTGTCGCGAAGAAACTCGCGGAAGTACTTGTCGCAGTACCCGCCGAAGCCCGCTTCAAGGTTGATGCAGTTCTCGTCGCCAAGGTTGTAGAACGGCGGAGCGCACTTCGGCAGGTTCTGCAGACGGAAACGCATCATGTCGCGCCAGCATTCCTGCACTTCCGGACGATAGAAGCAGTCGTCGCCGACGATCGCCTTCTGCCGCTTCTGGGCGTCCTTGTCCAAAAAGTTCCAGTACCTCATCATGGCCGAGCCGTCCTCCGCCCTGTCGATGGCGATGCGGGTCACGTACGGCACGGCGCTTTGGTTCAGCACCGCCATCTCGGCGATGTTCGCGCCGCCGAACGTCGGATGCGTCAGCCCGCACGTGAAGCCAAGCCGATCCACTACTACCGGTGCGCCCGCGAACGGATGCATCGAGACGACCGTGTCCCAGCCCATCTGGACGTAGTCGTCTAACTGCCGCCGAGGGAAGAAGACGAGCCGTTCCGCAATCTCGATCGGCCGCCCGTTCGCATCCTCAAGCGTGGCCCGCACATAGCCGGCCTTCGTCGACACGCGGGCGTCCGGGATGTCGCAGCCCTGCGACACCGCGCCGGGAGCGACCGCCTTGCGGATGCGCGACATCACGCGCATGGACGGAGATTCCAGCGTCTCGAACAGAACAGACTTGACGCGCTCCACCGGCATTTTCCATGTCGCTCGCGCCGACAGTGTGCCGCCCTTCATCACATCAGGCGCTTCGACGGAAAGCCCGCCCACCGGCGACGGGACATCGACTTTCTCCACCAGCACCGCCCCGTTTGCGCCGATCGTGTCCTTGAAATGCCGCCCTGCGCACGACAGACCCGACGCTATGCGGTTGAAGCGGTCGCGGTAGCGGACGCGCAATGGCGCTGACGGCTCGGCGGCACGACCTGCCGTGTAGCGCATCGCCTGTCCTGCGAACGCAATGGCGTTTTCGTACTTCGCCGGCCAGAGGTCGTCAATCGGGAACTTCGGCACAAGCGCAAAGTACTGCGCCTGCGAATCTCCGCGCCAAGCCAGTTCCGCCACACGCCCCTTGCCGAGCCGCCAGGATCTGAACTGCGTATTCGCGAATTCGCTCGGAAAACGCTCCGCAAACTCCGGCATCGGCAGCGGGTTCTCATAGACCTTCCCGTACGGAATCCGGTGCGGGCCGATGTCGTTCACCATGAGCAGCCCGGCGCCGCCGTCGCGCACGGCCTTGAGAATCCGGTAGCGATGCTCCTCGTTGACGCTCGTGAACGTCTTGCGCCCGAACACGTACAGGTCGTAATGCGCGTTCAGCTTCCCGTCCAGTTCGCGGGTCTTCTCGTAGACGGTCGTCCCCTCCCAGGCCGATTCGTACATGTCCTCCACGGCGATGCGGTCGCCGTAGACCATCATGAAGTACGTCGGCTCGATGTTGAACCGCTGCACCGCCTCCACGGCGTCGCGTCCACCGGCGCGGTCGAGCAGGAACAGAACCTTGAGAGGCTTCTCCGCCGCCGTGCCGCGAAAGTCGTGGTGCGGCGTCACATACTCCCCGGTCATCTCATGCAGAAACCGGCACGGCAACACGCCAAAGGCCGTCGCAGCGGCAAACGCCGCAAGCGCAAAAACGTTGACCTTTCTCATTTATTTCCTCCGAACTCCACTTCAAGCTTCTTCCTGAACGATTCCATCCTGTCTCGGTCGGCTTTCTCCTCGGCGGCGAGAAACGCCGTGACGTCGCCGCTACGGACTTTTACCCCGTCACCAGTATCGTACAAAATAGTGTCCGCAAGCGCAAGACACCAAGGCGGCGCGACCTTGCCCTTCAAGGCCGCGACGAGAACGTCGCCGTCGGGCGTATCGCCAGGAGGCAGAAAATACAGGTATCCAAAGCCGGACGGGTTGTTGTATGCGCCCCGTGGAGAGGAGACGCTTCCCACGAACTTGCCGCTCGTCCACTGGTAGCGCGTCACACAGATTCGCCATAGCGGGCCGCCAGGCACTGGCGGACGCTGCAGGTCGGAGTACGGGATGCACACCTCGACGCACCACCGGTCACTGGCCACGCTCGTCTTCGCCCGCCACGCATTGCCGCTCCACTCCTTCAGGACAACCGAGCCGTCAATGCGCCGCATGTCGCCGATCACGCCCGCCGAGTTGACGAGCAGCTTTGTGAATCCGACAGCGTCTCCGTACGGATCGATGTAGATCTCGTCCATGTCCTCGTACCAGTCCACGCTGTCGCGGGCGGTTCCGACAACCTTGAGCCTGTCAACCGCATCCTCGTAGTGAATCAGCCCGATCCACAACGCCTTGTCCGTGTAGAGAAGACGCATCTCCGACTTGATCGGCGCAGGCTTTGGGTGCGACTTGTAGTATTCGTAGAAGCGCGTATGCACCGGCGCAGACTTCCATGCGTCGTCGTCAAGCCGTCCGTCTAAAACAGGCGAAACGTCCGCTTTTGCCGCGACGTTCACGACGATTTCGTTCAGCTGGACGGCGTGTGCGCATCCGACCGCCATGACCGCCGCCACAGCGGCAACTGCCTTCGCTTTCATGGAGCGCCTCACCTGATGACTATGTTAAATCCTTTGTTCGCCGGAGAATATTCGTAGGCGCCGATGTCGACGGATGCCCCGAATATGCGCGGCGCGACAGGAAGCCCCTGCTCGTCACGGCGAAGGTCGTACGCGCCAGCCATCCAATCCATGCAGATGCCGGCGTCGCGAAGAGAGGCGTCCTTCGGAATCCAGCCGCCCCGCTTGAACGCGGGCGGCGTGTCGGTGTTCGTCACGTGCTGCCCCGGCGACCATGTCTTCCCACTCGCCGGATGCAGATACGAATACCCAATCTTTCCGGGCATATCTGACGTCACGCCGTAGACCGAGGTGTAGGGCGCAGCATACGTGATGCCATCCGCCCCAAGGTTGCCGGCGATTACGGTATTCGTCACGTATGTCAGCCCCACTCCCCATTCCTCGTTGTCCGGCCACACGTACAGCGCAGCCTGATTGCCGGACATCGACCGGTTGCCGACCATCGTGCAGTTCTCGACCATAATCCGCGAAGCCCCCTTGCGCGACATCAGAATTGCCGCCGATCCGCAGCCCGCCGCACTCTCGTTTGTGAGCACGTTGTCCACGAACAGGCTGTTGCGCAGCGTCAGCCCCACGTCGGCGGCGCCATTCTCGATCCACACGCAAACGCCCGCGCCTCCGTAGTAGTTGCCGGTTCCTCCCGCCGTGTTGTTCGTGAACACGCAGTCTGCTATGAGCGCGTTCTGAAGCGCACCCTCGCGCTTTGCGGCAAAGCCCCCGCCCCGATAGGCGCTGCCGTTTCCGCTGAACAGGCAGTTGCTGACCGTGCCGACTGCCACCTCGTTCCAAAATACACCGCCGCCATCGGATGCCGAATTGCCCTCGAATACGGAATCGAGAACCGTCGGCACGTCATAGACGGCTCCACCGCCGCGTCCGGCATTGGACGTGGCGGCCGTCGCCCGGTTTCCCAAAAAGCGACAGGCGCGCACCGTCATCTCACGATTCGTCGTTGCGGACGCAATGGCACCGCCCTGATTCGCGACATTGGTGAAGAACTGGCAGGTGTCGATACGCATCGGCGTATTGGCGTAGACTGCGCCGCCGCCAGGGCCGCCGCCATTGGCTGAAATCAAAGTCTTGTTTCCGATGAATTGGCAATCCCGCACCACAACGGTGACGTTCGTTCCGCTGGCGATGCCGTGCGTTGAACGGACAGTTTCGGACGCGATTGCACCGCCGCGATACGCAGCGTTGGTGAGGAACAGGCAGTTCTCTATCGTCATCGGATACCTCGTGCAGATCGCTCCACCATTCCCCTCCGTGTTTTCCGTCGAATTGCCGGTGAATGTGCAGCCTGAAACACGAGGCAGCCGCCATCCGGTATAGGCGTTGTCCTCGAAACAGACTGCACCGCCGCCATACGAGGCGCGTGTGCCGACATTGTTCGTGAACGCGCAGTCAATTATGTCCATCGCATTGCAGACGGCGCCGCAGGCACTGGTCGAGACGTTCCCGACAAACGTGCAGTTGGAGACGATGCCGCCGCACACAAACGAGAGCGTTCCGCCGTTCGTGTTGAGTCCAATGGATACGTTCCGCTCAAACGTGCAGCCCTCGACGCGCGGCGACCGGTTCGTGAAGCAGCCTTGCTCAGGATCCTTCCAGTAGCCGACCGATCCGTCATTGCCGCACACGTTGTCATAGAAACGGCTGTTCAGGACTGTCGGCATGTTCATGAAGCACCCTCCGGAGTTCCTGGCGTAGTTGTTCGTGAAGGTGCAGTTCTCGACCCCGCTGTATTCCGTTGCCCTGTCCCACAGTGGGCTTGTCCACACGTAGATCTGCCCATAGCCCCCGTTACTGCAGTTCTCGATGGTGCTGTTCCGGAACCAGCCGCCGTTGCGGCAGACCGCGACGGTGCCGTAGGCAGTCGTGTTCGTAAGACCCGTGAAGAGACAGTCCGTCACATAGGTCTGCCCGTCGGTACACAGCCCCACCGCGCTGATGGCGCTTCCGTTCGTCTGACGGCACAGCGTGAAGACGACATTGGAGACGACCTTGGCCCATCGGTCATGCTCCGTGCTTCCGTTGCAGTTGATCGCCGCCGCACCGGAAAGCGTGATGTTTGAGATCGTGAGATTCGCGATTGTCGAGACAAAGGCACTGTTTCGGTTGCCTTGAAACTTAAGATATCCGCCGTCAACAACTGCGCCTTCGGGCGCTGTAAGCACAATCTCGCTCCGGTCGCAGGACGGATCGCCCATGATCGAGACGCGTGGCATCATGGGTATCGACGAATCGGAAACGTATATGCCCTTCTTCAGGATGATTTGGCAGCGCCGCTCGTTGTAGTAGGCGGGGAGTTCGGTTTTTGCGGACGCGGCGGCGATCGTCTTAAGCGCCGTCTCCCACGTCTTGCCGTCGTTCGCCTCGTCGTCACCGTTCACGGGATCGACATAGATCGGCAGCATCGGGTCATCCGGCGACGCCGCCAGCGTTGGCGTCGCCAACGCCGCCAGAACGGACACAGCCGCGAGAAGTCTTTTCGCATCCATGCAAAACCTCCTAATCCTTGAAAAATAAAAAGATACGCAAATGGTACCATTATTGTTTTTTTTTTCAAGCAGAAATTTTGATGGAGCATCTACCCTCTGGATATCAAGGTGTGCGCACCTGTTCGCCGGGATTGGATTATGGTATAATGACCGTCGAATCTTCCAAGGAGAAAACAACACAACCGATTTGATCGAACAACAAAGACAATTTTAGCGAACTGCTGAACGACGCC
>CAZMNN010000002.1:0-21976 GCA_964567665.1 uncultured Lentisphaeraceae bacterium
GTTTTTCTCCTTTGTTTTGTGATGGTGGGGTATTGTACCGCCGCAAAACGACCTCTCTGGGCCACAGTCGGCCTCTGCGAACTGGCTTCCGCCAACGTCGTGGGGTATCAGAACAAGGAGCTGAAGGGGAATTCGGCGTTCAACCTCACGGTCGCGACGTTCAAGACCGTCGGCAAGAGCGCGAACGAGATGACGCTCGGCGACATCACCGCGAGTTCGGACTGGATCACGGGCGGCGATGAAATCAAGACGCTTCTCGCAAACGGTGCGGTCGACAAGGCCTACACGTTCGTGGGTGCGGCAGATGCCGCCGATTGGCACTGCCCATTGGGCTGGTACCTGACGGTAGACGTCAACGACGATACCATTGAAGACCTGACACCCTGCTGCAAGAACAACGACCCGCTGCCGCTCGGCAACGGTCTGCTCGTTCTCGTTGCATCGGCCGAAACGACGCTCACCTACGTAGGCGAAGTCCTCTCAGCCGACCAGCCTATCGCATTGAAGGGGAATTCTGCATTCAACATCACGGGCAACATCTCGCCCGTCGACATCACGCTCGGCGACATTACCGCAAGTTCGGACTGGATTGCGGGCGGCGATGAAATCAAGACGCTTCTCGCAAACGGTGCGGTCGACAAGGCCTACACGTTCGTGGGTGCGGCAGATGCCGCCGATTGGCACTGCCCGGTGGGCTGGTACCTGACGGCAGATGTCAATGACGATTCCATTGAAGACCTGACCCCCTGCTGCAAAAACGACGTGTCTGTCAAGGCGGGCGAGGCGTTCATTGTCCTTGTCGCATCAGCCGAGACAACGATTACGATTCCGTCTGCCCTCTGATGAGCTTTGTGCGGCGCAACATGTGCCGCAGCATGGAAAACAGGAAAAGAAAAGGAAAACAAGACATGAAGAAATTAGCTGTGGCTCTCGCGATTGTCTGCGCGACGGTCTGTACCCAGGCGGCCTCCGTCAAATGGGATTCCGGCAAACTGTTCACTGCGGCATCTGCCAACGGCGGCTTCTCGACAACGGCGATCAAAGGCGCGGCGACGGGCTATCTGTTCGCGCTCACGGAAGCGGACTACAATTCACTCCTCGCGGACTATGCCGCCAACGGCGACATGTCCGCCGTGTGGAACGCCTACGGGAACTCGCTCGACACAGCGACGGCAACGGGGGCGACCGCATCGCGAACCTCCCTTGCTTCGATTACGACGACGGCGGATGTCGGCGACACGGTGTACGGCGCGATCATCTACACCTACACCGACGCGACGCTCGGCAAGGACTTCTACATAGCGAACCTTGCCTCTGGCACAGTCGGTTCCGACGCGGGTATCACCCTGTCGGCTCTCGGTACGCATTTCCATGGTGACACGACCGGCACACCGACGGGCGGCTGGGTGACCACCCCGGAGCCAACGTCTGGTCTCCTGCTCCTCCTTGGCGCGGCGGGTCTCGCCCTCCGCCGCAAACGCGGCTAAGCGCAAGGAATGTGTGACTGTGAACCGTGGGCGATCCGCCCACGGTTCATTTTTCCTGCCCCCTCCCCAATGTCGAGAGCGATGTGCTGCATGAATAGAACCCCTATGTTTCTTCTCGCCGGCTTGTGTGCCGTGGTTGCGGGGTGTGACGCTTGGCGGTCGACCGCTCTTCCGCCCCCCGCGAACGAAGAGTACCTGACGCGGTGCGTCTACACCTTCTACAAGGGCGGACATGAAACCATCTGCAGAGAAGAGAATGAGACCGGTCCGTCCGGCATTCTTGTGACGAAACGACAGGGAGCCGTGACGAACCATCTGATTCTGACGGCCGGACATGTCGTGAGTCAGATAGGATTGCAGACGCGGCAGTCGGGGAAATGCTATCTTGGTTTTCGGAAGGACGTTGCCTTGGACTGTGTCAGGCGCATAGAGGCTCCGTTCGACTGTATTTGGTCATTTCTGCATACGGAATTTCCCGCCGAGGACATTGGAGGCTTTCTCGTACATGCTCTTGCGGAGGGAGTCGCCATGAACGGGGGACGCGTCTGCGCCGTCGGACTCGACTCGCCGTTCGAGGGCGGCGTCGGGATCGTCCGCTCCCCTTCGGACTACGGGAAATACGGCATCGGGGTCGGGACGCCCGTTTTCGCACTCTGCTCCGACCTCTCCAAGCCTCTCTGTAACAACGACTACGACTGGTCTTGCAGCGTCATTGAGCGAAGGGGCGTGATTCGCGACCTCCATGCAACGTTGCCCGTGCCGTCCACCAATGTCCTCCAGAACGCAATCATCGTCGATTTTCCGTCCGTCAACGGCAACAGCGGCGGCCCAGTCTTCGCCTACGGCACGGTCGACGGCGTCCGATACCCCTTCCTTCTAGGAGTCGTCTCGGGGAAGGCCGGCATGATGAAGACTATAGTGATTGTTGGGAAATGGGATTATCTTGGACTTTGGCCAGAACAAGCCGTATTTGCAGGCATGAGGGACTCATCTGTGATGAAATCGTGCCGAGAGGCGAAATGGGAAATGTCGCGGTCGATTCCGGCCTTTTAAAATTGAAATGGGAAATTTAACGGTTTTCTTGAAGAGCCATTTTCCACGCCTTGAAGAGGCGTTCAACGCAGTTACATGTACGCACTTGTATCTCGCTCTGCGAGGATCTTCAGCACAGCCATCCTGACGGCTGCCGTCGCCGCATTGAGTTGGCTCTTCTGCGTCGGCATGGCGTGCGGATCATGTCGCGTCCTGACCTTGTGGACGAGCCAGTAGACGACTTCGTTCGCGCCATCCTTGCCGCCACGGCCGGTCATCGCGAGCCTGCCGTCCTTCCGCTTGTAGTTCCCCGCCGCGACCAGCGACGGAAGCCAGTTCCCGTCGGGCGTCTTCGAGAAAGCGAAGCGGAGACCGCCGAGAAAGTCACGCGGCCTTCCGTCCCACCCCGCCGCGACAGGATTCGCGGGGATGGCGAGGTACCGTCGCCCGCCCTTGGGTCTGATCTCAGGCGGGTTGCGGGCGAGCTTGTGCGCGAGGGCCGGGGAGCTGATCGAGACCTGCCCGATGAGGCGGGACGGCGAGGAGAGCGTGACCCGGACTTGCTCGGACACGGAAGTGCCGCATGTCCCTCGCCAGAAATACCGCTTAGGGTAGGGCTGCCCGAACCACGGGAAGCCCGTCGACTTCGGCATCTCCTGCTCGCGCATCGCGAAGTGGCGCCGGAGCGCGTTGACGAGGCCATCGTTCGCCGCCTCAATGAGGGCCTTCCGCGCGGGCATCTCGCCCAACTTCTGGAAGGCCTCCTCGGCCTCCTTCTTCGTGGCCTCGAAGGCCTGCAGGTCGAACTCTACGGAATTGATCATGGCTGTTTCCTTTTGCGTCAGGGAATGTGGTATAATGCGCACCACTGAATCCAAGGAATCCCTCGGAGGCGCGACCGACATAGGTTCGGTATCACAAGTCCGTCGGCAAACCTTGGATTTTCCTCTTATAAAACGTCTTCACACGAAGCTTGACCTTTGCGTCTACCACGAGACGGTAGTCATTCCCGTTTCCGTCGGCCATGACGCAGACGAAGGTGTCCTTCGTCCCTCCTGGCTCGACGCGGTCTGGTTCCCGGTAGATTGCCGGAATCAGCTCGAGGTCGGAGACCTTCAGCGGGACGTTCCTCGGATCGGTCTCCAGCGGCTCGAAATGAGAACGGTGGTCGGTGCCGTCGCTCCGCTTTTTGTTGAGCCATTCCTCGTTCAGCACGAACTGCTTCCCATCAACCTGTCGCGCCATGCTTTCGCCTGGGAGCATCGACATCAGGCGTGGACTCGCCTCCCCGATTTCCATCGTGAACGGCTTGCGGGTCTCGAATGCCTCCCGGACCGCCTCCTGCCTCCAGCGGATCGTGCCGCCCTCGTGCCGAATCTGGTCTCCGAAGACGCGGCGGAGATCCTCGAACGCCCGGCGGTTGTCCTTGAATTTCGCATCGGCCGCGAGGCCCTCGTTGAACACCTTGAGCGGGGACTTCGCCGGCGGCTGGTAGTCTTCCTTTATGACGCCGAGCTCGACGGCCTCGTCGTGGGAGACGTCCTCGACACCCATGCCGGAGTTGAAGTCGAACGGAGGCCAGGGCTGGCCGAAGCGCGAGATCCGCGTCCAGACCGGGTCTTCCTTCAGCGCGACCATCCTGCCCCGGTAGAGCCGTCCGCCCCTTGCGCGCCAGATGCCCGCCCAGTTCCTCGGCCGTTCGCGCACCTCGATCCTGACGAGCTCCTGCGCGGGGAACGCGAGGCGCGCGCCGTAGGCGTTGGCGACCTCGGCGCGGGCGTAGTCTGCCGCCATGCCGGCGTTCGTGTCGACGATGATGGCGGCACGCGCGGCGCTGCCGGGGTCGGCAAGGCGCCCCGTCCCGGTCGCGATGCCAGCCTCGTGCGCCGTGCGCATGATGTCGGAGATGACCTGCACGCGCGAGGTGACGGCGCCGTCAGGCGTGTATAATCAAAATCTGTTTAGGAATGATTCAAGTCATTTCGGGAAAACGGATGTTGATGGTTGCTTGACAATGTTTTCACAAATGACGCAAATGCCATCTCTATGTGGTTGCCGATAGTCTTCCGGGATGGCAACGCACGCGGGTCATGTGGCGTGACCGCCCGCTTCACAAGCCAGTATAAGGCTCTACCACTCTTATCCATAATTGCCTTGCGCCTGTCGCCAGATGGAGTAAGCGTGTGCCCAAACCTTGTTCCGGCACAATCCCTTGCGGACATTCCCACGGTTGAGGCTGTTGCGGGAATGGTGAGGAACTTTCCTCGCTTTGGCACGATCGGAGGCGGATTCGCCGCCACTTTGTGCGCAAGCGCCGCCGAGGCTATCCGAATGACTGCGTGATGCGTCCCGAACTCGGTCGGGCGCACCCTCTCCCATACGGAGATGCCCTTGTTCCCGAACCAAAAACCTTGCTTGGGAAACCCATCCCGGCGCGGCTCGCTCTGCCGTGCCATGAAATGCCGCTGCAGACATAGCCTCACCCCTTGATCGGCTGCGTGCAGAAGTTCGCCCTCAATACCATTTACCGCCTTCGCGGCTTCCGCTATTCCATGCGCCTTGATGATTATCTCCATGGCCTATCATCTCCAAACCGGCCGAGAACGTCGCCTCGTGCGCCGAACTGCCGCCTTGCAAAATGGCCTCTTCCGCCGTTTCGGATCGGCTCGCCCGACCGGACATTTTTCATGCAATTTTCCGCGTCCCCCTTGTCAATGCCCCTGCCGTTTGCTATCTTGCCGTTCCGAGAGGGTGGAAGGTGAGCGTCCCCTGCACGGTTCCGTGAGCCGTGTCCGAGAGTGCACAAGCACAGGGTGTCCGTTTCCGATACGGCGGAAGCGGCCAAACGGTAAGGCAACGGACTGATAATCCGTGTCCCGCCATCCTCTCGCTTCCTTCCTCTTCACTGTCCCCTTCGCTTTCTCTTGTAGAAGGTAAAAGGCGTCGAACCGCCCTCGTCCGACGAGTGGTCGAAGTCCACAAGCACCGGCTCGCCGAACGCCGCCGCGACCGCCTTGAGCGCGGCCGCGTCGCACCTCTGCATCACGGTGCGCCCGTCCCTTGTGTTCGGGAAGTCGCCGACGGGGCATATCTGCACCTCGATGGCGTCGCCCGCCGCGACCGTTTCCGGTAGATGTCTGTCCATTTTGCTTTCCCCCCTTGCTTTCGCCGGTCTGTTGTGGTATCTTTCCCGTCGGTGCCACATCAGGGCTTGCCCTGGTGTGGCAAACCGTCTTTAAGCTTCCGTTTCGGGATTATCGTGAAGACGGCTTCCAGGTCCTTTCCGTCCCGGTCGCTTAACGCCACGATGCCGAACCCGCTGAACACCTTGAGGTACGCAGTCCTCCCTTCAAGGCCTTTATGCGCCTTCTCCACTCTGTCCGGGTTCATGACCGTATCCTTGGCATAGAGAAGCCGGGCCTTGCGTCCGTCGGCATCTTTCCCCGGATGCTCGTCTATATGGCTCAAAAGCCGCTTGCCGAACCCCACGCGCCGTCCTTCGGGGCTGTCCACGTAGAAGCCCTCGGCAAGCGCACGGTCGCAATCCCCTGGCGATATCTCACGCAGCTCGCCCTCAAGCAGCCCCCTCACAAGGTCGGAGTGCCTGTGGTTCGGGTGGGTGCATCCGGCCTCGCCGATGAATCCGCCGTCCTGCGGGCAGCGTCCGCTCATGCGTCGCCCCCCATGATCTCGTCCCATATCCGCTCGGCCTCCTCCTGCGTGATCTCCCCGCCGTCTTCACCGCCAGGCTTCCCGCCGTCTTCGCTGCCGAACTCCCTCTCGACCGCCTTGACCGCCCTGTCGAGCATCGCCCTCTCAAGCGCCGCCGCGACGGCATCCACCGCATCCCCGGAGCCGTCTGCGCCAGAGGCGCGAGAATGCCCCTTCCTGCCCTTCGCGCCGAAATCGTCCGATTGACCGCACGAATCCTTGGAGGGCGTTTTAAAAGCGTTAAACGCGGTTTTAAACGATGCTGCGCCGTCCGGAGCGGGCGCACCGCCGAAAAAGGGGTCTCCGGGGGCGTTTCCGGGGGCTGCGGAGGGGTCTTCGGCGAGTTCCGCGCCCGTTTCGGCCTCAAGGTACTCCTTCGTGAAGCGGTATCCGGCCTGCCGCGCCTTTGCGGCGGTCTCGAACACCTCGTCCGGGGTGCTGCGCCGCTCGGTGCCAAGCTCGAAGCGCACCCGCATCCCTTCAGGGAAAAGGCGCCGCCCGAACCACCGGCTGAACTCCTCTCCGACCTTCACCGCGTCGCGCCCCACGATGTCGCGCCACACATCCTCCTGCGCATTCCCGGCGAGCGGTTGAACTTCCATGACGGCGGAAGTGAGAACGCAAGCCGCCCGCCGTCCATGTACGGCCGATTTCGGAACAGCTAAATGCGACCATGAGGCATCATGGCACAAATATAGTCGCATTTACTTTGACAAGTGACCGTTCGTGCGTCAGCGACGTGCTGTGGTATAATGACAGACCAAATGTCCATCCAGATTCTACACAGCGACGAAGGCGGTGAGCACATTTGCCGGAAAGGCGGCGGCGCTTCGGACGAGGGCGGCCTGCCTATGACGCGGCGCACGTTTGCGCTGGGCGCGTCTGCGGCGGTTCTGGCTGGATGCGCGGGCTTCAACACCTGCGGCGTTCCCGAAAAAGACGGAACGACCGCAGTCAACAGAAAGGAAGGGACAGGAATGCTCAAGGGAATCTCACCGGTCGTTTCGCCGGATCTGCTCAAAGTACTGGCCGAGATGGGCCATGGGGACGAAATCGTGTTCTCGGACGCGCACTTCCCGGCTCACACGTTCGGACGCGACGGCGCAATCGTCCTTCGCGCAGACGGACTTGCGGCGGACAAGCTGCTGAGCGGAATCATCCCGCTCTTTGAACTCGACAGCTACGCGACGCCTGTCGTCATGATGTCGGCCGCGCCCGGCGACACGCTCGATCCGAACGTCGAGAAGGCCTACCGCGCCGCGCTCGGATACGGCGGCACCATCGAACGGATGGAGCGTTTTGCGTTCTACGAGCGCGCGAAAAAGGCATACGCCATCGTTCTCACAGGCGAGACGCGCAAGTACGGAAATGTCATCCTCAAAAAAGGCGTGACGCCGGTTTCATAGGTGCGCACTCCGGCCCTGATGCGTACATTCCGCCGCCACTGTGAGAGATGACACGCAGCGGCGACCTTGGGGAATGCTCGTCCGCCGAAAGAACCGACAAGGAGAATCCTTCGCATGACAAGGCTTGAATTCATCCAGACGCTGGCGGCAAGCGGCGCGGCATCGGTCTTCGCCGGATGTACGCTGCCGCGAAGCGCCAAAAACAGATTCGCACTCAACGCCTCTACGCTGCGCACCTACGGGCTTTCGCTCAGCGAGCAGGTGCGGGCAGCTGTCGCAGGCGGCTTTGCCGGCTTCGAGCCGTGGATGAAGGATATCCGGGCCGCCAAGGCCGACGGCAGTCTGCATGACGTCGTTGCGTACGCGCACGACAATGGTCTGCGCTTCATCAACGGCATCGCCTTCGGTCAGTGGACGAATCCCGATGCAAAGGTGCGCACGGCAGGACTTGAAGAGACGAAGCGCGACATGGAGCTTCTCGCAGAAATGGGCTGTCCATTCATCGCCGCATCGATGTTCGGCATCCACAAACCTGGTTCACCAAAGCTAACGCACGAGGAGATTGCAGAGCGCTTCCGCGCCGTCTGCGTACTCGGAGACGAAACGGGCGTGAAGCCGCTCCTCGAATACTGGGGACATTCGGCAAACCTGTCGACGCTTGAGGATGCCATGGATGTGCTGGAGAAAGTCTGCAGAAACGACGCTGCGCTTCTTGCGGACATCTACCACACATATCGCGGCGGCAGCCGCTTCGGCTCCTTCTCCCGCCTCAAGGCCGCACAGATTCCAATCCTGCACGTGAACGACTACACGTTCGCGAAATCGCGCACGGCGCTCACCGACACCGATCGTGTATGGCAGGGCGACGGATCTGCGCCCTGGCGAAGCCTCTTCAATACGCTTGACGGCATCGGCGCTAAGCCATGGCTTTCAATTGAACTTTTCAACGCCTCCTACTGCCGCACGACACCGTGCGAGACAGTACGCACCGGCGGACGCAAATTCAAAGGGATAGAGAAGAGAAACGCACTTCGGCTCGGTGTCCAGATGTGGAGCATCGACGAACTTTGGCGAAAAGACCCGGCGGGGGCGTTCCGCCGTCTGCGTTCGCTCGGCTACGAAGGTGTGCAGTCCCTCGGGTTCTACAAGATGGACTGGAACGAACTTGAAAAGATGCTCGACGGCGAGGGACTTCGCATCGTTGACATGCCGTTCAATGCCGATATGCTCACAACACAGGGCGACTTCGACCACTTTGTCGACTTCTGTAGACACTTTGGCGTCGATTTCGTCTTCGAGCCATGGATCGACCCGAAGGGAATGGACGAACACGCCTGGCGGATGCGCATTGAAAGGCTAGTCGAGTGGCGCACGAAGTTCGCTATGGCTGGCCTCCGCGCAGGCTTCCACAACCATCAGATCGAGTTGACGACGAAGTTCGCGGACGGGACGTGTCCGCTCGACGCCTACGAGAAGACGGGCATGGACTTTGAGCTTGACGTCGGCCACGCAAAGCTCGCGGGGAGCGATCCGGTTGCATGGCTGCAGCGGCTTGCGGGCCGTGTGCCGTCCATCCACGCCAAGCCGGGCGGCGGTCGCGCCGTGGGCGGCACGGGCGACGCAAACGACTGGGGTATGATACTCCCGGAGGCGGCGGCAAGCGGCGCGAAGTGGGCAATCGTAGAGTGCGAAACGCGGCGCAACACGTTTGAAGACGTGGCGGCGTCGGCAGACTATCTGAAAGGGATGCTGTGATGAACATGAACCGCAGAGAATTTGTGAAAGCTTCGGCAATGGCCTCGCTGTTCGCGGCGGGCGGATGCGCAACCGGCAGAGGGAGCGGCGACAGCGTGAAAGCAGCCACGCCGCCGCCGAGCGGACGCCTCAACATGGCGATCATAGGATGCGGCCCGATGGGTGTGGGCAACATGAACGGCCTGTGGTGGGATCCGCGTGTGCGGTTCGTCACGGCGTGCGACCCGATCCGCGAATCGAGCTACCACGGCTACAACGCGAAGACGCTCCTCGGACGCGATCCGGTCAAGCGGATGATCGACAGGAAATACGGAACCACCGCCACGAAAAGCGTAGCCGACTGGCGCGAAGTGATAGCCGATCCGGATGTGGACGCCGTGCTCGTCTCCACAGGCGACTACTGGCATTCGCTCATCTCCGCCGAAGCGATGAAGGCCGGCAAGCACGTATACTGCCAGAAGCCGCTCACGCTCGGCGTGAACGAAGGCAAGGTGCTGCGCAAAATCGCGAAAAAGGCCGGCGTCACGTTTCAGGTCGGATCTCAGCAGCGCAGCGAGTGGCGGTTCCGCTTCGCGGCGGAGCTGATTCGCAACCGCGCGCTCGGCGACTGCAGGAGCTGCACGATCGGCCTATGCTACGCCCACAACGACAGCCTCAAGAACGGCTACACACGCGACTGCACTCCGCAAGGGATTCCCGCCTGGCTTGGCGACAAGGCTATGTGGAATCTCTACCTCGGCCCCGTGCGGCACTGGGAGAACGACGCCTACATCCCTGCAATCCACGCACCCGTCTGCTGGCGTTGGAACTCACGCACCGGCAACGGTTCGATCGCCGACTGGGGCGCACACCATTTCGACATACTTCAGTGGGCACTTGGACAGGACACGAGCGGCGGACCCGTCGCAATCGAGAACGTAAAGACGGACATCCGCGACCCTGACAGATGCAACCGCTATCTCGACCAGGCAACGCACTACTCCTTCGACATCGTATATGCCGACGGATTCCGGGCGCACGTCGGCGACGAGGAGACAATCGGCAGGAACGGGATCCGCTTCCACGGCTCGAAGGGCGATCTCTTCGTATTTCGCGGACAGCTTGAACTTCCAGACGCTCTCAAGAAGTTCACCGAAAAAGACTTCGGCGAACGGGACGTGCTTCTCTACCGGAACAAGGCGGCGAATGGCTCGCACGAACTCGACTTTGTCGATGCAGTCTTCAACGGACGCCAATGCGCGTGTCCGGTCGAGGTCGGCCACCGCAGTGCGACGATCTGCCACATCGCAAACATAGCGGCCCGCGCCGAGCGTTCGCGTGTGACGTGGGATCCGGTGAAGGAGGAGTTCTCTGGAACTTCGGCCGACCTCAATCCGCAACTCGACGTGCCATACCTGAACGGCTGGAAGCTGGAGGCCTGACGGCGTTCGACATTCCGTCCGCACATGGATGATGCCGGATGTGCCGTCACGGCAACGCACCGCATCATCGCGTCATTTGAATATGAATCGCGCCTGTATGCGGTATCCGGCAAAGTAGAGCAGCACGTCGCAGACGAGCTTGGCCAGTCCACGCGGAACGCAGAGCAGAGACAGCAGCGACACGCCGGCGTTGCTCAGCACGATCACGGCGACGCACAGAAGCGCATATCTCCATGCCGATGCGAAGACCGCACCACGCGAACGGAACACAAACGCGCGGTTCATCGAATAGTTGAACACTGAACTGAGCAGCCGCGCCGCAAATCCGCTCGCCCATATCACGCCGTGCCGTTCCACGCCCTCCCCCGCAAGCAACGCGGCGAACAGCCATGCAATGCCCTGGTCAAGCCCGAACGACAGGATCGACACACCGGCAAATCGGATGAAATCCGCAAACACCAGCCTGTTGATCCTGAGAGTGTCCCGCAGCGGACGGAAGTGCGTACCGGAGTTTCCGTCCTCGTAGATCGTGCGTATCGGCACTATGCCAAAGCCCATTCCGCAACGCGCCGCCGCCATCAATACGCCCATCTCATATTCAAACCTGTCGCCTCTGACGCCAAGCATGAACGGAATTGTGGCGGCGGAGAATGCGCGAAGTCCGGTCTGCGTATCCGGCAGCCATCTGCCGTGGAGGATCCTGAACGTCACGGACGCCCACCGGTTGCCGAACCATGAGCGGAACGGAACGGACTTCTGGGAGAAATCGCGGCTGCCGAGATATATCTTCTGCGGATCAGCCGCCAGCGCCTCGGCAAGCCGCCGGCAGTCCTCGGCATCGTGCTGCCCGTCGGAATCCGCCGTCACGACGCCACCCGCATCCGGAATATTCTCGCGGATGAACTTCAGTCCGGTCTTGAGCGCCGCGCCCTTGCCGCGATTCTCCGAGTGATGAAGAACGGTACAAAAGCTCCTTGCCTTGAGTTCGTCGAATATGCCGGCGTACGCTTCGCCGGAACCGTCGTCTACAACGACAATCCGTCCAAAGCCATGGTCGGCAAGTCCGTCAACATACGGCACAAGCCTGGCATCCGGCTCGTAGGCCGGAATCAGGGCGACTGCGTTCAACATCGTAGTCATTCACTTTCTGCGGGAACGAGCAGAGCCACAGCGTGCACCTCCATGCCAAGCCCGGAGCCGACGGCATCCATGCCTTCGTTGGTCTTTCCCTTGACGGAGACTGACGACACCGGAACGTCGAGATATGCGGCCAGCCTGGCGCGGATTGCGTCAACGTGCGGACGAATCTTCGGGCGTTCACAGATCACTGTTGCGTCAACGTTGCCGACCGCATATCCCGCATCAGCCACCTCCTTGACGACGGAGCACAGCATCGCGGCGGAATCCGCATCTTTCCAACGCGGATCGGTGTCCGGGAAATGCGAACCGATGTCCCCAAGCGCCGCAGCGCCGAGCAAGGCATCGATCACCGCATGGATCAGAACATCGGCGTCGGAATGTCCGGCAAGTTTCGGGCATCCGAGGATCGGAACCCCGCCAAGTTTCTGCACGGAAGCGCCTTCAGGTGCGGACGCATCCGAAAAGCGGTGTGAATCATATCCGAAACCAACCCTCATCCATTGCCTCCGCAACGAATCCACGGTCGCACAGACAGGCGCAGACCTGTGCGGATCAATGTCCGTTCGGTCCGCCTACCGATATGTGTATGCCGCCGTTCCCCTTCTTTGCGCGGGGCGGCCCGATAAGGCAGCTGTGGATGCGTCCATCGGTGCGCGGAGCGTTCTCGACGGAACATTCGTCCTTGAGCATTCCGAGCACTTCGGCGATCTTGTCCTCGCCGACGTCGCGGTGGGCATTCTCGCGGCCACGGAACTGAAGGGAGAGACGCACCTTGTTCCCCTCGCTGAGGAACTGGCGAATCTGGCGCAGCTTGTGGTTGAGGTCGCCGACATCCGTTCCGGGATGGAACTTGACCTCCTTCACCTGCGTGGTCTTCTGCGCCTTGCGCTGCTGTTTCGCCTTTATCGACTCCTCGTAGCGGAACTTGCCGTAGTCCATGATCTTGCAGACCGGCGGCTGCGCGTTCGGAGTTATCTCAACCAGATCCAGCCCCTGGCTATCCGCCATGCGCTGCGCCTGGTTCGTCGGCATTACGCCGAGCATCTGACCATTTGCGTCAAGAACGCGCACCGACGGTACGCGGATCTTATAGTTGACGCGAGTGAATGTAGCGATATCCCACCTCTCGTTGTTGTTTACGGACTTGTTTCTTTTTCGCCTGTTGTACGAAAACGAGCGGCATTATAGCACATATGCCCTACCGCCCGCAACTGCACATCCAGGCGCCTTCACTGCGAAGCCTGTTCTGAATCGAGATCGGCCTGTCTTTGCGCGAACCACCTCTCCGCCGCCTCTACGGTGGTGTAGTCCTCATCCGTATGGAACCGATACACCTCCTTCATCTCCTCCACTGCGGCGGGATCGGGGCTGGACTGGATTATGCGCACGGCGGTCGCCACGGCGACGGCGCTGTCCGAAAGACCGTTCAGCTGCCCGGACATCATCGCCAAACCGTCTTTACTGCACGCCCCCTTTACCATGGCAAGGGTCTCAATATGCCGAGCCTTCGCCCTTTCATCCTCAATCTGCAGGAGCGCCTGTTCAACGGCGTTCATTGCCGACGACCGCACATCCTCATCCGCATCGGCAAGGAAAGGCACGATCTCCGGCAGCGCCCGCTCCCCGAACCATTCCAGCGCCTCCACCATCTTCTGCCGCACCTCCGCCGAGGAGGACTGCGACACGGCGGCAAGCTTCTTTATGTCACTAAACTTCTCGTCGTCCAGCGCCGACTGAATCTCATCCATCACACGCCGGTCTTTCGGAGAGAGCGCGTCATCCGTCTCCGACTGATGCGACCGCCCCCTTCCTTCATCCGGCGCCCGCACCTGACGCCTTGCCGTATGCACCTGACGCCTCGCCGTGCGTCCCTTCTTCACCGATTGAGCGCTTTTCTGTGCGACGCCACCGTTTCCATGCCCTTCCGGTGCTTCCCGACCACTGTCAAGCAAAAGGAACAACGTAACCGTCAAGAGGGCGATCGCCGCACACAATGAGACAGTCCGCTTCATGTCACTTTGCCTCGATGTAAAGGATGTCGCCGACCTTGACATTCAGCGTCTTCGGACATCCGTTCACTTCACCCGTCAGCCTTTCGCCGAACCAGTACGCGCCCATCGCCCACGGGATGCCGCCGCAGGTCGGGCAGCCATCGCCCCAGTCCGGCAGCATGACGCCCCTGTACGTCGCAGTTACAGTTTTCCCCGCCGCATTGACCACCTTGAAGCTACCGCTGACGAGGCCCGTCTTCCGGCTGATCGTCAGCTTCGCCCCAACGGTTTTCGCCGCAGCGGCATCCAGCTTCACGGTCTTCTCGGATATGACAACCGGGAGACCTTCAACCGCCCCCACCGCAACCAAGTCATGTCCGTTAGCCTCCGGATCGACCGTCTCACGAAGGTTGATGTCCGCATCGATCCACGAACCTACTGCCATTCCGTAGCGGACTTCAGAGTTCGCCTCCGGGAGCGCCTCGGTGTGCGTCCACCAGGGAGAGATCCCGTCCGTACTTCCCACGGCCTGCACTGCCCCATCAGCCTTGATCCGCAGAACTGCCGTCAGGAAGTCCTTGCCCGTACGATAATATATCGGCAGCAGCACCGCATCCACGCCATCGGCAACCAGAACAGACGAGCCGCTGAACGTCTGCCCGTTCGGGAGAACGCCCGCATACCGCATCGTACCAGTCCGTGCGTTCGACGCCGTCATCTGAAGCGTCAGGACTGGCGCACCGACCGCCATGGATTCGCCTTCAGCATCCGCAAACGCCGCCGTATAGCTGCCAACCCATGGCGTTGCGGGGTTCGCACTGCTCCACTCACCAGAAGCCGCAACCGTCAACACCCCATCACAGGCCGGATCGATGAGCGAGACGTCAATCGCGCCGTCGCGCAACGCCGTCACGGTAAGCGAATGAGGCTTGCGCGAAGCCGTCAAGCCGGCCGAAAGCGCCCCCGTGGCCGCATCATATCCGCTCCAGCTGCGCGAGGAGAGCGAAATCGTCCCCTCCGAACAGCGATACTTTGCCGAACACTTTCCAGTCGGGGCGATTGCCAACCCGGAAACGATTCCGACGAGCCGTCCTGAGGATGCGTCAATCACCATCATGTCCGGAATCGTGCGTCGCTTCGCGACGGACGGATTTGCGCCCGACGCGGACGGATCAGCCGCCGCAACATCCGTCACGGCGAACGAGAGGCGGATCGTCTGTCCTGCCTGCGTCTTCCGTCCAACCGTCTGCGAAACCTGATAGACGGTCTCGTAAACGCCGCCGCGAGCCGTCGGAACGCCGCTCACGAGAAGATTGCCGCCGACAAGCTTCACCTTGACGCCGGACGGCAGCGATCCGGAAAGCTTCGCCACTTTAGCCCGCGCATCCGCCACAAGGTTCAGCACGGCGACCGTCTGCGATACGGCGCAGTGGCGCACGAGGTCAAACGACCGCGACGTCTCGGCGAAGCGCGGCGCATCCGCGTCCACAAGCTGAATCGTGAGAGTGCGGGCGGAGGAATCCGCCGCAATGCCGTCAAGCGTCGCAAACGAGACCGTCACCTTGCCGGACGGACATTCCGCCCGCAGCGGCAGCGCGAGTTCCGTCCACTGAACGCCCGATGCACGAGAGACCCATGTAAAATTAGTCGGCCCGGCAAAGACGCCAGCGGACGACTTGACTGAACAAGCCGCATCACCGGAGGCGCCGTTGCGCCGGGCGACGCCAATGCGCACGTGCGTCCCCTCCTGCGCAACCACAACGCCCTTCTTCACGACGGTAGGTTCGGCCTCCGAGAAAGATACCTTCCCGGCGTTCGCCCTGTCGTTGTCGACAATATCCAGAGCGAAGGTGGATGCGCCAAGCGACAGCACGAGAGACTGTGTGCCGTCCGCATTTCCGTCATCAAAGACGTCAATCTCGATGTTCTTCACACCCTGCTCGCCGTCATTCCAGCTGACCGCATCAGTTACAATCCTGTAGCGGTCAGACATCGCCGTCGAACTCTCGCTCACCTGCACCGTCACGTTCGTTGCGCCGGAAGCGCCCCCCGTACGGACGACCGGCACGAGAATGCGCAACGTGCCGCCCGCTTTCTTGGCATCTGCCTCCGTGGCCATGGCGGATGTCCTCGCGAACGTCACATCGCCCGTATCGTCGGCCGATTCAGCGGTCAGGTCGTACACGACCATCGAATCGCCATCACGATCCAAGGCAAAGGCCGCACTCGTTGCGATGGACTCTACCTGAATGAAGTAGTCGATTGCGGCATCGGACTGAATCTCTTGCGCCGACAGACGGACACCCGCCGCCAGGTTTCCAGATTCAGTAGCGATCTTCTCCGCCCTGCCGCTTTCCACCTTCCACAGGTTAAGGCGCACGTTCGTCTCCAATGTTTCGCCCGAACGACCACGAACGGTGAACGACGCCCGCGTCCAGCAGTCTCGCCCCGTGATGCGCCAATAGTCCGACAAATCGATTGCGGAGATTGTCGATGCAACCGCGCCGCCGCGAACGCCAAGTGCGCAGTCGGTCGTGGTGGCAGTCGACCAGTGTCCGTTCAGCTCCTCGGTCGGGTCGTCCTTGAGCCGCAGAATCTCGTCGAGCCGACGCACGTAGGCGGCGGCCGAGGCTGAGTTCGTAGGGCTGACGGCCGCGAACCTGTCGAAACGCCCGATGACGCGGCCGTCAGCGTTCTGGACAACGAACGTCGGCACTCCAAGCCTGGCCTTCTCAGGCACACACAGGCCACCCGACGCGACGCGATTCGTCGCCAGGGCTATGTTCCGCGCCAGGACGGCTTCGGCATCTCCGGCGGATATCCCCTTGCGCGAAAGATAGCCCGCGCCGCTCTGCATCCGCATCTCATCAGGGTCGATGTCCGTCCCCGCCGTCAGCGCGTTCACGTAGCCGTCGCTGGCTCTAACGGCATCGTATGTCATAAGACACGTCCTGCCGCCCGAAGAAAGGCGAGGGATGTCAATCTGGGCGCAATAGACGCCGTTGGACTCAAGCCATCCGGCGAACGCAGATGTCTCTATGAAGTTGCGGTCGGTCTTCACGCAGTCGGGACACCATAGCGAACCTGCGACAAGGTTCAAGACAAATGAATTGCCGGTGCGGGCGCAAGACAGCGCGAGGTCGCGATCCATCGTCCACTCGCCGGGACGCAGCGACATCGCGTCCCGCTCGCCAAGCCAAAGGGGATTTGAAGAGGACACCGCCCTCTCGACGAATGTTACAGATGACGTCGCAACCGTTTTGCCCCCACACGTCAATTCCAGCCGAATGATGTCGCCAGCCGCCGCCCCTTCCACGCTGTCGGCAGACACGATAGGAATGCTTTGCGGCACTGCCGATCCGCCCGAAAACGCAACTGGAATCACGAACGGCGCATCGGAGTGCGGAAGAACGGCTTTCAGTTCGTATGCCTCCGCCTCTGCCACATTCGTCCGGCGAATCGGCACACATACGGAGAGCGGACGCCCAACTTCCGCCTCCAACCTGTCACTCATCGCGCCTGACGCGACAAAACGAGCGGACGGCCCCTCGGTGTAGTCTGCGAAGAAGAGGTCTGCACTCTCGGAAAGTTGCCGCGACAGCGTAAGCGAAACGTTCTTCGTCAGCATCTCACCGCTCCGTCCCACAAAGTTCGTCGCCAAAATGCCGTTGCCGCGTGGCCAAATCAGCGCCACATACGGAAATGCCCTGATAGGTGTGCAGTTTCCGCCCGCCGAAGCCACGTAACTGTATGATCCGTTTACGTTCTTGTCTATCCGGCAAAAGAGATACCTGCCCTCGGACATCCATTTAGTGAAAGATGGGGATGACAAATCGGTCTTGAAGGCCGCGCAGTGATCGCACCCTGCCTTTGACGCAACCATCACAAGCGGCGTTCCAGTAGTGAACGCACTGTTTGTTGCCTCCGCGAAATCGGTGAGCCAGACTCCCTTGGAGGATGGTTCAAATCCCAGACAGAGCGCTGGGTAAAGCGCGAACAACATCAACCACAATCTGCCGATCATCTTCCTCATTTCCGCGCTCCCTTCTCCGACTGGCGTCTCTTTTTGTCCGGTCGTTTTTCCTTGACCGGCTCCTCAATCACCTTGTAGACAAAATTCGTACCAAGCGGATACTCAAACTTCATGCCCGCGCGAATCTCATTCAACAGCTCAAGTTGCGCCTGTTTGCGGTTCTCCTTTGCAATCTGCCGCCTCAGGTCTTTTCGTTCGAGAAGATCCATCTTTACCTTCAGCCGAATCAGGATGCGCACACAGCGGTACAGCCCTTCAGCGGTCTTTTCCTCCACTCGCACAATGAGCAGTCCTTCATCGGTCTCAATCGGCTTCGTAAACTCGCCCGCTTTCATGCCCGGCAAAGCATCCGCGATTTCCTGCAAATAGAAATGCTTGGAGTCAATCGTCTCCCACTCATGCGCGTAATCGCAATCTTCGCCGTAGAGCAGTTTATCCTCCGAATACGCCTTTGCGACAGCCTCCCACGGTTCTCCCGCGCACAGACGCTTCCACGCCTCCTCGCCGCGCACCTTCGCTCCCGCATTCTCCGCCTCGTTTCTGGCGATGACCTGCTTCAGTTGAGCCTCGGCAATCTCGACATCCTCATCCGACGGCTCAATTCCATCACATCCCATCAGATACTGCTCAAGCCGACACTCACTCTCGAACTGCCGCCGGAAGTATGCACCATACGAACCAAACACTTCCGCAATCTCATCCACTGTCGCCCCTGGCTTGCGCAAGGATGTGCAATAACGCGACAGCACGGCGGTCTGCGCGGCTTCTGACACTTTGATGCCGCGCCGCCCAAACTCCCGCTCCAACAGTTTGGACGTGACGAGCGACGGAACGACGCGCATCGCTGTCCGGTTGATCCAACGCGCACGGTTGCGTTCCTTGATTGGCTTTTTTGCACAAGCCTGCATAGCGGCGAGAAACTCCGCAGCATCCTTCGCGTCTTTCGCTGTCACTGCAATATCGCCTGCCTTAACGAAGACAACCTGCGACAACGGGTCTGCCGGACGACAGCCTGCTACTGTCGCATAGACAATGGCAACGCCAATCAAAATACGCATCCCGACCTCCATCTGCACAAACAAGCGGACAGATGAATAAATTCATCCGTCCGCCAGTTTAACCTGCATCTCTAAGAATTAGTTGTTTGCGAGAGCCTTCGTTTCCTTGGCGTTGTACTTGATGGAGAACGTGCCATAGGCCGCAGTCATAAGTTCGGTGTCAAAATCTCCATCATCATCTCCCGTGCACACAAACGCGCCAGAAGCCTCACCCGGTGCACAGCAGGATTCACATTCAGGAGCATCAAGGACACCCACGATGTTGCCGGAAATGGATGTGACACCCTCAACAGCCGTAGTGAGATCAGCACTGTCAAGCACCTTGCCGACAGACCCCTGACCCGCGAGGTAGAAAGGCTCCTCAAGATCATCAGCGGTCAATTTCGCGAAGATTTCGACCTTCTTGGCAGACGCATACGTCAGTCCACCAAAACGCTGAACGCCATCGAGTGAAACCGTAGCGTCAACGGCCAAACCATCCTCTCCCGCGAGTGCTTCGCAGCAGATATCACCGGTGAAGATCTCCTTGATCTTTTCCGTACCGGAGACACGATAGCAACCTTCATCCGTAACCTTGAAGGAATCGCACCACCTGTTTGCGGACTTATTGTCGTATGTTGCCGCAAGAGCGACGAGGTTGGTGAGAAGCCACTCGTTATCCTTCTTCGCTTTGGAAGAAAGGGCAGGAACCGAAGTTCCGCCGACCCTCTTGGTCGTAAAATATGCGCTGTAGGCAGGATTGGTCATCAACGCAGTGACAACCCCATCGTTGTACCAAAAGTTGTCGGCATCATCCTTGCCGAGGTTGTAGGTTGCGGTGGACTTGCCCGACTTGCCGACTGTCGTCTTCAGCGTGGCGCTGAACGTGTAGGCGGTATCGGCGAACGCACCGCCAACCATCGCCGCAGCAGCGGCCACGATCATGAGTTTCTTCATGTTTGTTGTTTCCTTCTTCTGCCTTTTACCCAGTTTGGCGGATGACCGCCTTGCCAAGACCGAAGCAGCTCGGTTGACCCGTTTGTTTCGGAGGAGTCCTGCCGCTCCACATTGTTGAACCCGCGTGGATGCGGTCGGCACACATGTCATGCCATTCAGCCATGTCCGGAGGTTTGTGTTTCGCTCCGACCCTGACTGATCCCCTCGCAAGAGACGAGTCAACTTTCATCCTGCCCGGTATACCCTAGGCCCGGACACCATGTCCGATGGATTGTGCGCAATCAAAGGCAATTGGCGTTGCCGTTCAAACTTTCTTCTAATCTTGGAAATGAGTTGGATAGAGGGTGGCAGACAGGATGGGTGAGTAGATGGCAGTGGTGTGTACGGAGATGGCAAGGCGATCACTCCGTGACCGCCATGTCTGCATCTTTGCCGCCACACACTAAAAGGCTTTTCTTACGTAAGTGTACGGCGGTTCATGACTGAAGCCTCAAAAAGTGTTGTCAACCATATTCACCTACCGCATACCATTTATTACTAACGACCATCTATCACCTGCCAATCCATCTCTTTTCTAACCACCTTCTAACGGCATCTTCCATAGCGGCGGGATAGCATGGGACACCGCCGCCATAAGCGCTGCATCGGAAGGCTGCGTGTAGCGAGCGTGCATTCCGCCATCCGCATGCCCCGTGATCGCATCGGTGATATGCGGCGGCACCCCGGCCTCGTCCATGAGCGATATGAATGTGGCACGCAGTGAATGGAAGCTTGCGCGGCCGTTTCCGCGCTTCATCACGCCGCAGTCGCGGAATGCGCGGCAAATCGCCTTGCTTGGATGACGGCATCCGCAAGGGAACAGGAATCCGTCTCCGCCGACGCGGGACATCAACCTTTCCACGCACTTGTACGCAAGGCCTGTCAGCGGAACCCTGATTGGACGACGCCTGATGTGGCTTGTTTTGTTTGGCTTGAGAACAATGAATCTTCCGTCACGCGAAACCTCGTCGCGCTCAAGCTCAGCGACGTCAGACAGACGAAGCCCAGTATAGTATCCGATCAGAACCATGTCCGCATAGGCACAGGAGTTCGCGCACCGCCCCTTCATGAGATGCCGCACCACCATGCGCACCTCGTCCGTCTCAAGTCTCCTGTAGAATTCGCTTCGACAGCCCTTCAGCCACCCGCGCACCAGCGAACCGTCAAGCGACCATACCGACGCATCGAAATCCATAACGCGCCACACACGACGGTAGAACACGATCATGCGCCTCGCCGAAACGTATCGTGCACAGAGCATTTCCGCAATCAACCTTGCGTCATCTGCGGAAAGCGACGCCGGAGAGGATGCCGCCGGAGCTGATTCGGCAAGGATGTCGATCCACCTGCGGTAGCTTGGCTCGCTGGCGTACGGAATTCGCTGCAGCACATTCTCGCGGAAGGCAGCATAGAGCTGCCGCCACGGAATTGGCGGCGCTTTGCGTACCTTCGCCAAACGGCTTCTCGCCTTATCGCCAAGACGTATCAGATGGACGAGCCATGACATTTCATTGTCTGCGTTAAACGGCGCCAGCTGCGCAGCCCTGTACCGCGCAATGCGAACGTTTCCGGTCTTCAGTGCAATCCACTTCTGCTGTCCGCGAGAAGTCAACACAAGATAGTAGCGGCGGCCTTTGCGCTGCAGCGAACCTGTAAATGCATTCATGCAAGGGTAGTATACGGCAATGCACCAATGCATTGTTGGATAATGCGCAAATGATGACCGTCTGTTGGCGGACATTTTCTGGCTCGCCAGAAAATTTTGAGAAAATGAACTTCCCCACTTGACTGTCAAAAGCCGTTGTTATACAATACACGCCATCTTTTAGCAGAGAAGAGGATTCGGACATGGTGTCCGAATCTGGTGCGTCAGGTTAGAGCGATCTGAACTCCCCCCCCCCCCCCCCCCCAAAAAAAAAAAAAAAAAGAGAAGGTCGCGCCCTCTTTTTTTTCTTCTACCCTTTTTT
>CAZMNN010000002.1:21986-108897 GCA_964567665.1 uncultured Lentisphaeraceae bacterium
GAGGGGGTTGTGACTGGGTGTCCGTGTCTTGGGTCTGAGGTTTGAGCGTTTTTCCCCCCCCCCCCCCCCCCAAAAAAAAAAGGTTTTGCGGCATGAAGTTGCCGCATTTTTTGTTTCTGCCACCTGATTGTTTCCACCGCCGGGAAACACTGAACAGCGCCACGCCCGACATTGAGAAAGTTCACCCTTACTGTCGAAAGCACACCGCCGCATTTATATAAATGCGGCGATGTGGAACTAAACCTCGCCCTCGTCACGAACGCAATCATATAAATCTTGTCGGAGATAAGTCGTTGGGAGAGTTGCGGGGTTCGAATTTGTCAGCGCACCCCTTGATTGTGCGAGACGGATATGATACCATTTACGCAATCTTCCGCAAAATACAGAAATTGCGGAAGATTACAAAAATGATAAAACGCCTCTCAGAATGCTTGATCGAGCATGGTAGCCATTATCGGATTAGAGAACTTGTCCGAGAGGGGAATCTGTACAAGGTCGAGCCGGGAATTTATTCTGACAGAGCACAGAATGGAGAACTTGAGGTGCTGCTGGCCAAGTATCCTCGTGCTGTCGTGACACTGGGAAGCGCGTATCATTACTACAATCTTTCTGATGAAGTTCCGGACTGCTACCACTTGGCTACGGACAGGGATGACGGAAAGATTCGCGACAAACGGGTGAAGCAACATTTCGTGCCAAGCGGAACATGCGCTATAGGCGTGACGGAGATTGACTATTGCGGCGAACGGGTGCGGATATACGACAAAGAACGGTTGCTTATCGAGACGGTCAGGTTTAGGACGAAATTGTCAGACGATCAGTATCATGAGGTCATTGGAAACTTCCGCGAAATCCGTGAGGAACTCTATGGCGCGAAAATGGAGGACTATATAGAGAAGTTCCCTCGGCGCGATTTGATTTTTCGGACGATAAGAAATGAGGTGTTCTGATGGACATTGCGTCGGAGGTTGAAAAGTTGATGAAAAGCGGCTACACAAAGGATGCCGCCCGGGCGAAGGTTGCTCATGACATCATCCTTGCCGCAATCCGTGCCGCCGGATTCAAGGATCGTGTAACCATCAAGGGCGGGGTGGTCATGAGCGGCATATCGAAGGACGTGCGCCGTGCCACAATGGATATGGATATCGATTTCATGAAGTATTCACTCAGCGACACGGCCATTGAGCGTTTTGTGAGGAAGCTGAATTCCATCGACGGCGTGACCATTTCTATTCGAGGAAGAATTGCCGAACTTAAACACCAGGAATACCGGGGCAAACGTATTTGCCTTACGATTAAGGATGTCAATGGAAGCGAGGCCGTCACAAAGGTGGACATAGGCATTCACACTCGTGCGGAAGTCCGACAGAAGGACTTTGTCTTTGATGTGGTGACGGAGCGACGTGGCGTGAAACTGCTGGCGAATTCAAAGGAGCAGATTTTTGTCGAAAAGCTCAAGAGCATGCTCAAACTCGGAGCATTTTCAGGACGTTACAAAGATGTGTTCGATATGTACTTTCTCAAAGACAAGTTGAGCAAGCGGACGCTAAAAGCATACATGAAAATGTACATCTTCGACGACATGAAGATGCGGGAACGTAATGGTGATGCCGTTGTGTCGCGAGTGAAGACGGTTCTCGCCAACAAGAACTATGTTGCGGGATTGCGAAACAAGAAGTTCGCATGGATTGACACTGATCCGAGCGAGGTAGCCCTCGACCTTGTGAAGTTCTTGGACGGGTGCTTCAGAACGATATCGTCAAAATGAAATGAACTTGAAAATGAAGAAGGCACCTACCTTCTGCACCTTGCGCTGATGGCGGAGAGGGAGGGATTCGAACCCCCGGACCCTTGCGGGTCAACGGTTTTCAAGACCGCCGCGATCGACCACTCCGCCACCTCTCCAAATGCGCACACGTCGCTTAACGATTGGCGTGAAGTATACCATAAAACTGTGTCAGTGAAATTGCGCGTTCCGAAAATTGCGCAATCCAGAAGACGACCGTCACCTTTCGGAAAGCGCAATTCCGCACTTGCAGAACAATCTGGCAGAACAGCTCATAGCATCCGACGAGCCACTTCGCGTCGCAGGTGCAGACTGCTCAACCATCAGACGGAACAGTGCATCGCACCACCCAGTCCGCACCGACCCTCTGCCACATTGCAAAGCGATGCGACAACGGCAAACGGCATTTGAGTTGTGGTATAATCTGCGTTATGAAAACGACACTCGGTTTTTTCGGCGCCGGCAAGATGGCGGAAGGAATTGTGCAGGCGGTCGCCGCCGCCGGCACGTTTGACCTCAAAAAAATCGTAATGGCGGAGACGCATCCGCCCCGCGCAAGGGAAATGGCAAAACGCTACGGCGTGAAAACCGTCTCTGACGCTGCGTTTGTCGCCACGAACGCGAACGCCATATTCCTTTCCGTGAAGCCGCAGGATGTCGCCGCGCTCGCAGAGAGAGTCAAGCCCAAACTCTCGTCCAAGACGCTCATAATTTCAATCGTGGCAGGAAAGTCGCTGGCGACCCTTCGCAAGATGTTCGGAGCGAAAGTGCGTCTCGTGCGCGTGATGCCGAACCTCGCCCTTCGCGCCAGAGAGGGAATGTGCGCAATCTGTCCGGCGAAGAACGCAACCAAATCCGACGTCAATCTCGTGACGTCCATTCTCGACGCCGCCGGGCAGACAGTCGTCCTGCGAGAGAAGGACTTTGACGCCGTGACCGCGCTTTCCGGATCGGGTCCGGCATTCTTCGCCTACATGGAGGAGGCCATGGCGGAAGGCGGCGTACGCCTTGGGCTGAAGCCGACCGTCGCCCGTCTGCTCGCCGAACAGACAATGCTCGGAACGGCGGCGTACCTCCGCAACAGCGGCGCAGATCTCGGCGAGTTCATCGACGGCGTGGCGACGAAGGGCGGCACAACGGCCGCTGGCATGGACGTAATGCGAGCCAGCGACATGAAGGAAACAGTGGCCGCGACATTGGCTGCGGCGGCGAAGCGGAGCGCGGAACTCGGCAAATGAACTGGTACGTAAGGAACGCTGACGCAAGGGTGTTCGGCCCCGTCGACGACGCAACACTCGTCGCATGGGCGAAGGACGGACGCATAGAGCCGTTCGCCGGCATCTCAAACGACCTCAAGTCCTGGAAGCTCGCATCCCTCGTGCCGATGCTCGAAATGGACTGGATCGTCGAAAACGAGCCGGGTCGGTTCTATGGCCCGACGCACCGCGCCGTAATCGACGACCTCATAAGGACCAAATCGCTGTCCGACACGTGCCGCATATACCGCGACGACCACAACGGCTCCACCGAGATGGCGATCACGGAACTTCGCAAGGAGGCGGAAACGGCGATGGCGGAACTCAAGGACGAGGCAGACCGCGCAATCGCGGAGGCAACGTCCGCCGCCGAATCCGCACGGAATGAGGCCGAGGCCATGCGAAAGCGGGCAGAGGCCAGCGAGGCGAAGGTTGCCGAGCTGGAGGCGAAAATCGCAAAACTCACCGAGGTCAAGCAACGCGAATGGACGATGGACGTAATGGAGCCGGAAATAGTGTCCGAGACGCCACCACCGAAAATGCACGACTTGTTCAATGGCGAACGCCCCAACACGCTTGCGCAGCTTGAACGTCAGGCTCAGGCGGAACTTGCCCGGATGGGGGCATCCGAAGCCAAGAGATTCTTCAGGATGAAACGATAGATGAACGGCAGGACGGAGACAGCGACATGACGGAAAAATGGTATTTGAGAACCCAGGACGACACCTTCGGCCCGGAAACCAAGGAGCGGCTCATCGAGTGGGCAAAGATGGGCAGAATCCAGCCCGGACAGGAGATATCCAGCGACGGAGCGAACTGGCAGCCCGCAGTCGAAGTCCCCTTCCTCGACATGCGCTGGTCAATCGACATCGGAGACGGCACACCGCGAGGTCCGTTCAACAAGTTCGCCGCCGAAGCGCTTCTCAGGAGCGGGCGGCTTCCCGCCGCCTCCAAGCTTATAGAGGTTGAACCTGCGTTCGCAACACAGCCGGAGGAACCGCAAGCGGACACCTGCGTTCAGCCCGTGCCTGATGCGCAATCAAGCCCTGCGCCGACGGATGAGAACGTTCCTGCATCCGGCGATGGCAGCGCTCAACAGGCGACAGACGGCGCAGAGACACCGCAGCCAGCCACGCAAAACGACACCGTAAGGATTGTCGAAAAGATCGTCAAAGTTCCTGTAGAGGTGATAAAGGAAGTTGTAAGGGAAGTTCCCGTTGAGGTCGTCAAGGAGGTTGTGAAGGAGGTTCCGGTCGAGAAGGTTGTGGTCAAGGAGAAGATTGTCGAAGTCGAATCCGCCGCACTGCTCGCAAAGGCCGCAGCCCTGGAAGCGGAGGTCGCGGCCGCAAAGCGCGAGACCTTGACGCTCGAAGGCGAAATACGGCGGTTGCCGTCAAACGCAAAGGAGGCCGCAGACACCGAAGCCGCCATCTACTGGCTTCTGCGCGGAGAGGCCGACGATCTTGCAAAGGTGATCGAGGAAGAGAAAGCCGAGGCCCAAGCGGCACAGGCGCGCTGGAACGAGCGCGTGGACAGGCTGTCCGCCCGCAGAATCGAGATACTCAAGCGCATCGGCGACGACGAAAAGGACATGAAGAGCCGCACACTCCGCGCCAACCCGGCAGATCCGCGCACGGTGCAACTCAAGCAGGAGCTTGACGCCTTGCGTCTCGTCGCCGAGAAGAACGCATACGAAAGCGGACAGCGCATCAAGGATCTGACACGCGAACTGAACGAAAAGCGCACCGAAGCTGACCGTCTTGCCTCGCAGCTGGCGGACGTGAAGCGTCTTCAGGTTCAGATACAGGATCTCAGGGAGCGGCTGCAGGTGCGCGAACGGGAACTAATGTCGGAACGGCAGGCAAACGAAGAACTCCGGAGAACCGCCGAAGAGGCTCAGCAGACGCTTCTCAAGCGGCTCTCCGAACTGGAGGCAAGTCTGCCCGTCCGTTCAGTGCACTCCGGAAGCGCACATTCGGAAACATCACGCTTTCCGGTATGGATGAAGCTCAAGAAGTGACATGAAATCCCTGTCGCTTGTCATACCGGCATACGGCGCGGGCGGACTTGTCGGCGGCATCCTGTCGCACGTCCATGCGCTTGCCGACACGGCGGCGACCTGCGGATTTTCGCTTGTCGAAACGATTGTCGTGGACGACTGCGGCGAACCACGCATGACTTCAGCGGAACTTGTTCAGCAACCGGGAATTCCGCTCAAGATCCTGCGCAACGACCGCAATATGGGCAAAGGCTACAGCGTGAGACGCGGTGCACTTGCAGCGAAAGGAGCCTGGGTGCTGATGAGCGATGTGGACGAATCCGCCCCACTCACTGAGTTCGCCGCCCTCGCCACCCGTTCAGACTGCGCAATGGTGTGCGGCAGCCGATGCGGCGGAACGGACAGAAGGCCGCTCTCAAGACGAATCATGTCGAGACTGTTCAACATGATCTCAGGCACCGGGCTGAAGGACAGCCAATGCGGATTCAAGCTCTTCAACATGTCCATGATGCGCCCGGTGTTCGAGAATCTGCGCACCGACCGCTTCGCGTTCGACGTGGAGCTTATACGGAAAGCGCCGTCCGTCGCGGAAGTGCCGGTGGAATGGCACGGCGGACAGCGCAGCTCCCTCAGGCTGTGGAGAGATGCGCCGCGAATGCTTTGGGATCTCGTAAAGATCCGCCTGTCTTAGAACTTCGCAAGGTCGAGCATCGACCCTGCGCCGAGTGCTCGCAGATATACCGCGAATCCGAAATCCACATCGCTATCCTGCTTCGAACCGTCGATGCGGCGTATGCTGTTCTCGTAGTTTACGGAGAACCTGAAGCCAAGGCAGTCCGTAAGGAAGTCGAACCACGCACCAGTCGAATCAAGCTCGTTGCACCTTGCGTCCCAGCGGATGAACGGTGACCACTCGAACCAATCGCACACCGTATGCTTGAATCCGGCACGGATTATGTTGGAATACTGATAGTTCCAGCGGTCATACTCCGAGGGAAGATAATCCCAGATGCGATGGTCGCGCCCAATGTAGCCCAAATCCCACGAGAAGCTCTGCGACACCCGATGCTCAAAGTTGATGTCCGCATATGCGACCTTCTCGCTGTCGACGTCATACTCCGTCCTTGACGAAAACGTCATCCTGTTCGACGGCCGGAACCTGAGCATGAGGCCCGGCGTCACGCAATCCGTCCGGTTGTAGTAGCCGTTCTCGCGGTTCTTCGGATATCCGGCGTAGTAGCCGCGCTTGATGTAGCTCTCATCCTCAAACGGGATGGCCGCATAGACATCCGATTCGAACACTGAACGGGTGAATCCGTTCTCCTTCGTCTTGCGGAAGTAGTTGCGGATGCCGGGACGGATGCCGTGCCAGCTGTACGGCAGACCGCGCCCCTCGAAACCGAACTGATCCAGCCAATCCATCGAACCGTCGTAGTTGTCAAACATGTAGTTGCGGTTTTTCTTTCCCGTTCCGTAGTTCACGTCCTGGTACGAATAGTCCACGTAAGGCTCGAAGATATGCTGCCATTCTTCGTTCAGCCATGCGGATGCGCGTGTGGATGCGGTGATCCCCACCTCCGCAATCCCGCGATACATCGCATCGCCGGATGCGCTCAGGCAATTCTTCTCCGGGTCGCCCGAATCGCTCCACCATGTCGCACGGTAGCCGACACGCGGAACGAACGAGAAGACGTCTGCAATCATGAACGGCAGGGTGACGCGATGGCTCGAATCTGCGCGAAACGCCTGGTAGTCCGCGCCGCGTCCGGAAAGACCGATGTACGGCGAGTAGCGGTACATCGGATCCTTCGATCCGTATTTTGCGTACTGCCGGTTCAGGTAGCCGGCACGTGTCTGAGATTCATAGTTCAGCGGGAGATCGAATATCGGCTGAGGTTCGATCGCCACCCACGCTTCGGGCAGTCTTGCGACGCCGGCATAGAAGTCGTTGACCGGGCCGGAGACGGAGGCTCCGGCCGCCCAGAGGTTCTCGCGATGCTCGTACCACGCCTCGTTCACGGGGATGGATTCGTAGCCGTTCTCGCGCCGGGCGAAATCACGGAGATAGTGGGAGTCGGAGAGGAACTGAGCCTTGACGTTGAATGCGTCACGTTCCGTGAAGTCGGAACGGTGCTCCAAAATCACACGATAGCGCTTGCGCTCGACCTCGCTTCCCCAGTTCTGGTAGTTGTAGTGGTTGGAATCGCTCCAGTGGCGGTCATACCGGTCGTAGTCCTCATCCCACGCATAGAAGCCCTTTATCTTGCCCTTGCCGTATTCACCGAGACGCCACCGGACAGTCTGCCCGACCTCCACGCCGTTCTTCTGGCGCAGATTGAAGTATGTGCTGCCTCCAAGACCGAGAGCGCCGTCGCCGAACTCGTTGCGGATGTCGTAGACGTATCCGGAAAGAAAGTAGCAGCCCCAACGGCTCGTGTAGCCCGGCATGAACCTGAACCCGTAGTTCGTGTTCAGCGGGTAGAACATCCACGGAAGCCAGAACACCGGAACGTCCTCGTAGTACAGCCATACGTTTTTGGCGGTGATGGCCGCATCCGTCTCGTAGACGAAGCTGCCGGTCAACTTCCAGTGCAGATCGTCAAGGGCATTCGTGCAAGTGGTGAACATCGCATTCTCGCCGAAATCGTAGACGCCGTCGGCGCTCCGCGAAAGCTCCTTTGTGTAGAACCTGTACACACCGGACTCCGCCTTGATGTCGCCAGTTGCACGAACCTCGCCGGTCTTCCGGCTTGCGGCAAGCGTGCCGCCGGAGAACGTGAGGGCGCCGAAGCCCTGTTTAGACGGCTTCTCAGGCAGATCCTCGAACAGCTGCGAACCGGACGCGACGGCCGCAACGACCGCTACCGTCAATGCCAACGTGCGCTTATGCATTTCTTGCACCTCCCGATGAATAGAGGGTCTTCCCAGTCTCGGCGTCAAGAATCGAAAACGACTCCGGATGACGGTGAAGCTCTGCGACAAAGGTAAGCTTGGTGTTGAACGCGGTCTGCATCTCAGACAGTATCTTGGCGTCCTCCGTCCGAAGCCTCTGCAGCACAGCAGGGGCGATGAGTATCTTCGGCACGAACGGCTTCTTCTCCTCGTCGGCTCGTTTGAGCAACGCGGTCAGATGGCGCTGCAGTTCAATCGAGATTGCGAGCGGCGACTTCACGAGGCCGTGTCCGGCGCAGACAGGGCAGGTCGAGGTGAGCATCGACAGCAGCGACTCCTCCTGCCGCTGGCGCGACATCTCAAGCAGTCCGAGTTCGGAGATCCCAAGCACGTTGGTGCGGGCGCGGTCGCGCTTCAGTGCCGTCTTGAACGCCTTTTCGACCTGCTTCTGGTGCTTCCGGCTCTTCATGTCGATGAGGTCAAGCACCACAAGTCCGCCGATGTTGCGGAGCCGCAGCTGACGCGCAACCTCCTCCACGGCCTCAAGGTTCACCTCCAGGATGGCATCCTCCTGCGAACCCTTCCCCTCCTTGCTCTTGTGATGGCCGGTGTTGACGTCCACCGCGATAAGCGCCTCCGTCTCGTCAATCACGAGATAGCCGCCGCTCTTCAGCGGCACCTGGCGGCGAAACGCCTCGTCGAGCTGACGTCCAATCCCGTAGTGGTCAAATATGTTCTTCGATCCGTCGTACCTCTTGAGCTTCTTCTGGGCGCGTCTCGATATCTTCGCCGTGAGGGCCTTCATCTCCTCGTACGACTTCTCGTCGTCGATGATCACGGCGTCGATGTCCTCCGTGAGCCAGTCGCGCACGACGCGCTCCACAAGCCCCGGCTCCTGGTACACGCAGCAAGGAGTGCGAAGGTTCCGGACGTTGCCCTTGAGCTCGTTCCATGATTCAAGCAGGTTGCGCAGGTCGCGGGCAAACGCCTTCGGGCTTGCGCCCGCACCGGCGGTGCGGACGATCACGCCGACATCCTCCGGAAGGAGAAGCCTGTCGAGAATCTTCTTGAGACGGCTGCGCTCGTTTGCGTCGCCGATCTTGCGCGACACGCCGCGAAGTTTCTCTCCGGGCATCATCACAAGGTAGCGGCCGGGAATGGAGAGGTTCGCCGTGACGCGAGGCCCCTTCGTCGATATCGGGCCCTTCGTGACCTGCACGATTATCTCCGATCCCTTGGGAAACCGCTTTTCGACCTCCTCGTTTGTGATTCGCGCCGCACGCGCCTTTGCACCGCGCTTGCCGCCCTTGGAGTCCTTCCTTGAACCGCCCTTCTGCGCCTCCTCATCATCGTCAAGGAACGCATCGACATCCGACGTCATGTCCCAGTAGTGCAGAAATGCGTTTCGCGGAAGCCCGATATCCACGAACGCCGCCTGAAGGTCGTGCTCAAGGTTCTGGATGCGCCCCTTGAAGACGGAGCCGACAAGCCGCTCCTCCTCCGGATGCTCCACCATGTACTCCTCGAGGCGGCCGTTCTCAATGACGGCGACCCGGGTCTCGAGCTTTTCGACGTTTACGATTATCTCCCGCCTGAACTTCGGTTTGCGGAACCAGTTGATGATCTTCTCCAGCATGATTTCCTCAGGTTGTCTTTTCGTCCCTGTGAAGGGATACGGATTGCACGATGCCAAGGGAGGCAAGCAGCACCACAAGGAACGTCTTTCCCGCACTTATGAACGGCAGGGGCAGTCCCGTGATCGGCATAAGCCCTATGGACATCGCTATGTTTATGTATACGTGAACAAAAATCAGCGTCATGACGCCGATGACGATAAGCCGTCCTCTGTCGTCCTTCGACCGCAGCGCAGTCCATAGACCGGAGACGAGCAGAGCAAGGAACAGGGTCAGCACAGTCGCAGATCCGACGAACCCCGTCTCCTCGGCAAGCACACAGAAGATGAAGTCGTTCATGGAAACGCTCGGCGGCAGATATCCGAGGAACTTCTGCTCGCCTTTGCCGATTCCCTTTCCGGTGAGGGATCCCGACCCTATCGATATCTTCGCCTGACGGAGATTCCATCCGCTTCCGTATGGATCCGCCTCCGGATTGAGGAACGTCTTCAGCCGCCTGACCTGATGATCCTTGAGAGGAAGACGCCTGTATATCTTTTCACGCAACTCAGGGTTGGACGTAGTCTCCGCGACATGGACAGACCCAAGCACAACGGCGGCGGCAATCGCGCAGACGGCAAGGAGCGGAACCAGTATGCGCAGACACACCCTCGCGCAGAGCAGCATGACCATCGCCGCCGGCACAAGCGCCAGCGCGGTGCCGAGATCCGGTTCGGCGAGTATCAGAAACGCGGGAACGGCAATCATGCCAAGCCCGAACGCAAGATCCTTGAATCCGAACGAATCGCGTCCGGCGCCGAACACCTTGGCAAGCATCAGAATCAACGCAGGCTTCGCGATTTCGCTCGGCTGGAAGAACCATAGCCAGCGCTTGCCGCCGTACACCTCGTCGCCGAACGCCAGAACGGCGACAAGCATGGCAAGCGAAAGCAGAAAGCATGGCGTGGAACAGATATCCAGTATCTTCCTGTAATCGACAGCCGCCAGTATGAAGTAGACGACCAGCCCAAAAATGGCCGTGGCCGCATGGACGCGCCACGCCTCCTGCAGCGTCTCCACAGTACGGGCCGCTCCGGCGGAACGTATGCACACAACGCCGATCACCGACAGCGCGACCATCGACAGGAACATCACCCAGTTGAAACGGAAGAGAGCCTTCAGCATTTCAGATCTCCATTCCATGCACCGATCATCTTTCCGCCTCCCCGAATATGGACGCAAGCACTGCGTGCACACGCGGAGCCACGGTCTTCCCGCCGGAGGCGCCGCGCTCCACCACCATCGCAACGGCAACCGTCGGCGAATCGTAGGGCGCGAACGCTATGACCCACGTATGCTTCATTCCGCCGCCGATCTGCGCCGTGCCCGTCTTGCCGGCGCACGGGACGCGAAGTCCGCCGATCGTCTTTCCCGTCCCCTTCTCGCCTTCAACGACCGAACGCATTCCGAGGCGGACAAGCTCCATGTCGGCGGCAGTGGACGACAGACGACGGACAGGTTCAGGCGGCGGCGTTCCGTCCGTGCGCTTCTTCAGATACGGCGCAAACACCTTTCCGCCATTCGCCAGCGCTGCGCACTCCACGGCCATCTGCAGCGGCGTCACAAGGATCCGGCCCTGTCCGATCGCAGACTGGCTGGCAAGCCCCGGATAGAACGGCGGCGACGCGAGCGCACCGGTGCGCTCCGGCCTGTAGTCTATGCCCGTCTTCGCCTCGAACCCGAACTCACGCGCCATTCCGAAAAGCGTATTTGTGCCAAGGAGATAGCCGAGCCGCGCAAAGTACGGATTGCAGGACTGCTCTATCGCCTGGCGCATATCGAGCATGCCCTGCCCCCACCTGTTCCAGCAGTGAAGCCGCATGTCTCCGAGCCTGTACACGCCGGTGCATTCGTACTTTGCGTCCGCCTTGACCATTCCGGACTTCAGCGCAGCAAGAGCCGTGACCGGCTTGAACGTAGAGCCGGGAGGATAGAGGCCGGACGTCGCCCGGTTGAGCAGCGGCCGTCCTTCGTCTTCGGACAGTTCGCGGTAGCGCTTCGCGGAGACGAACGGCACAAAATCGTTCGGATTGTACGTCGGAGCGGATGCCATCGCAAGCACCGCGCCATCACGCGGATCGAGGACGACACACGCGCCGCATACGCCGTCCAACTGCCGTTCGACGGCGGCCTGGACGTCCGGATCAAGCGTAAGCTGCAGATCGAGGCCGTCCTGGGCGGCGCGTTCCTCGGTTTCACCGAGGTCGATGCTGCTGCGAGCCGCACCGCTCGGCTTGAAGCCGCGGGCATCGACCGGAATGCGTACAGATCCCGCAACGCCGGCAAGGTATTCGTCGTAGAACGCCTCAAGACCTGAACGCCCCTTCATTTCAAGTTCGTATGCGAGCATCCGGACGTCATCCTCGTCCCCGTCCCCGCGATCGCGTCCCGTATAACCGACCACATGGGCGGCGAATGTGCCACGCGGATATATCCGCTCCGCATGAGTCTCCACGGAGAAGCCGCTAAACGCCGAAGCGCGTTCCTCGAACTTCGCGAAGGATTGCTCGTCAAGATCCCGCCATACGCACATGGCCACGGCGCTCTGTGTGCGGATGTGCCGCCTTATGCGATCTGCCGTGACGGTGGATGGCCGGTCGAAGCCAAGCTCATCCGCAAGCCGGGCGATCTCCGCCTCGACTGCGGCGACGGTGTTCGATACGCTGCCGGATTTCAGGAACGCCGACAGATCGCACACGATGTCGCGTCTCGCCCTCGACTCCGCAAGCACCCCGCCTTTCGCGTCAAGTATGCGCCCGCGTATTCCTGGCTTGCGCATACGGCGCGTAGCCTGATCGGTCAAGTCCTTCTTGAAGTCGGCGACATCCTCAACCTGCACACGATGAAGCGACACCGCAAGTTCGGAGAATCCGAGCAGGAAGAGCGCCGCAAGCCCTATGACAGACCATGACGACACCTTCATTTTGCGTCCCTTTCATCATCTATGCCGACATGAACCTTGACGAACCTCACAAACGCATACATCGGCATGACAGTGAGCGCGGCCACAAGCAACGCTCCGCACACAAACCGGTCTGATACGGCAACCGCACCCCACAGCGCAAGCCAGAGCTGGTAGGCCACCGCCGCGCCCAACGTCACCGCAAGCGCCACCGACCTGAACAGCCGCACGAGCAGCGCCGCCGTAAAGAAGAACATCGCGGAGCATCCGAACGGCAGCCCGCCAAGCACATCCGCGAACAGACCCGCAGCAACAGCGGCGGGGATGCCCGCAACGCATCCGAACGCAAGCAGAAGCGGCGGTTTTGCGTCCAGAACCGTCGGCGACATGTCCTGCGCCGCCGCAAAGGCGACGATGCCGAGAATGACGGCGCATATGCGAACGAACTCAGTTTTCATTGCGGATGAAAACCTCCTCAAGAGCCGGAAAATCCACCGCCGGCTCGACTTCGCCCTCACACTCAAGATTTGATTCGCCACGCCGCGTACCGGAGACAAGATACCCTATCAGCAGCCCTCTGGGAAACACTCCGCCAAGGCCTGACGTAGTCACGCGGGCGCGCGGCGGCGGAACAAAGCCGTTCTTGATGCGCCCCGCCCGAAGCGGATTCACGACGTACAGAACCGCAACGTCAGACCGCGTCGCCACTGTGGCTCCACCGCCGGAGACGATTCCGTATATGGCCCCGACATCGGGATTCGCCGATTCGATCTCGCACGAGACCTTGACGTTAGGATCGGACACGAGACGAATCACGCAGGTGTGCATTGACGTCTCGGAGACGACGCCCACCAGACCGTCCGGCACGGCGACGGCCGCACCAGGCTTAACCCCATGCAGCGAGCCTTTCCCCAACCTGAGAAAGTTTTTGGAGCCGGCCATTCCGCCCCGCGAAAGCACCGGCGCCGGAATCCACGCCTTGAAGCCATCCGGAACTGCGGTACGCTCATTGGCGGCCATGCCCCGTTCCGTCTCCTGAAGGGCCATGCGCAGGATGTCGTTCTCCCTGCGGAGGCGCAGGTTCTCTGCGGCGTAGCTCTGACGCCGCCAAAGCGTACGCAGACGGCACGTGACATTACGCTGAAACCACGAAGCCGACCTCTCAAGAGGATACACGGCCTCCGAAACGACGGCGAAACCGCCTACGATCCACAGCCCGACGGCTGCGGCCGCCAGTGCGCACGCACAGATTGCTATGCCAGTTCTTCTCTCCAAGCCCTTCCTGTCCGGAAGGGTCGCCTATGACTCAATGCCGCTTGTTCCTGGCGAGAAAATCCAGTTCACTCAGCACAGCGCCCGCACCCTCGGCCACGGCCGAAAGCGGATCGTCCGCAAGCGTGACGGGAAGCCCTGTCTGCTGCGAGATAAGCCTGTCCAACCCTTTCAGCTGCGAACTGCCGCCGGAAAGCACTATGCCGCGATCGCTCAGGTCTGCCGCCAGCTCCGGTTCGCAATTGCCAAGGGTTACACGCACGGCGTCCACAATTGCGGCCACCGGCTGCTGAAGTGCATCCCGAATTTCCTCGGAGGTGATTGTCATCGTCTTAGGCAACCCTACCACGATATCACGGCCGCGCACCTCCATGGTTTTTTCCTCGCCAACGGGAAATGCGCTGCCAATCTCCATCTTAATATCCTCAGCCGTGCGTTCACCTATCAGAAGGTTGTAGACACGCTGCATATGACGCCTTATACACCCGTCCATGGCATCGCCCGCAACACGCACGGATCGCGAATGCACGATTCCGGCAAGCGAGATGATCGCCACTTCGCAGGTGCCGCCGCCGATATCGACAATCATCGATCCCGCCGGCTCCGAAACCGGCAGACCGACGCCGATTGCGGCGGCCATGGGTTCTTCCACCAGAAAGACTTCGCCCGCCCCGGCAGCCCGGCCGGCATCCTCAATGGCCCGTTTCTCCACCTCCGTGATCCCGCTTGGAACGGCAATCACCACACGCGGCCTGAAGTATTTGGCCTTGAGACGGTTCGGAGAGACCCTTTCAATGAAGTACTTGAGCATCGCCAGCGTGATGTCGTAGTCGGCAATCACGCCGGACTTCATGGGACGTATCGCAACGATGTTCGCAGGAGTGCGGCCCAGCATACGCTTGGCCTCCGAACCCACGGCAAGGACGTGCTTAGATCCTTCCTCAATCGCAACGACAGAAGGCTCACGGAGAACAATCCCCTTGTCCTTCATGTAGACGAGCGAATTCGCCGTTCCGAGATCGATCCCGATGTCGGCAGAGAAAAAACCTTTTAATCTTGAAAACATGGGGCGCATTATAATATAATGCACCTGTTGTATCAAGCGAAAAATGGCAGAGAAAAATCTTTGATATAATCTTGTGCATGAAAAACATGAGATTCGGTCTTCTGCCGCAGATTGCGCTGGCAATCGTCCTTGGAATCGCACTTGGCTCATTTGCCCCCGCCCAGGCCGTAAGAGGCGTGAACACGGTCACAGCGGTCTTCGACCAGTTCATCAAGTTCATGGTGCCGCTGATCATAATCGGACTTGTCGCCCCGGCAATTGCGGAGACGGGGCGCGGCGCAGGGCGGATGCTGCTCATGACGGTGGCGATCGCCTACGGTTCAACGCTGTTCGCCGGCTTCCTCGGATATTTCGTCTCGGCGGCGGCGTTCCCCGCCCTTGTATCGCCCAGCGCCGCAGAGGCTGTACGCGAAGCAGCCGTTGAGTTCAAGCCGTATGTGCTGATCAGGATTCCGGCGATAATGGACGTAATGAGCGCTCTCGTGCTTTCGTTCATCCTCGGCCTCGGCATGATATTCGCCGATTCGGTGATCCTCAAGCGCGGCTTCATCGAATTCCGCACGGTCATCACAAAGACGATATCCGTTGCGCTCGTGCCGCTGCTGCCGTTCTACATCTTCGGCATCTTCCTCGACATGACTGCGGCAGGCAAGACAAAGACAGTGCTGGCAGCGTTCGCTGCGATCATAGCGGTGTTCTCGCTGCTGACAATCGCCGTGATACTCGTCCAGTTCACAATCGCCGGCGTCATCGCCCGCAAAAACCCGTTCAAGGCGATCGCCACAATGCTTCCCGCGTATCTCACCGCACTCGGCACGTCATCCTCTGCGGCGACAATCCCGGTCACGCGGGCTCAGACGATTGCGAACGGCGTCCGCTCGGAGGTTGCGGACTTCGTAATACCGCTCTGCGCCACCGTGCATCTCGCCGGCTCAACGGTGAAGATAGTCGCCTGCGCCGTCGCATTGATGCTGATGGACGGCTCGGCATCCAGCGTTCAGCTCGGCACGTTCGCCGGGTTCATCGCAATGGTCGGCGTGGTGATGGTCGCAGCTCCCGGCGTTCCGGGCGGCGCAGTGATGGCCGCGCTCGGCATACTCGAATCCATGCTGGGCTTCGACCAGACGCAACTCGCGCTGATGATTACGCTTTATGTCGCCACCGATTCGATCGGCACCGCCTGCAACATAACGGGCGACGGCGCCATCGCGATGATCATGAATCGCTTCGCGTACCCGAAGAAGGGCTGAGCGCAGGCAGGGGGCGCATCACGCCCTCTGGAGTTCAGCCCCAAGCATCCTCAAGCGTCCGCCGCGACTGCGGTAGTTCATCACGAGAACGCAGTCCGCAGGGAAGTCCTTGTCGGGCGTGAACTCCATCACATAGCGCAGAGCGCCGGGATCGCCGGGGGACGTCTGCACTGTGGCTATGCGTCTGCCGGCGTTTTCCTTGGGCGACAGCGAAATGCGCCATGCGCAGAAGTCGCCGACGGGCTGCGACATGTGAACGTCGAAGATGAAGCGGTGAAGTTTGCCAGGCTCAAGGTTAGCGAAGACGCCGGCGGGCAGCGCAAGCGTACCCTGTCCGCTTGGCGGCGTGAAGAATCCGTCGACATCCACAGCGACGTTTCTGCCGTACTCGGTGAACGGCATCGACTGTGGCTTCTCGGCAGTCCACAGCGTCGTTGGTTCAGGATGCGATGCGGTGAACTCCGTTGAGATCGACGGCGATGGACGGCCGAACCAGTCAAGCGGCGTCACCGTCACGCGATAGGAATATCCGGGCGTGAAGAACCCTGCGCTGAGCCTGTAGGCTGCGAGACCCGTCCTGTCCTTCGGAGCCATCCAGAAGTCGGCGAAGATATCGTCCCGCGTGAACGTCTTCCAGTTTCCGTCCGCGTTTTTCTTTGCACATTCAAGGCGGTACATGTAGGCGCGCTGCGCACCTGCGACTTCGGGGAATTCGACGGAATATCCAGTGACGGGAGAGCCTACCGGCTTGACCGACACGGACGCATCAGGCGCGAATGCGGGATGTCTCCTCTCGCGCAATGCGGCGGCGGACGGACGGAACGGCGCAGTCTCGCGGGCGAACGGAAGCGGCACCACCCACGGAGCTGCGACCTCTGAACCGTCGCGGACATCGTGGCGGTAGACAACCAGCCTGTCGCGGAAGACATCCATCACAAGCACACCGAAATTCTGCTTCGCCTGATGCGGCGGCGTGGAGCCTGACGCGAATCCACCCCATGTCTGGAGGCATCCAAGATTTATGGCGGTGAACTGATCCTGCCAAATGAGACGTTCGCTCACGACCGAACCGTGGACGTGTCCGGAAATAGAAACCACCTGCGGGAACCTGTTCAGCACGCGGCGGCAGTTCTCCGAACCCCACTGCCAACTGTGGTGCGTAGTGCCGGCCGGCGGCACATGATCGCATACGAAGACCGGCTTGCCGGGATTCTCCTCGCAGAGACGCGCCACCGTCTTTTCGTAGTCCTCCCACGAGAGAAAGCCCTTGACTCCGGTGTTCTGCGGAAAGACGGCGAACGGCAGACCCTTCCAGACGAACGAACAGGTGTGTCCGTTGGGGTCTTCAAGCAGACGGCGCATATCCTCAAACGCAGGCAGGGCATTGTCGATGTTCCACTTCGACCCCGGCTTGTATTCGTACATGTCGTGGTTCGCGTATACGTAGACCTCCTTCGGCCGCGTCGCCTTGTCCGGATAGACCTCGTTGACGGTTCTGCGGTAGCAGCGGTAGCCGTCGGGATAGTGATGGTCGGCAAGATCGCCGCAGTTGAGAACCATCTCTGCGCCCTTCGCCTTGAAAAGTTCGAGCGCAGCCCTTACGCGGCGGCAGCTCTCCATGGTCGTGCGCACATGGGTGTCGGTCATGAGTCCGATGCGGGCAATCCGCTCCTTGGCGTCGGGGATGCCGAACGCCGTCCATACCCCGGACGCCACAGCCGCGCCGACAAACCCCCGCCGTGTGAACATCATGCTTGGCTCCATTCCTTCTGCCGCAGAAGAAACAACCTTCTCCTTTGCCATCTCCGCCTCCTTCAGTTTAACTGCACATCAACGGAAACCAATCTCCATATGCGCGATATGATAACATAAAACGCCGGTCAAGTCCGTCAGAGATAGAACTCAAGCGACGTCTTCTTGTACTCTTTCGTTGAAATAAGCATCACCGACGCTGACGCCGGGCTGCCCGAATCCGCCACTTTCCGCTTCAGCGCATCGAACTGCGCCTGCGCCTCGTCCGTCGATGAACAGTGCACCATCGCAAAGAGGTTGTACGGAAACGCTTCGCACATCGGACGCTCGTAGCAGTGCGACACCTCGTTCATGCCGGCCAAGGCGCGTCCCGCCTCAAGCGTAGCGCCGTCGATCCTGAAGCAGCACATTCCGTTTGCCGTATATCCGCTCTTGCGGTGATTGAGCAGCAGCCCGATCCGCTTGAGCCGCCCCTGCCGCCTCCACATCTCAAGCGTTGCGAGCAGATTCCACTCCGCGATTCCTGTCTTTTCGGCAATGGCGGCGAAGTAGTCTGGACGCAGCTCGGTGTCGCCCTGCATTGCGCGTATTATGGACTTTCCGCGTTCGTCCGGCGGCGGAAGGTCATCTTCGGTGCGCTCCTCCGCCGCCCTCGTCTCCCCGCCGAACACAACATCGACCTTATAGCGGCGTGTGGCGGGCAGGGAACGGAACGGGAACGGTATCTCGCCTATCGAAGTGTCGAATCTGTCTGCCGCCGCACTCCAGGTCCACCAAAGGTTCGGACAGCCAGGCGCTTCGCGGAGATAGCAATGCGACACTTCGCGGCGGGCGACAAGGAACTCTGCCGCCCCGTCCGGATCCGTGACGTCCGCACAGCACAGGGATGAGCGAAATCCAAGCCGGCGGGCGTCAAACACTGCGCCGAAGCGACGCGCAGTTCCGGCGCACATCGCCTCGGCCGCACAGCCGATCAGGTCGGCTTCGCTGCATCCAAGCTCACGCGCAAGCTCTTCAAACGGACGCCTCGCAAGCGGCAGACCGCCTTGAAGCGCCGCGAGCATCCGGCTCACTTCTGCACACCCTCGACGCGCCCATCGCCGTCGAACGGGATGGCAGTGGCTTCGTTCACGATCTGCCGCGCGATGTCCTGCGCGATGCGGGCGGCGGCGTTCTTCTGCCCGGTAAGCAGATCGTTGTGCGTAAGGAATGTAGTCTCGCCGACAATGCCCCTCTTTTCGAGAAGCACCTTGCCGTTCCTCTTGTCCACAAAGGAAACATCGGCGACGATGACATACCGATATTCAGTGGCCCTCATGCCTCTGCCGCGATCGTAGGACACGCCCTCGCGATCCATCACGCGAAGTGTGCCCTGAACCTCCACCGCCGCATCCGCCGGACGCGCAACGCGGAACGACCCTTCGCGCTGGAACTCGCGAAGCGTGTACTGGGTGACGATCGGACCCAGTTCGGAGACTTCAGTGAGGTTCTCGAAGACGGGAACCGAAACAGTGCGGAACTCCTCCGGAACGGAGGTTCCCCATGTGTACCCTGCGCAGCCAGACAGCAGCGCAACGCCGCCCAACACAAAAGTTACGAGTGCTTTCTTCATTTGCTGAGACCACTTTGCTCCGGAACCGCCTCAAGCGACCGGATGCGCGAACGAGCCTCGTCCGCATGGGATGAATCCGGGTGTTCCGAAAGAAACTTCCTGTATGAGGCGATTGCGGCATGGCGGGTGCGCTGCCTCGTATCGTAGAACCTTGCGCGCTTCCAGGCGTCCTCGGCGATGTATTCGAGAAGCTCCTTCAGCCAACCGCGCATCTCCTCCACGTTCGGATGGCTGGGATCCTTCTTGAGCGCAAGCCGCAGATATCCCTCTGTATCCTTGCAGCGCGGCAGATTGTAGGCAAGGCGGCGCACAAGCCACATCCGCGCCTTTGCCTCAAGATAGAGGGCGCGTCTCGCCTCGTCCGTGCCGGGATAGCGGTTGCGGAGTGTGGCGTACACCTTGACCGCCTCCTCGTAGTCTATGTCATCCTCACGAAGAGCCGCTATCTTGAGCATCGCCTCCGGAACATAGTCCGCACCGGGAGCGCGGCGCACGACCTGCTCGTAGCCCTGGCGGAGCTGTCTGTTTCCCGTAAAGCTCATGCCGAGGAACGTACCCCGCGTATCGTGCATCAGGTTCACCAGCTTGTACTGTTCTGCGACGACGTTTGCGTACGGACAGTTTCTCGGATAGAAGTCCAGCAGATAAGAGTACTCCTCATACGCATCGGAATACTCCTGCATTTCTGATTCCATGAGATACGCCAGCATGAACTGCGCTTTGGAGGCCTCGGGCGAAGCCGGCCATTCGCGCACAAGCGCATCGTAAGACTTCACCGCGCCCTTGACGTCTCCTTCGTCCGTCTGCCGCCTCGCCCATTCAAGCTGAAGCGCGGCGGATTCGCGGGCCGGTCTGCCGATGCCGAACCAGCGCCACAGCCAGCCTTTTTCCTTCTTTTCAGGAGTCGGCAGGGTATCAAGACCGTCAAAGCCGGGATACTGATCCGTGGCCCACGGAGACGCGCCGCCCTCGCCGGAACCGACCACGCGCTGTGACGGAGCGGCCTGCACACCGACAGCGGCGGCCAGGATTGCGGAAACCGCCAGAACTTTGAACGATTGAATGACCATTGCTTGAAGATTCGGCATTATACCACAATTCAACGGATGGTACTGCGCGTGGCGTTGACAAGCGTCCGCCACAGCTCAGCGGGGGTGGCTGCGGAAAGCAAAGCGGCCCGGCTCGTCTTGCGGCGGAACACCGACATGAGATCTGACATAAGCTTCAGGAAGAACGCCGAGCCGGCACTTGGTATGGCGGATAGGATCACGAAGTTCACCTTCTCGCCGGAATCGTCCCACACAACCCCGTCTGGCAGAACACCAAGCGCAAACGTGAGTGCGCCGCCCTCCACTCCGCGCACGTGCGGCACGGCCGTGCCGTCGTTCATGCGGGTCGAAAGCAGCGCCTCGCGCTCCATGGCGAGTCGGGCGAGTCCATCTCCGTCGGAGACGTACCCCGCCTTGGCCATCGCTGTCGCAAGCCGCTCGATCACCGCTTGGGCGCTGTCCGCCTTGATTGCCGGAATCATCAGCGCCTCGGACGAAAAGCGGGCAAGCCCCTTGACCTTCGATATCTCATCGTCGTTTTCGACGGTCTCGCGTCTGGCGGACGACACCGCGTCGCGGTTCTCGTAGAGAAGCCGTCCGCAGGTGGCGCAGGTTACCGGATGCTCGGCAAGGCGAAGCATCCGGACTGCCGCCACTGGCACCTGCATTCCGCATCCGGAGCAGCATCCGTTGTGCAGAGCCGCCATGAACAGCGGCTTTGAAGCGCTCAACCGGCGGTACAGATCGCGGATGCGCGGCTGGAGGGAGCCGGCGAGGGTTTCCATCTCCTGCGCCAGCTGTTCTGCGTGAGCCGCATCTTCACGCGCCACGCACTCTGCGCGCGCGAGGGATATCTCCTGAATCTTCCTGAGCGTTTCGAGCTGTTCCTTCATGACTTCCCTCCTTTTTGCTGCGGACGTCCACCCGTTTGGCTACCTGGCGTCGCGGAAGAACTTGCGCATCGCATCCTCCGTCTTGCATTCAAGCAGCTTCTCATATCCGTTCCCGGCCCGCAGTGCGCGGCTGATGAACGCCATGAGCCTGAGATACGGAGCCTGAGCGGATTCAGGGGCGACAGTGAGAACGATCACCTGTATGGCGGAATGGTCGATCGTCTCGTAATCCGGAATCGAGCCTGTCTCGTTCGACGAGTTGTCGACTATCGCAACTGCGCCGACAATGCCGGACACGGCGTCCGTGCGTCCATGCGGCACTGCGATCCCGTGGTCAAGCCCCGTGGGCATCGATGCCTCGCGGGAGAACACCGCCGCCTTCACGGCCTCGATGTCGTTTATGCGCTGCGGCGCAGATGCGGCCATCGCCGCCACCATCTTCTCGATCGCCTCGCGCTTTGAGGATGCCTTGAGCGACGGAATCATCGCAAAGCCCTGCACGTACCGGCCAACGCCGGTGCCGCGTACGGAGACAAGCTCCGTCTCGTTCTTCAGGAGCGTCTCCAGATCGTCGCGGCGGATGGGCTTGGCGATCGCCTGCGCGATGTCGCGTATCTCGCCCACAACCTCCATCCACGCCGTCATCACGGTCGTCTCCTCCTCCGGTGTGCACTCGAAGCGAATCACGTCGCCCTCGCGGCGCATCGATATCTCAATATCGTCCATCTGGATCGCCCAGATGTCTTCGGCGGAGTTGAGCAGATACGTGTAGAAGCCCTCCTTCTGGAACACCTTCACGAGATGGTCGCGCATGAGCTGCGCAATCGGCTCGGACGACAGCTGGAAGGAGAACGAGCGCGAACCGTGCGTATTGCTCTTGCGGTGACCGCGAACACCGTCGCCCTTGACGTTGAACAGCCCCATCAGGCACGGCGGCGCAACAATCGTCGTGACGAGCGTCATCAGGATGCCGATGCCAAAGGCCTCCTGCGTGAGATAGCCGTTCGAGAGGCCGATTCCCGCGATGATGAGAGCCACTTCGCCGCGAGGGATCATGCCGGCGCCGATGCGAAGAGCGCCCTTCGTGTTAAAGCCGCAGACGAGCGAAGGAATCGCACATCCGACCACCTTGGCCAGCACTGCGAGCACGGTGTAGATTCCGCCGAACACAAGCACCGGCTTCGAGCAGAGTGCGCTCATGTCGATCATCATGCCCATCACGCAGAAGAAGACGGGCACGAGGAACGTGTACACGCTCTGGAGATTCTCTTCGATCAGGTGCTTGAGATCCGTGCGGCTGAGCGCAAGCCCCATCACGTACGCACCGATGATGAGCGTAAGGCCAAGAGCCTCAAAGAGACCTGCGATCACGAGCGAAAGTCCGAACGCAAGCGTGGCGATGGCGATCGGTGACCGGAAGAGCTTAAGCAGCCAGGAGATGCGGCGGGCGAGGATAAGTCCGAGCAGGGTGCCGCCGAGCCACACGCCTATCGCCTTCAAGGCCGTAAGGCCGATGCTGCCCCACGGTACGCCAGCCTTCACCGCACCGGCTGCGGCTGAGGCCGTCTGCGCACCGATGATGCCCATGCCGATGGCAAGCACGATGATGCCGAGCACGTCGTCGATCACGGCGCCGGCCATGATCGTCACGCCCTCCTCGGAGTCCATCTTGCGGCGTTCGGAGAGGATTCGGGCGGTGATTCCGACGGATGTCGCCGTGGACATGATGCCCATGAACAGCGCGGTCGGATCAAGTATCGCCTTCATCAGCTCACCGTTCTGGACGAACGTGTGGAGCTTCGCAAGGCAGCCGATTCCGCCGAGAAGGTCAGGGAACATGCTCACCGCGTAGACCGCGCACAGGTTGCCGAAGAAGAACGAAAAGACCACGCCGCCGATGCCGACGAGCGAACCCGCGAACGCAAAGCGCAGGAACATCTTCAGGTCGGTTTCGATGCCCGAAAGGAACAGCAACACCACAGAGGCTATCGTGCAGATGCCGTACAGCTCCGGCGAAACGGCGAACTGCGTCTCGCCCGTCACTCTTGCCAACTCCGCAAGATACCCGCCCCTGAACAGCCCGTACTTGAAAAGACCTTCGCCAAATCCGATTCCGCCCAGCGCCCACGGGCCGATGAGAATGCCTGCGCCCAGTTCGCCAAGGACGCTCGGCAATTTGACAAGCGAGGCGAGCATACCGCCCAGCTTTGCAGCGAAGAGAATCAATCCGACCTGAAGCGCGAGAAGCGTCATCTTCTCCGTCAGCGGAAGCTCCTCCGCATGAAAACCCGCCGCAACGGCCGGAGCCGCTTCAGCAAAAACACCCGCCGCAGCCGTCACAACAGCTGCGGCCACCAAAAACTTTTTGTTTTTCATAATGGCGGTATTATATCAGAAATCGCCATGCGAAATCCATCGTCCGCAACACATCTGGAGCAAATGTCACTTGTCAAAGCAGATGCGACCTCCATAGTCGCATCTACTCTGACAAGCGACTCCATCAGACGCAAAGGGAGTTGCAACATCCCGTGAGCCGGCAAATAAGGAAAGGCAGAGCCAGAAGACCGACCGTCACAGCACGCCGATCTGATTGCAGCAGTCGCCGTAATCGATCATGTCGGCACATCCCATCGACGGGAAAGTCAGCGTCTGCATTTCCTTTCTTTGCCGTGTTTGTGACAGCCGGGCTTTTGCCGTCAAATTTACCCGTTTTTGAGCGCATCAAACGCAGCCCTGACAGACGGTGCGTTTTTCGTAAGTTTCTTGATGCTCAACTCGTCGGCCTTTTGGTTGGCAAGACGCAGATTGTTTTCTGAAGAGAGAAGTGCATCCTTTGTTTTCTGAAGGCGGGCAATCGTATTCTCGATCTCCTTAATTGCCGTCTTAAACTTATCGCTGGCCCTATGATAATTGAGCGCAAACCCTTCCTTGAACTTATTCATGTTTTCTTCGAAATTACTAAAGTCCACTTGTTGATTGCGGACGACTTCAAGCTCCTGCCGGTACTGTAGCGAATTTCTTGCCGCATTCCGCAGCAGCGTGATCATCGGAATGAAGAACTGAGGACGGATGACGTACATCTTCTCATATTTGTAGGACACGTCCACAATGCCGGTGTTATACAGTTCACTGTCGTTTTCAAGCAAAGACACCAGAATCGCATACTCGCAGCCCTTCTCTTTACGATCCTTGTCCAGCTCCTTGAAGAAACTCTCGTTTCTATGCTTGCTGGACGTTTCGTCGGCTTCGTTCTTCATTTCAAACATGATGGAAATGAACTCTCTGCCGTTCTCGTCGTATTCGCGATATATGAAGTCGCCCTTGCTGCCCATTCTCGCATCGTTGTCCTTTTCAAAATAGGCATTCGGAAAGGCCGTCATGCGAATCTGGTTGAATTGCGCAAGGCAGTGCTGCTCCAGGCTTTCGCCGATCATTTTTGTGGACTGACGCGCCTTGAAGTCCTTGTAGTACTCAATCAGCTCATCCTTCATCTTCAATTCTCCCTCGTATTGTTCCCTGAGGGATTTTTCGTTCAGCAGGCTCTCCGTCTTGCGGCTTTTGAGTTCCCCCTTGAGATCGGCGATCTCCGAAGTCATTTTGGACAGCTCTTCGTTCTTCTTTTCGACCGCCTCCGCAACGGCGAGCTTTGCCGCCGTCTCGCCGACAGCCAGTTTTGCCTGCAACTCTGCTATCTTCTTGTCTCGGGCCGAGATTTCAGCATCCTTCTTCATGAGATTTTCAGAGTGTTCCCTGATGCCCCTGGAAATCTCAATGTTCTTCTTCTCCACAGCTTCGGAGACGGCAAGGCTTCTTGCCGTTTCACCTGCATCCAACTTGGCCTTCAAATCTGCGATCAGTCGATCCCTTGCGGAGATTTCGCCATCCTTCTGCGCGATCTCCGCCGCACGCTCCTTTTCCCCCTGCAAACGAACGACTTCGAGTTCTTTTTCACGCTTGGCATCCAGCTCCTGCTCCCTGCGTTCAATCTCCTTCATGAATTCCTTGTCGCGAACCTGTCGCGCAATCTGATTGTATCCGGTTTCATCAACCTGGAAAACCTCACCGCATTTGGGGCATTTTATTTCCTGCATCATATAGCAATATTCCTTTCAGTTGTTCTGTTTCTGCGTTTCCATGCCGACGGCAACAGTGCCGCCGGATCCAAAAAACTTTTTCGGCTAAAAAACGTCTGCAATGTAACTGTACGAGTGGAAACCCTCATGCAAATATTGCCGAAACTCGTCCCAATCCTCATTCGCTTCAGTTGCGGAATAACCTACGGGAATTGCGGCCCTCAATTCTGTCCCTTGGCCAGATGGAATCCTCGACGCAAACTCGCCGTTGAAATGCATGGTCTTCATCACCACACTGCAGTGTTTCCAGCACCCATCTTCGATAAATCTGCACTCTGTGCATCCCTTCCACTCGTCGGACTGATGGCGTTCGAACTCCATGCGGCACTCTGCAAGAATCTTTTCATTGTCCATGAACTTCTCTCCTTTTTTGCTTTCTGTAATGCTTGGCGACCATCAACCGAACGTCAATGGGTTCACTCCTCTACACGGACACACCTTCATCTTCACCGGAAAGACCTTGTGGGTGTTGAAGTATTCCATCACGACGCGGTTGGCTTCAACTGCGCTGTACATCGTACATTCGCCGAATTGCGCCAACTCTCCGCTGTCCTTCAGGAACAGCCCGCTCTCAGGAACGAAGAGGACATAAACCCTCTCACTTCTATTGTGCTTTGTCATACGGACATTATCGTTATCCATTATCGCTCTCCTTATTCGGTTCGGTCTCGCCCGCCCACATCTCCCATTATACCTTTGGGCGTGAACGATTTCAACCTTCTTTTGATTTTTTCTTCAGATTTTTTTGTGGAAAACGACACACAATGCAACATCGATAACCGAATCTTCAGTATGCGACATTTTTTCGGTATAATTAACCATATATTCTTGCATTATCCTACAGATGGTATATGTGGTGCGGCGTGTGTGTGTGTGTGTGGGGGGGGGGGGGAGAGAGAGAGGATTTTTGTCTCACACGGTGGCAAGGAGGGGATTGTGGAATATCGCCGCCGTTACAAAGATCCCCTTCCGGTTCCGTACGGGCCGCGCTGGGCAAGCGTGGCAAAGTGAAATGTTATTTGCTACAATACCCGCAACAAACCAAAAGGAGAATGCGATATGATGACGAGGAAAAACAAAAAAGGCCAGACGATGCTTGAGTACATCATCATCGTGGCCCTTATCGCGATATCGCTGATTGCGGTGTTCACGTATTTTGGCAGAGCGACCGCCAAGAAAGTCGCCGGCGCCACCGAAGCGATTTCCACCGAGGAAGGCGCAAACGCGAGATCCGCCGCCGACGACATCTCGACCGAGACGATCAAAAAGCTCGGTGAAAACTGATCCGGGCAACATCTGCCGTGTCCGCAAGATGCACACCGCCGCACTTCAGAAGACGCAGCGGACAGACTGCGCTTGAATACATAATCGTGTTCACGCTGCTGCTCGCCGCCGCAGGCGCGGCGTATCACTTCATGCGGGCGCCGGCGGCCGTCGCCACACACACGACGGACGTCATATGTTCGGAACGGCTCTGACAGTACGCTGCCGGAAACGCGGGCAGGCGATGATTGAGACAACAATCTCGATGATTGTCGTCCTTATCGTGTTTCTCGCACTGTTCAATCTGTCCGATCTCATGCGCACCCGGCTTCTCGTGGAGAACGCATCGGTGAAATGCGCCCGCGCCCGCGCCGTCGGGTACAACGACTTCATGCTGCGCAAGATCGCCAGGCTATCGACGATGCCGGCGGCCGGACGATGCCTCACCGATTCGTCGACAGGGGACGGAACGCTGTCCCGCAGCGAACGGTACAGCCGCATAGGCGAATACCTGTCAAGCGAATACGAGGCACAGGCGGATGCGATACTCGACTTCGAGTACTGGCGGAACGGCGACACATTTGCATCAAGCCACACGGACTCCATAAACACATCGGCAACGGTGACGCAGCGGAGACCGCGTCTGTTCGACTTCGGGCCGCTGGCGGGGCGCACCCGCGACATCGACGGGCACACCGAAATCTCGGCCTCATGCACCGCAGAGGCGCACTATCCCGACTATCTCCAATGACTGAACGCGGCGGAAAAAGCGGGCAGATGGCCATATTCCTCGTGCTGATCCTCGCGGGGCTTGTCATGCTGTTCGCGCTGAACGTGGACATATTCACGTCATCGCGATCGAAGATCCGTCTGCAGAACGCCGCCGACGCAAGCGCACTCGCCCTCGCCGGCTGGCAAGGCTCCACGCTGAACCTCATTGGAGATCTGAACGTTGCGCACATGGCGGCCATATGCCAATCCAACGAATCCGCAATCGCCGGAATCGTCTCGCTCCAGCGCCGTCTCGCATTCATGGGACCGACGGCAGGATTCAAGGCGGCAAACGATATCGCGAAACTCAACGGGACAGCGATTTCTGATGACATGACGATGGCGGTCAGGCTTGTCGCCGGATTCGTTGACGACGGCTACCGCAGAATGATTGAAACAGTCCTCAGAGATGGCATCCGCGTTGGCGTGGACAATGCTGCAATAGTCAAAGCCGGATGCTCGGATCCACGTGCCGATCCTGATTTCTACGATGCAATAATGAGCCAAGACTTCCGCACCCTGTGCGTCCGGTTCGCAGGAGGCGCACATCAGTTGCCCTCAATCCCGTCAGGTGCGCCAGACCCCGGAGAGATTCTTCTCTCCGGCATGGACAACGCCTGCTTCGGAAGCGTCGGCGTTGGCTGGGAGAGCGGCGCAGGATACGTCAACCGCATCGGCGAACTTGTCGACTTTGCGCGGAACTGCGGATGCGGACACGTCGTCACGGAAGCAGGTCTCGTCACAAACAGAAACCTTTTCGCTTTCAGCCCATGGTGCATCTACAGTCCGGACGAATGGCGGAGGCTTCCGGACGAATTCAACTTCTCACGCTTCCCCTGGCTTACACCTCTTCAGGAGAGATACGACACGACAGGCGGCGGAGCCACCGTCAGAGTTGAAGGATCTGTGGCGCTCACATCGATTTCGGCGCAGACGAACGCCATCTCGGCGCTTGCGGCGGCAAAGGCGCTCGGCAGCGTGAACGGAGCGGCTGTGACCGACGTGTCGCCGCCGCTCGTGCTTCCCGCCTTCGACAAGGCAAGGCTCGTTCCGTTCGCTTTCGGAGCCGCCACCGGAAGACGGGGAATGTCAAACCTCGGCCATGTGCGTTCGCTCGCAGGTCTGCTCGGATTTAGCGGCGGCACATCGTCATACCTCGGATTTCTTGACGTCTACGACAGCGATGAGTTCCGCAGCGCGGCGGACAAGTGGTACTCCGACCACGGGCACACGGATGCAGACGGATGCCGTCCCCCGCAGCACGGAGGCACGGAACGCGGAGGAGGAACGTCATATGGCATCTGACGCAAGACGTTCCGGACAGGCGATGACCGAGTTTGTCGTGGCGATACTCGCCATGATGCTGATCGTCCTCGCGATGGTGGAGTTCCTGCCGGTGTTTCTCGACAACTTCAGCCTTCTGAAGGAGGTTCGCGAGGAGGCCGGAACAGCATCCATCACGGCTTCGTCCGGAATATCCGTGGCCGACAGGCAGGATGAGTTCGATGCGGACATCCCAGACCTGCTCATCGACAGGGATCTCACATCAGGGTACTTCTCGGAAAAGATGCGAATGCCGGCGGCAAATCTTGCCGCCCGCGAATACGCAGCCATACCGGCCATATCCGGTGCGACTGAGACATTGCGGTACTCCAATCGGGCGGGAACGGCGGAATTCGTCTCCGCACTCTCGCCGCTCTCGCCATCCGAAGCGCTTGCCCGCGCCGAAGGGACGATGGCCGGGGCGGGCTGGCAACCGCACCCGATAGAGGCGGACGATGCGCGGCTTTTCACGATCGGCGACACCTCCGCCCCTTCGGCGGTGGCAGCCGTACATGTGCAGCTCTCCACCGAAGGTGATGGCCTTACCGTGATCACGATAGCCGCGAGGGCGGCCGGTGCGTCTCTATAGTCAATTCAAATATGGTACAATAACGCCATGAAACAGAAGATCGTCTTGATTGCCGCCGTAATCGCCGGACTTGTCGCCGCATTGCTGACACGTTTCTATCTGTCCGCCAAGGACGCAGAAATCGCCGACATGAAAGCTCGGTTCGAGAAACGGTTCGGAGTGATGGAGGTTCTGTGCTTCGCAGAGAACGTGCCGGGCGGCACGATACTGTCCAGAAGCCAGCTCGGCACAAGAACGGTGCCGCAGGCGGGGCTGCGCGGGCAGGCACTTACGATAGACAATCTCGGAGATGTGCTGGGGCGAAAGATACTGCTTGGACACAGCAAGGGCGAAGTGCTCTTCTGGGCCGACATCGAGGGCGGGAATCCAAGAACGGTGGGGCTTGCATCGACGATAAAGAAAGGAATGCGCGCCGTGTCGATAAACGCCGCCGGTGCGGCATCGGTGACGGGCATGGTGACGCCGAACGACCATGTTGACGTAATCGGCACGTTCACATTCCCCGATGAATCCGGCAAACGCGACCAGGCGGCGCTCGTGACCTGCACGATACTTCAGAACGTCCTGGTACTGGCGACCGGCAAGATCACAGCGAAGATGGCCGGTCGCGACAGCGACGGACCAAACGGCTCATACTCCACCGTCACGCTGGAGGTCACTCCGCGAGAGGCGGAAATGCTTGCGTTCGCCGAGCAGATGCGCGGCAGGCTCTCGCTCTCACTGCGCAACAGGAGCGACGTATCATACGAGAAGGAACTGCCGCAGGTCGATTTCGCGAAGATCAGGTCAGAGATCGAGGAACTGAACCTCAAGCGGCAGATGAAAGTGACGAAATAACGCACACGCCATGACGCTCACACTCACCAGATCCGGAGAGCAGCGCCCGATAACGGAGACGCTTGCCGACGGTGCATACATCGTCGGGCGCGGAAGCGCGTCCAAGATACGGCTTCCGTACGCCGACGTGTCGGAGCGGCATGCCCTTGTCGTCGTACGCAACGGACAGGCGTCGATCGAAGACCTCAAAAGCGCAAACGGAACGTACGTAAACGGCAGACCGATCGACGCAATCGTGGCGCTTTCGGACGACTCGATCGTGCAGATCGGGAACACGCTGATGCGCATATCGCGAAACGATACTGAAGCGCAAACGGAGACGACGTCCGAAACGATACCCGTCCAGCAGTCCGGCAATCCTGCATCCGCCCACGCAAATCCTACGGCTGCATCCAGTCAATCCGGAAGCACAGCGGAACCGAATGTAGACAAGACGGCGCAGCCATCCGCACCCAAGCAGGATCCTTTCGCGAATCTCCGACGCAAGGTGCGCGAACAGATACAAAAGGAACTGATCGCAAGGATGGATCTCAAGCGGCTTACGGCATCCGGAATCGACCGCGACGGACTTGAGCGCCAGGCCCGCGACAAGATTGCGGAGATAGTCGCCGAGGTCGAGAAGAGCGGAAAGCTGCCGCGTTCAATAGATCCCGAACGGATAAAGAAGGAGGTGTTCGACGAGGCTCTGCGGTTGGGTCCGCTGGAAGACCTGCTCGCCGATGAAGCCGTGACGGAAATCATGGTCAACGGTCCGCATCAGGTTTATGTCGAGCGCGGCGGACGGCTTCAGCTCACGGATCTCCAGTTCTCCGATGACGCAAGCGTGCTTGCAATCATCGAGCGCATAGTGGCGCCGCTTGGAAGGCGGATAGACGAATCTCAGCCGTATGTTGACGCAAGACTGAGCGACGGGTCCCGCGTGAACGCAATCATTCCGCCGCTTTCGCTTTCAGGCCCGTCCATCACAATCCGCAAGTTCGCCAAGAAGAAGCTCACGGTTCAGGACTTCATACGCTACGGCACATGGAACGCCAACGCCGCCACGTTCATGGACGTGTGCGTCAAGTTGAGGAAGAACATCGTTGTGGCCGGCGGCACCGGCTCCGGAAAGACCACCCTGCTGAACCTGCTTTCGTCTTTCATCCCTGAGACGGAGCGCATCGTGACCGTCGAGGATGCCGCCGAACTGAAGCTCGCCCAGCCGCACGTTGTGCGTCTTGAGGCGCGTCCGCCGAACGTCGAGGGCAAAGGTGCGGTGACAATACGCGATCTCGTGAAGAACTGCCTGCGAATGCGTCCAGACCGCATCATCGTAGGCGAATGTCGCGGAGGCGAGGCGCTCGATATGCTGCAGGCGATGAACACCGGACACGACGGTTCGCTCACGACGGTTCACGCAAACTCGCCACGCGATGTCGTGTCGAGACTTGAGACGATGGTGCTCATGAGCGGCATGGAGCTGCCCTCCCGCGCAATCCGCGAACAGATCGCCAGCGCAATAGACATAATCGTGCACGAATCGCGTCTCGCCGACGGCTCGCGCAAGGTGACGGCGATAACGGAGGTGACGGGGCTTGAAGGGCAGCAGATAGTGATGCAGGATCTCTTCACGTTCCGGCAGACCGGCATCGACGCAAACGGCAAGATATTGGGAGAGTTCAGACCCACCGGCGCCATGCCGACATTCTTCGACACACTCAAGTCCAGAGGCATAGCCTTAAGCCCGGAGATATTCCAGCCGTGATGTTGGAACTTGCAATAATATTCACAGGTGCGCTGTGCGTTGGCGGAATGGCGGCTTTCGTCCTGATGAGGATGGAAATAGACGCAGGGCGGCGCGGGAAGACCGCCTACGCCAAGTGGCTGAACGCCCGATACGTGCGGAAGTTCGATGAACAGCTCCCCGATGCGCTTGGAACGATGTCGAACGCACTTCGCGCCGGATTCTCGATATCACAGGCATTTGAATCCGTAGCGGAATCCGACATGCATCCCATTGCGGACGAATTCGCGCTTTTCCTTCAGCAGATGCGCGTGGGCATGAGCTTTGACGATGCGCTCGCTTCCATAGAGAAGCGCATTGCATCCGACGATCTTGCGCTTGTCGTCACCTCCATCGACATCGCCCGCCGGACGGGCGGCAACCTCACGGAGATTTTCGACAGCATATCGAACACCATACGCGGACGCATGAGAATCGAGCGCAAGGTCAGGACGCTTACGGCACAGGGTCGTCTTCAGGGGCTTGTCGTCTCGCTCATGCCGGTAGCCCTCTGCGTGATAATGACGATGATGAAACCCGGCCTCATGATTCCGTTTCTGACGTCATTAAGCGGAATCGTCTGTCTGCTGGTCGCCTCGGCGCTCGTGCTTGCGGGATGGCTCGTCATCCGCAGAATCGTGACGATCAAGGTATGACGGTATAACGGCGATGCTGCGCTGAGACGCCCCTATCTCGCCCAGCGTCTGGGCTGCTGCGGCTCGGCGAAGATGTCCGGTTTAACGTCGAGTCCCCATTTGCATCCAACCGCCAACTTTCCGAGTTCCGACAGTAACGTCTCCGACGGCATTACGCCACCATCAAGTTCGATCGCCACCGTCGTCCCGTTTGCATACTTGAGGTTTATCCTCAACGGGAGCGCACCCGGATGCGATGCAAACATCGCCGCCATGTCTTCGACCTTGGCGGAAAGATCCGGGTCGTCATACCGCAATTCAACATACATGTGATTTGAGAATGCAGCCATACCGTCGGCAAGCCTGTACGCCTCACGCACGAGGAACTGCAGACCCTCCTCCTCTTCATGCGTGTTGCGGTCTGTCCTGTGCACGAGTTCGCCGCACACAAGCACAGGCGTCTCCACCGCGCCAGGCAGCCAATCCTTCATCTTGTCGTAGACGGCCGCAAAAGCCAAGGCCTCCATTTCGCTGTGGCTGTCGTCGATCACAAGTATCGCCCATGGCTTCGGCTCGCCTTCTGGGCCCTTTGGCTTCGACATCCGCACCTGACACGACTTGAGAAGTCCGCCCAGCCTAACAGGCATCTTCACCTGACGTTCCGCCTTGACCTCGGACATCATCGGGACATGGGGCGGCGAAGCGATGGAGAACGTAGACAGACCTCCCAGCAGACGTTCATACGCCCCCAGCGGATGCCCCGTGAGATACATTCCAAGGAGTTCGCGCTCAAGCCGGAAATCCTCGGCCGCCGGCCATTTCGGGCAGTCGGAGAGATCGTCATCCGACACAACGGTGTCTACGCTTGAATCAAGCACATCGAAGAAGCTTCCCTGGGCGCTACCCTTCTCCTTCGCAAGTTCGGCGGCACGTCGCAAGGCGAACTCCGCGTTGCAGAAATACCGGGCGCGATGGAAGGAAGAATCCGCATTCGAGAACGAATCGAACGCACCGCATCTCGCAAGGTTCTCAAGTACGCGGCGATTCACCGCCGCAGGAAGCTTTCGCCCGTCCGGCCCGGTCGCCTGCCCTCCAAGTCTGATGCAGAAATCCATGAACCCCTTGTAAGGCCCGTTCTTCTCGCGCTCTGCGACGATTGAATCCGCCGCAGACGCGCCAACGCCCTTTATGCCGGCAAGACCGTACCGTATAGCCTTCTCACCCTTGACCGGCGTGAAACGCGAGAAGCTGTCGTTCACGTCGGGCGGGCGCACCTCAAGCCCCATGGCGGCGGCTTCGGCGACAAATCCGGGGAGCTTATCGAAGTTGCCGATTTCGGACGATATCTGTGCGCACATGAACTCCGCAGGATAGTGCGCCTTAAGGTAGCCCGTCTGGTACGCGACCCAGGCGTAGCAAACCGCGTGCGATTTGTTGAATGCGTACGAGGCGAATTTCTCCCAGTCGGACCATATCTTCTCGATAAGCTCCTTTGCGGTCTTTTCGTCCTTCCACTTGTCCACCCGGAAGTCCTTGTTCTCAAGGCATCCCTTGATGAACTTCGCCTTAAGCTCGTTCATTATGTCCATGAGCTTCTTGCCCATGGCCTTGCGGAGCTTGTCGGATTCACCGCGTGTGAACCCGGCGAGACGGCGCGAAAGAAGCATCACCTGCTCCTGATAGACGGTGACGCCGTACGTGTCCTTCAGGTACATCTCCATCAGCGGATGGTCGTACGTTATCGGCTCACGCCCCTGCTTGCGGTTTACGAACGAAGGAATGTAGTCCATCGGGCCAGGACGGTACAGGGCGTTCATGGCCACAAGATCCGTGAGGCGTTCGGGCTGGAGGGCGATGAGCCACTTCTTCATGCCGTCGGATTCAAACTGGAACAGTCCGGTGGTCTCACCGCGCCCAAACAGCTCGTAGGTCTCCTTGTCGTCGTCCGGTATCTTGTCGGTGTCGATGTCGATTCCGTGAAACTGCCTTACCAGTGCGACGCATTCCTTCTCGACGGTTAGCGTCTTAAGTCCGAGAAAGTCCATCTTGAGGAGTCCGACCGGCTCCACATAATGGCCGTCATACTGCGTGGTCAGCAGATTTTCGTTCTCCGTCGGCATGACGGGGAGCGTATCTATGAGCGGATCGCGCGAGATGATTACACCGCAGGCATGGACGCCCGGCTGACGGATGGAGCCGTCAAGCCGAACGGCACGTTCCATGAGCGTCTTCACGGTGCCTTCGTTGCCGGGCGCGATTACGTCTTTTATGGGCTGGCCATCAAGCGCCGCCTGCAGATTAGGACCTTCCGGGAACTTCCATTCGCCTGTCTTCTTATCCCTTCCGAGAGCCTTCTTGAATGTGATCTTCGGCGTGTCCGGAACGAGCGCCGCCAGTTTGTTCGTGTCGGCAAGGGGATATTCCATCACCCGTCCGACGTCCTTGATTGCGCTTTTCGGCGCCATCTGGCCGAACGTCACGATGTGCGCGACATGATCCTGTCCGTACTTCTGCGTCACGTACTCAAGCACCTTGCCGCGCCCGGCATCGTCGAAGTCCACATCTATATCAGGCATGGAGATGCGGTCAGGGTTGAGGAAGCGTTCGAACAGCAGGTCAAACTTCAGCGGATCGACGTTCGTGATGCCAAGCGCGTACGCTACGGCCGCACCGGCGGCAGATCCGCGCCCCGGACCGACCCACACGCCCATTTTGCGGGCTGCGTCGATGTAGTCATGGACTATGAGGAAGTAACCAGGGAATCCCATCGTGCGAATCGTGTCCAGCTCGAACTGCACACGTTCGACCGTATCCTTTGGAAGAGGATCGCCCCATCTGCGCTTCGCGCCGGCCCACACGATGTCCGCGAGATACTCGGCCTCGAACTGTATGCGGATGGCCTTGTCATATCCGCCGAACTTCTCCACACGCCCTTTCGGGTACATCCCGGTCAACGTCTTTTCGTCGTACTTCTCCCTAAAACCCTCCTCCGTGCCGAACGAGGCGGGTATGTCGAACTTCGGCATGATGGCATCCGAATCGAGACGGTAGCTCTCGATGCGTTCGGCCACCTCAAGCGTATTGCGCAGAAACTCAGGGTTCTCCGGAAAGACCTTCGCCATCTCCTCAAGCGGCTTGAACCATTCCTCGCCCGTGTAGACGAGCCGCCCCTTCTTCGTTGATGCGTCGTCATCGTCGATTCTTGGCGGATCGCTCATCTTCTTGCCGGTCGAGAGGGCGAGCAACACATCATGAGAGTCATTGTCCTCCGCATCGAGAAAGTGGACGTCGTTCGTCGCAATGACGCGAATGCCCAACTTCCTTGAAAGCTCGATGACGCCTTTCGTCACCATGCGCTGACGGTACCACACGCCATTCGGTGCGCCGTTCATCTCCGGATGCACCTTCGACCGGTGCTCCATCACCTCAAGCGAGAAATCGTCGCCGAACAGATCCTTGTACCAGCCCGCAATCCTCTCCGCCTCGTCCATGCGCCCGTCGATTATCGCACGGGCGACCTCCCCGGCAATGCACGCCGACGAGCAGTGCAGCCCTTCGTGGTACTTTTCAAGCAGGGCATGGTCGATGCGTGGCTTGTAGTAGAAGCCGTGGATGTGCGCCTCCGACATGAGACGCACAAGATTGTGGTAGCCGACTAGGTTCTTTGCGTGGAGGCAGAGATGGAACTTCTTCTCCGTCCTGTCCCGCTCAAGGTGATTCCGGTTGGTGACGTACGCCTCGCAACCAAGAATAGGCTTGATGGGCGGCAGCCCCTCGAACCCCTTCTTCTTGGAGTTGCAGGCATCATAGAACGCCTTGAGGGCGAAAAGGTTGCCGTGATCCGTGACTGCAAGGGCAGGCATTCCCCACCTGCGGGCCTTTTCCACAAGCGGGTTTATCTGGCACTGCCCATCCAGCAGGGAATATGTTGTATGCAGATGAAGATGGACGAAATCGCTCACGTCACTTCACCACGAAGTTGACCATCCGCTTGGGAACGGCTATCACCTTCACGACGGTCTTCCCTTCAAGGAACTTTTTGACGTCTGGGGCGGACTCCGCCGCCGTGCGCATTTCGTCAGCCGTCGCCGTGACCGCAACCTTGATGCGTCCGCGAAGCTTGCCCATGACCTGCACCGGAATCTCAACTTCATTTTCCACGAGAGCAGCGGCGTCATACTTCGGCCACGGCTCATACGCAAGCGTATCCGGATGCCCAAGGAAAGCCCACAGCTCTTCGCCGAGATGCGGAGCGAACGGCGCAAGGCAGAGCACGAACTTCTCAAGGCACTCACGCGGAAGGCCAGCCCCCGACTTTACAAACCCTTCCGCTTCGTTGATGAACACCATCATTGCGGAGATTGCGGTGTTGAACGCCAGCGACTCCAAATCCTCTCCGACCTTCTTCACCATCGCGTTCAGGGACTTGGATTCCTCCTTCGTCATGGCGCGGTCGGAGATCGCCGTCTCCGTCACCAACCGGTTTGCGCGCTTGAGGAAACGGAACACACCCTCGACACCCTTCGTAGACCACGGCTTAACCGCCTGCAGCGGACCCATGAACATCTCGTAGAGACGAAGTGAATCCGCACCGTAATCGCGGACGACATCATCCGGATTGACGACATTCTTGAGCGACTTGGACATCTTGGCGGGAAACTCGGTCAGCAGTTCCTCTTCGCCGCCCTCCTCGGCGCCGTACGGCTTGCCGTCACGCCACGTCACTCGGTCGGACGGCACCAGAACGCCACGAGACGTCTTGTACGCAATGCCGAGAATCATGCCCTGGTTCACGAGACGCTGGAAAGGTTCCTTCGTCGGCACAAGCCCAAGGTCAAACAGCACCTTGTGCCAGAAGCGGGCATAGAGGAGATGAAGCACAGCGTGCTCCGCACCGCCCACGTAAAGATCAACAGGGAGCCACTTTTTCAGAAGGTCCTGATCAGCAAACGCCTTGTCGTTCAACGGATCGATATAGCGGAGATAGTACCAGCAAGAACCCGCCCATTGCGGCATTGTGTTCGTCTCGCGCTTTCCCTTCCTGCCGGTGGCAGGATCGGTAACGTTCACCCAATCCTCAGCCTTGGCAAGCGGCGGCTCGCCCGTTCCTGTCGGCTTGTAGTCCTGCAGTTCCGGAAGGGTCAGGGGCAGATCGCTCTCATCAACAAGAGACTGTGTACCGTCTTCCCAGTGTATGACCGGGAACGGCTCTCCCCAATAACGCTGACGCGAAAAGAGCCAGTCGCGAAGCTTGTACTGCGTCTTCGCACGACCAACGCCTTTCGCCTCAAGCCATTCAATCATCTTCCTCTGTGCATCCTTGACGGAAAGGCCGGTAATGAACCCGGAGTTCACCATCACGCCGTCCGCTATGTCCGTGTAGGCTGCATCCCCGTTGTACGGCTTGGGGCTTCCTTCAGCGCAATCCTCCACCGCATCGGACTTCCTGCCGACAACCTGATAGATCGGAAGACCAAATTTCTTCGCGAAATCAAAATCGCGCTCATCGTGCGCAGGCACAGCCATGATCGCACCCGTGCCATACGATGCAAGCACATAGTCGGAAATGAACACCGGAATCTTGTCGCCGTTGACGGGATTCACTCCCGCTACGCCGTCAAGCCTCACGCCTGTCTTGTCCTTGTTCAGCTCTGTACGTTCGAGATCGCTCTTCGCGGCAGCCTTTCTCTGATAGGCCCGCACCTCATCGGCATTGGCAATCGCTCCGGCATCAAGCCATTTGGAGACAAGCCTGTGTTCGGGGGAAAGAACCATGTACGTGGCACCGAAAAGCGTGTCGCAGCGCGTGGTGAACACTGTGACGACATCGGATGCACCTTCGGCATCTTCGCCGCGCAGCACCTTGAAATCGACCATCGCACCGGTGGATTTGCCGATCCAGTTGCGCTGCATCTCCTTTATGCTCTCCGGCCAATCAAGATCGTCAAGATCGGCAAGGAGACGCTCCGCATACTCCGTGATCTTCAGCATCCACTGGCGCATCGGACGCCGCTCGACCGGATGGTTTCCGCGTTCAGAGCGTCCGTCGATGACCTCTTCGTTCGCGAGCACAGTGCCAAGCGCGGGACACCAGTTCACCGGCACCTCCGCAACGTACGCAAGCCCCTTCTTGTAGAGCTGCTCAAATATCCACTGCGTCCACTTGTAGTACTTGGGATCGGTCGTGTTCACCTCGCGATCCCAATCGTATGAAAAGCCAAGCATCCGAATCTGCTCACGGAAACGGTCTACATTCTTTTTCGTCGTGACGGCAGGATGCGTTCCCGTCTCGACAGCATACTGCTCCGCGGGAAGTCCGAACGCGTCCCAGCCCATCGGATGAAGCACGTTGAAGCCTCTCATCCGCTTATAGCGGCACAGTATGTCCGTCGCGGTGTATCCTTCGGGATGTCCTACGTGCAGCCCCGCCCCCGACGGGTACGGAAACATGTCCAGACAGTAGAACTTCTGTTTCGCGCCGTCGTGTGCATCACACTTGAACGTCTTGTTCTTCAGCCAGTACGCCTGCCACTTCTTTTCAATGGCGGAAAAATTGTAGTCCATCTTTATTTTCTTCTTTTGCTGATTGCGGCGCTGGCGCGCCGCGTATTGTCAAGTTGACGTCGCCATCAGATGTTCAGTCCGCATGGTTCATAACGGCGTTCTTGTCATTGAGCTGGTACACCGTAACCGGACCAAGCGTCTCGTCCAGCGAGAACCGGTAGAACACATTCGCGCCGGGAAACGCCCCCCAGTCGTAGCCGGCATCGGCCGGTCCCGGCAGTTCAATGCGACGGCTGAACGGATTATCGGAATCCGCCGCCCCAAAGCTTTCGGGACACAGCGTGAACCAGCGCAACGGACGCCAAACTTTATCCACAATGCCGTTCTGCAGTGCGCCCTGCACCTTGAACGTTGCGGATGTCCATGAAGAGACGTGCTCATCGTAATCGACACTTGTCGATCCCGGCTCAAGTCCACGAAGCATCTGCGGCGGATATGCCGCATTGGTCACGCGGTTGGATATCATCATCGTCACGCTCACGAACACGTTCGTGACGATGCGGCCGGCGCCGTGATCATACGTGACGGTCTCGCCGGCGGCCTGTGCCCCGCTGCTGTCACCCATCCCGGCCTTCAAAAGCCATTCCCAGTCAGTTGAGTTTTGGCTCACGGGCGGAATGTCAAGCCAATACATCTCCTTGAGCGAAAGGGTACACTCGGATCCGTCAGAGTTGAGAACAGGCCTGTTGTTCATGCCATAGAATCTCGCAAGATGTATCGTATCCTCGTCGTAGCTCTGCAGCCAGTCGATGATGGCGGGATAGTACGGATCGTTGGGCGCAACGCCGCCTCCTGCCTCGTCCGGCAACTTCGGCGACGCGACAGCCGAAGCCGTCACGAAAAACTTGCGCGATGCGTCATCAGCAAGCGTCATGTTCGAGAGATCGAGCGTCCACAGTCCGGAAGCGTCCTTCGCATATGAGGATGCCACCTCGACTCCGGGAACGCCATAGCTGTTTGTGACCACCGATCCGACATCGAACCAGTTCTTCACTTCGTACACTACGCTCGTGCTGTACGTTCCCGAAACGGCGTCCTGCGGAACTATCAACACTGCGGAGCTTGACTTCACATCGCCGACCTTGACCCACATCGCATTCTTGCTGCCGGAATCGACGTTCACATACACCCATAGGTGACTTCCCTCCGGCGGCTCGAAATACGACGGATCGATGTATTGGACAGTACCATCCACAAGCTGATTCACCTTTCCGGGCGTGTTTACCATCCAGTTGGTCCAGCAGGAGGCCGTTTCACCGTGATTTGTGAACACGCCGAGCGAATAGTCCGCGTCCGAAGTGCCGTTTCCGTCCGCACCGCCATAGATCCATGCATCATCGTTAAAGCCCTCCTTGACCTTCTCAAGAAAGTTTGTTCCGTCATAGTAGTACGAAACTCTTGAATCAAGCGTGTTCGTGGACATGAACACGGCCTCATGCTCGACAATCCCTGTCGGGCGAAGCAGACGGAGTGCGTATGGTTTTTCTATGTCTATCACACCGCCAGCCGGAGCTATCATGCTTCCACTCCATGTGCCGTCGGCGAGGAAATTGTGTTCGGCGGTATTGTACGTTCCGGCCGAGACTGTATCAGGAGACTGCAAGGCGATGAACGCATATTGGCTTGATGAGGGTTCGGACTTGCTGGAAACCACATTCCCGTAACCAAACGAAGCAATCGGATAGCTTACATACTTGCTGCCGGACTGCAAATGTGGCACATACTCAAGCGACCAGCCAGTAAGCCCAAGGCCCGCAGGCACGGCAATCTCGATGTACTGATGCTTGCTGTCCTTGAGATCGCCGAACCGGTATGTGTTGACCTCATTGATCCATGCGCGTTTGGGAGATATCTCGTCGAGAATCGTGTAGGCGCATTTTGCGCCACCCTTGTTGTAGAGACTTTCGGATGCGAAGACGTACCAAGACGGTTCTGTCCAGTCAGTCCCCACCTCCATGACGCGATCATGCTCGACGCCGTTCTTGTCAAGATATTTCACGTATATGTGATACTGCACGATCTGATATCCCAGCTCTCCCGACAGCTGAGGCGGAATCAGCGATGCAGCGTCGGTGGGGGAACTGTGGTAGACGAGATTGCTCTCCGTCCAGTCCTCCGCCCTTGCGAGTTCCACATCCAAGCGTCTGTCGCCGTCTCCGGATGTCTTCCACCTGGAATAGCCCCAAGGGTTCATTCCGACATACCACGACATGAAGACGCGTATGGAGTTCAGGTCAAGCTCTTCCTCAAGCCCCGCCGGCAGGAGCTGCACCTGCATACCGAAAGACTCGTTCAGAAGAGGCTGCAGATCAGAACTCTGTATTCGATCTGCGGGGATGGATGCGTTGGAGGTCTTTCTTTCGCCGTTGAAGCGGTACGGACGCGGCGGATATGCGAACGCAAGACCTGGCGTCATGGGCTGCATCACTGTCACTTCGTCAAGCAGCACACGCTGTATCGGAACCGGATTCATCGTGCTTCCGGTGCTCCCGAACGGGACTTTTGAATCCGCACTGTGGTTGCGTCCTTCAGCGGCCGCGAACGCCGTAAGCCTCAGCGCCGTGAAATCTGAATAGTCGCTCGGCATCCGCCACAGATACTGCTGGAAGAGCGGTGAGCCCGCCGTTATCTCAATGTTGGTGATAACCGTCCAGTTGTCGTCGTTCTCCTCCTGCGGATCCTCGCAACCCGAAATGGAGACCCAACCGTTCACACCGTTCGTCTCAAGCATACGGGCGAAGAAGCTGACCTGACCGATTCCGTTCGTGAATGCCGGCGTCTGGACGAACGGGTCGTGCTTGGAGTAGTTAGCCGACTCGGATTCGTCCGCGAACATGGGATCATCCTCCCCCGTTCCAGCGACACCTGAAAAGTTCAAGGCGCAGCTTCTCCCCGGCAGTGTGTCCAAGGCGGCATCGTACATGTGATCGTACAATGAACCGTACTTGCGCAGCGCGGTTGGCATGATGTTCCACCCCCACCAGCTGCGGTCGTCGAGACGCGGTTCGTCAAGAGCCACCATCGAGGTGATCGCAACCGATCCGTAAAGGGAATCCATGTTGTTTGTTGCGCCGATGCGAGCGGCGGCAACCAGGTTCGTATCCATCAGCACACGGGCTATGCCCGATATCGGAGACCTGTAGCCGATCAGGATGTTTGTCGAACCGCCGAAACGCTCCTCCGCCGTCATGTTCGAGAAGTCGATCAGCCCAACATCCTCCCAGCCGTCCGCAAGAAGCATGGAGCGGCCGCCGATATTGCTCTCGTTCACTCCGTTCGTCATCACCTGCACGTGGAGCAATGCATTAGGATCCGCCCACTTCCATGAAACCGCAAGCGACGATATGCCGTCCATGAACGGCGTACGCACCGACATCGGTGACGTTGCGGATCCGCGCATGGGCTGGAGCAGAACAGCCCTGTCGATCACCCGCACGTGCAGGATGACGATGCCGTCTCCGCCGCGCCCGCCGCGCGTCAGCCAGTTCCTAGCGTTGCTACCTCCGCTCATAAGCGCAGCGTGCATCGATCCGCCGCCGCCGCCGCCGCCGAGACCATTTCGGGCATCGCCACCGGGCGTGGCGCTGTTGTACGTCTGCGAAGACGCCGCACCGTCCGCACCGCCATCGCGCCCCCTTCCTGGTCCACCGCCGGCACCATAGCCGTATGTCGCGGCATTGCTGGCCGCATTCGTCCCGCCGCCGCCGCCGCCGCCGCCGCCGAGACCGTCAGAGTCATTCAGATTGAAGAGCGACTTGATTGCGTCGCGTATCGCCTCGTCCGGGATGTCAGAAACCTTGAAGCCCGTTCCGCCAAGGCCGGCAACGCCCGTCGCGCCGGAAGTGCCGTGTCCGCCATCGCCGCCAGAAACGATTATGTCTTCCGTCGTCAGCGGTCTGTTGTCCGAGCCGCGGTAGACGACAAGTCCGCCGCCGCCGCCACCACCTGCAGACTCATCCTTGCTGAGAGCACCCGCACCCTTGCCTGTTCCGTACGCCGAATATCCGTCTGCATTCTTCGTGACGCAGCGGGCAGACCCACCGCCGGCTCCTCGGCCCGAATTTCCGTTGCTGCCCTGAGCATATTCATTGTCGGTACGCCAGTTACCGCCGCGTCCGCCGCCATAGCCGGTGTACTCCGTGTACGAATCGTCGCTCGATCCAAGCCGGCGGATGCGGAGATACGAATCTTTTCCGTTCACCGAAGACCAGAACGAACTTGCGTTCACGTTCCTGATGGTGCCGCCCGTCCATCCGGACGAATCCCCGCCTTTGCCGACACGTACACGCACCTCTTCGCCGATGTTGAACGAGGTGGTGTTCGTGATAACAAACGCGCTGCCGCCGCCGCCACCGCCGCCGCCCGCGCCACCGCCGCCGCCGCCGCCGATGCCGAACGCGCCGATAAGGTTCATGTTCGCGGACGGCACAAACCTTGCATAGTCCTTAAGCGCTCCGTCAATCGTGTTCGTGAAAACGTAGATGTAATCATCGGACGTCCCCGGCACCTTGTACGACAGATAGCCGCAGCGCGTGACCGACGCAATGGGATCGTTCGTAGCCGCACCGGCCGTCGCATAGACGTCGTTCGTGCTTGAGGTGATCCAGCCCGATGAGTAGGCCCATGCCCCCATCTCGTCAAGAGAATACGTGCTTGTCTCCGCCGCCCATTGCGAGAGCTGCAGATCGTCCACCACGACATCAATGCGGGAATCGTCCTGCGAACCGCCTACGGCGAGCTTGATGTTGCAGGCGTTCAACGTATGTGGCGAGAACACAAGGTTCGTCGGCTGGTAGCTCGAAAGCTGGAGAGAGAGACCGGACGGTGTCCACGACGATGAATTGCCCGACGGTGCCGTGAGAAGATCCAGCCGTTGGGAAACCGGTGCCGCGCAGACGCCGTATTTCCACACGCCCATGTATCCGTCTCTGTCAGGATATTCATTCTGATAATCAGCCCAGCTCATCATCCTGCTTGGTGATGTCGCCCCCCAATTTCCATCATCCAGGGACTCTCTCTGCATCTCCGCAGTTGTGAATTTGTTTGCCGCCGATGCATATGGTCCGGACTGTGACAACGAATGCCTGTTCAGCGCACCGAACGCAGCCGGACATTCGGTGGAGCACACGCCGTATGTCCCCTTGGTGTGATAGAGTTCCGTCACCGTACCATTCACCTCGTTCGTCGACATTTCACCGTCCGTGACAGATATGCTGAACATCCTGCCAGACACCGCCATGTCCTTTGTGACCGCTTGCTGAATCAGCGAATCGCCGCTAAGCCCTGTGTACGATGCAATCTGATCCTTTGAGATCGCACCTTCGACATACGTCCCCTTGTCGGTGTTGTAGGCGGCGATGAACACACTCGTCCACTTGTTGTTGTCCACCACAGTGCTGTCAGCGAATGGAGCAAGATAGTTGTCCGTGTTGTAGGCCGTGTCAGCCCCGGAGATGCCCTTGCCGAGCCGACGGGATGCCAGTTTCTTCGCCACCCATCGTTTGTTCCCGTCCTCGCCGCGCTCAAGGTTCCACCTGTAGATGGCAAGTTCCATTACGCCTTGCGATGACCCCCACATGTCTGTCTTCGATAAAGCCCACACACGGGATATCCGCACCTCGTAGCATCCGTATCCCGGACGGTAGTATGCAACGAGCGAGATCGACGGAGTCCCTGTCGAGATGTCGTTGCGCTCCGGATGGTTGTTGTGCTGAGGCGTATGCGTCATCGTCGCCTTCGCGGAGAACGCATAATTCCTATCTGTGAACGCACCGAGATTGCAGTAGAAGTCGCCGAACTCAAGGTACTGGGCGAGACGCGCCGAGAAGCCTATCGTGCCGATGCCGTTCGGCCTGTCCACGGGATCGATGAGGGAGATGGATCCGTTGCCGCGCCCCTGAAGCTGCAGAGCCATGCCGCTCGTCGTCTGATTTGTAGCCGCCGTGAAGAATCCGTTCACATACATTCCGTTGTCGAACGTCCAGCCGTTTGGGGTTATCTGGTTCTGTCCGTACTGCACGTTGAACGGATAGTCCGCATTCCCGGCGTACGCATCGAAGTTCTCCCACCACCACGAAGAAGACGACCGGGAAAGATTCCACGTCGTGGGATCGAGATTGTACGCCTGTTTTGCCCTGCCGACGTATGTGGTGTTCACATAGTCACCGACATACCTGTTCTCTCCACCCTGCGGCGGAGTCCACATGTTGAAATCCTGATATTCAGCGCGGTTCAGCGTGAACGTTTCGGCACTGTCATTGAAGTCTATGGACAGATAGCCGGTGGAGCAATCGAGCACAACATCGGTTTCGCCGGCCTCCGGCATTGAGCGGAGCGCCTTGTAGCCGTCGGGAATGCGCTCTATTTCCGGCATATACCACGTGAACGAACTCTGCGACGGGACAGAACCACCGCTCTCCCAGCGATTCCTGCCGACGATGCGTATGTGCGCAACCTTGCCGGTGTAGTTTGTGCGCGTGTCAACAAAGCCGCGCCACGTGTTGCTTGCCGTCAACTCCATCGTCCAGTCGTTCGTCACTGTCGCAAGCGTCGCAAGGTTTGTGAACACCTCCGTCACGAGATGCATCTCCTGCCATGGGGACGCGCCGGCTCGTACACGCGCAAGGTAGTTCGTCGCACACTGCACATACATCTCCGCCGCAGTGTCATCAGGAAAATCAAGCTGCGTGTTGTTCGCGAAATCAAGATATCTGTACCGCGTCCCCGAAATCCACGCTCCATACGAATATTCGATGTCTCCAACCATGTCCGGAGCATCTATCGCGGTGTCCCAAACGACGTTCGTGCTGCTGACGATCGAGATGTTCTCCGACGAATTGGTCTTCCACTCGCCGTACGAGTGGTCAAGATACCGCCAGCGGTAGATGCATTCCGCCTTCGACACCGTTGCGTTCGGGACAACCCACGGCGGTAGGCCGTTGGTTACGGCGGAGAACGACATACGCGGCTTTGCGCCGGCAACACCTACACCGAGCAATGGCTCGGTGAACGCCCCCACATATCCGAGATCGGCGCGTTTACAGTTCTTTCTGTTGTCCGTATCAGCATTAACCTTTGTCTTTTGTCCTGATGACGTCACCGTAGCAACTACACCTGGATACGAAGCCACAATATTGTCGATGAAAATTAAATCGTCAAAATCAAGATTTGTACTTCCATCCTTTTTGTTCAACCGCCTGATACGAAACCGCATTGGAGTGCGCTCTTCACCCGATGGAGGTGTATACCGCACTCTATAGTACATGGAGTCACGGTATGAAGTAGTCTCCAGTTCAATGGATGTCACACCCGATTCCGCAAGAGTGACATCAGATTTGTTCATGACGACAAACACATCGCAAATTGCAGGCTTCCAATCGTAATGATCCAAGTCCACACCATCAGTAAAGGTGTCTTCTGCTGCATATTCAGGTTTTATGTCGCATGCGACTTCAAGACATATCCTATTTTTGGGCTTTACCGCCCAACCGTTAACCACATCGAAAAAAACATTCCCAACGCCATCCTCATAAAAAGGCGAATAGACGCAGGCATCAGTCGTGCTGCGCATACTGATGTGCGCAACCTGTTTGATTTCACTGACAGAAATGGGATTACTCGTACCGGTAATAGGCAGACAAGTGTCAGACCACGGAAGATAATTCCTTAAACCATTGTCAGTGGCGGTTCCGTTATAGCCACCTGAACCGGTACGGCACTCTTTGAGCGTCCAAAGCACCCTGTACCCGCCTGACAGATCCAACTTTTGCCGCAATTCATGATTTGCTCCAGCGAGAAGATTCAACTGCCTTCCTGCGGATGTCAACCTACCTGGAGCCGCCGTACTGTCGTGCCACCAGTACGTTCCGCCTACGGCGACATTGTTTACGTTTGTGTTGTAGTAGTTCTGGCCCGTTATCGGGCAGGCGGGATTCGTGTCGTCGTTCAGCAGAAGCACACGCGATGACAGGCGAGGACCGAGGTTCGTCAAGGACTGGTAGGTGTAGTCTTCCGCCTGAACGCAGACAAGCGCGGAGCATACCGCAATGAACGCGGCCGCCTTAAGGAGACCCATATGTTTTTTGTTGCGCATAGCCTGTCCAGATTGTTTGTTGATGCAGTTCTTCTTGGGTACAGTTCCCCCATACCCAAAACCGCAGTATTGAAACATAATCGCACCCCAAAGTCAAGAGGGGCGAACAGAAGACACGTCAAACGGAACGTTCATGAACGCCAACACACGCTTCATGCAGGTGCAGCCCCACTCTTGACGCAAGCAATCACCATATTCGGGGATACCGTACAATCCGGGTTCTTCACCTTCCAAACTCTTCCTTAACAAAACCGGAAAGAGCCGTGCGCCAGTCCGGCGTACTGTATCCGAGAAGAGCAAGTACGGTGTTTGAGAGCGCAGAGTAGGCGGGACGCGGTGCTGGGCGCGGGAATTCCGCCGTTGTGCATGGCATGACCTCACGCGAAAATCCCAGCAGACGGAACAGCTCCACCGTCAGATCATACCAGGAGCACACTCCGCTGCACGTACCGTGCACCACTCCGCATACCTCCGGACGCCCAATCAGAAACCTTACCACGTCCGCCACGACCTTCGCCGACGTTGGATTCCCTCGCTGGTCATCGACCACCTTCAGTGGAGCGCCATCTCGCGCCCCAAGTGCCGCCATGGTATGCACAAAACTCGGCCCGCCTGATCCATACAGCCATGCAATCCGCAGAACGGTTGCGTCCGGCAGGACATCGAAAACAGCCCATTCCCCCGCCAGCTTGGAAGCGCCATACACTGTTCGCGGCGATGCGATGTCCGTCTCCTTCCACCCCTCCTCATGCGCTCCGTCAACGCCAACCGCACCGACATCGCCAGAGAACACGTAATCTGTGGAGATTGCAATCATGCGCGAACCGAATTCCCGGCAGGCCGCCGCAACGTTGCGCGAACCGTCTTCATTCAGCCTGTACGCCATTTCACGATCCGTCTCGCAGTCGTCCACCTTCGTCATCGCGGCGCAGTGCACAGTGACTTCAGGACGGAACGAGCGGAACGCGACGCAAAGCGATGCGGGGTCGAGGATGTCGATCTCCGGCAGATCCGCCACGAAGACGTCATGCCCGGACAGTTCACGCCGCAGTGTGCGCCCAAGCATCCCTTTGCCGCCGGTGAGAAGAATCCTCATACGGCCACAGCCTCCGAGAACGGCTGCGCCATGCGATCTTTCTGAGATGCAATCACGTCAACTCCGTCGACCGGCCACGCTATCGCAAGCGACGGATCGTCCCACCGCATTCCGGACTCACATTCCGGATGGTACACGTCCGTGCACCTGTATGCGAAATGGGCGGTTTCGCTCAGCACAAGAAATCCATGCGCAAAGCCCGGCGGAATCCAAAGCGATACATGATTCTCCTCGGACAGCTCCTCCATCACCCACCGTCCGAATGTGGGCGAACCTCTGCGGATGTCTACGGCGACATCCACGATACGCCCGGAGATCACGGTGACAAGCTTTCCCTGCATATGCGGCGGCCTCTGCCAGTGCAGACCTCTTATGACGCCGCGAGTTGAGAACGAATGGTTGTCCTGAACGAATCTGGCATCAATGCCCGCCTCCCGAAACGCATCCTCGCGCCAGGTCTCCTCAAAATATCCGCGTGAATCCCCGAACACCTTGCGGTGGACGATTTTTACGTCAGGTATGGATGTCGGCTCGATCGTCACTGGACAAGCCCCTTCAGGTACGTTCCGTACGACGACTTTCCGTAGTTTGCCGCCAGTCGCACAAGCTGCGCATCATCTATCCAGCCTTTATGCCAGGCGATCTCCTCTATGCACGAGAGCTGCAGCCCCTGCCGCTCAACGATGGCGCGCACGAAATTAGTCGCGTCGGCAAGCGATTGATGCGTACCGGTGTCGAGCCACGCAAATCCCCGCGACATCTGGCGCACCTTCAGCCGCCCCTGCCGCAGATACTCGCGGTTCACATCCGTTATCTCATATTCGCCGCGAGCGCTGGGCTTGAGCGACGCAGCGACGTCCACCACATCGTTCGGATAGAAATACAGCCCCACCACGGCATAGTTCGACTTGGGCCTCGACGGCTTCTCCTCGATCGTTTCGGCATTGCTGTCCGCATCGAAACTCACAACGCCATACCGCTCCGGATCCGCGACACGGTATCCGAACACCGTCGGCTCTGCGCTTTCGTTCGCCTCCCGCAGGAGATGCGGCAGATCTGCACCGTAGAAGATGTTGTCTCCAAGCACGAGGCACACATCGTCATCGCCGATGAAATCGCGTCCAAGCACAAACGCCTGCGCAAGTCCGTTGGGTGTCTCCTGAACGCAGTACGAAAAACGCATCCCAAGATCCGAGCCGTCGCCGAGAAGCCTCTCAAAGTTCGGAAGATCCTGCGGCGTGGATATCACAAGCACGTCACGGATGCCGGCGAGCATCAGCGTGGATAGGGGATAGAAGACCATTGGCTTGTCGTACACCGGCAGAAGCTGCTTTGACACGACCCGTGTAAGAGGGTGGAGGCGCGTTCCCGCGCCTCCAGCAAGTATGATCCCCTTTCTCATCGCACTATTTGTCCTTCTTCGCGTCCTTCGCAGCCTCGTCCTTCTTCGGCTCCTCCTTGGCCTTGACGAGATCCTTGCGCTCCTTGCCCATCGAATCGGCGGAATACGACGAAATCAGGTACGTCCACCTGCCCACCTTGTCGTTGAAGTCCTTCACGGTCTTTTCAATGCCGGCGTTCTCTGTTGCGTTCGTCCCAACGGGCGCAAACGAAGCGGACACCTTGAAGTACCGGTCTGCACCCGATGCGGCACCGACCTTTGCCGTATAGGTCTGCCCGTTCTTCAGCGTCACGGAATACACCGTCCCTGTTGCGAAGCCGAATTCGGCCTCTGCCTTCTTCGGATCCGCTACGCTGTTGAAATCAAGGTAGGACAGCGCGGAATCGAGCGAATACGTCTTGGATGTATCCAACTCCTCCTTGTCGCCAAGCCCATCAAGCGTCCACGAGGAATCCTTGCGGGCAAGCGTGACGGTCTTTCCGTTCTTCGTGTACGACACCGTCTTCACGTCGGCCGACGGTACGGAGCAGATGCGGGCGTCGCACCACTTCTTCGGATCGCCGTCGAACGCATCGAGAGTGTCCTTTACGAGAACGACGCCATCTCCGAACTTCACATATCGTCCGTCAGGATATGAACCGCCGCCGTACTGTGCGGCCTGCCCCTTCGGCTTCGACATGTGCTGTCCTCCAAGCGTCGTGGCGGCGAGCACCTTGCCCTTCGCATCCTTGATCTCCACTGCCGTTCCGCCGTCGATCTTCTGTCCGGCGGCGGACTGCCCCACGGTGAGATCCTTCAGTTTGAGCAGGTTTTCGCGGATCTTCGTCACGTCCGCAGGGTAGCCGTACAGGGATTCGATCGCCCAGCCGCCGTCTGTGGCGGCAAGCGAAAGCTTCTTCACGCCGCCGATGTCGATTCTCGCGACGGCAGAGACGTCGAACTGCGGCAGGATCGGCTTTCCGTTCAGCGACGGCGCCTTTATCCTGCGGCCGGAATTGCAGAAGTACGCCGCGCCGCCAAGAACGGCGGCAACGGCTCCGAGAATAACTATGTTCTTCGTTGTCATGTTTTCAGATTCCCTTGCTTTCAACTGTCCCGGTGCGGTCAGCGTCTCCTTCTGATGACGCCACGGAAGATGCCGAACACGATCACAAGGAACGGAACGGCGAGTATGTTCAGAACCTTGAGCGTAAGGCCGAGGCTGTCGATGTCGGCGGTCAGCTCCTTGCGCACGTTCTTGAGCTGCCGGCGCGTATCGGCCTGCGTCTTGCGGAACTGCTCGATCTCCTCCTGCTGCTCACGGGAAAGGATCATCCTGTCGTTGCCGCTCTTCTGCTTCTGAAGTGCGCTCAGACGCTGCTGCGTCTCCTGGAGAGCCGCCTCAAGCTCGCTCTGCTTGCGCTGCCACTTCGCCATCGCCTTCGCCTCCAGCTGGTTGACCTTGACGAACGGACGGTTCGACGGGCCACGCGAGCGGACGCCGATAAGCTCTTCGCGTCCGGCATACTGCTCGATGACATTCGCAAAGAGGACGAGGTTGTCGTTTATCGGCTGGGCAATCGGCCCGAATATCGTGTTCATCGTCTGGACGCAGAAGTCGTCGGCGAGGAAGTCCGAATCGGCGAATATCACAACCGCGCCCTTGCCGGATGCAACGACTTCGGGGATCGCGTTGGTGGAGCCTTCCACATAGTCCGGCCCCTTCGGGAACGCAGTGCTGAACGTGCCGGAAAGGCGGGCTGCGAGTGTGCGCTTCACTCCGTCAGGACGCAGATCCTTCATCATCGCGCCCATGCCGAACTGCGCACCCATGCGATCGACGAGACATGCGCTGTCGGCGGAGGAAGTGATGAGCGGCTCGAAGGTAAGACCATCAGTCTTCGCGAACGAAAGCGCACCGGCGAACGGCATCATCACCTGCGTCAGGCTCGCGACCACGATGTCGCCTTCGTCCATGTTCCCCGTCGTGAGCGAAAGGAACGCCGGATTCTCCTCTGCGCGTCCGTTGCCGGTGCCGAGCTTCGTCGCGGCAGCCAGGTCGGCCACAAGCTTGGACGTGTCGAACGCAACGCCCCACTTCTCGAACAGCTTGCCGAGAGTGGAAGGCCCGTCGCCGCCGCCCATCTGCATCATCATCGGATTCTGCTGCTTGCGGGAGGCGAGCATGTCCATGACGCTGAACGGATCGACGCACGCGATGAGGCGTCCGCCGCGAATCACAAACTGGTCGATGGCGAAGAGCGTCTTTTCGGAAAGGTTCTTTGCGTGAAGGACGACGAGCGCCTTGACGTCGGAATCGATCGCCTCCGCCGTCGTCGGGATCTCGCGAACCTCATAGTCCTTGGCCAGTTCCGTGAATGCAGCCCAACCCGGCTGGGGACGCTGCCCCTGCATCATCATCATCTGGTTGGCCTGCTGACCCATGACGCCGCTGATCGACGTCATCAGTCCGACGACCGGACGCTCCGGCCACGCAACGCGGGTGACGAGACGGGTCACGTCATATTCAAGCGTCGACTCCGTGCGAGGGCTGAATCTCGCAAGCGTCTCCTCACGGTCTCCGCATACCGCCACAAGACCAAAGTAGACAGGCTGTCCGAACGGCGTGACGTTCTGCGGCTCAACTCCGTAGCGCTGCGCCCACTCCTCGGCATCGGAATCCGGCTTTGGATCGTAGGCCTCAAGCGTCACGTGCCCCTTGCCGGCAAGTTCGTACTCCTTGAGGAGATTCTGCACCTGGGTGGCATACGTCTTCAGAGCCATCGGCGTCTCTGCGGACGACGTGCTGAAGTAGTACTTGAGAGTGACGTTTTCGTCGAGTTTGCCGAGAACCGCCTTGGATCCCTTCGAGAGCGTGTACAGCCCTTCGGATGTGAGGTCGATCCGGAGCGGCATGGCGGAGAGAATCACATCCACGGCTCCAAGGATGAACGCAAGCAGAACGAGGCCGACAAGACCCTTGCCCTTGCCGTCCTTCTGCCCCTCGGTCACTGCGTGTGCAGCGGCGAGCATGAACACGATCACGGCCACGTAATAGCCGATGTCCGCAAAGTCTATCACGCCTCGACGCAGCGATTCGAAATGCGACATGAGCGAACACGATGCCACAGCGTTGACGACCGCCGCAGGAACGCCCCAGTTTGCGACCGCATTCACGACCGGGTCGAACCCGATGATGAGCAACGCGAACGTTATGGCGAGGGCGGACACGAATCCGATCACCTGGCTGCGCGACAGCGACGATGCGAACACGCCTATCGCCGTCGCGGCGCCTGCAAGGAGGAAGCTGCCGAGATAGCCGCAGAACACGGCTCCCCAGTCGGGCGCACCAAGCCACGCGGTTGTCGCCACCACCGGGAACGTAAGCGCAAGGCCAATTCCGATGAACGCCCACGCCGCAAGGAACTTGCCTATCAACGCCTGGGTAAGCGTGATAGGAAGCGTGAGCAGAAGCTCGACGGTGCCGTTCCTGCGCTCCTCAGCCCATGAACCCATCGTCGCGGCCGGGACAAGCAGCAGATACACCCATGGATGCCAGAAGAAGAACGGAGTAAGATCGGCCTGACGGCGCTCGTAGAACATCGCCACGCCGAACGTGAGGAATCCCGCGAGGACGAGAAACGCCACGAGAAACACGTACGCAACGGGCGAATCGAAATAGCTCCTGAATTCACGCCCGAAAACGGTCTTGATGTTGCAGCTCTTGCACTTGCACATGGCTTACCTGCCCTCCCCTTCCATCGTAAGTTTGCGGAACACGACATCAAGCTTGCCGGACGGATCGCGCCCGCGCAGCTCATCCGGTGTGCCGTCCGCCTTGATTTCGCCGTGCGCGATGACGATTGCGCGTGTGCAGACGGCATCGACCTCCTCAAGGATGTGAGTGGAGATGATGATCGCCTTCTCCGCAGCCATCTCCTTGATCATTTCGCGAACCACATACTTCTGGTTCGGATCAAGCCCGTCCGTGGGTTCATCCATTATGAGCACCTGGGGATCGTGAATGATCGCCTGCGCGAAGCACGTACGCTGGCGGTATCCCTTGGAGAGCGTGTCGATCGTCTGGCGGGCGACGCCGGAAAGGCGGGCCTTCTCAATCACCGCCTCGACCTTCGCCTTGGCTTCCGCGCCATGAAATCCCCGAATCTTCGCGATGAACTCCAGAAACGCCTCGACCGTCATCGCACGATAGGAGGGCGCGTTCTCCGGAAGATAGCCGATGCAGGACTTCGCCCCGACAGGATCCTTCAGTATGTCGTGGCCGCAGATTGTCGCCGTCCCGGAAGTCGGAGGGATGAATCCGGTTATCATCCTCATTGTGGTAGACTTGCCGGCGCCGTTCGGGCCGAGGAACCCAAGGACCTCTCCCTTGCCGACGCTGAAGGATACACCCTTCACAGCGTGGAAGGAACCGAAGTCCTTTTTCAGATTTTCAACTTTCAGCATTTCTGACTTGTCCTTTCGAATCGAATGCCCTGATTATACCAAAAACGTTTCTGATGATATCATGCGTCTGTTAAGGGAATGTTAACAGATCACAGTTAACTACCGCTCCAGCTCCACGAACGTCTCGAAGCGCGCCGTGCGCGGAAACATGTCGAAAAGCGCAACACGCTTTATCCTAAACCGCTTGACGAGCGGTTGCAGATCCCGCGTCAACGTGGCGGGATCGCATGACACACAGAATATCCGCCTGGCCTGCGAATCGGCAAGGAACTTCGACACGTTCCGCTCCATGCCGCCGCGAGGGGGATCGACTATCACGGTCGATGCGTCCCCGATGCGGATGCGGGAAAGCCCGCCTCCGACACGCCCGCACATGAAGTTCGCCATGATGCCGGCCGACTTCGCGTTCTGCTTCGCGGACGCCACCGCCGCCCGCCCACTCTCGATGCCGGCTATCCGTGGCTGACGCGGAAGCCCCCTTCCGCGCACTCCGTTCACGCAGCAAAGGCCGAACACACCGACGCCACAGTACAGATCCACGACATCCGGCGCCGACTCTACTCCATCCGCATACGCATCTACGGCAAAGCGCACCAGCCTCTCGCCGATCTCCGGATTCACCTGGTAGAACCCATCCGCCGAGACGGAGAATTTGAGGCCGCACGTCCGCTCCGTGAACGCAAGCCCCTCCGGCGGCTCGCCGAACCACCACCGGACGCCGTCGTCCAGCGTCCAGCGCACCGTCACGGCCGAGCGTTCCGCCGCCTCGCGCCTGACGTTTCGAGAACCCTGCGTGAGCATTGAAAGCACACCGGCCCTGACGGACGGCAACGCACGGTTTATTTCAGGGCACGCCAGAGGATCGCTTGCGACGTCGCATACGTCATGCGATCCCTGCAGCCTGTAGCCTATCCGCCATTTGCCGCCGACGTTCTGGACGTGGTACGTCACCTTGTTGCGGTAGTTGGAGCTTCGTCCGGCAATCACTTCGATGTGCCGGTACGATTCGCCGACCTTTTCGAGGAAATTGCCGAGCTGCGCCTCCTTGAACCGCAGCTCCGCCGCGTAGTTCACGTCCGCATAGACCATGCCGGGAACTGCGGACTGCGGCTCCCCCGGCATCCGTATGCGGTCGGGAGACGCCGTCACCAGCTCGACGCACCTGGCCCTGACGAAACTCCTCTTCTGCTCAACCAGCTCAACACGTACGGTCTCGCCGGCAAAAACGCCGGGGACGAAGCAGACCCGCCCGTCCCCGAGACGGCTAAGACCGTCGCCGCCATAAACGTTTTTCTCTATCGCAAGTGTGACCGTCATCGAACCGTCACTTGTTGATTATGAGAGCCATGAACGTAAGCTCTCCATCGCCGGTGTTCACAACACCATGCGAAGATCCGTCGGGCGTCCACGTGACGTCGCCGGGCTTCACCTTGCGGACAACGCCGTTGTCGCTGTACTCGCCCTCGCCCGTGAGGAAGTAGTACGCTTCGCCGTTGCCTACATGCTGATGGTACGGGACGGCCGCCTTCGGCGGCACGACAACCCTCGCATACAGACCGACCTTGTCGGCCATTTCGTCCGGCCCGATAAGCTTTTCGAGCGTGACGTCACCCATCTTCTCTATTTCCATGTTCTGCTCCTTTGCCTTTTCTCATGTCGTTACCGCACACCCGCAACGGTGCGGGTGTACGTGCCTGCGGCAAGCCTTTCCTGTGCGCCGCCGGGAATCTTGACCGTGGCCGTCGTGTTGGCCGGTATCGTGAACGTCCACGTCCACTTGCCGTCATCGCCGTACGACCACGCCGAACGAATCTTGCCGTAAGGTGAATCGAATTCCGCATCAACGCTGCCCATGCGGCGGTCTGGAATCGGCGCAAGCGTGAACTGCCTGAAGCCGCCGCCCTCTCCCGGACGGATTCCCGCCATCGTGCCGTACATCCACGACAGCACAGCGCCGTACGCATAGTGGTTGAACGAGTTCATGCCCGCCGGGCCGAATCCCGTATCCTTCACGTACGAGTTCCAGCGCTCCCATATCGTCGTCGCACCCTGATCTACGGAATAGAGCCACGAGGGATTCTTGTGCTGAAGAAGAAGCGTGTACGCCATCTCCGGCGCCGCCACGTCGTACGTCACCGTATCCATCAGGATCGACGTTCCGAGAAAGCCAGTCTGCAGGCAGTCTCCGTGATCTCTGAAGTTTTTGAGAAGTGCGGCCTTCGTCGCGGCAACCGCCTCCGGCTTGACGAGAAGCCCAAGCTTGAGCGCGAAAAGCGCAGGCGTCTGCATATCGCGGAAGAGCGGCAGGAGCAGTCCATCCCCGGCGATGAAGTTCTTGCGGAGGTACGCAAGCGCCTCATCGGACATCTTGCGGAACGCCGCCGCATCGGCGTCCCTGCCTGTCGCCTTTGCCATCTCCGCCATCATCCTCGAATCCCACAGCCAGTAGCATCCGCCGAGATAGCGCCAGTACGTCTGCGCGTCGGCTTTGGGACGCTGCTTGCCGTCCGGCCCGTTCTCGAACGCACCGCCGCCGCACGATTCGAGTTTCTCGTAGCTGAGCCAGTCCGCCCACTGATACGCCATCGCCTGCTTCGACGTGAACTTCATGTCCGCAATCAGCTTCATGTACCGCTTCATCGACTCCCAGTTCTCGTCCACGATCTGCGCATCGCCGAAATGCCGCCATATCACGTACGGCACGATGATTCCCGCATCGGCCCATCCAAGGCGGTGCTGCGCTTCGCTTCCGTACTGCGCCTCCGGCGCAACGCCGGTGTAGGAGCCGTCAGCGTGCTGCGTATCGCGCACGTCACGCATCCACTTCACGAGGAATCCGTAGGTGTCGGCGTTGAACGCGCCCGCGTTCGCGAACACCTGCGTGTCGGCCGTCCAGCCGAGGCGCTCGTTGCGCTGCGGACAGTCCGTCGGAACGGAAAGGTAGTTGGAGTACTGCCCCCACAGCACGTTCGAGATCAACTTGTTCACGTCGGCGACGCCGGTCGTGAGGTGTCCGGTCTCCATTGACTTCCGGATGGACGTCACCGGAACCGACCTGATCTTGAATATCTTGACCTTGCCGGTTGCCGTAATCGATACGTAGCGGTAGCCGAAGAACGTGAACTCGGGATGGTAGCTCTCCACTCCGTTCCCGGCGAACGTGTAGTTCAGCGTCGTTTTCGCCTGACGGTAGTTGGTGGTGTATATCGAACCTTCCGGCCCGTCGCAGCGGCGGCTCTTGGCGCCGTTGCCGTCGTTCAGCATCTCTGCGGGGCGCATCGTGAGCGTGGTGCCGGACGCCGCCGAAAACTCGAACGACGGTACGGCGGCGGCGTTCTGCGCGAAGTCGACGATAAGCGTCTCTCCGGCGTCAAGTTCAATCACGTCGCCGTCCTTGTAGCTTCTCTGCTTCCGTACCGTGCCGAATTCATCCTTCTTGACGCCATCCACGCCCTTCCACACGTACATCTCGACCGGGTTGAGGGAAAGGTCGGTGCGCAAGGCAATCGGCGAGCCCTCCATCGGGTAGATGCAGCCCTTGAACTCGCTGTTGACCTCGGAGGCCTTGAATCCTGCCGGTTTCGCCTGCTTCATCCAGTCGATTGAGATACGGGCGTCGTAGTCCTCGCCATCAAAGATAGCGGCGCGGATCACCGGCCCGCCGACACGCGAAAGCCACGATTCGTCAGTTCCGACACGCTTTTCCGTTCCGTCGTCGTAGCGGAGCACGAGTTGGGCGCGGAACGCACTCTTCTTTCCGAAGAATCCAACGATCTTGTCACGCCACCATCCTGCGGACACCTGCGCCGCGAACGTGTTGGAGGCATCGGCCCGGACGTCAATCATGTGCGTGACGTCATACGTGAACGAATGTTTGGTCTTGCCGCCATGCGTGAAGCCAGGCTTGAGGAAGTTCCGGAACGTTTTGCCGGAGCATCCGCACTTGCGCGAGACTGGCTGCCCGTTCACATAGGCCTCGAATACGCCAAGACCGGTCACCGTCCAGAACGCCTCCTTCACGGATTTGCCGTTCGCAACGCTTTTCACAAAGCATGATGTGCCGTCCTCCGCCTCCTGCTTGTTTCCTGCGGACGACGGACGCACCTTGGAATCCACCGCCGAAATCCACTTTGAGCCATCCCAGTCCTTCGCAGAGAGAAGCCCCGTCTCGAAGAAGCCGCGCCCCGGCTCAAGCCATGTGCCGCTCTCGTCGCACACGCTCACCGTCCAGAAATAGCGCTGTGCGCTCTTCAGCGCTGCGCCCGCGTATTTTATTCCGACAGATTCTCCGGACTGCACATCGCCCGACTGCCACACCGGCGCACCGTCCGGAGCGCCCTCCCGCACTTCAATCCTGTACGCCTTCTGACTTGCACCGCTTCTGCCGCTCTCCATCTTCCAGGAGAACGTCGGCTTTGCCGAAATGTCGGATGGCGCCGTAAGATGGTTGACCTTCAGCCCGGCCACTGCCGCACCGTCTGCGCAGAACCGCCCTGCGCATCCGGACAATGCCGCCGCAGCGCACAGAATAATCATGCTCTTCGTTTTCATGTCGCTCCTGTTCCCTGTTGTTGTCTACGATTGTCGGCTCATAGGCAAACCACCCCTCACCAACTGCCGCAGATTATAGCAAATGCTCAGCCATGTGCGGAATGCCTGTCACGTCTTTGGACGTACACGACGCGTCGCAGTCGCCGCAAACGGATCCTCCGGCCAGTAATGCTTCGGATATCGCCCTCTCAGATCCTTCCGGACAAGTGGATATCCCTCCCTCCAGAAATTGGCGAGATCTTTCGTGATCTGCACCGGACGCTGCGCCGGCGAAAGCAGTCTCATCACGACCGGCACTTTGCCGCCGGCGACTTTCGGTGTTTCCATCATGCCGAAGCACTCCTGAAGCCGCACTTCGCAGAACGGGCCGTCCGCCTCATAGCGGATCTTCATCTCCGAACCCGACGCAACCTTCATCGTCGCCGGTGCGAGCGCATCCAGTTCGCGCCTGTCGTGTCCGCACTCCATGAGCGCGAAGTCAAGCGCTGCCGCCATGTCCAAACGTTCAAGGTGCGTCCACCGCGTCATGCCGTGCACAAATCCGCCAAGCCATCCATCAAGATTGGCGGCGATCCCTTCATCTGAGACGTCCGGCCACGGATCAGGCGCATCCGGCATAGCCCTGCGAAGAAAGCATATGCGCGACTGCATCCGTCGCGCCTCTTTCGTCCAGCTCGGAAGGTTCTCCACACCCTTCCGCCGTATGCCGTCGAACAGAGCCTCCCGCACCGCCTCATCGGATACATCGCCATCCACGCAATCATGTTCTTCAATCACCATCCTGCCGAGCAGACGCCTGTGCACAGCCTTCACCGCCTCCGTCCGCCTGTCCCAGCAGCAGCTCATCTCATCGCGAATCATATCCGCGAACAGCTCCTCTATTGCCTCCCGCGCTATCGGAACGGCAAGGCGTATGCGGGCATCGCCGCCGCGATCGTCAAGGTCGCAGCACACGAGATATTCCTCACGGGAAAGCGGCTCGGACTTTTCAAGGTACGCCCCGCGTCCTCCGCTCAGCTGAAACGATCCGTTTCCGCGATTCTTCCCGATGCGATCTGGAAAAGCGTACGCTAAAGCCTCGCCGACATCAAGCCCGCGCCGCTCGTTGCCGCACATCCTTGCCCATCTCCGCGCAAGCTCCTTCATGCGCGGCGTAGGGCGCACGTCCCGGATGTCGATCACGCCATGCGGCGCCCCTTCCTCTATTATCGCCGCAAGCTCCGCCGCACCGGACATCGCCATCATGTTGGCAAGCCTCGGATGCGCGGCGAAACGCGCCATGCGCCGCCCCGCATCCGTGATGCGCCCATCTCCGTCAAGCGCTCCGAGCATTTTAAGAAGCGCAATGGCGTTTGCCCATCCGGCCTCGGATGGCGGAGTGAGCCACGGCAGCCCATCGATGCGCACCGTCCCCCAGAGCGCGGCGGACAGCGCCGTAGGCGCCAGATCGGCATAGTCTATCTCCGGCGGCATCGCCGGCGGGCGCATCGCATCTTCGCGCTCCGTCCAAAGCCTGAGGCACAGTCCGGGGCGCACACGTCCGGCACGCCCCCGACGCTGTTCGGCGCGGTCACGCGTGAGTGGCAGAGTCTCCAATCTGCTCATGCCGCTTGCCGCCGAAAACCTGCTCACTCGCATAAGCCCCGAATCTACCACCACGGTTATCCCCGGTATCGTCAACGAAGTCTCCGCTATCGACGTCGCCAGTATCACGCGGCGGCGTCCGCCGTCGTGGGGGCTGACTGCATAGTCCTGATCCTCCTTCGGCATCGCGCCGTACAGCGGCAGCACCTCAACGCCCGACACCGCCGCTTCGCCGTTCTTCAGATCCTCTTCGCACCGTCTTATCTCCCCCTCGCCCGGAAGAAAGCACAGGATGTCGCCTTCGTGCGTTTCAGAAAGGGCGCGTCGCACCGCACCTGCCGCCCGCGCCCATGCCGGTGCGGAGGACTGCACCTGAAGATAGCGCGTCTCCACGGGGAATATCCGCGCCTCAGCCGTATGCACGTCGGCGTCACCGAGATGTTCTGCGATCTTCGCGGTGTCAAGCGTGGCGGACATCACCAGCAGACGAAGGTCGGGACGTAAAACCCGCCGCACGTCCAACGCCATCGCAAATCCGAGATCGCACTGAAGCGACCGCTCGTGGAACTCGTCGAAGATTACAAGCCCCACGTCCGAAAGTTCAGGGTCGTTGAGCAGACGCTGCGTGAGCAGCCCCTCCGTCACTATCTCAAGCCTTGTCCTGGACGATACCTTTCGTTCCAGCCTGACCGCATACCCAACCGTTCCGCCGACAGGCTCTCCAAGCGCCGCCGCAATGTACGCCGCAGAGCCGCGGGCGGCAAGACGGCGTGGTTCAAGCATCAGTATCTTCTTCCCGCCGAGCCAAGAAGAGCCAAGAAGAGCTGGCGGCACACAGGTCGTCTTTCCGCTTCCGGGCGGAGCGCGAAGCACCACGTCACGGTTGGCGGCCAACGACGCCGAGATGGCCGGAATCACGTCCTCTACGGGAAAACGCCCCACGGAAAAGGCTCCATCCTCAGATGCGGCCATCGGCGGCAAGCTTCGCGAGCAGGGCAGTCGCCGCGTCTATCTCGGCCTGCCTCTGCGACACCGCAGTCGCCGTGGCGCTCCCGAAACCGGGCACGGACACAGTGATCGTGACCGTCGGCGCGTGAGGCGGGCCGTACACGGAGTTGACCGTGTACACAGGGCGACGAGACGGCTTCGTAAGCTTCTGCGAAAGTATCTGGAGATGGCCCTTCGGATTGTCCCTCCACCTGTTGAGTTCCTCGTCCACCGGAAGCTCTAAACGGCGGAACACCGCACGCGCAGAATCAAGTCCGCCGTCAAGCCATACGGCGCCCATCACCGCCTCCATCGCATCCGCAAGCACCTTGGAGTTTGGCGCTATCGGCGCCGCGCCGACGTTGCGCCGAAGGAACCGCCTGATGCCGATCCGCTCTGCCACCGACGCCAGAGCCGCACCGGAGACGAGATGGGTGCGGCGCACGGTGAGGGAGCCTTCCTGCTCCTCCGGATAGGCGGAGAACACAGCCTCCGCGCTCAACAGCCCAAACACTGCATCGCCAAGAAACTCAAGGCGCTGGTTGTCCTTCAACTCCGGATGATCCATCCGGCACGCAGGGGCGTTGAGCGCCCGCTGAAGCAGCGCCGCATCCCTGAATTCATATCCCAGCATCGACTCAAGCTCTGTCATCTGAACACGCTTTCATTTGAAGGACGATCCCGACCATCCGAGCTTTCTCGTAAGGACTTCGTACGGATTCACGCCGTCAAGCTCTATCAGCGGAACCGTGACGTCCGCCTTCTCTACCGTAAGGCTTTCGCCGGGGGAGATTGTTCCGATGGGATGTCCATCCGCAAACACCGATGGCTCGTCTCCGCGTTCACGCACCTCGACCGACACCTCCATCTTCGCGGTGTCCCTCAGCACGAGCGGACGCGACGACAGCGCATGTGGGCACACCGGCGTGACAACCACCGACTGCGAATTCGGCATCAACACCGGGCCGCCGGCGGCGAGCGAATACGCCGTAGAACCTGTCGGCGTCGCTATCACAAGACCGTCGGCGACGAATCGCGTGGCGCGTTCGCCATCCACCGCGAAGTTCAGCCTGATCGCATGTCCGGAAACGCCGCGAGAAACGACTACATCGTTCAGTGCATTGACCCCGCGCACCTTCAACGCCGTACGGCGCGAGACGGCGAACCGCTCCTCGGAGAGAGCCTTTATCGCCTCGTCGAAATGCGTCTCCTCCACGGATGCGAGATAGCCGAGCGAACCGAGATTCAGCCCAAGCAGAGGGATCCCCGGAAAAAGGTGCACGGCGGAAAGCATCGTCCCGTCGCCGCCGAGGACGACAATGGCGTCAGGGTTCCCGGAAGAGGCGTCAACCACTGCGATTCCGCATTGGCGGGCGACTTCCGAAAGCCGCTCCTTGACTGCGCCGGACGACGCTTTCGTGGCGTTTACGTGGAATGCAATCGATTTCATCCGTCTCAGACGCGACTGGTGAACCTTCTGGCGAGCTTCTGCGAGAAGCGGAGCGGACGGTTCACCGCCCACCCGCAGGCGTTCAGCACTGCACCGATATCGCGACGCCGCAGCTTGAACCATGCAAGGATTACGCTTGGAAGAGACACGGCAAGCACCACAAGGACAACCCCTATCGCAGTCTTCCACCACGGAAGTCCGGCTATCACTCCGGCAAGCCCCGCAAGCGCGGCGCCGACCATGCCGATTCCGATTCCGAGAGCCGCCACGGAACTTGCGAGGGCCGCACCTTGCGATGACGGATCTGCCGCCTTGGCGTCCGGCTTCGCCGCAGCACCGGTACTGGCCTTGGCGATGGAGTCGGAGACACCTCCGACAGATTTCGTCTGGGCGTCCCCAATGAACTTCCTGATCTGTCCGCCGATCATTTCGCCGAGTTTGCGCCACGGCGCCCAGAAAGCCTCAAGCAACGACACCTGCGCCAGCACCACCTTCGTGATTGTCGCATCCCAGGCGATGCCATCGCGATCATAGAAAAGGCCGTTCCGCCCTGCGTACAGCGGAACGGTAAGACCGGCCGTGACCACTGCACACGCGAAGCGCGGCGCAGATCCGCTGCGCGTCAATTTCAGGTAGACGATGCAGCAGTCTGAACGCTCCGCGAGCGCGGCGTGTGCGGCCTCGTTTTCCACATGGAAGCAGAGGCGGCATTCGCGACCGTCGATGAACAGGGTGCCGGTAAGGTACATTGCATCAAGACTGCCGTCGTACAGCCTGTCCTGATTCACAAAGTTCCTGAGATATTCGAGAAGGTGCATCCTGTACCGGACAGTGCGCTCCTCATCCTCAAGCACACCCTTTGCGGCGGCATTCATCACCGGCTTGGACGCAAGCCACGCCCGATACGGTGCGAATGCGGACTTTACCTTCATGTAGTCCGCCCGCCTGAGTTCCCTTACGTCGCCGATGATCGGCTTCGCCGCCTTGACTGCGAACGCGGCGATTGCATCGGAGAATCGCGGATTGATGTTGCCGTCAAGCGGAAGCGTCCGCTCAGGGCCTTCCATCAAGAGCGGCGCATCCTCCGGCGGAGTGAAGAACGCATCAAGCACCGGCTCGACCGCCGCAAGTGCGGCGCTGCCATCCGCCGTCGCGTCGGCAAGCGGCAGAATGGATGCGTCGTTCACCGGTGCGGTCTCCCAGTCCCGCATCGCCGTCTTCTCCGCGTCGGACGGCTCTACCTTCGCGAGGTCTGCGAGTTTCGCGGAGATGTCCGCAAGCCGCTTTTCGTCCTCCGGATCCTTGCGAAACAGCGCATCGAGATCCACTCCCTTAGACTGAAGAAACTCGATCGCCGCAAGCACTTCCGGCACCCGTATGCGTCCGTCGCCATCCGTGTCCATCAGCTCAAGGGTGCGCCGGTCGAAACGCAATCCTGCGTTCGATGCGGAAAGCACCGCCCACCGTTTTTGGTCAAGTTCCTTCAGCCGACCTACATCTTCACCGGTCTCGATCTGCACCCGTCTGATTCTCTTCATGTCAAATCTCCAGTTGCACCATGTTCCGTCCGCCTTTTTCCGCGAACGCACGGTTCGTCATGTGGTGTAGTCGGCGTTGATGTGCACGTACTCGGTCGAGAAGTCGCAGGTGTATATCACGGCTTCGCGTGTCGCGTTGAAGTGCAGATCCACGGTGATCGTTATTTCAGGCTCGGCGAGTTCCGCCTCCAGCTTCTTCAGCTGGACAGAATCCGCAATCTTGCCCTTCTTGTACGCCCACGTCTTGCCGTAAAAGACCTCCACGGTGTTTTCGTCTATCTTTGCGCCGGAGGCGCCAACTGCGGCAAGCACCCTGCCCCAGTTCGGATCTTTCCCGAACCAGCTCGTCTTGCAGAGCGGCGACTTCGCGATTGCGCGCGCTGCGGCCTCCGCGTCGCGCTCCGTCGCGGCGCCGGTCACTTTCACGGTCACGAATTTCGTCGCGCCCTCTCCATCCGCCGCCATCTGCTTCGCAAGCTCTGCGACGAGCTGGATGAGCGCATCGCGGAAAAGCCTGAACGAAGCGTCGGGATGGCGTATCTCCTTGTTTCCGGCAGCGCCGGAGGCGAGGATGAACACTGAATCGTTCGTGGATTCGTCACCGTCCACCACAAGCCTGTTGAAGCCCTTGTTCACGGCGCTGCGCAGGGCGTTCCTGAGAACGCCGGGGGCGATCGCGCAGTCCGTCGTGATGAATCCGAGCATCGTGGCCATGTTCGGCTCGATCATGCCGGATCCCTTGCACATTCCGCCTATCGTGACTTCATGGCCAAGTATCTTTACCTTGACTGCGGCCTGCTTCGGCTTCGTGTCGGTCGTCATCACGGCGTGTTCAGCGTCAAGTCCGGCCTGCGGCGAAGATTCGATGCGCTGGGCCGCGTCACGCATTCCGGCAAGCAGCTTCTTCATCGGAAGACGGCGGCCGATGACGCCCGTGGACGCAACAAACACATGGCGCGGGTCTATGTGCAGCTCTGCGGCCGTCGCCTTTACGCTCTCCACGGCGTCGCGCAGCCCGTCCGCCCCGGTGCAGGCGTTCGCTATGCCGGAGTTGGCGAGTATCGCCTGGGCCTTGCCGAACTTCGCTATCCCCCGGTCGAGCACGACCGGCGCGGCGGCAAGCGTGTTCGTCGTGAACATCGCAGCTGCGGAGCAAGGCTCGTCGGCAACGATGAGCGCAACGTCCTTCCTGTCCTTGTACTTGATCCCGGCGGCGACGCCGGCGGCGCGGAAACCCTTGGCGGAGCACACGCCCCCTTCGATTATCTCAAACTTCTGCATCTTAACGATCCTTAAGCGGCACGTATTTCTTCGGGTGGAAAAGCGGTTTGTAGGCCGGACGTATAATCGGCCCGTTGTTTATCAGTTCCTCCATGCGGTGAGCGCACCAGCTTACGCAGCGGGCGACGGCAAACAGCGGCGTGTAGAGATCCTTCGGGATTCCAAGCATCTCGTACACGAATCCGGAGTAGAGATCCACGTTCGCACAGACGTCATCGGCACGCGGATGACGCGCCTTGATGATGGCGGGACCGAACTCCTCCACGGACTCGAAAAGCCGCATCTTGTCTTCACAGCCCTTCTCCTTGGCAAGACGCTCCGCCTTCTTCTTGAGCATCTGGGCGCGTGGATCGGAGATCGTGTACACCGCGTGTCCGAGACCGTAGATCAGCCCCGTGCGGTCGCCGGCCTTCTTGTCCGCAATCTTCTCCAGATACTTCTTGACGCATTCAGGATCCCGCCAGTCCTTGACGTTCTCCATTATCTCGTCCATCTGCCGCATTACGCGCAGGTTTGCGCCGCCGTGGCGGGATCCCTTGAGCGCGAGCAGCGAAGCGGCCACCGACGAATAGATGTCCGTGAAAGAACTGGTCACAACGTGCGTCGTGAAGGACGAGTTGTTTCCGCCGCCATGCTCCGCGTGGAGGATGAGCGCAAGGTCAAGCGTCTCCGCCTCAAGCCTCGTGTACTTTCCGTCTTCGCGGATCAGGGCGAGCAGGTTCTCTGCGGTCGACTTCCGCTCGTCGGGGTTGCGGATGAACAGCGATGTGCCCTTGTGGTAGTGCTCCTTGGCCTGAAACGCATACGCCGCAATGGTCGGCAACGCGCCTATCAGTATCATCGACCGCTCAAGGCACTTCTCCATGGAAAGGTCGTCGGGGTTGCCCGCCGGATCGAACGCATACGCAAAAAGCACAGCGCGAGCCATCGCGTTCATCAGATCCTTGGACGGATTGCGCATTATCGCGTTCTCCTTGAACCCGTCTGAGAGCCTGCGGTACGATCCGAGCATGTTCTTCCACTCTATGAGCTGCTTCATGTTCGGAAGTTCTCCGAAAAGCAGCAGATACGCCGTCTCCTCGTACCCGAAGCGATGCTCCCGCTTGTCCGCAGCAACGATGTCCTTCACGTTTATGCCGCGATAGTACAGCTCTCCGGGAATCGCCTGCTTCTCTCCCTCGGAAACGACATATCCGTGCACGTTGCCTATCGTCGTAAGCCCGACAAGCACACCGGTGCCGTCTTCATTGCGAAGCCCGCGCTTCACATTGTACTTCCGGTACAGCGCCGGGTCTATCCAGTCCACCTTGCGGATCATGTCGGCGTGTCTCTTAAGCCATATCTTGTCTATTGTCATCATGTCTCCATATCAAAAATTTATGCGGATTGTACCATATTTATCCGTCTGGGTGAAGTATGGTATAATTGCCGAATCGAAAACGGAGGGCGTTGACGCAACGGCTTCCCCACACGGATCGGGGTTGAGATGACATACGCAATCATATCCGACATACACGCCAACGAAATCGCGCTCGCGGCGGTTATCGAAGACGCCCGCGCCTGCGGCGCAGGGAAGGTCATATGCCTCGGCGACGTGGTAGGGTACGGGCCTGAACCGGAGAAGACCGTGAACGCAATACGCCGGATCGCCGCCGTTTCACTCGCCGGAAACCACGACGACGCCGTCGCCGGACGCCTCGATCCCTCCGACTTCATCGATCTCGCCGCCGATGCCGTATCGCGCCACAGGGATGCGCTTTCGCCCGAAAACCTGAACTGGCTCAAAAGCCGTCCGTACCTGTTCCGCGCAAAGACCTTCGCCTGTTCACACGGCGATTTCACATCGCCCAAATCGTTCCTGTACGTGTCCGACGAATCCGAGGCGGCGGCGAACTTCGCCGCAACTCGCGAACAGCTCATGTTCGTAGGACATTCCCACGTCCCCGGCATCTTCCTCGTAGGCTCAAGCGGAAAGGTCTACTCGCTCGCGCCAACTGACTTCACTGTCGAAGACGGCAAACGCTACATCGTCAACCCCGGCAGCGTAGGCTATCCGCGCACGGACGGAAACACGTGCGAATCGACATATGTGCTGTACGATGACGTTGAACGCACGGTCACGTTCCGCCGCCTGCCATTCACGGTGCGCTCCGTGATGCAGACCGGACGGAACCAGAAGCGCATCAAGAAGCGCATAATCGCCGGAATAGCCGTCGCCGCAGCCGTTGCAGCCGGAACCGCAGCATGGCTTCTCGCCCCGGAAGAGAGGGTGGAGACCGTTACGGAAATCATAACGAACCGTGTGCAGACGGTCAAAATCGTCACGAACCGCGTGACGAACGTCTCCGCAATCGGATACATCGACAGAACCGCAAAGTGCGATATACCGATGGGAACGAGGAAGGCGCTGGTGCAGGTGAGACTCGGCAAGGATTCGCCGGCCGCGCATCTTCAGCTTGCCTTTCGCGACGGTTCCGGCAAAATCACTGGGGATGAACGCTGGACGGTGAAGAGAAGCAAGAAGGCCAAAGTACCGGTTCCTGTCGGGTCGGCAAGCGCCACGCTCACCGGCGGACGCACAGACGGCGACAAACCGGCGGCGTTCGATGTGTTCTCCGTCGAACCTGTCAAGTAGCGGGCTGACGCTCAATGCGTCGCCGCCAGACCGGCATCACGGCAATCAAGACTGTACGTCAGGGATGCCCCTGATGCGGCGGTAGTTGCGCACCAGCGACAGAACCCCAAAATACATGACAGGAGTGGCAATCGCCGCAAGCAGGAATCCGCCGACGAAGAACGATGCGATGAAATCGCCGGAGAGCTGCATGAGCGAAGCCCAGTCCTGCTTCTCAAGCACACCCTTGAACGCCTCCGATATGGCTTGCCACGAAAGATCTTTGCCGATGATGCGCGCTCCCGCCCAGCACTGCGCCGGATAGATGAATATGATCGTCACGGGATTCGTGATGAGCGTACCGGTGAGCGCACCGATCTTTGAGCACCGCAACAGAAACGAGAGCGGCAGCGCAATGTAGATCTGCACTCCGAACGGTATCACGCTCCCGACGAACGCACCGAGCGCCCATCCTCGGGCGATGAACGTCGCGGGCTTGCGCTCGCCCACAATCTTCTCACGGAGTGCCTTCGCCTTTTCCCTAAGCCAACGCATGGACAAACAACCCTGAACGGAGCTTCGGCTCAAACCATGTGGATTTCGGCGGCATGACCTGTCCGGCGTCTGCGATGGACATCATCTCCTCCAAGGAGACGCCCTCCATCGAGAACGCAACCGCCGCTTCGCCGGAATCGACCTTCGCCGCCAGCACCCCCTCGCCGCGTATTCCGCCCATGAACGATATGCGCGGATCGGTGCGGGGATCGGCGACGCCAAGCACTGGCGCAAGAAACCTGTCCTGCAGGAAAGATACGTCTAAAGCCGACACGGGGTCCGCGCCCTGCGGAATCTCCCACGAAAGTTCGTGCCATTCACCGGCGATGTACATCCTGCACCGGCGGCTTCCGCCTGTGAAGACCTCCTTCGCCTTGGCGAGAACCTGCGACGCATCAAGCCCGTTCAAGTCGTGGACAAGCCTGTTGTACGGAAGTATCGCGAGCTGCGACGCCGGGAATATCACCGCCATGAACCACCTGGATTCGCCGCTGAAATCCTGCTCCTTGGCGTAACGGCTTGCCGCCGCGCTGCGGTGGTGTCCGTCGGCGATGTACGCCGCCGGTATGTTGGCGAAAAGCTCCTGAAGTTCATCGGCCATGCACTGCGTGGCGTCCGCAATCTTCCACACAGTGTGGCGGATTCCGTCATCCGCAGTGAAGTCGTACAGAGGCTCGTTGCGGCAGGCTTCGGAGACGATATCGGATATCGCCTTGCCGTACACATTCCCGTCGCGGTACGTGAGGAACGCCGGGCCTGTCTGCGCACCGAGGATGCGGATGTGGTTCGTGCGGTCATCCTCCTTGTCGCGGCGCGTCTTTTCGTGCTGCTTGAGGATGCCGGCGAGATAGTCCTGCGTGTCGAATGTCGCAACGATGCCCGTCTGCGCACGGCCGGACATCACCTGCCTGTATGCGTAGTACGCCGGTACGCCCTCCTGCATCAACGTGCCGTCGCTGCGGAGCGCATCAAGCGCTTTGCGGGCCTGGGCATAGGCTTCCGGAGAAGAGCAGTCCGTTCCATCCGGCATATCGATCTCCGGACGCGACACGTGCAGAAAGCTCTTCGGATTGCCGGCCGCGAGCGCTCGCGCTTCGGCTGTATCGACAACATCGTACGGAACGGCGGCAACCTGCGCGGCGAAGGCCGGGTCAGGACGGACGGCGGCGAACGGGCGTATGTTCACTGCTGAAGAGCCTTAGAGGGCGGAAGAGCCGAAGGACTCAAACCCGACATTGATGAGAGGCAGGAACGAAGGATCGGATTCGCGAATTACGTTGACCGCACCGACCTGAACACCGTAGAGCGATTCGCTGCGGTTTATGAGACCGATCTGGAAACCGGAAACGGAATTCGCCACGTTGATGAGACCGACCTGCACACCGCGAATCGTATGCGCCTCGTTCCAGAGACCGACCTGGATGCCGAGCATATCGGCGCGGCCTGCCGTGTTGTATATGCCAAGCTGCATTCCGGAAAGCACATCCTCTGCGGCGTTGCGCATGATGTTGAACTGGAAGCCCTCCATGTAGCGGCAACGTCCAAACAGACCGAGATCGAATCCCGTAAGCCCCTCACAGGCTCCGTACGGAAGCGTAAGGCGCATACCTACGACATCGATGTTCTTCGTGGAGTTGAACGCCAACCAGACCGGCCACGAGGCCTTCTGAAGCTTCTGCTCACGGGCGGTCTGCTGCTGCACGACCTGGGCGGGCGCTTCGGACTGCTTCTCCGCACCTTCCGGCTTCGCAGTCTCCTGGGCAAAAGCGCAGGCGGCGACCATCGTCAATGAGAACAGTACTTTTTTCATTTCTGCTTCCTTATGGTTCTGATGAGGTGAAAAACGGTGTGTAGTATATGCTATTTCGTCTTTCTCGGCAAATGGTTTTTTCGTCATGGTTTCTGCACCGCGCACTGCTCCCGTGTGCGCAGCTGGGCAAGCTCCTCCGCCGTCGGAGATTTTCTGAAGTAGCGGTAGTTCAGCACCCAGCAGGACGGATGGCGACGGATTATGCGTGAAAGGTCGTCAATGCAGCGCTGCGTCAGATTCCACACCTCCCTTGCCTCCTGCGGAGAGTAGACGGAGACCACTTCACATCTGTAGCGTCCGTCATGGAGCGGACGGCTCCACGCGACAGCAACAGGCGCCTTGCCCTTCGCGGCGAAGAACGCGGGGGCCGCCGAAACCGGCACCGGCCTTCCGAAGAACCTCACCCACACGCCGCCGTTCTTCGGCTTCACGACCTGATCCACGAGAAGACCGAGCGATTTTCCGTCCTTGATTCCCTGCATGAGCGGACGGAACGCGCCGTCAGCGTGCACAATCTCCTGCCCGATCGAAGTGCGCGACTTCATGAGCAGACGTGTCATTCCGGATGTCCCTATGTCCTTCGCCACGGACATCATGCGGTGTCCTTCGAGAAACGCGAGCTGTGAAAGGATCTCCCAGCACCCGATATGTCCGGAAACGGTGACGGCAGGCTTGTTTGCGGAAAGGAACCGCCGCCCGGCCTCGGACATCACGCCGACCTCCGCCACACGTCTCTTTGCGTTGCGGCAGGTCCAGAATGCGTGTCCGACGGTTCTCGCCATGTTCCTGTAGCTCCGCCTGATGATTTTCGCTTCACGCACAGTCGGTGGAGCAAGCTTCGCCCAGGCAAGCGCAGGGAACGGCATGTCCTTCACTTCGTCCGCTCCCGTGATTACACGAAGGTTGAACAGCGCAAGCTTTCGTCCGTACGCATCCAACGAATGCATCACCATGGCCGCGAAATCGCACACTCCAAGCATCCAGCCGTGCGGAAGACGCGACAGCACGGCCACTCCAAGCCCGATTCCGAGCCATTCAAATGGAACGCGCAGCGACCGCATCCACCGCTTCATCCTTTTGCGCAGACTCAACGGTACACCTCCTCCGCCCATTCGTACGGTTCGGACAGCTCCTCACCGGTCATCACCTCGACCATGTACCGCAGAACCCGCGCCCCGTTGAAGAGATCATGGTATCTCCTGCGTCCGGCGGAGGCTATCTTCGCCCGTTCACCGTCATGCGCGTTGTAATGCAGCACCTTGTCGGCAAGGTCGTCGGCGCCGTCAAACCAGACAGTCTCGCCGTCCGAGAAGAACCGCTGCATCCCGTTCCTTGAAGACTGGAACGTGAGAATCCCAAACCCCATCAAATGGGCAATTCGATCTGACGAATACCACTTGTCGCCCTCCTTGCGGTTCAGGTTGAGCGACATCTTGCTGGAAGCAAGCACATCCTCGTAGTCCGCCCCCCAGATGGATGGGCGGCTCTGCCCGAACACGTCCACTCTGAGGCGGCCGTCGATCTTTGCCATCAGTGCGCGAAGCAGTTCCCATCGGGGGTCGCCGGCCCTTGGATTTCCGGCGAAGAAAAGATCTCTCGCAAACTCGGTCTTTGCGCCGTTGTCCTGATTCTCCATTGAGAGGTCGGACGGATTTGGCATGTACGCGACTGCGTTGCCGCCGGCCTGCCACGTCTTCAGGACTTCACCTGCCGTCGTCGCAAATAGGGCGTCGCACGACTCCATGCGTTCCGCCATCTGCTTCCGGGTGTGCTCCTGCCACAGCGGATCGACGTTGAAGTGAGCGATCTTCACGCCGGGCAACGCTGCGCGGATAGCGTGGAGCGTATCGTTCTCTATGTAGTCGCAGTGTCCGATGAGCACTATGTCCGGACGGAAGTTCCTTGCGGTGAGGAGCAGTTTCCGGTTGGCGATCGCTCCGCCCAGCGAGCGGATTCCGAACGGAGCGAGAAGACGCGCCATGTCACGGTCGGAGAACTCGCATATCCGCCAGTTGTTGCGTATCGCGCCGCACATCAGCTTCCGGCCAGGTCCCATCCGCAGGTTGCCGTAGCGGCGAATCATCAGGTTGTCTACCAGCAGTATGCGATGTGGCGGATTCGGTTTCATGCAGTGGATTATACCAAATCAGCGAATCGAGAAATGTCTTCACCACAGGATGCGGCGCAATTCTGCTATACTACGCGACATTCACCTGAAGGGCAATCATGCACAACCTGAAAGTCTACATAAGCGGACACCGCAACCCGGACTGCGACTCCATCACAAGCGCATATGCGCTGGCCGACCTCCGCCGCCGCAGAGGATGGACCAATGTCGAGGCGATATGCCCCGGACAGATGCCCGAGCGCGTAAAGTGGGTGTTCGACCATTTCGGCGTCACGCCGCCACCATGCAAGAGCGACGTCTACCTGCGCGTTCGCGACCTCATGTCTCCGCAGGTGCCGATCATCTCCGCAGAGATGCCGCTGATAGATGCGCTGCGCAAACTTGAGGCAAGCGGGGAGTCGTCCCTGCCCGTCGCCGCAAAGGACGGCTCATACTGCGGAATGCTCTCGCCGGCGAAACTGCTCTCCCTTTTCATCGCCAAGGACGACCTGACGCGCCCGACAGGCGATGCACCGCTGAACTCAGATCCGCAGATCCTCCAGGCGGAAGACCGCATACACGACATCAAGTCCGCCGTCCTCCGCAGTCCGCGCAACCATTTCCCCGTCATTGACGAAAACGGCAGGCTGATGGGCACGCTCCTGAAACGTGCCTTTGCCGAAACGCCTCCATACCGGATGATTCTCGTCGACCACAACGAAACGGATCAGGGCATCCCCGGACTTGAGGAGCTACCCGTCATCGAGGTCGTAGACCACCATCGCATCTCCTTCGCCGCCACCCCGGAACCGATACGCTACACGGCCGACGTGGTCGGCTCCACCTGCACACTCGTATCGAAGATGTTCCGCGGATCCGGAATCCGCCCGACGAAGGAAGTCGCGGGAATCCTCCTTGCCGGAATAGTGGCGGATACGCTGCTGTTCCAATCCCCCACCACAACCGACTCCGACACCGCCATCGCCGCATGGCTTGAGAAGATCTCCGGAGACACGGCCAAGGCGCTCATGGACGGCATGATGTCCGTCGGCTCTGCGCTGAACACGCTTTCGCCTGAAAACGCAATCGATTCCGACCGCAAGACGTATACCGAAGTCGGATTCCACTTCTCGCTTGCGCAGATCGAAGAGCCGAACCTCGCCCTCTTCCACAGTCAGCAGACTACGCTTCAGGAAGCGTTGGACCGCATATGCCAGACAGAGCGCCTCGACTTCGCCGCGCTCCTCATCACCGACCCCGGACGCGGAAACTCCGAACTGATGTTCAGCGGCGCGGAGAACATCCGCCGCGCCCTCCCGTGGCGGCGCATGGCGAACGGACTGTTCTCGCTTCCGGGCGTTCTGTCACGCAAGAAACAGCTGCTTCCCGAAATCCTGTCGGCGATAGCAAGCCTGTGATCGTGAAGGAACGGACGTCCGGCGCAAGCCGGATCGTCCACGCCGCGAAACTCAGATCTGCGCGGCGGCAAACGCCGCCTCCACCTTCTCCGTCGGCAGCTCGGTCTCCCAGTACTTGAGACCTTCCGCCTCAAGGGCGGGCAATCCGTCGGCAAGACGCAGCGTACCTGTGGACTTCGTGTGCCAGTACGCGACAACCCTCTTCCCGTTGCGTTCAAACAGAAATGCGCGTACGTCGGCATCAAAACCTCCGGCTACACGGATCTGCCGCCACTCAAGGAGTTCATACTCTCCGCGATCGTTCAGATAGAGGTGATATTCCTTCGACGGGTCGCGCAGCATCGCCTTGCGCTCTGCCGTAAGCCATCCGTTCGCCCGCACATCCTCCCAGCGGCGCATCACCTCAAGGATGTCGTTCAGCCTGGGATGCTTCGCCATCGCATCGAGACGCATCTGAACCGAGACCGGCGAATCCCATGCGGCGGCCTTTGACGTGCCGTACTCCCACATGTCCATCTGCACACCAATCGTGCGGACGCCGCGTATCGACGCCTCCGGCTCCCAGAAGCCCCACCATCCGAAGTTGACACGGGTGAAGTCGCGCCGCATGAGAGGCGCCTCTGCAAGCGGATACTCCACGATCTTCCCCTTGAACTCCTCAGGGGCGAAGACGTCAAACGCATTTGCGCCGGAAAGCATATGCCAGCCGAAATGCGCCTTTGCCGCCCCTTCGCCAAGCATCGGCTGAGGATCGAGCCTCTTCCACATGCGGTACTGCGCATTCGGGACATGAAACGCATACGGCGGCTGCACACCCTCCGATCCGTCGAAGTACACGAAGCGCATACCCGCCTTCCAGAACTTCCCGAATATCTCTGCACGGATGTCCTGTAGATCGCTGTCCTGCTTAAGGTAGTAGTCGTTGCCGCCATATTCGCAAACCCATACCGTTCCGCCGATGAGGCCTTCCTCGTGCGCCGTGACCGGCGTTCCGCCATGTCCGCGCTTCACTCCCGTGAACCTGTACGGACGCTCGGTCGTGAAGCCTTCGTACGTCATCAGCTCCTTGCCGAACTTCAGTATCCGGCAGCGCGGGCTGCGCTCCGCGTTGTGCGGATTTTCGTCCACGTACACCTCTGTGGCTCCGGCGTCCATCGGCCTCGCCAAAGTGTAGTGCTCGCGCAGCGCAATTCGCCTGTCCGCGCCGCCCTTCACGAACGGCGAGTGCTGTCCGATGAACGTATGCAGCACGTGCACGCCGGGAGTTATGCCGGCGGCATGAATCTTGTCCAACAGCGCCTTGACGTCGGAGAATCCGTTGGGATATGTGGCGTTGAACGACCAGTCACCCTTCATGAACAGCGACGCGCCGAGCAGCATGAGGCGGAAACCGCCCTTCTTTGCGGCATCGATGTGCCTGTCGACGTTCGACGGGTTAAGTCCGCCGGCAAAGTAGATGGATGCGTTGACGAGCGGGTTGCGCCTGTTCGCTACGCCGCGCGGAAGCCCGTAGTCGCGCTCCATCGCATCCACGCGGTCAAGTATCGAATCGCCGCCGACGTCAGCCACGAGTGCCGCACCGGTTCCACGCAGCTTCACGGAACGGTCTGCATATGCACCCATAACCCGGTAGCCGTTGCGTCTTTCCGCCGTGACGAGCGCGTATTCCGAAGTCGAGAATATCCCGACCGCAGCCTTGTCGTCCCACTGGACGTTCAGCCATTCGCCAAAATTTGCGCGGTTGCGGATCGGCAGCTGCACAATGCGGAACTCGTCGACCGGCGGCGCGGTGAAGTTGAGCGGAACCGTTGTCGTGGGGCAGAGCGGATACGACTTCTCGGTAATGATGAAGTCCGCAAGGGTGAACGCGATGTAGTCGTCCGTGACCTTCACGTCCACAACGGCCTCGTAGGGCGCAATCTCAAATCCCACAGTCAGACGGTTCCCGTCCCTGCGTATGCGGTTCGCCGGATATGTGGTGCGGGCATTCGGGTAGGCGAGCTTTATCTCGTTGTTGAACGGACGCGGCTGCGTGACCGAAAAAAGCGGTGTCGGGTCGCGCAGATCAAGCAGCTCCTCGCCGGTCGCCTTGAGACGCAGCGACTTCGCCGCGGCATCATCGCCCACGGTCAGCATGAACCGCGAATTCTCGAACACGACGTCGGCGCCCGCCGACACCACAGCCGCAAAGGCGGCGACACAAATCGTCAATCTGCTCATCATCGTTCTCCATTCCGTTTTGGAGGCGCGATTATACCACAGTGCGGGCGGAAAAAGAGAAGAGGCCGCGCATTGCGCAGCCTCTTTCCCGTCTGTCGCGGGCATTGATTGCCCCGCAACCTGATCGGCATCACTTGTCGTCGAGAGCCGCGACGCCAGGAAGCGTCTTGCCCTCAAGGAACTCAAGCGACGCACCGCCGCCGGTGGAGATGTGCGTCATGTCGGCGGCCTTTCCGCTCTTCTTCACGGCGCTGACGGAATCGCCGCCGCCGATGATCGAGATGCCGCCGTTGGCCTTGACCGTCGCGACTGCGTCGCAGACGCCGAACGTGCCCTTGGCGAGCGGAGCGAACTCGAAGCAGCCCATCGGGCCGTTCCACACGACCGTCTTCGCCTTTTCGATCGCCTTGGAGAAAAGCTCGACCGACTTCGGCCCGACGTCGAGACCCATCCAACCGTCAGGAATGTCGCTGTCGCACTCCTTGATCTGGATGTCGGAGGCGTCCTTCTCCGCAGGGAACTTGTCGGCGATCACGTTGTCCACAGGGAGCAGAAGCGTGACACCCTTGGACTGGGCGGCCTCAAGCATCTCCTTCGCGTACGGAATCTGATCGTCCTCGCACAGCGAGTTGCCGATCTTCATGCCCTTCGCCTTGAGGAAGGTGTAGGCCATTCCGCCGCCGACGATAAGGGTATCGACCTTGTTGAGCAGGTTCTTGATGACCTTGAGCTTGTCGGAGACCTTCGCGCCGCCGAGGATCGCCACGAACGGACGCACCGGATTCTCGACAGCCTCGCCGAGGAACTTGATCTCCTTTTCAAGGAGGAAGCCGGAGACGGCGGGACGCAGATAGTCGGCGACGACTGCGGTGGAGGCATGGGCGCGGTGCGCCGTGCCGAACGCATCGTTGCAGTAGACGTCACCGTAGGAGGCAAGCTTCTTGGCCATCGCCGCGCGCTTCTCCTTGAGTTCGGCCTTCTTCGCCTGGAACTCCTCTTCGGTGAGATGGATGCCCTTCTTGTCGTCATCCTTCTTGACCTTGCCGTCTTCAGCCTTGTAGAAGCGGGTGTTTTCAAGAAGCGCGACATCGCCGGGCTTGAGAGCGGCAACGACATCATCCGCCGCCATGCAGTCCGGCGCGAACGCGACGGGCTTGCCAAGGCACACGGAAAGATGCTCGGCGACAGGCTTGAGCGAGAACTCAGCCTCGTAGCCCTTGCCCTTCGGACGGCCAAGATGGCTCATCAGCACCAGAGATGCGCCCTGCTCAAGCACGTACTTGATGGACGGCAGCGCCGCCTGCACACGCGTATCGTCGGCGATCTTCCCGGAACCGTCCTTCGCCATCGGCACGTTGAAGTCAACGCGCATGAGTACGCGCTTGCCCTTGAGATCGACATCACGCAGAGTCTTCTTAGCCATTGCTGTCTCCCTTGGTTTACTTCGCCATCTTGTTCATCTTGAGCTGCGCACGCGACTTGCGGCGGTTCGCGGCGTTCTTCGCGATCACGCCTTTCTTGACCGCCTTGTCAAGTCCGCTGACGAACTCCTTGAACTTCTTCTCGGCTTCTTCCTTCTTGCCGGCATCGGCCGCCTTGAAGAGCTTCTTGTGGTCGTCGTGAAGCTGCGTCTTGACGGACGAGTTGCGCTTGTTCGCCTTTGCGTTCTGACGATCGCGTTTGCGGGCGGCACGGCCGCCTTTGATATTGGCCATTTCTATTTCTCCTGATTTCTAAAAGAAAACTGGCGGAGATTTTATCAAATTTCCCCCTTGACTTCAAGGGGCGAATTTCGTACAATACGCGCCGTTTTTTGACAAGGCCAGGTTAGCACAGCTGGTAGTGCGGCTCATTCGTAATGAGCAGGTCGGCGGTTCGAATCCGTTACCTGGCTCCAATCAATCTGGGAGCGTCCCTGTCGGCGGAATTCACCCCGCTCCTTCACCATCTGTCTTTCGTCTTCCGCAGCGCATTGTCTGCGCCGCATCGTAGTGCGTCATGGCGTTATTTGGTACAATACACCGAATGAAAGCGAGACAGTTTTGGTATCCGCTCCCGCAGCGGCTGATAGCGCAGCATCCGGTCGAACGTCGCGGCACGGAGAAGATGATGGTGCTGCATCGCGACACCGGGGTGATCGAGCATCGTTGCATTTCTGACATAGTTGAATACCTTACGCCGAACGACCTGCTGGTCGTGAACGACACCAAGGTGTTCCCTGCGCGTCTCATAGGCACATGGGCCGATACGCCAGGCGAGGTCGAACTGCTGATGGTCGCGGCGGCGCCGGAGGCCGAAGCCGACCTGTCCGCGCCCATTGACGCACATGGCGGAAGCGAGGCGCAGAACTGCGAAAGGCTCGTCTGGAACGTGATGATCGGATCAGGGCGCAAATGCCGCGAAGGACAGGTCGCCGTGTTCGGCCCGTGCGCGGAGCTGAAGGCGCGTCTCATCTCGAAGCTGGAGGGCATCGGGATGTGGAAGGTCTCATTCGAATGTGAACGCCCGCTGATGGATCTCCTCGATGAGTTCGGCCACACGCCTGTCCCGCCGTATGTGCACCGCGAGGGAACAAGGCAGGAGGAGCTTGCCGACCGTGAGAGGTATCAGACGATCTACGCGAAGCACATAGGCTCTGTCGCCGCGCCGACCGCCGGACTCCATTTCACGGACGAGATATTTGCCGCACTCGAAAGAAAGGGCGTCCGCAGATGCGCCGTGACGCTGCACGTGGGGCCTGGCACGTTCCGTCCGGTGAAGACGGAGGACATCGAAGACCATCACATGGACTTCGAGGCGTTCACCGTCCCGCCGGAGACGGCGGATGCAATCAACGCCTGCAAGGCTCGCGGCGGACGTGTGGTGTGCGTGGGATCGACTACGGTTCGTACGCTTGAGACTGTGGCCAGCCGCGAACGCGCACCCGGAGAGCCGCTGATCATTCCAGGCTCAGGGGCGTCAAACATCTTCATCTATCCGCCGTACAAATTCAAGGTGTGCGATGCAATGCTGACCAACTTCCACCTTCCGCAGTCGACGCTGCTGATGATGGTGTCCGCACTGGCGGGACGCGAACGAATGCTTTGCGCATATGCGTTCGCGGTGAAGAAGGAGTACCGGTTCTTCTCCTACGGCGACTGTATGCTCATCGTGTGACGCAAAGCGATTCGGCGTCCGGGCCGAAATAGAAGAGGTGCGTCGAATGAAGCGTCGCGGAAAACGTGAACGTGTCCGTGTCACGCGCAACAACGCGTCGGCCGAAGACGTCGACCACCGCCGCCACTTTGCGCGGCAGACGCACGGTCTTCACGCCCGGCGACCGCGCATGGAGCGTGAAGAGCGCGTCGTTCGCCTCGACGGGATCGTCGGATTCGCAGTAGACGTGCGCACCGGATCGCTTCACGAGAGCCTTGATGAACGGCATGTCCAGCTGCCACGTCCCGGAGAAGAACGAAAGCGACCGTCCGACTTTCGAGGCCGCAAGGCCGGGATGCCCGTCGGCGTACGTTCCAAGCACAACATCCGGGTTGACGGGATAGAACGCCTGCGCCACCTTCGCGGACGGCATGCCCATGTACCGGCCGCCCGGCTTGACGGCCACGCCCGGAACCGTCAGGCCCGGCATCTGCGCGAACGCCATTCCCGTCAGCTCCTTCATGCTCGCCAGCGACTGCCCGTTCATCCGTCCCGGCGCATAAAGCCAAAGAATCGTGGCGCCGCGTTCGCGGAGTCGCTTCACCGCCGCAAGCGTCCCGTCGTCATACGTGAACTGGTTAAGGAACACGTAAAGCCTGTAGTCGCCCGGACGCTTCTCCAGATCCTCCGCAAGCAGCAGATCTACAGGAACGCCGGAGCGAGCGAACTTCGTATAGATGCGCCCAAAAATCTCCTCGTTCATCAAGGACGACCTCTCCGGGCGGCGCGTGACAGTCCCGTCCGGCGTGTATTCCTGCTCCCAACGCCCCGTCTCTGCAAGCGGAACTCCGCCAAGGTCAGGCGAAGCGCAGACGGACTTCTCGCTGGCGACCAGCGCGACCTCCGCATGGCGGCCGACGCCGTTTGCGAGGCAGAGCCTCTGTACGGGCAGGACGTCGCGCCCGACCGCCGCGCATTCCGGCGAACAGAAATCATACCCGGCGGAAAGCCCAAGGAAATATATTCCGGTGCGGCGGCACATCGAAATGGAGGCGTTTCGTCGGACGATGGCCTCTGTCTGAAACGGATTCAGCGTCTGGTTGAAGCCGTGCCACTTGGGGAATATCCTGTTGTGCGTACGCGAATCGTCTTCGCTGACCGGCAAGATTCCGGCAGCGGCCATCGTGGCGAACGGCTTCATGTCGCCCGCCGTATCGCCGATCCGCCGCTGCGAATAACTGATCGGCGAAACAAGAAAGTCGATTGCGCCGTTGCTGCGGTCGAGGATTTCCCGCAACGCAAAGTGTCCACGCCAAGCATCGCGGCCGGTGATGTTCAGGTAGTGCGTGTAGCCGTAGTACGTTCCGACGAGCTTCGTGCGCCCCAGCGACTTGAGCGTCGCCTTGGCGTGTCCGCACGTCTCCAGCACGTCCTGCGCGATTATCCATGATGCGTATTCCATGTAGGCGATGGCGTTCAGATGACGCTCGCGATCCCACAGAATGTCGTTCGGCGCATCGAGATCGCGACGCTCCTCAAGCGTCGGCACGTGCGGATTCTTCAATGACGGATAGCGCTCTGCGGCGAATCGCGTAAACGCCGCCTTGCCCACCGGCGAAAAATCCCGTGCGCGTCCCGGTCGCGAGCCCCAGCCGAGCCACTCGATCGTGTGACCGGAATTGACGCGGTAGCCGATGATCCGGTTGGCATACGGCGACGCCTCAAGCCACCTGATTGCCTTTTCGGCCATCTCCTTGATTTCGTTCATGCCGCGCTTCGACGCATAGCTCCAGCTGAACCGCGCCACCGGTGAACAGTCGTCCGTGTCGTCGGCGGACATCTCGTCCGGGCATTTGAGCGCGAAGTCGTCCGGCGGATACAGCTGCAGATCCCAGATGAAGTAGGCATTCGGGTTGGTGCGGCGGAACTTCTCGGCCGTGCGGTCGAACGCGGCGAAATCGTAGACACCCATCCGGGGATGCCATTCCTTGTAGTTCGGCATGTAGGCCGTGACGACAGTCAGCGGCATGTCGCTGTGGCGCGGCAGACGGTCGATGCGCTTTCCGTAGGCGCTGCCGCCCCACAGGACGGGGAAAGGCCGTCCGTCAACGTGCACCGCAGGGCATCCCGCAATCTTCTTCATTTCCGCCGCAACCGGCTTCTCAAAGCCCGGAATGACGTCCGCCGCGACAACGGCAAGGCGACCGGCCATCCGCCCGCCCGTGCGGCAGTAGATGGAATTCGACTCAAGCGAAACCTCGTAGTCGCCCGCGTGGATGTAGAGCGGCGCGGCAAACGGAACGTCCATCCGCCAACGCCCGCCTGCCAGCCGCACGATGTTGGTGGCCGCGATCTCCATCTCCTCGTCCCACCAGAGGGATGTCCCCTTCATCAGCGCCACGCGCACAGAGAACGGAACGGCGGGCACCTCTCCCTCGAACGAATAGCGCAGCATTACAGTCTCGCCCGCCTTCACGCAGTCCGCCTCCGGCCCGCCGCCGAGAAATGTCTGCGGATGCTCAAAATCGCAGTAGGGAAGCCGCGTGTCACGCGGCGGCGCGGGCGGAGGCGCGGAGAGAACGACGCCCGTCCATTCCTTGCCGTTCACGGAAGACTCAAACCGGTCGTCCGTGTCGATTCGCTCATGCGACCCGTCGGGATAGGACACGAAAAGCTCGGCCACAATGCCGCCGGGGAACGTGCGCGGAACGGAATACTCAAACAGCCTGTCTGTCTCGTAGTCCACCGTCAGGACATTCTCGCCAGCCTTCAGGAGCGGCAGCACGTTTTCTCGCGCACTCACGTTTTCGGCAATGTCGTATCGATACCGCGTACGCATGGCCACGCGCCCGTTGAGGGCAAACGTCGCCCGGTTGTCGCCCATGCCCTGAAGCCAGGCGTCGGACGGTGCGCCTTTCAGCTTGAACCGCCGCCGCAGATGAAACCTGCCGCTCTTCTTCCCTTCCGCATCGGCCACAGCCGAAACGAAGCGTCCCTTGAACGTGGCCCCCTTGACCGTAAACATGGGATCATCTGCATGGTTGTAGTACTTCGGCTCTACTTCAGGCCATTCTGGAGCATCAAGCTTTCCATGCCACGCCGGAATCTTCGCGGCAACCTTTGCGGCCGAACCTTTCAACTTGATGTATTCGTACTCTATCGATCCGCCGGCCGCATCCGTCGGATCGAAGCGCAACCCCGTGATCACACCGCCGTTGAGCCAGCTCGCCCGGTTGGCGATGGACTTCAGCCCAAGCGAGACCGTGTGCCACTGCCCATCCGCAACAGGCGAAGGCAACGACCATTTCCGGCCGTCCGACGCCGTGCCGCCCGCCGTCCAGTAGTACAGCTGTCCGGCGGCCTTTCCCGTTCCGCTTGCGCGATACCGGTATTCCAGCGTGTCTATCTCCGACGGGTCTATCGTCATGGGCGGAAACGCGAGCTGCGGATCACGTTCAATGTCCGTCACGCGAAGCGTTCCGCCCTTTATGGATGCCGCACACGATCTCCCCGCACGAATGCCGCCGAATGTGTTTGAGGCGTCGAACACAACGTCCGCCACCGCAAACGACGATGTGCAGACCGCAACGGCGGCCACACAGAATCTGCTTGCCATAACCTGTCCTTCTCCGCCGGAACGCCCCGGCGATGCACTACCTGATTACTATCACTGCACCTTCGGGTCTCGCCTCGATGGACCCCATTCCGCAGATGAAGTCCGGATGCGTCGTGGAATCGATACGCCCGACCACACGCTTCCCGCCAAGAGTGACCGTGCCGGTGTGTATCGTTCCGGGGAAGTCGAGAGCCAGCATCGCCCCTTCCGCCACGCTGATGCGCATACGCGCCGGCACGTCCGGAGCAGCGACAGGCGTCTCGGCGATATACTTGAGCGAAACGCCGTCAATCAGCGCCTCAAGATCCTCGTTCGGATTGGTCGCCCAGTTGCAGCCCGTGCCCTGGAACGCCAGCACGTAGCGTCCGGCGGACGGCAGATTGAACATGAATGTGCGCTCGACGAAGTTGGTGCAGATGTAGCGCGTAGACTTCGAGATGAAGTTGGTGTACGAACCATCCTCGCTCCGGATCCACGCCCGCACGGGATTGCCGCCGTTGTGCGGCGTCACACGCGAACGCTCGTGGTACGTGAGCCGATAGATTCCGGACTGCGGAATCGTCACGGACTGCTGCACACCCCCGTTCTGCGCGAGGAAGATGTACCGGTCTCCCGCAAAGCGGTTGTACCCCCAGTACGTTCCAAACGGCTCCGTGCCAAGTGCACCGTCGTAATTCCGAAGATAGCCGCTTTGGGCGCCATCCGGAACAAGCTTCGGCGCCGCCGGATCAAGCGCGACCCATTTTGTCTGGTCTTCGACAGCCGTATCGGAAAGCAGTTCATCCGTCATTGCGGATACGAGTTCAAAGTCGTCCACGAGCGCAATGCTGTTCTTGCCGATCTGCTCAATGCGCAGCGTCACCGGCATTGCGCCATCGACCGTGAACGCATTTGGCCACACGTACCCCGCAAGCATATGGCTCGAAGCGACCTGCGAACCGAGTTCTACGGACGCGCCGTTCAGCGTCACCGCCGCCCGGACGGTCGCGCCGACCGTGCCAAACGTCGTCCCCTCCCAATTCGCCGGCCAGTCCGCCATCCGCCCGCGCAGCCAATACGTCCCGGCCGACGGCGTGAACGTCGTCTCGACCCAGGAATTGGACGCCAACGCAATCTGAACGGAGTTCCACATCACGTCCGCCGCCGAGAACAGCCGCCCGCTTCCGCAGATTGTAGAAGGCAACGCGACCGCCACGGCCGGAACGGACTTCACCAACCAGTCGCAGAACGTCCACTCGGCGACGGAACATCCATTGGTCAAACGCCAGACGTGCGCAATCGGCCCGATCTGCTCAAAGTCCCCGTTCGGAATCCTGTAGGCCGCCTGCCGGCTTTCTCCGTCCGGAATCAGGTCAAGTCGAAAATCGTCCAAGGCAATGCCGGCATCCACCTTCTCCCGGCTCTTGACGCCGAACACGTACGCCTTGCCGGCCTCGACATACGGCGTCCTGAAATAGTACCGGCGGAAATCCTGCGCGGCATTGTTTTTCATCGCGCCGACGACCGTTCCGATCACGTTCGTCGAACTGAGGTCCGCCCCAAGAAACACGTCAACCGGCGAATACTTTGGCTGATCGCCTCGACTGCGGACGGACGCCAGCACACTGCCCTGGTAATAGCCATTCGCCGGAAACGTCACCGTGGTGTACGCCCCCGCGTGGCTGATGAGATACAGCACGTTCGTCCCCTGCGGACACGGATGCGAACACCATGTCCCCCACTTGTCGCCGAGCGACGACGGCACGGACGTCAGCACCACGGCATCGGACGCGCCGTTCAGAGCCGTCCACCCGGAGGCGGCGTCCAGTTTGTAGGATTGGGCATAGGGCGCGTCGGTGCGAAAGAGGCTTGCGGGGCACTGCTCGAAATCGTGGTTCGGAATCGTTGCCGAAACGGCGTTTGCGGGCGAAAACGTCTGCGCCATGTTCCCAGCGTCCAGGACAAGCTGTCCTTCCGTCACCTTCAGGCGCTTCACGTCCGGCGCAATCGAACGCACACGCGCCGGACCGGCTCCGTCCTTGACGACCGTTCCGTCACCCGCATCGCCATGCACAGTCACGGTAGTTGCGGCGGCGGACTGCCCTTCCGGCGTGTCGGACGCGGCAGACGAAGTGTTGACTTCACGGGAGTTGAGCCGGTCGCCCGAAGCGAGCCGAACGGACGGGATGCGTCCGCCGCGTGTCGCAACAGCGCCGTCTTCAATGCTGAGCGTTCCGCTGAACGGAACGGCGTCAGACGGCCCGAGCGTCAGCGTGCCGGAGCCTTTCTTGACGAGCGTCCCCTCGCCGGAAAAGCGGATATCGTCCAGTGTGTCCGCGCCGTCGACCGTCACCTCGACCGTGGCGTTGGACGACATGGCAAACGTCGCGTAATTCCGCTGCATCGGCGTCTCCGGACGCAGCACATGAGGGAGACTCCACTTCGCCATCAGATACTGCTGGACATCGAGACGCTCCACTTCGGTGAGCCGGTTCGTGAAAATGACGGCCTCGCTCAGATAATCGCCGCCTTCGCATGATTTCTTATCGCTGTATCCCGTAAAAAACGCCATCGCCCCCGTATCTGCACGAATGTCTTCAACATGATGGCGTTCGTACAGCTGGAAGCCGCGTTTCGGCCCGACGGTGAACGGATCGAAACGCATTCCGTCGAGATAGAACCGCGCCACATAGCTGTCGATGCCAACATCGTTGCGCGGAAAGTGGAATCGCTTGACAGGCCAATCCTCGACAGCGGTGTTAAAGAACGGCGAGCCGGGATCGCCGTAATGCCCAAGCACAAGACCGAGACAGTTCGTGACGCCAATCACGAGGAAGACGTCGCGAACATCCGAAAGCTTCGCCGTCTTTCCGTTTTTGCAGAACAACATGCACTGGCTGGAGCTTTTGCCGCCGAAAAAAACGGCGCGGCGACCGTCCACCGTCTTGACGGCCGGCGGAACGCCCCAAAGCGCAGAAGAGGTCGAGTTTGTCCACCACGGCTCGGCATACCACATCGTCGGTGCTGACGAATTCGTCTCGCGGCGGTCGCACCAACGGGCGGCATAGGCCGCACCCGATTCGCCATTCGTCGCCACAAGTCCATGGCCGTCCGCCGCATCGACCCAGAACGCCGCCTTGCGGGCAATTACCTCCGGCGGAGTTGCGGCATCCACAGACGGGGTTGCCGCCGTCGTGAGCGCAAGCGTCCCGCCCAGCACGTGAACAGTCGGAGAGACACTTGAATCGACCGCGCCAACGGGCATTGTCAACATCCCGTCTCCAGCCTTTATGAAGTGTCCATCGGCGGAGAGCGCAACACGCTCCGTCAACGCCGTCTGCGCTCCGGCCGCCACCGACAGGCCGACCGTCTCACGGTAGCCGGCCGAAACCGACGCGGCAAAAGCCGTCACGGCGAACGGTGCCACACCAAATGATGCCAGTGCCAAAAACATCTGACGCCGTAAGATATTGCATTGTGACATGATACACTCCCGATAAAATTTATAAAAATTGTCGGCGATTCTATCATAAGCGGTTTTTTTTTTGTCAAATCGCATTTTATGTCATTTTATTTGCGACAGTATGTTCAGCATTGGCAGGTATCGCCTTAGCTCACACGGCACGAGACGACCTTCCTGCTTTCGGAGACGAACGGAATCCGGAATTTGATATAATTCAGCCTACTATGTTTGCACGTCTTCATGCCCGTCTCGGCGACTTCTGGTGGTATTCGCTGATGATTTTCGTCG
>CAZMNN010000003.1:0-102512 GCA_964567665.1 uncultured Lentisphaeraceae bacterium
GTCCGCCCCACCCGGCGACGACGCTCGAAGCCCTCCTGCGCTTCACGGGGCGCGAGACGTTTGCATCATCGTTGGTTCATTAGAACTCAATTCTAAGCGCTTCACCTACATTGACGAATCAGACCTCAATGATAAAGCGGTCGGTGATGAAGGATTTTAGACCAGGACGCACCTTGATTGTCGCACCAAGGTAAGCCTGGGCGGGCAGGACATTCGTATCCGGCAGAAGCGCGGCAAAGTCGCGTGCGCAGTTCTGCATCCCGCCGCCGCCATGCGTCTGGAACAGGCAGACCGTCTTTGCCTTCAGCGCGGCGGCGTTCTCGCTCACCCATGTGCGCACGGGCGGTGCCATCGTTCCCCACCAGTTCGGCGTCCCTACGATTACAGCGTCATACGCCGCGATGTCGAGGTCGGAAATCTTCCGAATCGGACGTAGTGTACCAGAGCGGCATTCCGGCTTCGCCTCCTCGCAACAGGCGTTGTACTCGGCGGCGTATGGTTTTGCCGCCTTGAGTTCCACGAGACGCGCACCGCCACACGCCTGGGTAAACGTCTCAGCCGCGTAGCGCGTGTTGCCGCTGCGTGAAAAGTAGACGACGAGGATTCTGTCTTTCTTGACTGTCACCGGGTATTTTATTCCTGCTGCAGTCGATGTGCGCTTCTCCGCTTTCGCGCAGGCAGACAGCAAGACGCCTGTGGCGGCAAACGCCGAGGCGTTTTTGAGAAACAGTTTGCGGTTCATGTTCATTGTATACTTCCTTTTGCTTATGAGGCAAATCCAGCCGACCAGACTATGCCTGAAAACACTCACATTCTAACACAATCCGTCATCCGCCACATACATGTCCTGAAAGGTTCGCATGAATTGGGAAGTTGCAATATCTCGTGGCGCAGTTTCAAACAGGGGGAAACCATGCCAATCCACGAAGAAGAAAGGACAGCGTCACCATCTCCATGGAGATGGCCGTCCGCCTGGCAGGGAGTGGTGGTGTGCAGTGGGGGATAAGAATGGCGCTTACGCGCTGATGTTTGGGACGGATATTCTCTCTCGGAACGAGGCGTAGTGTTCGCGGCGGGCGGCAAGAAGATTGCGCAACCGCACGGCGGCATCGCCCGCAAGCAGCGGTCGCCCTGAGGAAGAGGCCGTACGGCGAAGCAGCTCCGCTTCGTCGCATTCGATGAAGACGACGCGCCCTGTGGTCTCCGCGACTTTGCGCGATGCGGGATCGAGCAGTGCGCCGCCGCCGAGCGCCACCACCTGTCCTGGCTTCGATGCGACGCGCTTCAGCTCCGCGCTCTCGATTCCGCGAAACGCACGCTCGCCATCCCGCGCAAACATCTCCGCAATCTTCATGCCGCATCTGCGCTCTATCTCTGCATCGAGATCCACAAAAGGCATTCCCTTCTCAGCAGACAGCCGCCGCCCGTACGTCGACTTGCCTGATCCGGGCGCACCGTAGAGATAGAGGTTGGCATTCATGTACAGGCTTGCAAGCCGAGCCTGCTCGACAAGCATCGGCATCCCTCCAACGTTCGGTATGTTGAGCCTCTCCGCCTCCGCGAGCAGCCTTGTCGGCGATGGATTGTAGATCAGGTCTATCACCGCTTCGCACTTCGGAAATGCCGACAGCGACACTGGCTGCGCATCGACATTCGGGAACATCCCGACCGGGGTTGCGTTCACAAGCACAGCGGCATCGGCGTTCCGTTCAAGATTCCCGTAGTTGTCTTCACCAGAGCGGGAGATGTGCGTTACACACGATGCGCCAAGCCCGCGCAGCGCTGCGGCGGCGGTCATCGCCGCCCCTCCGGTGCCGAGCACCACACATTTTTTCCCCTGCACGTCCACTCCGACGATTTCCACAAGCTTCTCGAATCCCGCCTTGTCCGTGTTGTCGCCGAAAAGCGTTCCATCGAGTCTCTTCACCAGGACGTTTGCGTTGCCAAGCTCCGCCGCAACCGGTGAAACCTCATTGCACAGACCGAACGCAACCTTCTTGTACGGTATGGTCACGTTTATCACATCGTAGTCGCCGTGCAGCACGAAGTCTTCCACATCCTCAGGCGCCTTTTCGTACAGACGGTACTCGTAGCCGCCAAGTCTGCTGTGTATCTCCGGAGACCTGCTGTGCACAAGCCTCTCGCCGAGCAATCCGCATTTCAACGACATTTCACCCTCCTCACATGGACGATTCCTTGGCGCTGCGCCCCTCCGCCAGCAACGCCCGCAGCGCGGCGGTGTCTCCGCTGCGTATCGCATCGAGATACCCGTCAAGCCTGTCGATCAACCTCGAAAGCACTTCCTCAAGCGCCTTGCGGTTTGAGAGGAAGAGCGACGTCCAGATGTCCGGATCGACGGTGGCAACCCGTGTCATGTCCTGGTAGCTGCCGGCGGAGAAGCCTGAATGCGACGCCGCGAGCCGATCTCGGACGTATGCCGACGAAACGACGTGCGCAAGCTGGCTTGTGTAGGCTATCATCTCGTCGTGCCGAGCCGGCGTGGTTGTCACGAATCGCGAGAATCCGATCTGGGCAAACAAAGCCTTCAACCGCTCGATTGCCGCCGGATCGGTCCAGCCGTACGGCGTGAATATCATCGATGCACCGCGATACAGGTCTGCGGTGGAGTTCGCATATCCGCTGCGCTCCTTCCCCGCCATGGGATGCCCTCCGACATACGTCCACTTCGCACATCTGGCGACCGGCTCAAGCGCTTCGCACACCACACCCTTCACTCCGGCGGCGTCCGTGACGATTGCGCCCTGCGCAAAGTCGTTGGCGTGTTCGGAGATCCAGGGAGCAACCATCAAAGGCGGAAGGCACACAACCACAAGCCCACATTCACCGATAACCGCGGCGGTTGCGTCCTTGAGGTTTACTACGCGATATCCGGCTTTCCGGAACGCCTTTTCGAACGAGCCGCCGATAAGCCCCATTCCTCTGACACCGACCGTAATCTTTGCGCAATTCATCACCGATTTCCCGTTTGAAGGTTGTCTCGTTTGTCGATCCGTGGGTTCGTAGACTTACGACTGATTGATTTGCGATTTCCGGTTCTGCGGGGCGCATAGCATGGAGGCGGCCGCATCGCATACAGCAATCGCTGCGGCGGCCTCCACGCACGGCACGGCGCGAAGCGCCACGCACGGATCATGCCTTCCCTTGACCGCAAGCTTGACCGGACTGCCCGTCGTAAGATCCACGGAATCCTGCTGCCGCGCAATGGACGGCGTAGGCTTGAACGCCACACGGAACACAATCGGTGCGCCTGTCGATATGCCGCCCAAGATGCCGCCGGCATGGTTGGTGAGCGGCATGACCTTTCCGTCCACGATTCCATACGGGTCGTTGTTCTCGCTGCCTTTCATATCCGCGACAGCGAACCCTTCGCCGAACTCTATGCCCTTTACGGCCGGTATCCCGAACATGACCTGCGCGATGCGGTTCTCCAAACCCGAGAACATGGGATCACCGATCCCGGCAGGCAGTCCGGATATCTCAGCCTGCACAACACCGCCGACAGAATCGCCATCGGCACGCGCCGCCGCAATCGCAGCCTTCATCCTGTCTTCATCAGTCTCTCCGCCGATACGGACGGCCCTGGCGGCGACCGTCACGCCTGAACGCCTCAACAGCTGGATGGCGATCCCACCCGCCATGCAGAGCGGTGCGGTCAGGCGTCCGGAGAAATGTCCGCCGCCGGCCTTGTCCTGCCACCCGCCGAACTTCACCTCCGCCGGATAGTCCGCATGGCCGGGACGCGGAACATTGGCGACGTTTCCGTAGTCTGCCGACCGCGTATCGCCGTTGCGTATTATCGCGGCGATCGGCGCACCGGTTGCGATGCCGTCCTTCACTCCGCAAAGGAACTCCGGGATGTCCGCCTCCCGCCTCTGCGTGGAGAATCCGTCGCGCCCTGGGGCGCGGCGATTCAGGAACGCCTGCAGTTCCTCCATGTCAATTCTGAAGCCGGCCGGAACGCCCTCGATATCCACGCCGATCGCCGCCGCATGCGATTCGCCAAAAATTGCGATGCGAAAGTTCTTGCCGAATGTGCTGTTCATTTCATCGTCCTTTCAAGGCTGTCAAAATCATTCCAGAAACCGGGGTACGACTTTGCGACGACAGAGGCGTCGTCCACCGTCACAGGCCCGGATGCGGAGCAGGCGAACACTGCGGCCGACATGGCTATGCGATGATCGCCGCAGGTCTTCACCATGCCGCCGCGCAGCGTTGTGCTGCCCTGCACGACAAGCACGTCGCCCTCAATGTGCGCATCGCCTCCAACGGCGTTGACCATCGCCGCCGTCGATTCGAGCCTGTCGCTTTCCTTGAGACGCAACCTGCCGCAGTTGACGAACCTCGTCTCACCCGGTCTCGATGCGGCGTGTGCGGCAAGCGCGGGTATCAAATCCGGAACTGGGCCGGCATCTACAAGCCGCGAATCAAGCAGCCATTCCACAGCCCTGTCGCCCTGAAGCGACCTTGCGTTCAGGCCGTCAACCTCAACTCCATCCATCGCAAGGAAGAACGCGGCCTGAGACCAGTCGCCCTCGACCTCGCGCCCGCCGCTCATGCGGTAGCGCTGTCCGCCCTTTATCCGCCATACGCCGACGGACGGTTTTTCAAGCGCTATCCCGGCATCGTGCAGCGTCGCCTCGGTGAGCGCGACGTATGCGGCGCTCTGGAGTTCGCCGTCAATGACGATTTCGCTGTCCCAGTCCGCAAGCGGCAGGGCAAAGAGAAGTCCGGAAACGAACTGCGACGAGACGTTCCCCGGCACGACATACCTTGCCTTTCGCTCAAACGGCATCACCGGGCGCTCGGCCAGCCTTCCCTCGCACACGAACCTGCCCTTCCAGCCCATCACGCCGGCGATCGGCGTTAGGAAACGCAAAGTCGATCCGCTTTCTCCGCAATGCCATTCATGCTCGCCTGACATCATCGACGCCAGACATCGCCGCGTCGCCTCGATGTCCTTTGAGACGCCGCGTATCTTCGGCCCCTCCACGCCGCTCAATGCCGCGGCGATGATCTCCCTGTGCGCAATGGACTTCGAGGACGGGATAGTCACACGGCCTCTACGTGCGCCCGGAAGAATCGTCTTGCTGCCGGATTCAACGTGCATCCTCAGCCACCTTTCTCATATCCGCAAGCGGAATCCTTTTCACGACGCACCTGCCGATTGCCTGCGGAACGACCAGATCCAGATGTTCGCCGGAAACCTTCTTGTCGCCGAGCGCCGCCTCTGCAAGATCCGCCGGAGAGAAGTCGGGATGGGAGACGTACCCCATTGCCGCGACAAGCGCCTCGATGCGCATGGCGTCAGTCTGCGCAAGCTGCCCGGACTTTGCGGCGTACCGCGAAATCATCGCAATTCCCGTGGCCACGGCGCGTCCGTGCGAGACGGAATATCCGCTCAGTTTTTCGATTACATGGGCGAACGTATGCCCAAGGTTTAGGAGTTTACGGATGCCGCCCTCGCGCTCGTCCCTCTCCACGACGTTGCGCTTCATGTCGATGCAGGCGGCTATTTCCATTTCGCCGATCTTTTCGTGCGGGTCGGCCTCAAGTTTAGCGAAAAGCGGTTCGTCGCCAAGCACGGCGTACTTTAGCACCTCTCCCATGCCGTCCATGCGCCATCCATCCGGGAGGGTGGCGAGAAAGCGCATATCGCAGAACACCGCTCGCGGCTGATGGAACGCACCGACAAGATTCTTCCCGGCGGCGATATCCACACCCGTCTTGCCGCCTACGGACGAATCCACCATCGCGAGCAGTGATGTTGGTATCTGCACAAAATCTATGCCGCGCATGTACGTGGCGGCGGCAAATCCGGCCATGTCGCCGACAACGCCGCCGCCAAGCGCCGCCAGAACGTCCGACCTGTCCAAACGGTGCGCAGCCAGGAAATCCATGAGCGACGCATACGTTGACAACGTCTTGGAGCGCTCTCCAGCCGGGAACACGAACCGCGACACCTCGAATCCCGCTTCGGCGAAGCCTCCTGCAACAGCATCGCCGTGCAGCGCGTCCACATTCGTGTCCGTCACCAGCGCAACCTTGCGCGGCTTGCCGAGCGTCTCACGGACAAACGCAGGGGCGGCGGCGGAGACGCCATCCCCCACGATGACGTCGTACGGAACCGCCGTCCCCACTCTGATGCGCGTCATGGTTCGTCCTCCGTCATTTTTCGGAATACGATCCGAGGAACGTGAAGTGCTCTATTTCAGGATCGATGCTGAATCCGGAAAGCATCTTCACGACACGCGGATCGCGGGGCGACGCCTCGAAATCGAAGGTGAAGCGGAACTCGAAATCGGATCCCGGCACCGGACGCGACTCAAGCTTCGTGAGGTTCACCCCTGCGGCGGCAAACTTCACGAGGACGTCAGTCAACGCACCCGGACGGTGGTTGAGGCTCATCATCACGGAGAACTTGTCGGCGTCCGGATATATCTCGGTACGTTTCGATATGCAGATGAACCGCGTATAGTTGCTTGCGGTGTTCGATATGTCCTCGCGAAGCACGTCAAGCCCGTACAGCTCGGCGCATTCGCGTGACGCGATGACGGCGGCATCCCTGCGTCCAGACTTCGCCAACTCCGCAGCCGCTGCGGCGGTGTTCGTCGCCGGCATGGCATGGATGTCGGGATGCCCCCGCAGGAACTCGGAGCACTGCGCTATCGCGTGGGGATGGCTCGACACCTCCTTCACGTCCTCGAACTTCACCCCGTGCGGCGCAAGCAGCACGTGGCGGATGCGCAGCTTCAGCGCCCGCACTATCTTGAAGTTGTGCCGCGCCATGAGGTCGTACACAGCGGTCACGCTTCCCACCGCAGAGTTCTCTATCGGCAGCACACCATAGTCGCACATCCCCTTCTCGACTGCGGAGAACACATCATCGAACCCCTTGAAGTAGAAGATTGTCGGGAACTGCACCAGGCGGCACACCGCCTGCTGCGAGTACGAGCCTTCCACGCCGGAGCACGCAACCGTGGCCGAGGACGGAAACCGTTCGGGCGTGGACTCGATCGCCGTCTTCACGGTCTTTGCGAACGCATCCTCTCCGGCAAGCTCCGCACGCTGGCGTCCACGCGACATGGACATCAGCGTAGTGAAAAGAAGCCGCGCCTCGTTCTCGAAATCCGGTCCGACCGTCTTCGCGACCTTCGCGAGTATTTCGCGTTCGCGCACCGGGTCGCAGACCGGCGTTCCGCTTACGCGCTTGGCCGCCGCAACCTTCTCGGATGCCTCCATGCGGCGCACAAGCAGCTTCACAAGTTCGCCGTCGATCGTGTCTATCTCGTTCCGGATCTTGAGCAGATCCTGATCGCCTGTCTTTCCGTTCATTGTCAACCTCTCTTCCATGCGTAAGGGCGAAGCGCGGACACCTTCTTCATCGTCTCCGCGAACATTTCGGGCGTCTGGCTCTGCACACCGTCGCAGAGGGCGTGTGGCGGATCGTTGTGGACTTCGATTATCAGCGCATCAGCGCCCATCACCGTTGCGCCCATCGCGCACGGATCCACAAGGTGCGCATATCCCGTGGAGTGGCTGGGATCCACGACAACGGGAAGATGCGAGAGCCGTTTCAGCACCGGTATCACGGTCAGGTCTATCGTGTTTCTCGTCGCCGTCTCAAACGTGCGTATGCCGCGTTCGCAGAGCATCACGTTCGGATTGCCGCTGGCCATGATGTACTCCGCGCTCATCAGCAGCTCCTGCAGCGTTGCACTCATGCCGCGCTTGAGAAGGATCGGCTTTTTCGTCATGGAGCCGACCTCCTTGAGAAGATCGAAGTTCTGCATGTTGCGGGCGCCGATCTGAATCACGTCAACGTCATTGAACAGCGGGAGATGTTCGATGCTCATGAGTTCGGTCACTATCGGCAACCCTGTCTCACGCTTCGCTTCAAGAAGGATGTCGAGACCGCGCTTTCCAAGCCCCTGGAACGAATACGGCGACGTGCGCGGCTTGAACGCGCCGCCGCGAAGCAGCGTCGCGCCTGCGGCCTTAACGCTTTTTGCTATGCCGACCATCTGCTCCACGGACTCCACGCTGCACGGCCCCGCGACGACCTGGAAGTGTCCGCCGCCGATTTTCGCGCCGGCGCAGTCAATGACCGAATCATCGGGATGGAACTTCCTGTTCGCGGCCTTGTACGGCTCCTGGATGCGCTGGACGCTCTCGACGACGCTGAGCGCCTGCACGAGGCCAATGTCCATCTTCGCCACATCGCCGATGCAGCCAATGAGCGTCTCACGCTCGCCGGTGCTTATGTTCGGTGTGATGTGGCGCTCCTTCAGCCACTTCACAAGGCTGTCGACCTGCTTCGGATCGGCGCCCTTCTTCAATACGATGATCATCTGTCTTTTGCCTTTCTCAATTCATCATTTGCCGTCATCAAGCAAAAACAAAAACGGCCTCGCTCTCTTCCGGAGCGGGGCCGCTTGCCTGACAACTGGTTCTCTTGACCGTTCAAGTATGCGCGAAACCGCTCCGGACTGCATATCCGAAGTAATAAAACCACGTAAACTCGAATCGACCGTTCATGTCTTTTTTCCAAAAACGGCGCACATTATACCACATCCGATTTCACGGCGCAATACCGCCAAACTTTTTAGAGATCAAAAATGGCAATATCTTGCGGAGCGGCAAAGAATCAAAACAGAGAACGCGAAGCATGGATGTGCTATAATCATCCCATAAATTCACAACTGAAAGGAGAATGGCGATGAACGGGAAAATGCTGTGCGCCGTGCTGGTTGCGGCGGGCGTGTGGAGTGCGGAAGCGAAGGTCGAACTGGGAGTGCCGTTTACGGACGGCGTTGTGCTGCAGCGCGGACGTGAAGTCCCTGTGTGGGGCACGGCGGATGCAGGCGAAAAAGTGACGGTGACGTTCGGAGAGCAGAGCATAGCAACAACAGCGGGCACGGATGGCGCATGGTGCGTGAAGCTCGCGCCGATGGAGGCATCATGCACGGGGCGCGTTCTCAAAGCGAACGACGCCGAGGCGAAGGACGTCCTTGTCGGCGAGGTCTGGTTCTGCGCAGGGCAGTCCAATGCGGAACTTCCGCTTTGCACACGCAATCCGCACTTCCGCGACGCGAAGGGCGCGTTGCGTGCGATGATGACGCATAAGCCGCTCGTGCGCTTCTGCCATCAGAGTAACTACAGGACATCCGTCACGCCGAAGAAGACTCCCGCAAAACCAGTCCAATGGAAGACGTTTACGCCCGAAAACCTGATGCGCGACAACAGCTTCTCCGCGATGGGCATCTACTTTGCGCTTGAACTCCACAACGCACTGGGCATTCCCGTCGGCATCGTCGGCACGTACTGGGGCGGAACGCGCATCGAGCCGTGGACGCCCGCAAGCGGGTTTGCGACAGTGCAGTCGTGCGCGGCGGAAGGAACACGCGAAATCTTCGATGCGGCAACGTTCAACGCGCAGAAAGACGCAAAAAAGATGCCTTTCGACCGCATCCAGGATCAGCCACGCGTCCTCTGGAACGAAATGGTTGAACCGTGGACGCCTTTCGCAATCAAGGGCTTCATCTGGTATCAGGGCTGTTCAAACGCAGGAGAAGGACATGGATATGCGGCGAAGATGCACGCGCTCTACAACGGCTGGGCGAAGGAGTTCCGCAATCCCGACCTCAAGCTCTACTTCGTTCAGCTCGCGCCGTGGGGATATGACAAGATCGCGGCAATCCAGGAGGGACAGGCGATCTTCGCCGCAGCCGAGAAGAACGCGGGCATGGCGATCATCAACGACCGTGGCAACCTTGCGGACGTCCATCCGAACGACAAGGAGACGGTCGGCATGCGCCTCGCCGCTCTCGCGCTCAAGCGCGACTACGGATTCACCGGCATCAAGGCCGATTCGCCAACGCTGAAAAGCTGGAAGATCGAAGGTGACAAGTTCATCCTTTCCTTCAACGACGCCGAAGGCTGGTATCTCTACAATCCCGACTGGTCGGTCGCAAACGGGTTTGAGATCGCCGGTGCGGACGGAAAGTTCGTCCCCGCGAAGATCGACAACCTCAAACTCAAGGAAACTAAGCGCTATCACAGCAACGGCATCATTGAGGGACGCGACCTCGTAATCCGTGCGGATGGTGTTGCCGAGCCGAAAAAGCTTCGGTATCTCTTCTCTCCTCCGTGGTTCGGTTCGCTCTACAACGAAGCTGGATTGCCGCTCGGCGCATTCCACATCGGCGACTGACTTCATCGACAATTTTGGAGGCCATCCATTCCATACCCTGACATGGAATGGATGGCTTGCTGATTTTATGCACAAGCATAACATAACATCTTGCGAAAAGAATGCAGTTTATGTATAATACGCAACCGTTTAGAAAACAAGTGGGTGCGTAAGCCCCAATACACGAAAAGAGAACAGAGATGAAGAAGCAAGTGAAAACCGCCGCAAAGCCCGCGACGAAGAAGACGGCCTGCATCTGCAAGGTCACGAAGAAATGCGCGGCTACGAAGCCTGCGCTCAAGAGCGTCACGTTCACCGTGCACGCTGAGGCCGGTCAGGATGTCCGTTTGGCGGGATCCTTCACCGACTGGGAGACGAAAGCGAAGAAGATGACGTTCAAGAAGCAGAACGGCATCTACTCGGCGACCGTCAAACTCGCTCCCGGCGAGTACCAGTACAAGTTCATCATCGGCGACAAGTGGGCGACCGATGACCAGAACACGGAGTTCGTGCCGAACGACAAAGGCACGTTCAACTCCAAGCTTGTGGTCAAGTAAGTCCTTGAAACACAAGCGGATTCCGAGGCAACTGCGCGGAATCGAAGAATCCGATCAGACTTTCAAGTCTGGTCGGTTTTTCTTTTACGTGAATTCCAAGCGTACCGGCAAGATATCCGATGATCGTCTCAGGGGAAACGCCGTCGGTACGATAAGCCGAAATGCGTGTGTCCCCATGGCGCTTCGCAAGTCGGCGTCCATCCGGTCCGACAACGAGCGGCACATGGAAAAACCGTGGCTCCTTCAGTCCAAGCGCACGGTAGAGCAGCAGCTGCTGCGGAGTTGCCGGAAGGAGGTCGTCGCCTCGAACGACTTCCGTGATGCCCATTGCGGCGTCATCAACGACCGCCGCGACTGCGTATCCTGCGCCGTGTTCGTCACGGGCAAGAGGGAAATCGCCAAGTGCGGACGAAACATCCATTGAATATCGTCCGGCAAAGCCATCCTCGAATTCGACGGACGTGCCGTCAGGCGTCCTGAACCGCCAGCACGGCAGACGGTCGCATCCGTTCGCCCGCATATGCGATACGGCGGCATTCCAGTCGGCAAAGCGTCCTCGACAGATTCCGGGATAATGCAGCTGTTCGCCGTCATGCGGTGCGGACTGCACGGTCTCCACATCCCTGCGCGAACATACGCACGGATAGGCAAGCCCCTTCCGCACAAGGCTTTCCATCGCGGCTGCGTAGAACGGACGCCTCTCGCTCTGGACATGCACTTCGTCCCAGTCGAAGCCAAGCCAGCGCAAGTCATCGATCGCCTGCGCCGCAGCGCCATCCTTGTGCCTTGGATGGTCAAGATCCTCGATCCGCATGACAATGCGCCCGCCGGCCTGTCGGGCGCGAAGCCACGCAACCATGAAGGTACGGACGTTGCCGAGATGCAGAGCCCCCGTCGGGCTTGGCGCCAGCCTTCCGACGTACCCGCCCATTTCAGGCGGTCTCCCGCACCGTCTTCTCTTCTCCCTTCACGAACTCGCGCATCCGCTGGAACACGGCGTAGAGCGGCGGCACGAACACAATGCCCACGAACGTCGCAGCCAGCATTCCGCAGCAGGTGCATATGCCTATCGCCTTCATGGCGGCGGCGCCCGCACCGGACGCAAAGACGAGCGGCAGCACACCGAAGATGAAGCTCCACGCCGTCATCATCACGGCACGGAAGCGGAGGTCGCCGCCGCTTACCGCGGCATCGGTTATGCTCTTTCCGCTGAGACGCTCCTGCCGTGAGAACTCGACCATGAGGATTGCGTTCTTCGCCGAAAGCCCGATCAGCATCACGCAACCGAGCTGGGCGTAGATGGATAGCGGCGTATCGGTGAGCCACAGCCCGAACATCGCTCCCGCGAGTGCCACGACGACCGAAAGCATCACGCTCACGGGAATGTTCCACGATTCGTACTGGGCGACAAGGAAAAGGTAGGCGAAGAGCATCGCCGCGCACATGAGCCACAGCAGCTTTCCTTCGTTCTCCTTCTCCTGAAGGGCAACCGGTCCCCACTCGACCGCGTAGTCCTTCGGAAGCGTGACGGAAAGTATGAGATCCATGATCTTCGACGACGGAACGCCGTCCGCCGGAGTGACGTCAACCCAAGCCGCCAGCATCTTGTTGTAGCTCATCGTCTCACGCGGGCCAGCGGTGTACACGACCTCGCCTATGGACGAAAGCGGCACCGCTTCGCCGTCGCTCGTAGGAATGCGGATGTCGAGGACGTCATTTATCGAACCACGCCTGTCCGGGTCGTTCTGGAGCTTCACTTCGTAGACGCCTCCCTTGAGATTGAAGTCGTTCACGTAGTAGGATGCGAGCTTGTTCTGGAGCGTCTGGAAGACGACTTTCGGAGTAAGCCCGAAAGTTTCGGCCTTGCGCCTGTCGAGCTTGAGTTCGAGTTCCGGGGTGGAGGCGGTGAAGCCGTGCACCGCAGATTTCACAAGAGGACTCGCTGAAAGCTTGGCCACAAGGTCGTCTGCAACCTCAAGAAGCTCAACAGGCTCCTGTCCGGCGATTGCGCAGAGGTTGAACCCGACGCCGCTTGACCCGCCCAGGCCCTTGATCGCCGCAGGCTGCGCCAGCACGAACTGTCCGGCGTAGAGCGTTTCGGCGCACTCGCGCACCTTCTCCATGATGTAGTCGATCTGCGTCTCTGGCGTCTTGCGGAGATCCCAATGGTCAAGACGCACCAGCACGTCCGCCAGGTTCTCGCCGCTGCCCCACAGCGAAGACCTGCCGCAGGTGGATGATACGGACTGCACACCGGGGATGTCCTTCACCCGCTCGTGAAATTCGTCTATGACAGCAATCGTCCGCTCAAGCGTCTGCCCTTCCGCAAGACGGCATCGCACCTGCACATATCCGCGATCCTCTTTCGGGAGGAACGCAGTCGGCACACGACCGGAAACGAACCACAGCGCCGCCGACACGCAGCCGAAAAGGATGAGCGTAAGCAGTCCGCGCCTCACAAACATCCTGACGAATCCGAGATACGACCTGCGGGACATGTCCAACGTCCAGTTGAACGGCGCAAAGAGGCGGCTGCCCTTCCCGGACGGCGGCTTGAGCAGATAGGCGCACAGCACCGGGGACAGCACCAGCGCCACCACGGACGACAGGGAGAGGGCAATGCACATCGTGACCGCGAACTGCACGTACATCATGCCGACCATGCCGGAGTAGAATGCAAGCGGAAGGTAGCAGGCAAGCGTCACCAGCGTCGTTGCAATCACGGCGCCGGTTATCTGCCCCATCGACTTGGAGGCCGCCTCCTTTGCGGACAGACCCTCCCTGACCATCAGCGCCTGAGTGTTCTCCACGACGACAATCGCGTCGTCCACAAGCGATCCGATCACAAGAATAAGCCCGAACATCGTAAGCACGTTCAATGTGCATCCGACTGGGTACAGAAATGTGAACGTTCCGAGGAGCGAAACCGGGATTGCTATGGACGGAATGAGCGTGGCCCGCCAGTCCTGCAGGAACAGGTACGTGATGAACACCACCAGGATCAGCGCCATGATCAGCGTGTTGAACGTCTCCTTCAGGAACACGAGAGTGAACGCAGTCGTATCGTCGGCCAGAACGCCGACCACGCCGGCCGGCATTCGGGCAATCCATTTGTCCACCTCCGCCTTGACGCGCTTCGCCGTCGCGACGGCATTCGCCTCCGGCGCCTTGTACACGCTCAGCCAAACCGCAGGGTTTTCGTTGAAGCGCGAGCGGATAGTGTATCCGCGGCAGCCAAGCTCCACCCGCGCAACGTCCTTGACAAGCACCTGGGCGCCGGTGTCCGGATTGGTGCGTACGATTATGTTCTCGAACTCCTCCTTGGTCTTCAGCCGGCCCTTCACGTTCAGCTTGAACGAAAGGTACTTGTTCGCGTATTCGCCGCCGACCGTTCCGGCGGCGGCCTGAATGTTCTGGGACTCGATTGCGCTCTTTATCTCCTCAATGGAGACGTTGAGTCCGGAAAGCCGCACCGGGTCAAGCCAGATGCGCATCGCGTACGTGCGTCCGCCGCTCTCGACGAGCGCGACGCCGTCCATTCGGGCGATGGCATCGGCGACCTGCTTCTCCACGTAGTTCGAGAGATCCATCAAGTCCATTTCGCGTCCGTCGGTCATGAACATGTACATGACCATTCGGTCTTCCGGACTTTTCTTCACGGTGATGCCGGACTGCGTCACCTCCGTCGGCAGCTTCGGCTCCGCCCGCTTGACGGCGTTCTGCACGTTCACCAAGGCGATGTTAGACGGAGTTCCGGGGCGGAACACACAGTAGCAGTTGTAGGAACCCTTGGAGTTGCAGTTCGACTTGTAGTACCAGATGTCGTCCACACCGTTTATCTGGTCTTCGATCACCATTGCGACGGACTCGTTCAGCACCGCCGCACTCGCACCCGTGTACGTCGTCGACACTGTGATCGTAACGGGGGTTATGTTCGGATACTCCGATACCGGCATCTGAAGCAGACTGAACGTGCCGCAGAGCGTTATCACAATCATGACCACCCAGGCGAGCCTCGGATGGTCGATGAATATCTGCGAGAACGACCTCTTCATCTCAACGCTCCGGTGCCGGGGTTACCGTCATGCCTTTTCTGACCTTGTGTGCGCCGTCGCCGACAATGCGCTCGCCGACCGACAGCCCCTTCTCGATGAAGAGCCAGTCGCCAGACATGTCGCCGCGGGCGATGGAGCGCCTGGACGCCCTGTTGGCTTCGTCGAGCACCCACACGTACGGCCCTTGCACGTCCTGAAGGATGGCAGTCGGCGGAATGGCCGGACGCATCACGCCCTTCTTCGTCGTGAGCGTGACCGTCACCGTTCCGCCGGGCTTGAGGTTGAACGCCTCGTTCTTGAAGCAGGCATATACCTGCATTGTGTCCGTACGCTCATCCGCTATGTTCTCCGTGTATTCGATCTCACCCGGCTCCGTGTACTCCTTGCCGTCCGAAAGCGCAAGCTTGACCACACCGTCCCGGCGGAGGGCGCCTGTGGAGCCACCGAACATCTCAAGGTACTCGCGGTTCGATATCGAGAAGCGCACACGGATCGGACGGTACTGGACAAGCGTGACAAGCGTCCCGGACTGCGTGGTCACGTAGTTGCCCTTGGTGAACGCCGTGGAGCCGGCCTTGGCGTTTATCGGCGCAGTGATGCGGCAGTGGCTGAGATCGTCCCGCGCCGATATCAGCTCGGCCTGCGCGGCGGCGTACGCCGCCCTGGACGAATCGCGCTGCGACAGCGCATTGTCGACGGCGTCAAGGGACACCGCACGCGACTCCAGCAGCTTCTTGTGGCGCGCATACGAAAGCTCCGCATACGAAAGGTTCGCCTTGCACTCCGCGACCTTCGCCTCGGCGTTCTTCACCGCCGCTTCGTATTTCACGGGGTCAAGCCGGTAAAGGAGCTGTCCGGCCTTCACCTCCGAGCCGTTCTCGAACCCCACCTCCAGAATCTCTCCGGAAACCTGCGGCACGACATTCACCTGCGCGACAGGCACGACGCGTCCTGGATACGTCCGCGTCTTGAAATCGGCGATCTCAGAGACCTGAGCCACCGGCAACGTCATCGAAACGGCAAGAAATACGGCGCTGAACATTTCTCTCTCCCACTAAAGCTGTCTGCCGCCATGCTGCGCATCAGCATTGCGGTCTTCACGGAACCGATCCGTCTACGCGACGATTCCGGCGGCCTCGAAGATGGCGGCCTTCAGATCATCGTATGCGTCGAACGCCTTGAGATCAGGGTTGTCGTTCTTGATCGCATCCGTAGACCTGAACAGGAATCCGGCCTTCGAGGCCCGGATCATGGCAAGGTCGTTGAAGCTGTCGCCGGCGGCAATCGTGTCGAATCCGCAGGACTGCAGTGCGCGGACTGTGGTCAGCTTTGACTTGGGGCAGCGCATCCTGTATCCGGTCACCTCGCCGGACTGAGACACCTCAAGTTCGTTGCAGAAGAGCGACGGCCAGCCGAGCTTCTTCATCAGCGGCCTTCCGAAAAGGTCGAACGTATCGGAGATTATCAGCACCTGCATCCTCTCACGCAGGGAGTCGAGAAAATCGCGGGCGCCTTCCATCGGCTCAATCTGCGAGATCACGGACTCGATCTCCCTGAAACCGAGATTGTGCTTCTTCAGCAGCGCAAGGCGGTACTGCATGAGCTTGTCGTAGTCAGGTTCGTCACGGGTGGTGCGACGGAAATCCGGGATGCCGGTCTTCTCCGCAAACGCTATCCATATTTCCGGGACGAGTACTCCTTCAAGGTCGAGACAGGTTATGTGCATGGCTTATCAAGTTTGTTTTTGGTTCTGGTTTACGAAACGGTAAATTGATCTGCCTTTCTGCGTCCATCCTACATGACATGCCACAGTATGCAGAAGAAGTGGCATATCGAGCCGGCAAGCACGAACAGATGCCATATCGGATGATGGTACGGCAGGCTTTTCCAAAGGTAGAAGATGCACCCGACCGTATACAGCAGCCCGCCAAGCAGAAGCCACATGAACCCTGTCGCGTGAAGCGCCTTGGCGAGCGGAACGATTGCGACAACGGCGACCCACCCCATCACAATGTACGCAGCGGTCGATATGTATCGGCATTTGCCGGTGTTCCAAACCTTTACAAGCACTCCGGCCATCACAGCCGCCCATTCCACGCCAAATATGCTCCAGCCGAGGACTGCATGGCCGTTCGCTCGCAGAGTGACAAGGCAGAACGGCGTATACGTGCCGGCGATAAGAAAATATATCGCCATGTGGTCGAGGATGTTCAGCACATCCTTCGCCGGTTTGTATGTCACGGCATGGTACGCACTTGATATGGAATACAGCAGTATCGCCGTCGCGCCGTATATGCAGGCGGAAGTGATCTTCCATCCGAGATCCACCCCCGAATGGACGGCCTGCCACACCAGCAAAGCAATCATCGCCGAGCCAAGATGTGACCCGACGATGTGTATCACGGAATTGGCGACTTCCTCGCCGGCCGTGCAGGGTTTTTCCCAGAAAGTGACCATCAAGTCACTTGGCTGGGGCGGCTGGAGCCGTCGGCGTTTTTGCGGGAGACGGCATCTGCACAGGAGCGGCAGGCTGCGTCGATGGAGCAGACGCAGGAGCGGCGTCCGCCGCAGGGGCGGCAGGCAGCTCCGGAGCCGGCATCGCCGGCGCCTGCTGCGCAGGAGCCATCTGCTCTACGCCAGCCATCACGCTCTTGGAATGCACCGTCGACGTGAACCTCGCAAGCGCCAAGGTGTTCAGCAGGAAGATTGTGCCGAGAATCACGGTGCCCTTGATGAGCACGTTGCCGGCATCCGCTCCAAAAGCCGCTTCGGCGACGCCTCCGCCTATCACACCGCCAAGCCCGCCCTCTTTGGGCTTCTGCAGCATGACAATGCCGGCGAGAAGCAGACAGACGCACACTTCAACCACGTAGAGAAATCCAATAAGAATCGACATCTTCCAGTTTTCCTTTCAAAAAATTTAGCGTATTATACCAAATCACACCGTGCTTGCAAGTGCCGACCATTTCGAGGAAACTGCCGGAAGTTGCAATATCTCGTGGCGCAGTTTCAGACAGGGGGAAACCATGCCGCTCCACGAAGAAGAAAGGACACCGCACAACTGCACCGCATACTGGAGACGAAAGCCAGAAGAACACCTATCGGAAACGCTTTCAGTTTCACGACGGGCAGCACAGCAAAAACCATCCCGTGCAACAAACCGCAATCACTGAGCAAGGGCAAGGAGTTCCTGTGCATGGCGAACGACAACCGACGTTGCGCTTTCGCCGCCGAGCATCCTCGCAATCTCATGCACCCTTCCGTCACCGGACACCTCCTTTATGGCACTGCGGGTGCGTCCGCCGGAAACGGACTTCGCCACCACGAGATGACGCGCACCGTAGACTGCGGATTGAGGGAGATGCGTAATCGCCACCACCTGATGATGCTTCGCAACAGACCGGAGCTTTTCGCCGACGGCGCGGCCCGTTTCGCCGCCGATGTTGGAATCTATCTCGTCAAAGACGAGCGTCGGTATCGCGTCATGCTCTGCAATCACCGCCTTGACCGCAAGCATCACGCGGGCGATTTCGCCGGTTGAAGCTATCTGCGCAAGCGGGCGAGACGATTCGCCGGGATTCGGCTCGAACCTGTACACCACGCAATCGCATCCTGTCGCATCCGGCTCCCTCGGCTCAAGCGACACCGAAAAGCCGGCCTGAAGAAACCCAAGCCCGCGAAGCTCCTTCGTCACCGCCGCAGCGAGTTTCGTCCCGGCCTTGCGGCGAGCCGCCGAAAGAGAAGCCCCAGCCTTGATCACGGACTTCTCGGCGGCGGCAATTTGAACGTCCAGCTCCCGCATCTTCTCGTCGCGGTCTTCAAGGTCTGAAAGCTTCTGTGCACGGCGTTCCTTCAGCGCCAGCAGTTCACCGACCGTCGCACAGGCGTATTTCCTCTTGAGGCGACGCACAAGCGAAATCCGATCGTCAAGCGCCTGCAGCACCTCCGGATCGGCGTCGATGCGGCTTACGGAATCAGCAACCGCCCTGGAAAGCTCCTGCACGGACGTGACGATGCGTTCAAGTTCGTCCACCCATTCGTTCGCTGCGGCATGGAACCTTGCCATCTCGCGGAAGCGCCCCTCCGCCGCTATCAGGAGATCTGAGGCGGATGTATCGCCGCCATCTCCGCCGTACGACATTCCGCCGCCATCGCCCGTAAGAGCGGCAGATGCCGCGTTTGCCGCCTCGACTATCTCCGAAGCGTGTGCGGCGGCCTCATGCCGGGCCGTCAAGGACTCTTCATCATCTTCGGTGAGCGATGCCGCCTCCAGCTCCTCTATCGAACTGCGGAGACGCTCAATCTCGTCCGGCACATCGACCGCACCGGCAAGTTCCGCCCGACGAGACCTCAACTCCGAAAGCCCCCTCCACTCCGAAACGTATCCGCGCAGATCAACGCTGCCGTAGCGATCAAGCGTATCGCGCTGGAAGTCCTCGTCAACAAGCGAACGCCGGTCGTTCGGGCCATGGATGTCAACAAGCAGATCGCCAAGAGCCCTGAGGGTCTGCACCGACGTCGCCGAATCGTTTATCCACACGCGACTTCCGCCTGATGCGGATATCGTGCGACGGACAAGAAGTACGCCGCCGTCGCACGTCGGCAGCCCCTGCCTCTCAAGAAATTCGTCTGCCCTTGCGGAATCGAATTCAGCCTCGATACGTGCCTCGCGGCAGCCGTCCCGAACGGCGCCGGCATCGGCCCTCGCCCCCAAGGCAAGCGTAAGCGCCCCCATGAACACGCTCTTTCCGGCGCCGGTCTCACCGGTTATCACGGTCAGCCCATCGCCGAACTCCGCCTCTGCGTGTTCGACGATCGCAAGATTGTCGACTTTCAGACGTTTTAGCATACCGGCCTCCGTCAGGACGCAGCTACCAGCTCATGCGAACAGGCACAGACGCTGCCGCCATCGTCTCCTTGATCTGGGCTATCGTATAGTCGCCCGTATGTATCATGCCGGCCACAATAGCCGCATCGGCCATAGCCTTGGTGAAGACCGTGACAAGATGCTCCGGCCTCCCTGCGCCGCCGGATGCAACCACAGGCACTCCGACCGCCTCCGCTATCTGACGGGTTATGTTCAGCTCAAAGCCTGCCCGCGTCCCGTCGGCATCCACGGAATTGACCACGATTTCACCCGCACCAAGATCCACGGCGCGTTTCGCCCATTCGACCGCATCCATTCCGGTGAACTCCCGGAATCCGCGGGTGGTGATCTCGTAGCCGGACGGACATTTCGGGTTGTCGCTTCTGACAGGATCCATTCCAAGCACGATGCACTGCCGCCCAAACGCCTTTGCGCCGTCAGATATGATGGACGGCGTACGCACGGCAAGGGAGTTGACGGACACCTTCTCAGCTCCGGCAAGTATCACGCGCTCCATGTCAGGAAGCGACGATATTCCGCCGCCTACGGCAAACGGTATGCGCACAGCCCGCGCAACAGCCTCCACCATGCCGATGTCGATCGGACGCCTCTCCGCCGAAGCGGTGATGTCGTAGAACACAAGCTCGTCGGCGCCGCCGTCAGAATACCCTACGGCCATTTCGACCGGATCTCCGAGGTCTATGTTGTTCTTGAACTTTACGCCCTTCGTGACACGTCCGTTGCGCACGTCAAGGCACGGAATTACTCTTTTGGCTAACATCTTTCGTTTCCGGTTGAGGCTTTGTGCTTGGATTCGATTCCGCCGCAGGATTTAAGATGCGTCACTTCGCATCGAGGAACGACTTGAGAAGCGCAAGGCCGACCCTGCCGGACTTCTCCGGGTGGAACTGCGTTGCGAATATGCTCCCCTTGCGCACGGCAGCAGTGAACGTCACGCCCGCGTAGGAGGTTCTGCCCACGGTGTACGGATTCAGCTCGGCATAGTACGAATGGACAAAATAGAATTCGTCACCGGACTTGATGAAGCGCTCGTTGCCGTCCGTCTGCACGTCGTTCCAGCCTATCTCCGGCACCTTGAATCCCGGTACATCGGGAAACCTGCGAACCCGTCCCGGCAGGATGCCGAGCATATCTACGCCGCCATCCTCCTCGGAGCGCTCAAAGAGTATCTGCATTCCGAGGCATATCCCGATGAACGGCTTGCCGGAGACGGCGGCATCGCGCACGGTCTGCTCAAGCCCGAGCGAACGCAGGTTCGCCATCGCGCTTGCCGCCGCGCCGACACCGGGAAACACAACCCTGTCGGCGGACTGAACCGTCTTCGGATCCGACGTGACGACCGACTCCGCGCCAAGCGCGTCGAATGCGAGCTTCACGCTCGTGAGGTTTCCGGCCTTGTAGTCAACTATGGCAATCATCTATGCTCCTTGTCTTGAACGGAGAACTTGCGGATGTGTGCTTCAACCTTGTGCGGCGGCGCAATCGCCCTGCGGCTTGGCTACGCCTTTGCCAGAAGGTCGTTGCGGTAGAGATGCCGCACGGCATCGCAGTCCTGCGTGTGTCCGGCGCGATACGAAACCACCGTGCCGACAAAGCGGTCGGCTCCGGTGAGGGAGAGGGCGGCGAGCAGATCCAGCGTCGCCCGGTGCCACACAGGCTCAAGATACCTGTCGGTGTCGCCAAGCCTGAAGCGCGGCTCTCCATACCAGCGTTTGCGCCCGTGAATGAGTATGTTGTTCTTGTCGTATCCGAGATGTCGCGTATCGGCGAAGAGCCAGCCGACGGTCTTCGCCAGCTGATACTGGCGGTGCGTGGCGTTGGTGCGCGCAAACGCCCCATGCCTGAACGTCTCCGGCGTGACGTCGAACACAATGCGCTGGTCGCCGATTATCGTGCGCCAGCTGATGGCGACGTCAAGGCGAAGACGGCGCGAGCCGTCATCGGGCAGGAACATCAGGAAATCGCCGCGTCCGCCGGCAAACGCAACAGGCTCCTTCACTGTGACGTACGTCGCAGCCTCCTGCGTAGCCACCGGCTTCGCCCTGTCAACAGCCTCGACAAGCGGAAGCGATGATTCGTCGAAGAGCGGCGGATCGCCGGAATTCGTCTTGATCACCACGTTGTCGAGGCCAAGGCCGGACTTCAGCGCGATTATGTGCTCCACCATGCGAAGGTAGTTGTGCGGAGAGCCGCTGCGCAGAACAAGGTTACGCGCACTCGTCCAAAGGTTGGCGATATGCACTGCGGTGTCGAGCTGCTCCGGCATGTCCGTCCGCCGTATCCACCATCCGGGACGCTCAGACGGCGCAAACGTTATCGTGCGCCGCTCGCTGCCGCGAAACGTGCCGACGCCGGACACGCTCGTCTCGCATGACAGCGTAGTCCGGTTGGCGTTCCATCCGGAAGTCTCCGCAAGCCGCGCATCATCGACGGCAATGGCGTCGAAGCGCTTTCGCGCCGCCGCGAACGCGGCGGCGTCGCCCGAAGCAAGTCTGCAGTCCGGATAGACGAACGTTCCGCTCATCAGGCTCATCTCCTCTTCTTGCTCTTCTTCTCGGCCGGGGGATTCTCGATGTACTTGCGCATCTCCTTCGACATTTCTATGTCAATGCCGTATGCCTGCGCAGCGGACTGGAGGTTCTGGATGTAAGGCCCGTAGTATGTCGTCTCCGGCGTGACGTCAAACTTCGGAACGTCCACGACCTTGATTAGGGCCGTCGTGCACTCATGGTTGACCATGCCGAAAAGCGGCAGACGGCGAACCATCACCACGTCAGGCGGAGCAATCACGTTGAGAAGAGCCTGGTCGTCATCGGAAAGCTTGTCATACAGCACCTTCGGGGTGCGGGCATCCGCCTCCTTCTCCTTCTTGCTCAGTTCAACGCGCATCGTGTACACGAAAAAGCCCTTGGAGGCAAGCTCCTTGAAGTACTTGTTCGACAGCATCCTCTTCAAGGCGGACTCCATCGGCGTCCCCTTCGCGACGGCAATCACGAATATCGGCGCCTCGTACTTAGCGGCCTCCTTCTTTGCGGCGGCAAGCGACGTAAACGACTTCATCTGCGAAGGCAGCTTTTTCTTCGCCTTCGTCTCATCCGCACCCGCAACCAGCGTAGTCACGGACAACACCGCAACCGTCAGCGCCATCAGCATTCTTTTCATGTCTCGTCTACTCCATTCCCGCAAGCCGCCGCGCCATGGACGAAAGCCCAGGATCGCGGGCGCCTGCAATTGCCATTGCGCCGAACGCCGACGCCTGCGCCTTCAGAAACCGCAAGGTCTCCTCCGGAGTTTCAATGAACATCGCGCCCGGCACCATCGCCGCCAGCGAATCGGACTGGACGCTCCTGTCCGCAGTCCCGCCGGCGTCGTACACCGGAAGCAGAATCAGCCTATCCTGCGAACGCAGTTCCGATTGGAACATCGCGGCAAGTGCGTCTCCCATCTTGCGCAACGGGCCGTAGCCGTGCGGACGCCACACGACGGCAACGCCCTTCGGATACGCCTCCTGCAAAGTGGAAAGCATCGCATGAAGCTTCTCCGGATTGTGCGCATAGTCGTCATACACCGCCGCACCATCGCATCTGCCGACCAGCTGCATTCTCCGCTCCACGCCCTTGAATCCCAGCAGGGATTCACGAGCCTTCCCTTCGTCAGCTCCGAGGGCAAGCGCCATCGCGAGGGCTATGCCCGCGTTCTGCCTGTTATGCGCCCCCGGCATGGAGCATTCCGCCTCGAAGCTCCTTGCGCGTCCATCGATGACAGGGCCTGGCACGTTCGCCGCAAATGCGTCGAACACCGCATCCATCTCATCCTTTGAATAGTGGTCGGCGCTCGAATTTGTGATGATGGCCGCATACGGACTGAACGCGGAAAGCGATCTGTCCGACTCGTCTACCTCGGCAACCGCATACTCGCCGCGTCCAGCACGGACTGATCCGTTCCATCCCACGACGGCGGCGCCGTTCACGCAGAAAGGATCGAAACCGCAATCCGCAAGTATGCACGAAAGCATGGCAGTCACCGTGGACTTTCCGCACGTTCCGGCCACGGCGACAAGCTTGAATCCGGAGAGCGCCGACGCAAGAGCCGCCGCACGGTGCTCAACCGGAACCCCAAGCTTCCTTGCGCGGACAAGCCCGGGATTCCCTGGCTCTATCGCCGTCGAAACGATTACGCGACCAACCGATCCGTCCACGCCGCTTCCGTCGTCGGGATATACCCTCACGCCGGATTCCGCAAGCCTTTGAAGGCTTGGCGGCCACTTGCTGGCGTCAGGCTCGGACGAAACAATCCGGTCGGCGCCGGAGACGGGACGTCCAAGGGACATAAGCGCCTGCGCAAGCGCACTCATTCCCACGCCACCGATGCCGATCAGATGATCCATCTCGCGTCGCCTACTTCGAGAATCCCTTGAAAAGCCCCTTCACACCGTCGGTCACTTTCTTTGTCGTGTCGCCGACCGCGTTGACCGCCGCACCGGCGCCATCACCGATTGCAGCACCGGTGGCCTTCACCGCACCGCCGACGGCAGATCCGGTCGCCTTCGCGGCGTCACCGATTGCGGAACCCGTTGCCTTTGCGCCATCCGTCACGACACTGGCGGCGCCGCCGGATGCACCCGACGGCATCTTTACCGCATCGCCAACTGCGCGGAGGGCATCGGAGGAAGCTTTGGACATACCCTCGGTCACGGACGTGGCCGCGCCGCCAAGCACGGACGACACATCTTTCACTCCACCGCCGATGAGACCGCCGAGTGCGCCGGCCCCGTCTCCAAGAGATGACAACCCTTTGACGAACGCATCAGACAGCACCTGCCAAACCTCTTCGGCCGTCGCGCCACCGCTCTCCTTGCCGATATCCCTAAGCTCTATCGTCGCAATCGGCAGGGCCGGCATGACATCGCTCTTCATGAGCTTGACCTTCGTGCCTGAAATGCGCAGATGGTCGATCACGACCTTGATTTCGGATTTCGCCTCTTCCTTATCCTCAGCGGCGACATCCTTTTCATCTCCGTCCTTCGAGCCGAGCTTCCGGTCGACGTTCGCAAGGATCAGATCGATGTTGTTCGTCCCGTTGCTGGAATAGTAGCTCGCAAACGCATCTTCTATCACAAGATCAAGAATGTGCACCCGGCTTTCAAGAAGCTCAAGCAGCGACGCCTCAAGCGAAAACGCGCCGAGAGAGAACGCCGGGGCATCCCCGAAGCCGTCCGGATTCGAGAGCCGCACCCCGCCGATACGGACAGTGCCAGTCCAGGGGTTCACGGTGAACCGTTCAATGCGGAAACCGGTGCCGGTGTACTTCGGCACCACGCTGCCCGCTATGCCGGTGACGACCGGACTTATCCACAGCGGCAGGGCCGCAACCAGCAGAAGCACCACCACTGCGCACCACAGCACGCATTTGACCATTTTGCAGAGGCAACCGCATTTCTTTTTCTCGCTCATCTATCTCCTCACAATCGTATGCATTCCTGATGTGCGAATGATACCACATTTCGGGTCTGCGCGGAAACGCAGACCTGCCGTCATTTCGCGCTCTTCGCCCTGTAGCCATCCGCCTTCGCTGACCAGGCGAACAGGAACATCACCATTCCGACAAGGGCGAATCCCGAAATCGAGCAAAGCGTCACGCCCCACCCGAAATGCTCCTTGATGAAGGCTATTCCTATCCCGGAGACGATCGTGGACGCATAGCCCATGATGCCGGTGAAGCCGTTCGCCATCGCCGCAGCCTCTTTCGTTGCCTGGTTCGCGGCCACGATGCCGATCAGCGCCTGCGGCCCGTAGATGAAGAAGCCCGCCCCCATGAGAAGCAGCGTGGCCTGCCATATCGGAGCGTGTGCCGGAAGATACCAGAAACCGAGAGAGAAAAGCGCAGCGAAAAGCATGCAGAACACGCACGTGCGCACACCGCGCCCGCCGAACAGCCGGTCTGTGACCCACCCCGCGAAAATCGTGCCGACCACCGCCGCCAGCTCAAACGCGATTATCATCAGCCCGCCCTTCGTCACCGGGATGTCCTTGTACTGCTTCAGGAACGTCGGGCCCCAGTCAAGGAAGCCGAACCGGACGATGTACACAAAGAAGTTCGCGATGGCCACAAGCCAGATCACGCGGTTGCCGAACACAAGGCGGCGGCGGTCTGCCGTAGAGACGTCCCCGGACTCCTTCGCTACGCCCGTATCAAGATCCAGCGGCGGGAGGCCATCCTCTTTCGGAGAATCCTTCACGCAGAAGAATGTAAACACCGCCACGCACCCGGCAAGCGCGGCCGGCACCCAGAAGCACCACCGCCATCCAAGCCCAATCGCAAACATGAACGAGCACAGACCGAGAGCCATGACCGCCCCGAAACTGTGGCTTGTGTTCCAGATGGACATCTTCGTCGCCAGCTCTTTCGGATGTATCCAGTGCGTGAGCATCTTTGCGCACGGCGGGAAACCCATGCCCTGCGTCCAGCCGTTCACAATCCAGAAGATGCCGAACAGAATCGATACGGACGTGCATCCGAACAGGAAGTTCGTGAGGGCGGAGAGCGCAAGCCCGGCCGCCATGAACACCCTGCCGTTGAGCCGGTCCGCCCAGAAGCCGTTCACGAACCGGCTCACCCCGTACAGCACACCGTGGATCGTCATGATCGTGCCGAGCGCATACGTGGATATCACGCCCTCCTCAAGCATGGCGGGCTGCGCCATGGAGAGGTTCTTGCGCGTCAGATAGAAGAACATGTACGCCGTGGCGCTGCATATGATGAACTTCCACTGGCAAAACCGGAAACGACTGCTCTGCGACTGATCCATTGATGCTTCTCCCGTTTTCACCGGCGACGCCGGCGCGATTCCATTGATGCTGTTGTCATTGATGTCACATGTTGGCCGTTGCGACCACATCAATCCCCGTGCCGGCCACATCCGGAACGATTACATCCCCTATCTTCACCGGAAGCTGGACGGTCGTCTGGTGAAGGGCAAACAGCACATCGTCTATCCTGCCTTTCGGAACCGGGGTCTTCGTCTTGACGGGAAGGGGCTTCCGCATTCCGGCTATGCGGACAAGACCGGTCACCATGCGCGTCGGGTTGACAAGCTCCGACCTTCCGTATTCCTCGCCGCGCGGGCAGACGTTGCCGGTCACTGTCACGCCGTTGCCGGAATCAACCACGTCAAGTTCGCAGCCGCGAGGACAGTTGATGCATATCATCTTCATTTGCGCACCTCATTTGCGTATGCAGCCGCGTATTTCCCGGCTGTCTCCGAATCGCGGGACACCCAATCGACAAGATCGTACACGCGCACGACATTGCCGCCCGCGAAAATGCCGGGAACGTCAGTCATCATCCTGCCGTCCACCTTGGGGCCGCGTGTCGTGGCGTCCATCGCTATTCCCGCCTTTCGCGTAAGCTCGTTTTCCGGAATCAGTCCGCACGAAAGCACAAGCGTATCGCAGTCGAAGTGCATCTCCGTGCCTGGAATCGGATTAAGGCTGTCGTCAACACGGGAAACCTTCACGCCGGTGACGTGTTCACGGCCTTCCACCTCAGTCACGGTGTGCGACAGGAGCAGCGGAATGTCATAGTCGTTCAGGCACTGCACCACGTTTCGCATAAGCCCGGAGCTTTTCTTCATGATCTCCACGCAGGCCAGGACTTTCGCGCCGGAGAACGTAAGCCGTCTCGCCATGATAAGCCCGATGTCGCCGGAACCCAGGATTACGACGCGCTTGCCGGGCATGATGCCGTCCATGTTGACGAGCCGCTGGACAGTGCCTGCGGTGTACACGCCGGCAGGGCGCGTCCCGGGCGTCATGAGTGCGCCGCGAGGCCTCTCGCGGCATCCCATCGCCAGAACCACGCTGTACGCTGAATACGTCTTCAACCCTCCGCGAGGGCTCATCGCCGTGACGTGATGCGGAACGCCCTTCTCTATGCCCAGCACCATAGTGCCGCACTGGATGTTGACCTTGAGAGCCGCCGCCCTGTCTACGAAGCGCTGCGCGTATTCGGGTCCGGTCAGCTCCTCCTTGAACCGATGAAGGCCGAATCCGTTGTGGATGCACTGCTGCAGGATTCCGCCCGGTGCATCATCCCGTTCGAGAACCATCACGTTCTTCGCCCCGGCTTCCTTTGCCGCACAGGCGGCGGCAAGCCCCGCAGGGCCTGCGCCGATCACAAGCACGTCAAGCGTCGCACCTGCCGCAATGCCGTCCGCCCCGTCTTCAAACCTGCGAAGCTCCTTCGGTGCGGTCTTGCGCGAAAGCAGAAACGCCTCCGGCGGAACGCCGAGTTCCGAGCCAAGGATCTCTATCAGCCTCGGTGTGCAGAAGCCGCCCTGGCAGCGCCCCATGCCCGACCGTGTTCGGCGCTTTATCCCGTCGAGCGTCCGCGCCCCGACGCGGGCGCGGATCGCGGCGCGGATTTCACCTTCCGTTATGGATTCGCAGCGGCAGATCACGCGCCCGAACGCAGGATCCTTCGCCACAAGCTCGGAAAGTTCGGACGGCGAAAGCTCGCGCGTCTTCGGACACCACGAAACGTCGTCTGAAATCAGCGCCGGGTTCTTTCTGCTCACGGCAAGCCGGTCTGCGACCTGTTCTGCCATCCAGACCCCTATCGCAGGGGCTGACGTCAGACCGGGCGACTCTACACCGACGGCATTGAAGAAGAGCGGAGCGTCCGGAGCCTCCCCTAAGATGAAGTCCCCGACCGTCGTCTCATGTGCTCTCATTCCGGAAAATTCGGTGATGACCTTGTTGAGCGGAAGGTTGGGATATGTGCGGCGGGCGCCCGCCTTTACCTTGTCCAGACCGGAATACGTGGTCGCCCTGTCATCCTTGTCATCGACATCCTCCGCAGTCGGCCCGACAATCACGGTGCCATCCACAGTCGGCGAGACGAGTATGCCCTTGCCCATGGCCGACGGAACCTGAAACATCGTCGCCGAGAACGCCCCGTCCTCATCCTTGTCGAGCATCAGGTATTCGCCGCGACGCGCCTTTATGCGGTATTTCGTCCCGGAAACGAGGTTGTTCAACTCATCGGACATGATGCCTGCGCAGTTCACGACTGCGCGGGCGGCAAACCGTCGACCATCCTCGGACTTGACGACCCAGCCGCCGTCCGCCCTCTCAATGGCGTTCACCTTCGTGTCAAACGTGAACGTGGCACCGTTTGCCGCCGCGTTCTCCGCGTATCTGAACGTGAGTTCGTACGGACAGCATATCCCGCCGGTGGGCGCCCACAGCGCCGCCACTGCATCAGGCGACACGTTCGGTTCGCGGCGGCGAAGCTCCTCCTGTCCGATGATCTCAACCGGCACGCCGTTCGTTGCCGCCCTTGCGGCAAGTTCGTCCAGCGACTTGCGGTCGTCATCGCTGAACGCAAGAACAAGCGAACCGTTCCTGCGGAACGGAGCCTTCAGTTCGCGGCACACGTCCTCGAACATCCTGTTGCCGAGTACGTTGAACTTCGCCTTGTTCGATCCTGGCTTAGCGTCGAAACCGGCATGGACGATGGCGCTGTTCGCCTTCGACGCCCCTTCCGCAACGTCGCTTCCGGCCTCGACCACTGCAACGTTCAGGTTGTATCTCGTAAGTTCACGTGCGACTGCGCATCCGACAATCCCGGCGCCAATCACAATCACATCATCTCTCATCATCGGCCTTTCCATGTCCGCCATTATATCACAGATGCTGCAACGCGGCGGTTCAATCCCACATGCGGCGCATATGGGCGAGGGAATTCTTCAGGTCTTCAGGCGACACCGGCTCATGCGGCTCGAACACCCTGAGGATGTCACGCCGTGCAAGGAAGGTCAAACGCGGAAAATCCACGTTCCCCCATCCCGGCTCCCGGTGATCGTCATGAGGGCCTTTCACGTCGTTAATGTGCATTCCGCATATCCACGGCGCAAGCTCTGCCGCCGCATGTGTGCTTTCCTGTGACCAGCCATGCGTCTCGCGCACCATCGCGTGTCCGGTATCGAACCACAGCCGCAGCGGTGCGCCTTCAAGATCCGCCATCAGCGACTTCGCCTCATGCAGATCCGGAAACCCCTCAAGCCGAGGCAGATTCTCAAGCGCAAGCACAAGCCCTTTGCGTTCAAGGCTCGGACGCAGCCTGTCGAATTCCCGTCTGAACACGTCAAGCAACTTCCGTCCGCGCCGCCGGCGCAATTTGCGGGCGGTCGTGAACAGTCCGCCGAAAAGTGTCGAAAGGCCGACATACCCCGCATGGAACACCACAACGCCAGCGCCGAGATCAGCGGCGCAGGCAAACGTCTTCTCAAGAAGCATCCTCGCAAGCGCCCGCTCGTTCTCGTCTCGCGAACACAGCTGGTACAGTTCGGGATGTCCGCTCGGCGCACCCACAGGCACAGGGCAGTACGCATGGACGCTTGTGACCGGCATACTGTCTATACGGCTCCTGAATCCGGGCAGTTGCTCCGGCTGCGTGCAGAATCCGAGTTCGAGAGAGTCGAATCCAAGCTCCCCGGCCTCATCCGCAATCGCGGCGCCGTCATTCAGCCTGCGGTTGCTCCAGTTCGTCGAAAGCGCAAATTTCACGATGCCGCACCCCTCACGCGAACGCCGTCACCTCACTGCAGGCCTTCAAGCTCCGTGGCGGCCTCTTCCCAGTCCGCCGTATACCTGTCAATCTCGAACTGAAGCGTACGCACCGTGCGGTTCAGCTCCTCGAAATTTGTCGTAGGCTTGGGATTGAACAGCTCCTCGGACGCGACGTCAAGGCTCTTCTGAAGTTCATCGATCTTGCTTTCGGCCAAGGCCACGCGCCTTTTCAGCTCCTTCACACGCGGTGCGGACTTTGCGCGCTCAGCCGCCCGCTGCTGGCGCTGCTCCCGTTTCGACACGGCGGATGCGCCGTCTGCCGGCTGTCCGTCGGCGCTTGACGTCGACGTGCCGCCCGCCTTGGCCGTCTCCTTCTGGACATACGCGCCAAGAGCCTCCTTCTTCTCGCAGTAGTAGTCATACCCGCCGGGGAACGACCTTACGCCCTCGCGGGTTATCTCAATGACGGATGTGGCCACGGCCCGGACAAAATCTATGTCGTGCGAAACGAGCAGTATCGTGCCGCTGTAGTCCCTGAGCGCATCCTGCAGGAGACGCCGCCCGTCAAGGTCAAGGTGCGTCGTCGGCTCGTCAAGCAGCAGGAAGTTCGGCGCCTGAAGGAAGAGCCGCAGGAACGCAAGGCGTATCTTCTCTCCACCGGAAAGGACGCTGGCCGGCTTCTCCACGTCATTCTCATCAAATCCGAACGCACCAAGCTGGTTGCGGAACGTCTTCTCGTTCATTCCGGGCGGAATCGCATTCTTCGCGTTCCGGTATACGGTGAGATCCGGCGGAATCGTCTCCGCAAACTCCTGGGAAAGATATCCCGGCACGACATTGTGGCCGATGACCGCCTTGCCGCCGGTCGGCTTTCGGGTGCCGGCGACGAGACGCATGAGCGTGGTCTTGCCGAGTCCGTTGTAGCCGATGAGTGCGACCTTGTCCCCGCGTGTCACGCTGAACGAAACGTCATGCAGCACATCCTTTGCACCGTCGTACGAAAAGCACATGTTTTCGCAGCGGAACATCTCAATTCCGCTGGACGGCGGTTCTGCGAGACGAAGCCGTCCGGACTGCGAATAGCGTTTCGGCAGAACTATCCTCGCCTCGTCGATCTTGTCTATCAGCTTCTGGCGGCTCTGCGCCTGGGCGGCCTTCGTCGCCTGCGCCCGGAAGCGATCCACAAACCGCTGCAGCTGCTCGCGGTGCCTGTCCTGATTCTCCTTCGCAGCCTTGAGATGCTGATACCTGACCTCGCGTTCGCGGAGATACCAGTCGAGGTTTCCCTCGTAGCGTGTGACGGTCTCGGCATCCACCTCTACGATGATGTTCGCAAGCGTCCGCAGCAGATACCTGTCGTGCGAGATCAGCATGAGGGTGCCCTGATACTGCTTCAGGTACTTCTGAAGCCAATCCACGGCAGGCAGATCCAGATAGTTCGACGGTTCGTCAAGCAGAAGCAGATCCGGCGACGAGGCGAGAACACGCGACAGCTCCGCACGCATCCGCCAGCCGCCGGAAAACGACTTGAACGGCTTGCCGAACTCCTCCACGGAGAAGCCAAGCCCGCCAAGCGCAACCTTGACCCTCGTCTCAAGATCATATCCGCCCATGTGCTCAAAGGCGGTCTGCACTTCGCCATATTCCTCGAAGACGTCCTCGCCGGCGTCCATTCGCCGTTCGAGATCCTTCATCTTCGCTTCAAGGTCGCAGAATCCGGGCACCCCGCGAACGGCGTACTGGAGAAGCGTCTCCTCCGGAAACTCCGGCTCAGGATGCTGGCGCGTAGACCCGATCGTTGGCGAACCCTCTACGATAAGTTCGCCGTGGTCGGTCGACAGTTCGCCGAGAACGATCTTGAACAGAGTGGACTTGCCGCTGCCGTTCGGACCGACCACGCCTATCCGTTCGCCACCGTTCACGCGGAACGTGACATCCGTCAGGACATTCTGATGACCGTAGTGTACCGATATGTTCCGGAAATCAAGCATCTATGCGAAACGGAGAGAAGCGTCAGACGAGTTCCCAGCCCTTTGCGTATTCACGCGACCAGAGCGCCTGGGCGTTGCTGGAGAGGAGCTTCCCCGTCTTCGGATCGAGATGCACCGTCTCTCCGAGATCGGTCGCGATGTTTGCGAGCAGCGGCATTATCGTGGACTTCACCGCCTCGTCGGCGGGGGCGTTCGTCTGCTGGCTCTTTGCGCGTATGCACTCCACGAACTTCGTCATGTGAAGCAGATCAAGGGAATCCGTCGGATTGGTGAGCGATCCGGCCTTTGTGCTTCCGCCCGCAAGCCAGCTCTTCACTTCACGCCCCTTCTCGTCGTAGAGTTTCGCCGTATCGTTCGGGCCAAGGTACAGTGCACCTTTCGTGCCGTAGACCATCGCGCCGGTGCCGGCATCCATGTACGGCTTCTCGCGGCAATGGCTCGCAAGCTCAAATGTGATGAACTTTCCGCCGGGATACCTGAACGACGCATTGAAGGTGTCCGGCCAGCTGTAGTCGTCGCCCTTCGGGAAGAACTGCCCCCCGGAGCATTGCACCGTCTCCGGATACCCCACGCCGAGCGCCCACCGCGCCGCATCCGCGAAATGGGGTGCATTGTTGCCCATCTCGGACGTGCCCCAGTTGCGGAACCAGTGCCAGTTGTAGTGCACAACGTTCGAGAGCAGGTCACGGCGCGGCGCCGGGCCTTGCCACAGATCCCAGTCCAGCCACTCAGGAACGGCAATCTTCCGCCCCTTGCCGATTGATGCGCGATCCGCCATGTACCAGCACTTGGCCCACTTCATCTCTCCGATGGCGTTCGTCTCGCGCAGGTAGCCGAACACCTCCCTGTACGTGAGCGAGGCGCGGCGCTGGTTGCCCATCTGGAACACGGCGCCGGTCTTCTTCCACGTGTCGATGATTATCTCGCCCTCGCGTGGACAGAACGCGCACGGCTTCTCGACGTAGACGGCCTTGCCCGCCCGCATTGCGAGGACGGCGGAATATGCGTGCCAATGATCCGGCGTCTCCGATATTATCCCGTCAATGCTTGCGTCCTCAAGCACCTTGCGGAGATCCTTCTCCTTCTTCGGCTTGAATCCGCTCGTCTTCTCAACCACATCCGCCGCGAAATCGCGTGCCCGCGAATCGACGTCGCATACGTATGCGATCTCAACGCCGGGGACCTTCATCGCCGTCCGCATGACAGCCTGTCCGCGCCCTTTCGCGTGGCATCCGACTATCGCAAGGCGTACACGGTTCGACGGCGCCGCATCGCCTATCGCCCGTCCCGCAACTGCGGCGGCGAACGCACCTGTTCCGCTCTTTATGAAACTGCGTCTGTTCATGCTTCGTCTCCTTTGTCTTTCTGTGTGTTTGTGTGTCCAAAAGCCCGACGACGCCGCAATCCGCAGCTCACGCAACGTCACCTATTTCGCAAGTTTCTCCTTGCGCTTGTAGAACAGCGTTGTCGCAGACGCAAGCCTCTGCGCCTCGGGGAAGTTAGTGGCGTCAAGCGACTTCGCAAGGTCATCCAGCAGCCCCCTCTGCTTCGCGGTGAGCCGCTGAGGAACCTCGAACACGATGCGCACCACGAGATCCCCCCCGGCAAGCCCGCGAAGCGACGGCATTCCCTTGCCACGCATCCGGAAAAGCTTTCCGTTCGGCGTGCCGGCGGGAATCTTCAGCGTGGCAACGCCATCCGGCGTAGGCACATCCACAGATCCGCCGATCGCTGCCGAAATCGGAGACACCGGGACATCTATCGCGAGATCAAGTCCGTCACGCACGAAAATCTCCGAATCGCGTACGCGTACGACCACATAGAGGTCCCCCGGCTCTCCGCCGCGCAGACCACCGCCGCCCTTCCCTGTCAAACGAAGCCGGGAACCGGTATCGACGCCCTTGGGAATCCTGAGCGAAACCTTGCGCTTGGCGCGTGTCTGCCCCGAACCGCCGCAATCCGGGCAGGGACGCTCTATTATCGAGCCTTCTCCGCCGCATTTCGGACACGGCTGGCGCACCTGGAAAAATCCGTTTCCGCGGATCACAGCGCCTCTGCCGCCGCAGGTCGGACACTTCACGCGCTTGGAGCCGTGCGCAGCACCCGTTCCGCCGCACGAAGCGCACTGCTCCGGAAGCGTAAGCTCGATGGTGCGTTCGCTGCCGAAAAGCGCCTCCTCGAAATCAACCTCAAGCTCCATTGACATGTCGGAGCCGCGCTGTGGCGCATTGGGGTCGGCACGACGCCTTCCGCCGCCGCCAAACATATTGCCGAAGTCAAATCCGCCGCCACCCATCGCACCGCCGAAGACTGAGTTGAGGATGTCTCCAAGATCGACATCCTGGAAGTGCGAGAAGTCGCGGGAGAAGTCGAAGCCGCCAGGACCGAACTCGACGCCCTGATGCCCGAACTGGTCGTATCGCTGGCGCTTCTCCGCGTTCGACAGAACCTCGTATGCCTCCGAGGCCTCCTGGAACTTCGCCTTGGCGGACTCGTCGCCCGGATTCCTGTCCGGGTGGTACTTCATCGCGAGCTTGCGGTACGCGGACTTTATCTCGTCCGCGCTCGCAGTCTTCGCAACACCCAAAACCTCATAGTAGTCTCTCTTCGTCGCCATATGTTCAACGGCGGACTTCCGTCCGCCTCTCGGTTATTTTTCAGCCTTGCCCGACGACACCACCACCTGCGCAGCGCGCAGAAGGCGTCCGTTGAGCATCCAGCCCTTCTTTGCCTCCGCCGATATCCTGCCCTCTTCCACGGTGTCGGACGGCAGCGTCGCTATCGCCTCGTGCCTGTTCGGATCAAGCGTTTCACCCAGCGATTCGAACGGCTCCGCCCCATGCTCCTTCAGAGCCTTGAGGAACCCCTCATACGCAAGCTTCACGCCCTTGACGAACGGATCCTCCTTGTCCTTCGCCTGGTCGAGCGCAATCGACAGGTTGTCCGCCGTCGGCAGCATATCCTTGACCGCCTCTGACGTCGCGAACTTCACCAGCTCCTCACGGTCACGCGCAGTCCGCTTGCGGTAGTTGTCGAAGTCGGCAAGCATACGGGCATACATGTCCTTCCAGTCCGGTTCGGACGAATCCCCCTGCCCGCCGGAACCGCCCTCGCTCTCCGTCTCCGACGTCTCGCCGGCGGACGTCTCCGCATCGCAGGAATCCGCACCGGCCGCTTCGCCGGCGGCGGATCCGCAATTCTCCTCGGCGGCTTCCGCCGCCGGGTCGGTCTTTGTCTCTTCGCTGCTCATCAGTCAACCGGTAATCGTGTTCTTGGCTTCGTTCACGCGCATCTTGCGGCCCATGTATTCCTTCTCGGAGTACGCGGCGATGGCCTTTTCCGCCTCGGGACGGTTCGGCATCACGACGAATCCGAATCCCTTGGATCTGCCGTTGTACTTGTTGAGGACGATGCGGGCCGTAGAGACTTCACCGTACTCCTCGAAAAGCTTTCTGAGTTCCTCTTCGGTGAAATCATAGTTGAGGTTGCCGACATATATCTCCACGCTTCCTGCCGGAACCGGCTGATGCGTAGGCTCCTGACGGGTTGACGTCTTGCGGGAAGTCTGCCTGGTGCGCTTGTCGGAGCCGCTGCGGCCGCCGTTCCCCGTCGATTTGACGCCGCGCTTCGTGATGCGTCCGATGACGAATCCCGCCACAAGCGCCGCAGCCCCGGCAACATAGACATAGGACATCGGGCACTGCGATGCGCAGGCGACACCTGTTGACAGCATAAGTGTATTCATTCCGTTACTTTCCTCTCTTCATCTTTCGTTTGCATTGAACTACGCCCCGAGAAAACCATCCAGTTTCTTCATTCGGGACGGGTGACGCAGCTTCCTAAGTGCCTTCGCCTCGATCTGGCGTATGCGCTCTCGCGTCACGTTGAACTGTTTCCCCACCTCTTCGAGCGTACGCTGGAATCCGTCGGTCAGCCCGAACCGGTAGTCAAGCACCTGCCGCTCACGCTCGTTCAGACCCATGAGTATCTCATGAAGCCGCTCGCGAAGCATTGAGTTGGCCGCCTGCTCGGACGGGTTCTCCGCTGACTGGTCGGGAATGAAATCCCCGTACTTCGCGTCATCGGAGTCACCGACTTTCGACTGGAGCGAGATTGGCTGCTGCGCCATCCGGTAGACCCTGCGGACCTCCTCCGGCGTCATATCCATCTCGACGGCAAGTTCCGCCTCCTGGGGTTCACGGCCGAGTTTCTGGATGAGGCGCTTCTGCACGCGCATCATCTTGTTTATCGTCTCGATCATGTGCACCGGGATGCGGATTGTGCGGGCCTGATCCGCAATTGCGCGTGTGGCGGCCTGCCGTATCCACCACGTCGCGTAAGTCGAAAATTTGTAGCCGCGCTTGTACTCGAACTTCTCCACGGCCTTCATGAGACCGGTGTTCCCCTCCTGGATCAGATCCAGGAAGGAAAGCCCGCGGTTCATGTACTTCTTGACGATGGAGATCACAAGCCTGAGGTTTGCCTCCACCATCTGCGTACGCGCCTCGACGCCACGCTTCAGCACGGTGCGGAGCTGCTTGAAGTCGGCGATGAACTCTTCAGGGAGCATTCCGAACGCCGCCTCGTAGCGGGCCATCTGCGTCTTCACCTCCTTGATGTCGGTGGCGCGCTTGTTTGTGCGCCGACGATCCTTGTTCAGCTTGTCGAGCCTGTCACGCAGCTTCACGTAGGGAAGGTACAGTTTTTCGTCCGCCTCGTTGCAGAGCTGCTCCAGCACCTTCTGCTTGAAGTTGAGCTTGTCGAACGCCCTGCGCAGCGACTTGCGGACGGCATCCAGCTCCTTCTTGGCCTCGACCATCTCTGCGGAATCCGGCGGCGTCTTCGCCCTCACGAGCGAAACGTACCGCTGATTCGCGGCGGCAAGCTGGGCGCTTATCTTGTCAAGCTGTCCGCGAAGCTTGGGAAGCAGCACCTTGATGTATGCGTCGCGGTTGTCGTCGAACTTGTCCGTCACCACACGGTCGAAGCGCTCGTCCATGTGCTCAAGCTTGTCGAGGATCTTCCTGTACCACTTCGGGGCGAAGGTGAACCTGTTGAATATCTCCTTGGCCCAGACTTCAGCCTCTTCGATGCGGCTGCATATCACCTGCTCCTCCTCGCGTGAGAGGAGCGGCACCTGCCCCATCTGGTGCAGATACATGCGGATGGGATCGTCGATGGTGTTCGTTCCGCCCTTTGCCGTCTTCTGCTCCTTGCGGGCACGGTACGCCTCGACGGCATCCGCCTGGATCACGTCCACGTTCAGGGCCTGAAGTATCATCAGGTACTCATCGGCCGTGGCCTCATCCTGCACCGTCTGCGGAACGATGGAGTTCAGCTGCTCGTACGTGACGTATCCGCCGTTCTTCTCGGCGACGCTCTTGATCTCCTGGATGACGGCGTTGCGCTCCTCGCGCCCAAGGACGCTGCGCCCCTTGAAGTCGGCCATCACGTCTACGCTCTCAGGATCGTATTCGTCGGAGTTGGACATGGTCGGAGTTGCCGCCGGAGCCACGCCCGCAAGAGCCGCAAGCTGCTCGGCCGACGACACTTCGCCTTCCCCTTCGCCCTCGCCATCCGCCGCCGAGCTGTTCTCCTGCCGGTCGGCCTGCTTGGCGATCTCCTCAAGGTCAAGACCGCTCGCCTCACGCTCAACAGCGTCGGCATCCTCGTCGTCGGAAAGCTCGACCACCTCCGGGGAGACCACCTCATCCCCCATGTCGTCAAGCCCGGTCTCGCCGTATTCGTCCAACTCAATCTCCTCTTCCCTGCCGGGCTTCTTTTTTGAGGACGATTTCGCGGACTTCTTCTGAGCCTTGCCGGACGATGCCGACCGCTTTGACGCAACCTTTACGGATGCCTTCGCCGCAGGCCTTGCGGGCTTCTTGGACGAACTCTTGCTGTCGAGTTTTTTCGATGCCATTTCTTCTCCAGACTACAATCCTACTATACCCAAAAATGTCAAGGGGTGAAGTATATCACACACCTTCACAAAAAGCAACCAAAAAAAATAAACCGCAAAAACGCGAAAGAAGCGCAGACCTGCGCCATTACGCCTTGCGCATCTCAATCCGAAATGCGGCGCGAGAAGAACCACTTCATCACGGCGTCGTCGGAGTATACCCGCCCCCATATGCCGTGGCCGGAATCCGGATACTCCGTGTATCTCACCGGAGCATCCCGCTCCCACAGGCGGCTCACCATTGCGCGATCGAACCTGTTCGGCACGTTTGCATCCCGCTCTCCATGGAATATCCACAGCGGCGTCTTGGCCGCGCTGTCCGCCATCAGCGGATCCCCGGCGCCGCACACCGGTATGGCGCCGGCGAAATACCCTGGATAGCGCAGAACCATGTCCCACGTTCCGTATCCGCCAAGCGATATCCCGGTGACGAGTATGCGTTTGGCGTCCACCGGATATCTTTCGCATATGTCGTCGAGCAGCCCCTTCAGCAGCGATATCATCGGCGGCGTCGACAACGGCATCTGCGCGTCGCGCAGACGGAAGAAGACCGGACTCCAAGCGGTGAACGGCGGAGCCTGCGGCGCGACGACTATCGCCGGCTCGCGGTTGCGGCTCCACCAGACAAGCCCGCCGACGCCATGCGTGAGCTGCGACACGTTGTTCGTGCCGCATTCTCCCGAACCGTGCAGGAACAGGACGAGCGGCACTCCGTTCGTCGCCGTCTGCGGAATGTCCGGAACGAAAATCCTGTAGCGCAGGGATGTTCCTCGGCCGGGGCTGTATGCCGCCGGCACTGTCAGGCTTGCGAGGTCGTTCGTGCCGTACGGCCTGAACCCGTACGCAGACGAAGCCAGCGCAAGCACAAGGGATATGCACGCAAGACGCATCATGGCGGCCAATCAGAAGAACAGATCCCTCGAACCGGCGCAGGTGGCGTCATACTGCCTCTTCACCTGCGGATAGAACTTCGGCACCCACTCCTCTATTCCGCGAAGCTCCTTCTCTATCAGCGCATTGCCGATGCGCACCGTCTCCGGATCCTTTGCGAAGTCGTCAAGCCACTCGCGGAAGGTCAGCACCGCGTTGATCTTGCAGAACTTACCCTCGCGCCCGGTCTTCAGCGCATCCATTATGCACCCGCCCGTGCGGCCGCAGCGGTAGCCCGCCGTGCAGAAGCTCGTGATCACTCCGCGCTCTGCGAGATACCTCACCATCGTCTCAATCGAGCGGTTGTCCCCAAGCATGAACTGCTGTCTCGTCTTCTCCTGCCGCGCTTCGTCCTCAAAGTCGCTGTAGCCCTTTATCGCTATGTTCGACGAGCAGTCGAGCTGCGTCATGCCGTGGTTCAGCACACGGTTGCGCGATTCCGGACGCTCACGCGCCGTCACTATCATGCCGGTGTAAGGCACCGACAGCCTCATTATCACCAGAATGCGCGCAAACGTATCGTCGTCTATCAGCCACGGCGACTCCTCCGGAACGCGGGTTCCGCTCGCCGGTTCAAGGCGAGGGAACGAAATCGTGTGCGGCCCGATGTTGAACCACCGCTCAAGGTCGCGGGCGTGAAGAATCGTGGCCAGCACCTCGAAGCGCCAGTCGCACAGTCCGTACAGCACTCCAAGCCCCACATCGTCCACACCCGCCTCCATGCAGCGGTGGAAGCACGTAGTGCGCCAGTCGTAGTTGCCCTTGACGCTCCAGGACGGATGCATCGATTCGTACAGTTTCCTGTTGTACGTCTCCTGAAACACCTGGAACGTACCGATCCCGACCTCGTGCAGAAGCCGCAGATCCTCGACCGGAAGCGGTGCGGCGTTCACATTGACCCTGCGGATTCCGACCGGCGCGCCGGTCTTCGGCGCCTTCACCTGCCGCGCATAGCAAGTTCTGATCGTCTCGGCGATGTATTCGGTGGAGGTTGTCGGATGCTCGCCGTATACCGCTATCAGACGCTTGTGCCCGATGCGCCCCGCAAGTACGTCCACTTCCTCCTTCAGCTCGTCCATCGTCAGAACCCGACGCTTCTGCTGTTCGTTCCCGTTCCGGAATCCGCAGTAGCGGCAGCCGTTCACGCAAAGGTTCGACATGTACAGCGGAGCGAACATGACGATGCGGTTGTCGTAAACCTTGTGCTTGATGCGGTCGGCGGCGGCGCGCATCTCCTCGAAAAGATCCTTGTCTGTCACGCGCATGAGCGCCGCCGTCTCGGAGATCTCAAGCGTCTCGCAGGTGGATTCCGCTTTCGCGATTATCTCGCGGATTCGTGCGGGATCGACGGGTGCGGCGTCCGCCGCCTCCAAGGTTTGGTTGATCAGGTCTTCATCAATGAAGTGCCTGCCGCCCGGAAGATACCGGTCTATCTCCTCCTGGACAACAAAATTGCCCGTGTAGTCGGCGGCATCCCTGAAATGCCTTATGTTGAACGACTTGCCCATCTCCGCTATCCCCTCCTCATACGGATCTCCGATAAAGATACGGGCGGTCGCGTAGCCGCGTCCGCCCGGTGTAACCGTCGCCGTCAGGCGACCGTTCTGGCATGGCTTAGGCCTTCACGACCTTGCCGCTCTTGATGCACCTGGCGCACAGGCACATACGCTTCGTGTTGCCCTTCCCGTCGGACACCCGCACATCGTGCAGGTTGGGAAGGAAGCGACGCTTAGAGATGCCCGTCGTGTGCAGACCGATGCCGCCTTTGTACTTGGGCGAACCCTTGCGTACGATCGACCGGCCCGCTGCGGGCTTCTTCCCGCACATTTCACATACTCTGGCCATTTTATTTCTCTCCTTGGATAGATTGTTTCAGTTCGCTTCGCCAGGCTGCCATTCGACATTCTGGAACGCCTCGTCGAACGCCGCTCCGAGACCGCCGAACGACTCGCCGCCGTCGGCAACCGTCGCGGTGCCGTCCGTCGTCATGTCGGACTCGGCGGAAAGCGCCTTGACCTCGTCCTCGGTCATGTTGACCGCACGGATGGAAAGCCCGATGCGACGCTCGTTGCGGTCCACCTTGACCACACGGGCCTCGACCTCCTGGCCGACCTGAAGGACGTCCTTGACCTTCTCGACACGCTCGTCGGCGATCTGCGATATGTGAACGAGACCGTCCACGCCGTCCTCAAGCTCGATGAACGCACCGAAGGACGCAATCTTGGAGACCTTGCCCTTGACGAGCTGTCCGACCTTGTACTTGGACGCGATTTCAGACCACGGATCCTGAGAGGCCTGCTTGAGACCGAGCGAAATGCGCTGCTCCTGAGGATTGACCTCAAGAACGATCGCCTCAACCTCCTTGCCCTTCTCAAGGCACTCGGAAGGATGGTTGATCTTGCGCGTCCAGCTCATGTCGCTCACATGGATCATGCCGTCGATGCCCTCTTCCAGCTCGACGAATGCGCCGTAGGTCGTGAAGTTGCGCACCTTGCCCTTGACGCGGGTGCCTACGGGGTAGCGCTCCTTGACCGTATCCCACGGGTTCGCCATGCACTGCTTGAGGCCGAGCGAAATCTTCTGATCCTTCGAGTTGACGTCGAGAATCTCGACCTCCACCTCGTCGCCGACGTTGAGCATGTCGCTCGCACGGGCGACGCGCTTCGTCCAGCTGAACTCGCTGATGTGGACGAGACCTTCGATGTTCGGCGCAATCTCGACGAACGCACCGTAGGCGGCGAGATTGACGACCTTGCCCTTGACGCGGGTGCCCTTCGGGAACTGCTCCGCAATCGTGTCCCACGGATTCTCCGAAAGCTGCCTGAGACCGAGCGAAATGCGCTCGCGCTCCTGATCGACGTCAAGAACCATGATGTCAAGCTCCTGCCCGACCTTGAGAAGCTCGGACGGATGCTTGATGCGACCCCAGCTCATGTCGGTGATGTGGAGAAGGCCGTCGATGCCGTCGAGGTCGATGAACGCGCCGAAATCGGTGATGTTCTTGACGCGGCCCTTGCGCACCTCGCCCTTCGCGAGGGAGGAAAGAAGCTCGGCCTTCTTCTCGGCCATCGTCCCCTCGATGAGTTCGCGGCGGGAAATGATCACGTTGCGGCGCTCTGCGGAGATCTTGATGACCTTGAAATCGTAGGTCTGGCCGATGTACGGGGTAAGGTCGCGGATCGGCATGATGTCAAGCTGCGAACCGGGGAGGAACGCCTCGACTCCGTCCACGTCAACGATGAGACCGCCGTTGACCTTGGAGCGGATCGTACCCTTGACGACACAACCCTCGACATAGCGCTCCTGCACCATCTTCCAGCGGATCTGAGCGTCTGCGCTGTGCTTCGAAAGCTTCAGGGCCCCGGTGCGGTCATCTTCGAGCGCGATGATCATCACGCTGAACTTGTGACCCGGAACCGCCTCTGCGGGATCGGAAAATTCGTCGAGCTTTACTTCACCCTCGGACTTGTAGCCGATGTCGGTGAACACTGTGTCGCCCTTGACTGCTGAAACGGTTCCCTCCACGATGGAACCGGCCTTGAACGTGGATCCCTTGCCGGCGCCGGCAAGAAGTTCCGCCATTGCGGCGGATTTGTCGCCCGCCTCAACGGGTTTGCGAATAGCCATTTTTGTAGTTTTCTTGTTTGTCTGCGTTCGCGGTTTTCTGCCGCGCCCTTCCCGTCTTTGGGCAAGAGGGCGCATAAGATATCAAAAAACGCACAAAAAGGCAAGGTGAAACAACCGGATCTCAAAGCGGATTCAGCGGGACTGGACATCCTGGCTGCGACGGTTCTTTCGCAGGTAGTGGAAGTACAGGGAAAGATCAACCGAAACAAGCGCCATGTCGGTGATGTACACCGCTACGAGCCAATCGTTTGACGGAACCGAATCGAGAAGCCGTGCAAGGATGCCGCCGACATAGCCACACATCACGATGATCATGAACATGGGGCTTTTGCCGTCAACACGTTTGGCCCGGTACGTACGCACGATTGCGAACGGCCAGGAGAAGCCGAACGCAAACAGCATGAAGAACTCGCAGATCTGAGACGCTTCCACGGCAAAGCCACATTACGTGTAGCGCAGCACCTCATCCACGGTGGTGTAGCCGTCGAGGATTGCGCGGACGCCATCTTCGCGCATGGTGCGCATACCCAGCTCCCGCGCCTTTTCGCGGATTATGAGCGTGGGGGAGCGCTTGTTGATGAGTTCGCGGATCGGGTTGGTTATCCGCAGATACTCGAAGATCGCCTTGCGCCCCTTGTATCCAGTCCCGTTGCAGGTCTTGCATCCTTTGCCGAAGTAGAACGGACGCCCGCCGATCTGGTCGCGAGTGAGCGAAATGCGGTCAAGCGTCTCGTCGTCAGGCTCGTACGGCTGCTTGCACTCCTTGCAGCAGGTACGGAGAAGTCGCTGCCCAAGCACAGCCTCAAGCGTGGATGCCACCATGTACGGCGGCACGTTCATGTCAACGAAACGCATGACGGCGCCTGCGGCGTCGTTCGTGTGGAGCGTGGAGAACACAAGATGGCCTGTGAGTGCGGCCTGGATTGCGACTTCAGCCGTCTCAAGGTCGCGGATTTCGCCGATGAGCATGATATCCGGGTCTTGACGCAGGAAGGCGCGAAGCACCTTCGGGAACGTGTTGCCGACCTCATGGTTGACAGGCACCTGCACGATGCCGTCCACGTCATATTCGACCGGCTCCTCTGCGGTGAGGATTTTCGTGTCGATGGAGTTGATGCGGCGAAGCACCGAATAGAGCGTGGTCGTCTTGCCGGAGCCGGTCGGCCCCGTCACGACGATGATTCCGTTCGGCTTTTCGATGTCCATCGTTATCTGCTCGTACACGTCCTCCGCAAGCCCTACGTTCTCAAGGTCGAGCGACGTCGCGCTCTGGTCGAGAATACGCATAACCACGGATTCACCGTGCACTGTCGGCAGACACGACACGCGGAGATCCACCGGCCGCCCGGCAACATTGATCGCTATGCGACCATCCTGCGGGACGCGGCGCTCGGCGATGTTAAGCCCTGCCATGATCTTCACGCGGGAGATGATCGCCGGCGCCATCGATACGTCCGGAGCCTTCATCGCGTAAAGTGCGCCGTCCACACGGTAGCGGATCTGGAAATCCTTCTCGAACGGCTCGATGTGGATGTCGGCCGCACGATCCACGACGCCCTGATAGAGAATCAGGTTCACAAACTTGACGACTGCATTGTTGTTCGCCGCACCTTCGAGCGCCGCAACGTCGTTGGGGTCGCTCTTGATGCTCTCATCCATGTCCATGCCGGAGCCGAGGCTCTTGAGCATGTCCGCCACGGATTCGGTGTCGTCGCCGTAGTACTGCGATATGCGGCTGCGCACATCCTCCGCACGCGCCATGACGAAGCGCACCTCCTTGGTAAGCACGAATGCGAGTTCATCCGAGACGCGGGGATCGATGAGATCACTTGTGGCGAGCGTGACGCTCGTCTCGTCGGCGGCGACTGCAAGCACGTTGTACATGCGAGCAACCGACGTCGGTATGGACTGAACCACGTCCGTATCGAGCGTCATCTCCGAAAGGTCTACGACGTCGCAGCCCTGATACGCGGCCATCATGCTGAGGAGGTCGTCCTCCGTCACGTATTCGCCGTCAATCAGTATCTGGCGGAGCGTCTTGCCGGTAGGATTCTTGGCCTCCTCAAGTATCGTATCGACCTGTCCGTCGTCAAGGACGCCGTTCTGCACGAGCAGGTCGAGAAGCGGATCGAGCGGTTTGCGTGTGTCTGCCATCGTGAATGTGTCCCTTCGGTTTCGGAGTGCTACCGCCCCATGTCTTCCTTGAGCTTCGCCACAACGCTGTCCGGATCCTGCGATTTCGTTATCAGGTCGTCATAGGAGATAAGCCCGTTCTTGAAGTGATCCAGCAGGCAGCTGTCGAGCGTAACCATGCCGAACTTCGCACCCGTCTGCATGTCAGACTTGATCATGTTCGTCTTGTTGTCGCGGATGCGGCTCTGGATGGCCGGGGTGGAGATCATTATCTCGAACGCCGCTATGCGTCCATGCACCTCGCCGTTCGGCTCGACCTTCGGGAGCAGTATCTGCGATATCACCGCCTGAAGTCCGGACGCCAGCTGGGTGCGTATCTGCTGCTGCTGATTCGTCGGGAACGCATCGACGATACGGTCGATCGTCTCGGCGGCGCCCGTCGTGTGCAGGGTGCCGAACACCAGATGGCCCGTCTCCGCTGCGGTGATTGCGGCGCCGATCGTCTCAAGGTCGCGCATTTCGCCGACGAGGATCACGTCGGGGTCCTGGCGGAGCGCCCGGCGTATCGCCTCCGCGAAGCTCGGCACGTCGTCCCCGACCTCGCGCTGCGTCACAAGCGACTTGTCCGACTTGTGGTAGAACTCGATCGGGTCTTCGATCGTGATGATGTGCACACCACGTTCATGGTTGATCACGTTGAGCATGGAGGCGAGCGTCGTGGACTTGCCGGAACCGGTCGGCCCCGTCACGAGGATGAGGCCTCGCGGCTTGAACAGCAGCTCCTTGACGGTGTCCGGCAGACCTATCTGCTCAAGAGTGAGCAGCGTGGACGGAATCATGCGGAGAACCGCACCCCAGTTCTTGCGCTCACGGAACACGCTTACGCGGAAGCGCGTACCGTCGGCATGGGCAAGCGCGAAGTCTGCGCCGCCGTTCTTTTCGACTTCGGCCAGCTGCTCCTCGTTGCACATCTGGCTGCACAGCGCATACGAATCCTCCGGCGTAAGCACCTCTTCGGATATCGGCTGCAGTTCGCCGTGCACACGCAGCTCCGGCGGCATGTTGGCGCGCACGTGCAGGTCGGAGGCGCCATATTCAATTGTAGCCGCAAGCAAATCTTCAACTGTTATGTCTGTCATGTCAACGTCCTTTCAGTTCCGCACAGGCGGTCTCCGCCGCGTCAATCCTCGTCGCCCATCGTCGCCTGTATGACCTCCTTGAGCGAAGTCATGCCGGACGCAACCTTGAGCATACCGTCCTCGCGCAACGTGCGCATTCCCATCTCCCGCGCCCTCTCGCGGAGAACTCCGGCCGGCGCGTGGTCGAATATCAGCCTCTGGATGGTGTCGTCAATCTCAAAAATCTCGAAGATGCCCTTGCGCCCCTTGTACCCGCCGTTGCAGGCGCTGCATCCCGCACCGACGTACATGTGCTCCGGGCGCGTCTTCGCGATTGCGCCAAGCATCTTGAGGTCGCGGTCTGTCGGCGTGTACTCCGTCTTGCACTTTGGGCATATCGCACGGACAAGACGCTGCGCCATCGCGGCGCGTAGGGCGGACGCCACGAGGAACGGCTTCACGCCCATATCCGTAAGACGCGTCACCGCTGACGGTGCGTCGTTCGTGTGAAGCGTGGAGAACACAAGGTGGCCCGTAAGCGCCGCCTCCATCGCTATGTCGGCGGTTTCGGAGTCACGGATTTCGCCGATCATCACGATGTTCGGCGCCTGACGCAGGATGGATCTCAAGGCGGCGGAGAAGTCAAGCCCGACATCGCGGTTGACCTGCACCTGGTTGATGCCGCTCATCTGGTATTCCACAGGATCCTCAACCGTGATAATCTTGCGGTCCGGCAGGTTGATCTGCCCAAGGCAGGCGTACAGCGTGGTCGTCTTGCCGGATCCCGTAGGCCCGGTGACGAGCACCACGCCGTCGGAAAGATGGATCAGTCGCTCGAACTTGTTCTGGTCGTCCGACAGGAATCCAAGCTGCGGCAGACCGAGCGACAGGTTGGACTTGTCGAGAATACGCATCACTATCGATTCGCCATGGTTCGTCGGCACGGAGTTGACGCGCAGGTCGAGGTCGCGTCCGTTGACCTTCACCTGGATTCGGCCGTCCTGCGGAATCCGCTTCTCCGAGATCTTCATCTTGGACATGATCTTGATGCGCGAAAGGATGGCGCCCTGAAGCCGCTTCGGCGGCGAATCCATCTTGCGCAGAGCGCCGTCGATGCGGTAGCGCACGCGGAACTCCTTCTCCATCGGCTCAAGGTGGATATCGGAGCATTTCATCTTGATGGCGTTGGAGATGATCATCGAGCAGAGCCTGATGACCGGTGCGTCGTCGCCGTCCTCGGAATTCTCGGATTCGTTGCCGAACTCGTCGTCCGTGCGCGTCTCCACGGAGTCCGCGCCGCTCGGGTACAGCTTCTCCATCGCGACCTTCAGCTCGTCAAGCGGCGCAAGTATCGCCTGGACGTCACGGCCGTGCAGCACATAGCGCAGGGAGTCCACGGCATCGTAGCCCATCGGATCCATGAGCGCAACGGTCAGGGAGTCCGAATCGCCGACGACAGGCACTACGCCGTACTTGCGGGCAATCTCGGCGGGCAGCACTTTTGTGATCTCGGGGTCGATTGCGCCGGGATCGACATGGCAGTACTTTATGCCGAACTGCTCCGCGATTATCCCCAGCACATCGTCCTGCGAGATCGCGCCGGACGAAACCAGCACATCGAGCGTGGTCTCGCTTCCCTCGCGCATGGAATTCGCCGCAGCAGATATCTGCTCGGCCGTAAGGAAGCCCTGCTCCTGCAGGAGCGTCAACACGTATTCGTCGTTAGAGGTCATTGCTGTGCGGTAATATATCAGATTGGGGTTTCAAGCGCAACCATGTCAAACGTATCCACAACGATCGACGGCGGAGTGCCTGCGTACGCCGCAAGATCGTCCCGTGTCGTCTCGCCGGAAAGCACACACACGAAATCCACGCCTGCGTTGTCCGCAATCGCCTTGTCGGTGTAGAGCCTGTCGCCGACGACCGCAATCTCGTCCTTCGAGAACTGAAGCAGCACCGGCGTGAGAAGAGACGGCGATGGTTTCCCGAAGACATGGGACGGCTTCATTCCGTTCGTCGTCTCAAGCAGCTTCAGGATGCCGCCGACATCGGGGATCGGGCCACATTCGGACGGACAGCAGTTGTCCGGATGCGTCGCAACGAAGTCTACCGGTCTGCCGTCGATCGATCTAAGCCCTGCTGCGGCGTTGCCGCCGTTGCGGATGTTCCAGAGCGCGGTGAGGTTCTGAAGCTTCCCGTACGTAAGTTCCCTGTCGTACGCGAGAGCCGCAAGCTCGTTGCGCTCCGGGTCGAAGCCGAACGACACGCCTACGTCGCTCAGCCTTTCGTCCATGTATCTGACAACGGCGTCGCTCGCCACGAGATAGACGCTCCTGTAGCCCTTTTCCCGTATGTACTCCTCAAGCGTTATCAGCGGCGTGAGTATCTGATCTGGCTCCACCGGTATGTCGGCGCCGGATATCTTCTTCATGTACTCCGCCGGTGTGCGGGATGTGTTGTTCGTGAGATAGAAGAAGCAGAACCTTCCGCTTTTCGTGTTCTCGATGACGAAATCCACCGCCGGCTTTATCGGACTGCCGCCCATGAACAGCGTACCGTCGAGATCGCACACGAACGCCTTCTTGCTGTTGATGTCAAACTTTGCCATTTCGGCGGACATTATACCACAAGAAGCGGTGCAGATGCGCCACGTCCGGCAACTGCTGTATCGCCGAATGTGAATTGGTAATAAATCAAGGCAATTCGGTAAAATAATCTGGTGGCAGACAGAAAAAAGCCTCTTGCAAGGTCGTTGCAGGGGGCTTTCAATATGCTTGAAACGAGTTTTAAAGACCGCTTCATCGGACGTTCAGCCGGATGGGATTGAGGTCTGAATAGGCCTTTGAATCATAGACAATGGATATGCCGCCTGAAGGCTTTAAGCCATACACCACCGACGGATCGAAGGACAGAAACCTACGGATCGACGAACTGTCGCAGAGTCGGCGAAGGAGCCGTCTGCGGTGGGTGTCGAGAATGTGAAAGAGCGCCATGAGATCGTCTGCAGGGCAGTCGAGCCAAAAGCCTGCGGCATCAGAGCCGCATGGAAACCGCGCCTGCCTGATGACGCCGGCAAGGTAATCCGCCGCAGCGGTCGAACCCGACGGTGCGCCCTTGAGCTGCATGATCTGCGCGGCGCAGATGCAGACGAGGCGGGACATGCGCTCAGCTCCGGCTGTGGCGAACTTACCGGCTGCACCGTAGTCCCCGGCATCAACCGAGAAGCGCAGCATTACCTTGTCGAAGTCGCCCGTCCGGCTGAGCGCCTTGACGCTCTCCACGCCACACTCCTCTCGCATCACGCGCTTGCGGTACGTCTCCAGCGGCTCGCCGACCTCACGCGCCGCCGCCGTTGCCGCACGCCAGTAGGCGGCGAGCTGTGGTTTGGTAAGTGCCGTGTCTTTCACTCGCCACCTCCTTTCGCGATCTTCACGAACCTCTGCAACGCCTTGACCAGCATCTCGACCTGTTCCACAGACATGCGGATGGATGCCCAGCCAGCTCCCCACTCCGGGTGTTCAATCGGATTGAACGAAACCTTGAGAAGAAGGAAGTCCCGCTCTGCAGTGTTGCTGTCGCGAACCTCAAGACGAGACCATGAGCGGCGCTCCTCAAGCGACAATCCCATATTTCGGGTATAGGTATCATCTGCAATGTCGAGATAGGTCTTTGTCGGGTACATTTTTACGCCTCCCTCTCTTCTTTGGACTTCGATTCGAGATAAGACAAGAACTTTTTGCATCGTATCGCATCAAGCTCCTGGAAATACACGCTCTCGCCGGAAAGAAGACCTGCACAATAGACGAAGCACGGATCCGGCGAGCGCTGGAACGCGCACGCGGAGCAGTCGTTCCCGGTACGAACCTCGTAGAGCCGAGGTCCAATGGCAACGATTATCTGGCCTATTTCACGCATTCCGGCACCTCGCTTTCGCGGAGAAGGTACGTCCCCCAGTTCTGGGGCGGATGGACTCCGGGCGGCAGGGGTTGCGGCGAATCAAACCGCTCGGCAAAGAATGTCGCGCAGGCCGCGACGGAACGCCGCTTGCCGCAATAAGCCCGGAACTCGCGCTCCGTAATTCCAGGCCCGCCATCGACCGCCTTTTGGGTCTTCACCGCCGACCATACGCATTCCGGGTCGCCTTGGATTTTTGCCGCGAGGTACACTTTGCCCGTGACGGCGGACACGGGGGCGGATTCATAGATCAGCACCCAGCCAGGGACCGGTGGAGGAGCCTTGCGAAACTCCCAGCGTTTCCTCCCGGCATAGATCACCTCCGCATACTTGGGCTTGATTGCCATGACGGGAGTAGTCCGTCTTTTCTTCTCGCTCATCGTTGTTCTCCTTGCTTGAATGAATGGTGCCGGCCTCACATTGCTTACCCCGCCGCCGACCGGCGAACGGACGGGCGCAGCCCCAACCCGTCTTGGGGCATGGGTTTGATTTACAGGGTCAGCCTCTTCGGCGCCCGAAGCGCGACTTGGGGCGCATCCAGACTATGTACGGGATTTTCCCCGGCGGCCCAGAAGCCAGGAAACAGCTCTTCCATACAAGCCTTATGCAGTGCGTCGTATTCGTCGAATGAGAGGGCGGCATACTCGATCACGACCGACCTGACCGCGACGAAGCGTGCTACGGCGGAACTGAGGTATTCCGGCAGCAGCGTGAGCGGGACGGGATGCTGGAGTCTCACCGTCGCCTTGGACACCATGCGGGCGTTAGGCCATCTCATTCCGAGCCCTCCTTCGCGCCGTCCGGCCAGCAGTCGGCGACGTCGAGGCGGATCGGGGCGAAGTCGTGGTTGAGGTCGGGGCGCGTCTCGACCGCGAGGTACTGCTTGCCGCGCTCCGTCGTCTGCGCCTGGCGAAGGATATCCGCGCCCTCGTTCCAGCTCGCGTCGTTGACCTTGTAGGAAAGGAGTTTCGTCACCTCGCTGCGCGGCAGGAAGCCAAGTCGGTCGACCTTGAACGCGGCCTCTATCATCTGCTTCAAGAGGTATGCGCCCTCGCCCGCGCTCTCAAGCTCGCGGTTGGCGTAGTCAAGCATCAGTTCCCGCGCCTTGGCGACGCGCTCATCAAGCCTGATGTGCCAGCTTTGCCGGATCGAAATCTGAATGAGCGCATCGAAGCTCCGAGCCGAGAAGTTTCCTCTCGTGCCGAGATCGTCCTTCAGCCCGGCGAGGCCGTTCATCGTCGCCACAGCATCGGCCATGAACGCCTTCATCTGTGCGCGAAGCTTCTGCGCCCCGGCGACAACGTGACGCACCGCCTTGTCGCGCGCCTTGTCATACTTCGACACGTACCCGGCAGGCACTTCCTGTCCGCGTCCGTCGATCCACTTCTTTTGCTGTTTTGCCATGTTGTTTTTCCTTTCTTGAATCAGTATTCAGACTTCATTTCAGAGAGCTTTAAATAGCCGTTGACGGTCTTTGCATAGCCATCCCAGGAGAGCGGCTCCTTATTGGCCTTGGAGAGCGCGTAGGCCTTCTCCAGATACTTGATGAAGACTCCCAGCCCACGCTCCTTGATGAGTCGCTTGATACCGGCAAGAACATCCCCCGTCGGCAACGTCAGCTCGAAGGACCGCGCGATGGTGTTGATGTCCCGTGTCGGCGGTGAATCCGGCAGCACCACGCGCACCACGCCGCGACGGCGAAGCTGGTCGAAAAGCATTACATGCTTGCCGCTCTCAAGCCCCGCAAGCCCCACTTTCGTCGCGCTCATCACGAGTCCGCACCCGGTGCGGTCGTACACCTCGCGGATAAACTCCATGATAGCCTTGCTTGACGCCTCCGTACACGTCTCGAGAGCCAGATGGAACTCGTCTATTATGAGAAGATTGTACCTCGTCAGACTCCCGAAGATCGCATCCTCAAGAGCCCAGCACTTCGTCGCCTTCACGCCGTTGCCGAACCTCAGCGCCAACTCCCGCACAAGCCTTGCGCGCGTCCAGCCGCTGCCCATACGCAGATACACCGTGCGCCCGTGGTTGTGGAGCCGCTGAAACTCCATCAGCGCGGTGGTCTTGCCGATCTGGCTTGCCCCGTAGATGAACGCCGGCATGCCGTCATTGAGCGCCGCCGTGCAAGCCTGGAACACCGTCTTCTTGACCTCTGTCTCGATGATGCCGATGTTCTTCTTCTTCATCTCCTCAATCTCGGGCGCCTTGAACGCCCTGATCGCCTTGATGATGTTCGCCCAGCTCGAATACTTGCCGTCTTTCTGTACGCCATACGAGCCGCGAAACACCTGATAGAGCGTGTTTTTGTCGTACGTGCGCATCTTCGCCGCAAGATCCGCCTCCTTGAGGTGGTATTCCTGGGCGTAGGAGTACAGCCAGAACACCTCCTCGCCGTCCTCCTCGCTCAACTGCCCGCGCGCAACCGCCTGCGTGATCGCCGCACGCACCTGATGCGCCGCCATCGAGATGCCGCGCTGGATGACCGCGCTGTGCCTCTCGCCCGGAGCCGCCTCGACAGCGGCTGTTATCGATGTGTTTTCGCTCATCTCATTTCTCCTGTTTTGTTGTGTTCATGGAAACTCAAACCGCGTTCAGCTCGTCGAGACTGTAGCTGTCACTCTCGGCGCAATCCGCCGCCGCGTACGATACCGCCGCTTCATCCGCTCCCGCCAAGTCCTCAAGGCTGTACCCCTCGCCGTCGCTCCTCGGCCCGGCGATCTTCGCCGCCTCCGCCTCCTTGATGACGCGCAGATTCGCCGCCATCCTTGCCGCCCTCTGCTCCGCCTCGGCCTGATGCCTTCCGCGCACCGGAAGCACCTTCGCCGCCAGATCCGCCGCCTGCTCGCCCATTGCAACCTTGATCGCATGCTGATCGTACGCCGGGGCGCGGTTGTAGAGTCTGCACGTGCCGAGCGTGTGTCCGTCGCCCTTGTCGATAAGCCATATCTTCCCCGGCATCATGGGATTGTAGAGCGCCATCACCTTCTGGTCGGGGCTTATCGACTGCTCCCATCCGGCGCGGTTCCTCACGCTCGCGCGGTACAGCATTTCATCGCGACCATAGAGCAGTTCGTTCCGGAACCCCATCAGACCGTTGCGGCGTACGGTTAGCTCGATCGCATCCTTCTCGATGTCGAAGAAGTGCGGCGCGTACCAGTCGTCAACCTTGATGATCTCGCCGCTCTTGATGCCTGCGCGATACGCCTCGGCGCGGCTCATCGGACGCACCCGCCTCAACGCCGCGTCACGCCCGATCACAACGGCTATCGCACGCGCTCCATCCGGATCTTCCTTGCCCATCGCCAACAGCTCGTCAGCCGTGTGCCAGTCGTTGCTTGTCGGCGAAAGCCGCCACTCCTGCACCATCCTCCCATCCCAGCCTTCAAGCTTGTGTTCCGGGTCCGCCATGAAGTCGCTCTCGATCTGCCCGAACGCCGCGTGATACTCGTCGAACGAAAGAAGCCCGCTCTGCAGCTTCAGCGCAAACTCCGGCGGAAGCTTCGCCGCCGCCGCCATCAGCCGCTCCTCGTACTTGACGTGCGCCGCCTGGCTCTCCTGCATGTGCTCGGCGTCGCGGCCACGGTTGCCGAGAAGATGCGCCGTGCGGTTGTGCAGGATGTTGTGCGCTCCCTCGCAGAGAGCCTTCATGCGGAAGTTGCCGCCGCCGTTGCCGATGAAAAGACCGGCATGAACCTGCTCGCTCAGAATGCCAGAACGCGATATCTTGATGAGATCCCCCATCCCCGGAATCGCCCTGATCTGCCTCTCAACGTTTCCGCGGATCGCGGTCGTGCCATGTTCGACAATGTTCTCGACTCCGCCGCGATGGAAGCCGCGCACCATGTGGTCGAAGGCGAAGAGAAAGCGGAACTGCTGCTCCTTGAGGTTGTCGCGTTTGCCGTCCTCGTGCGTGAACCGCGGCTTCATGATGCTTGAACACTTGAACCCGCTCGCAACGTCATATCCGGCGAACTCCAGCGGCTGGCACACCCTTGCGCCCAGCATGATGTCGATGTTGTGCCACACGTCGTCATACTCAACCTTCGAGAGCACCGGCAACCCCACGCGGCTCGTCAGCACCGGAAGTATCGCCGCATGCGCCGACTTCCTTCCTCGCCTTGTCGAGAGGATGTTGAAATAGTAGTTGGGATTGCGCTTCGAGACCTCCTGAAGATTCTCGTATGTCGCCCCGTGCGGAATCCAGTCCAAGGGACACTCCTGCGGCATCGGCTCGAAACCGCGCTCTCTCGCCCACACATCGCGCCACGTGCCGATCATCCCGATCATCGGCTTGCCGCTGCGGAAGTCCGCCATCATCTGCCGCCACCCGTTCTTGGATGTGTTGCGGTCGTTCTCAACGTAGGTCATGTAGCACTCAAGCCACGGATTCGCCGCCGAGAGGTGCTTTATGCGCCGACGGTCGATGAGTGAGCTTTCGTTCTTCTGGTACGCATAGAACTTGTTGCGGATCGTACACCATGAAATGCCCGACTGCTCGCCGATCTGCTTCATCATCCTCACGCGCTGGTTCGACGGCGCCGCCGCTATCTCGCGCATCCTGCCAAGCCAGTCCGCCGCCTCCACACGCGCCGCCATCGACGTGACCGACATTGCCTTCTCGTATGTCATCAGTGCTGCCATTGCCGCTTCCTTCTTTTAAACTCTATTGACTCTGCTTCTCAGAAACGAGAGGAACGAAACCCTCTCTATCCGCCACCTCGGCTTGCCTGTCGCTCCGCTGCCGATGTCGATGTACTCGAACTTCCCCGCGTCGATCCAACGGTACACCGTGTCGACCTTCGTATCCAAGGCAAGCGCAATGTCCGTCGGCGAGAGCATCGTCTTCGACGGCAGCCGCGAGATGAAGAACTGCAGACTCTTGCATCCGGAGAACAGCCGCCTATCCTCCGCATCCACGAAAAGATCTATCTGCTCACTGCCCATCGTCGCTTCGCTCCTCTTTATCCATTCCCCTTGTCTGACGCATAAGGTCGAGAACACGCTCAAGCGCGGCGGCGTTCCTGACGGCCTGCTCCTCCACCTGCCTGAGCAGCGTGATCTCAACCTCTGCATCGAACACTGTCACAGCGGTCCTCCGAGCCACACGTAGATTGCGAACGCAGCGCCGATCACATTCAATGCCATCACAATCGTGTTCGCCACCAGCCAGAATTTCCTGTCATTCATCGCTCGTTCCTCCTTGTTTTTGCTGTGGGGTTCGGGGCGCAAGCCCCGTCCGTTCAAAACTCCTCCAAGTGCCTTTTAAGAGCCTCGTAAAGATCGCCTAAACGCTCCTTGCAGACCCTCGTCGCCTTCTCGTCGAGAAACGGCACGGCATCCATCACCGCCGACTTGTCGAGACCCCTCATCACACCCGACCAGATCGCCGCCGCCTCTTCGCTCTTCTTGAGCTTCGGAAGCGGCGCCGCCTCAGCCTTCGGCCGCCCAACCTTGCCGCACTTGCCGTAGGCGAACTTAAAATACATCTGCTCAAGCTTCCGACGGCTCGTCGCATCGGCGAAAAGCTCGTCTCGCCTCTCAAGCACCTCCGCGTCAACCGTCACCGTCTCAGCGTTCGGAGTCGTGACCTCCGTCTGATCGAGAAGCGCCGCAATCGCCACCGTCCCGCCGCCAAGCATCGCGACTGCACGCTTCGCGCAATCCTTGTATCCCATAGCGGCGTTGTAGCCGATCTCCGGACAGTTCTCCGCAAGCCATCCCTTCAAACCTTCGCACTCGCCCTTGCCTCTACCTTCCCCCAGGAACTGCTCCCAGCAGATAAGCATCGCGCCGAACTTCACGCGTTCACGGAACGAGGTGCGCTCCGCCGCCACGACAACCTTGTACTGCTCGAGGAGCTGTGCCGCCGTTGCCTTGTCCTGGTCGACTTTAACGACCGCCGTCTTCTTTGCCTTTGCCATTTCTTTTCCCTTTCTTGTATGTCAATCAAAGATCCGTCCGTCAATCGTTTGCGTCACCCCGAGCCGGGCAAGCCCGCGCCTCAGCCGAGCGCTCGGTTTGCGGTGGCCGTGCAGCACGTACGACAGATGCACGCGCGAACAGCCCAGCCACTTCGCCGCCGAGGTAAGCCCGCGATAGACCACCCGGACTTCCTCTACCTTTTCAAGCTTCACTTTCATCTTCCTCTCCTCTTGTTACGCCTTTGTGTTATACTTCCTGTATCTGGTAAACAGAAACGGCGCGTATTATTACACTTTCGGTGTAATGTGTCAATGCAGAAAGTGAAACGAAGTGAAAAATTCTTACGAGATCATTTTGCCTCTCATGGCGGAGAGAGGCATAGATAAGAAGAAACTTGCAGAAATTGCAGGGGTATATCCTTCTGCCGTTACAAAATGGGCTAAAGGCGGTGCCATCAGAATAAGTCAACTGGAGAAGATTGCTGTTTTCTTTGGTGTGGAAGTGCGCGACCTGATGCCGGGCAATGTTTCACCTTCGGTGAAATCTATTAGCGATGAGGTGAAATACTGGAAAGATCGAGCCCTTGATGCAGAGGGGAAATTACAACTTGTGAAAAAGGCACTGAGCCATGCCCTTAAAGGCTTTGAGGAATTGCAGGAGGCGGTAAGATGAAGTGGACAAGACCACAAGGTATTACCACCTTCCCATTTGGGCACGTTGAGGCACCGATAAGTGTTAATTCAGATGAAGGATGTTTAGAGACGATCGTAACATACGGCAAAGAAGATCTTTTCAATCTTGTGCAGAGCATATCTTGCTATTACAAATTGAAATCAGACAGAACACAAAGGCAAGATGAAATTGCAGACCTTATGCTTAAGGCCTCAAAGCTTATTAAAAAAGAAAAAGGTGTTGTTGGCAGACTTTGGTCTCCAATAATAATTCAAAAGCCTGACAACAAGAAAGAGGAAGAGAAATGAGCGAGAAAAACCTAGTCACCAATAATAGGCCGGTACCGGTAGAAGACCGCAGGCCGCTGATAAACAGCGAAAGAACTTCGGATGGGCACAGAGTGGTCAACGAGAACTACCGCAACTATTCGGAAGTGGATCGCGACGCACCTCCTCCGCCACCTTCTGACAAATAATAAAGCTTATGGTACAATCCGCCGCCGAAAGGACGATTCATCATGGCGGACGAAACTATAGACAGAGAGTTTTGGAACTTGCGCTTCGGCTTGAGGCGCAGTTACTTCTACCACGAAAAGCGGGTGCTGTTTTGGCGAGTGGTTCTGTTTCTGGCCCATGGGCTTGAAACCGCTCTCACCTCGACGGCGGCAGCTTTCCTCTTCTGTGAATCAAACAAGAGCGTCACTCAATGGCTGGTGCTCGTATCGGCCATACTTTCTTTTGTTGTCGTATGGTTCGGAGCGGAAAAACGCATCCAGATCAATATGGAGAAGAAAGCGCGCTTCCTGGATCTCGAGGGCAAAATACCGGCAAAGAAAAATCGATACAGCGAAGAACTCCTTGATGAACTGTGCACCGAACGAAGAAATATCGAGCGTGATGACGATGTGGTGCTGCCGTGCGTTTCAGCGCTTGCCAGAAATGATGCGTGCCGGGCTTTGGGCGTTCCTGAAGATAGGAAAATAAGTTTTATCGAACGCACCATAGGGCGCATCTTGCCTATTCCTTACGCTCTAAAGAAGGCATAGCCCCAAACTCCTAACTCCTAACCCCCAACCGCCCCTTTGAGGGCGGTTTTTTAGTGCCTTGAAAGCACTTTAAAATCTTAAAATCCACCGCGGTGGATTTTAACCTTCTTACCCCTTGTTCCTGTCTTCTCCACCATTTCCCGCGTTCCATTCTCCGCATTCCGCGTTTTTGATTTAATCCGCGCCGTTCATCAGAACAGCTCATCCATCCTCCTTGTTTCATGGCGGCGGCTCGGCGTCGATAGCGGTACATAAGTTGCCGCCCGAGAACCCCTTCGGGGATTTGAGAGTGGAGAGTTGAGAGTGGAGAGAAAAAATGGCGCATCACATAAGACATAGGCTCCCAAAGCTGAGGGCGGCAGGAGACGGCACGACGCGCATCCTCGTGAAGGACTACGTGGAGACGCTTCGCCTCGTGCCAATCCTTCCCTTTGCCGTAACCATCTCGATCCGCTCCGGCTTCCGCACCGACGGCGCATCCGTCCCCGTTCCCCTCCGCCGCTTAATCGGCAATCCCTTCGACACCGTGCGGCTCATCGCCGCCGTCTGCCACGACGCCATCTACGCAACGCACCTCGCGCCGCGCATCGTCGCCGACTTCATCTACTACCTCGCGCTTCGCCAATGTTCGCACATGCCGCGCGCCTACGCCTTCGCCGAATACCTCGCGCTCCGCGCCGGAGGCAAGGCCGCCTGGAACGAAAAGACGCCCTCCGATATCGCGGAAAACCGCAAGCTCGTGAGAGTGAGGTTCAAGGTTTATAAAAGGAGACACCATGAAAGAGAATAAGCACACACCAGTACTTGACATCATCATCTTCGCCGTAGGCGTTGCGCTGCTCGCCATCTGCACCGGCTGCGCAACCAAGAGCCGCCACCTCGACATTGCCGGAGCCTACGTCAACCAGTCAGGCACGGTGGCGGTCGGCTCCATCGAGGTGCAGTCGGCTCCGGAGGGAGTCGAGTCGGCGATGGTCAGCTACGAGGACTCCGCCGCATGGTTCTCCGACGTGAAGGAGCACTCGATCCGCATCCTTCTCACCGGCACAAACTCCGTCACCGCCGCTGACGGAATCGTCTCCAGCATCTGCGCCGCGTTCACCGCCACCGCACCCCAGCTTTCTCCCGCCAGGACCTCCGCGAACGATTCACCAATCGAATCCGGGCCGTACGGCAATTCTTCTGTTGTCAAAAAAGGCGGTGCGACAGGCACAGCGGGAGAACTTTGATTTATGGAAACGACAGGCATAGCGATATCATCGGGCGTGGTCGGCGCGATCTGCGGCGTGGTGGCAGCATGGATCAAGGCGAGGTACGGCAAGACGCAGATCCCGCAGCCGCTCAACACAACCTCCGTCGGCCCTTACGTGACGGTAGGCGAGTGCAAGCAGCACCGCTGCGCGATCGGTGAGCGCATCCGCACCGAACACGAGATGCTACAGAACATCATGGACAAGCTCGACGAGAACGACCGCCGGGACGAGGAACGCGCCAAATCCACCCACGCCAGGATCGATCCGCTCATCGAGGAGATAGGCTCGATCATGGGCAAGATCGAATACATCGGAAAGGTGGCGCTCGCCGCTACCGCGGGAGGCAAGAAATGAAAAACGAACTGATACAGAAGTCGATACTTACGATCCTCAACCGCCTGGAGAGCGTGTATCTCCGCGAGGCGACGCTTGCCGCCGAGGTTGAGATAGCCATCGACCGCACGCTCAAGGCGGGCGAGTTCGCCGACGAGCTGCGCTTCCTGCAGACGCGCGAGCTCATCGAGAAGGACTACACGCTCCTCGACGAGCCGATGTGGCACATCACCGGCAAGGGCAAGGCCGCGCTCGGAGGTCTCTGATCCATGAAGCTCGAAAAGCCCAGAAGCGATTCCTGGTACGCGGACCTCTCCGACGAGCAGCTCTGGCAGCTGTGGGAGGTGGCCAAGCGCGAACCGTGGTTCAAGGTGAAGGCCTACGCCGAAAAGGAGCTGGGCGTCACGCGCAACATCTCCCACGGCGGGTTCTACCGCTGGAAGAGCTGGATGCGCGAGCAGGAGAGCGAGCACCGTCTGTACGAGGCGCGCGTCGCCACGATGGAGATCGACGAGCTCGCCGCCAAGGTCGGGCTCGAGGACGAAAAGGCGATAGCCGCCTACAAGTCGCTCGCCGCCGAAGCCGCCCTCAGAACCGGATCGGCGAAACAGGCGGCGAAGTTCATCGAGATGGCGACCGCCATCCAGGACCGCATCCTCCACACGAAGGAGCTTGCGCTGAAGGAACGCGCCCAGGGAACGAAGGACGAGCAGCTCAAGCTCGCCCGCGAGAAGTTCGAGGCGGCGGAGAGGCGCCTTGCCGCCGTGCAGTGCGCCGTGGACGACGCCAAACTCACCGACGCCGACAAGCTTGCCAGGATCAAGGAGATTTTCGGCTGATGAAGCTCATCGACTATCTGCTTTCGTTCCAGCGCCGCCTTGCGAACTCCGCATCACGGTTCGTGATCGCGCTCTGGTCGCGGCAGACGGGCAAGGGCTTCACCACGTCGTTCATCGCATCACGCGGCGCGATGACAGAGATCCGCTCGAAGTGGCTCATCGTCGCACCCACGGAGCGCCAGTCTCTCGAGACGCTCGACAAGTGCAAGGACTGGATCAAGGCCGCCAACATCACCGTCGCGGATTCCGAGGAGGAGTTCGACGCTCTCGAGAAAGGCTCGAAGGTCAAGGCGAAGGTCATCGAGCTCGCGAACGGATCGAAGATTTACGCGCTCCCGGGAAAACCCGCCTCGCTGCGCGGCTTCACCGGCTATCTTATCATCGACGAGTTCGCATTCTTCGAGGACCAGAAAGAGGTGTGGAAAGCCGTCTTCGCCGTCATCGTGAACCCGATGGCGTCGATCAAGCGCGTCATCATCACATCTACGCCGAACGGCCAGGGCGACATGTTCCACAAGCTGGTCGACGAAAACCTCCTGAACCCCAACCAGAAGCGCAAGGTCAAATGGGAGGTGCAGAAGGTCACGATCCACGAAGCGGCGAAGGAATGGGAGTCGGCAGGCAAGCTCGGCACCGTCATCGACGAGGATACGGGCAAGGAGCGCCCCAAGACCGCCGAGGAGTACGTCGCCGAGGTGCGCGAAGCGTTCGACACGCCGGAGGCGTGGCCGCAGGAGTTCGAGTGCGAGTTCCTTGACACATCCTCAAATCTCCTTACCTACGAGATGATCACCGCCGCCGAATCCATCGACGCCACAGAGCACGGCTTCGACCCCGACGAGGCAGGCGAGTTCTACGGCGGCTTCGACTTCGGCGGCATCACCGACCCCGCCGTGTTCTGGTACGCCAAGAAGGTAGGCGAGAACCTGATTACGAGGGACGTCCTTTCTCTCAAGGGGCTCGATACCGTCGACATGCTTGAAGCGTGCGACAGCCGCATCGCCAAATGCCGCCGCGTGTGCGTGGACTACACCGGCCCCGGACGCGGCTTCGGGGATGTGGCCGCAAAGAAGTACGGCGAGTTCGACCCCGACCCGAAGAAGTTTCTCCAGGGCAAGATCGAGAAGTTCACATTCTCCGAGCCGTCGAAGCGCGAGCTTTTCACGAAGTTCCGCCTCTGCTTCGGCAAGGTCGTCACCTTCTTCATCCCGCACGCCGACTGGATCCGGCACGACTTCCATGCGATGCAGATGATCGTCAGCGGCAACGACTACAAGTTCTGGTCGCCGCGCACGAGCGCCGGCCACTCGGACGGATGCTGCGCCGCCGCCCTCTGCAAACGCGCCGCAGGGTTCGGAGGAGGATACATCCCCCCGCCCAGAAAAATCATCGGCGCGATCTCGACCACCGTCAAGAGAATGCGCAACAGCTTCTCCAGGAGATTTGCATGAAACAGAAAGCGACAAAACCGATAATCTTCCCGAACTGCCGCCGCCACCGCCGGAACGGAGGCGAGGCGTGGATCGAGCGCACAAACCCTCTGACGCGGCTCTCCCTGCGCGTTGCGCAGAACATCTACGACTCCGCCCGCACCGGCGCCTTCACGCGCCTGCAGTACATCTACAGCGAGGTGGAGCGAACGGACCCGATACTCCTGCTCTGCGTGGAGCGCAGGCTTTCCGCCCTCTCATCCCTCGGATGGCGTATCTCCCTCAATGACGACAGCGCGGAGGCGAACCGGCAGAAGGAAGTCCTAGAAAATCTGCTCAACACGGCAGACAATCTCTCCGATGCCATCGAACATCTCGGACTGGCGTTCTTCCGGGGCTTCTCCTTCGCCGCCCCCTTCATGAAGGATGGCCGTCTTTCCTTTGCCCTGCCGCCCACATGGGAGTTCAACCGCTCTCTGGACGGCACATGGTGGCACAATCCGCTTGCAATCGAAGGCGGTCCCGGCGGAGAGGGGCAAAATCCCTTTGATCCGTGCAATGTCCTGCTCATAGAGCGCAAGCGCCCCGTGGACTATCCTGCACTTGCGCTTTTCATCCGCAGGGATGTCGCCGAAGACCAGTGGGGGCGCTTCATCGACCGCTACGGCATTCCTCCGGTGATTCTTGAAATGCCGCCGGTGACGAATGAACTGGATGCGGACAAATTCGCCGAGGCGGCGAGAAGCATATACGAGGCGCTCTGCGGATCCGTACCGAACGGCACGAAGGTCAACACCCTTGCCGAAGCCCGCGGCACCGACCCTTTTTCCGCGTTTGTCGAACATCAGGAAAAGACGATCGTGCGCCTTGCGACCGGCGGCACTCTCGGATCCATAGCCGAAGCAGGCTCCGGCACTCTCGCCGGGAACGCCCAGGCGGACGTGTGGCGCGACATCGTCAGCCGCGATGCCGTCAAGATCGGCGAGGAGTTCACCCGCTGGTTCGGGCGCTTCCTTTTCCCGGAAGGAATGCGCGTCAAGTTCGAGCTCGGCCTTGAGAAGCGCAACACTCCTGGCGAAGTGTTCGACATGGCCGCCAAAGCCAAGACGGCCGGATACATCTTCACCAAGGAATATCTGGAGTCCGAAACGGGCGCAGAGCTAGAAAAAGACGTCCAAAACACCCCTCAAGACCCGCTTTTCAACCCCGAAACGCCCCGTCCGCCGCTCAGGAACGCCGCGACCGCTTTTAAAACCCCGAAATCCGCTTTTAAAACCGCGAGGAAGGATTTGGACGCACAAGGAGCGGTTTCCGCGGAAAACGGCTCTGAGGGCGTTTTAGAGGCCTTCTGCAAGGATGGTTCAAAGGCGGCTCAAGAGGTTTTGAAGCTCCTTGAAGACCCGACCGCCGAAAAGGCCGCCGAGCTCATCGAAAAACTCCCCTCTCTCCTGCCCGAAGATCCCGCGCTCGCCGCCGTGATCGCAGAGGCGATGGCGGAGGAGTTCGGCGGCGTGAAGCCGAAGGACGGAGGAGAAAGTGAAGTGGCCATCAACAGCGAATGCCGGGCAAAGGACCCCGCCGCCTGCCACGTTCACGGCATGCCGAGAGAGGCGAGGGTCAAGGGCTTCAGGGACAGGTTCGGAAGCGGCAACGCCGAAACCCTTGCCGCCAATCCGGAAATGAACCTTGAACGCGGCAAGGCGGTGATAACGAGCCTGCTCGGAAGAAAGGCCGGGGAAGAACCCAAGGCGATGTTCCGCAAGGACACCGGCTGGGTGGGAATCGACTATGGACAGCCCGGCAACGCCAAGAACGGATACAGGGGAGGTTACGGCCTTTCCCACATTCTCGCAAAGCACAAAGGCGCCGAAAGCTCCCTTGTGGACGTCCTTCAGCACGGCGAAGCCTTCAAGCATCCCACGGAGCGAGGCAAGGTGATCCTGATCAAGGGGAATGAGGCGGCTGTGCTGTCAAAGAGACGCGACGGACGGCTCCTGATCACCGATTACGCAAACATCTCGGAGAAGCAGCGCAACGACTACATAAGCGGAGGGAGGTACCATGCAAGGGGCGAGAACTGAAAGGCGCGGTGCGCATCGTCATTGCTTCGGATGGCTACTGTCCGCAAACCTATGCCCGGAAGGGAAGTTTCGCGCCAGTGACGGGAAAGATACCACAACCGGATTTTGAAAGCAAGAGGAAAAGACATGGACATGAAAGAACAGCTGCCGCAGACGGCAAAGAGCGGAGATGTCATCGAGGTGCAGATCTGCCCCATCGGGGAGTTTGAGAACATCTCCGAAGACGCTCGGCATCTTCAGTTATGCGACAGGGAGGCGTTGGAGCATGTTGCGGAGATGTTCGACGAGCCGATTCTTGTGGACTTCGACCATGCAAGCGAAGAAGGCGAGCATACCGAGGCGGCGGCTTGGATCGAGTCGTTGAGATTTGACGAGGAGTCGGGACTTTGGGGAAGCTTCAGGTTCACCGACAAGGGAGCAGAGGCGATTTCGGGCAGACGGTACCGGTTCGTTTCTCCCGTCTGGAATGTCGACACGAACAACCGCCCGAAGAAGCTTCTGCGCGTAGGGCTCACAAACCGCCCGCAGATCGGCGGCAAACCGATTTTGAATTCCGTGCGTAAGCACAAACCGCCGGAGGTAAGTCCGGAAACACCAAAGGAGAATCCCGAAATGGATAAACTCAAGGAACTGCTGGGGCTTGCGCCGGAGTCGTCCGATGAAGACGTGCTGAGCGCAGTCACGGCACTGAAAGGCGAGGTCGAAGCCGCCAAGGCTCAGAAGGCCGAAGCCGAAGCCGAGGCGTTCGCCAACGCGAACACCGAGGACGAAACCGAGAAGGAAGTGCTCAAGAACGCCTACAAGGCCGCCCCCGAGGTAACCAAGACGCTCGTGAACGCATTCAAGGCGAAGAAGCAGCCCAAGGAGACGAAAATCCCCGAGAAGCCGCTTATCAACTCGATGGGCAAACACCCTGAAATCAAAACGACGAAGACGCCGGGCGACGCACGCGCCGAGATGGCCGCGCTTCCGCCCGCCGAACGCGCCAAGTATTTCAAGGAGCACTGCTCCGAATTCTGAAAAACAAAAGGAAAGGTAAAACAACATGGCACTCAACTCACCCGCCCTTACGCTCTCCATCGAGGCGCTTTTCGGGCACATCAAACCCGCGCTTGACATCATCGACGCTTTGGGGCCGACGGACTTCTCCGCCGAGGCTCCCGGAATCGACATCAAGCCCGGATCGACGGTCAAGGTTCCGCTCTCCACCGTCGGCGCGGCTCTCGCCTTCAACGAAGAGACCAACAACTACCTCACCGGCGGAAACACCGACTGGGCTACGCTCACGGCCTCGCACTACCTTCAGGGCTTCGACCTCAAGGGCACGGATCTCGACAACGGCGCGAACGAAAGCCGCGTGAAGCAGCTCTTCTCCAAGCGCTGCGGCGCAGGCATCTCGATGGCGGCCGTGGCCGCGATCAAGACCTCCCTCGACGGCTGCACAGCCTCCACGGGCGTCACGCTTCCCGCCGCCGCCTCGCTTGCCGACTACGACAAGCTCGCCACGGAGAAGGATTGGTACAACCCGATGGACTGCTGCCTCGTCCTCAACGGCGCGGAATACGCAAAGCTCAAGTCCGTCATGCACGGCGCGCACCTCTCCGCCTCCCCTGCCGCCCTTGCGGAGGAACTCGGCTTCAAGAAGGTGATCGTCCTCTCCGGAATGACCGCCCGAGCCGCAATCGTGCCGTACGGCTCGCTCGGCTTCATGGCCCGCGTCCCGGCGCTCGTTGCCGACTACAAGGAGAGCGGCGTCGAGACCGATCCCGACAGCGGCCTTTCCATCGGCATCGTCGTCGCCACCGAGCAGAAGATCAACCGCGAGGTCGTCAACGGCGATCTGTGGTTCGGCTGCGCTGCGGTCTCCGCTTCGGCTGACGCCGCCAAGACGCACGGCATCATCAAGGTCGGCACGGCCTCCTAAGGAGCAAAGACATGGCCTGGACAAAACCCACGCGCGAAGACCTCACGGCGACGATCTCCTCCGAGGAGATTGACGCATTCTCCGCATCCGCAGACTTTTCGGATGTGGTTGATGCGAACCTGAGACGCACCGTGCAGCTCGTGCGCGGGTACGTCCGGGCGGGCGGCATGACGCTTCCGGAAGACGAAAGCCTCATGCCGCCATCGCTCCTCGCGCCTGCGATGGACTACGCGGCCTACGATCTCCTGAAACGTTTCTCCGTGGAGATTTCGGAGCCGCGCCGCCGCGCGCGCGAGGACGCGCTTTCGATTTTCAAGGAGGTAGGCTCCGGCCGAATGAAGGTCGAGCCTCACGAAGTCACCGCCACATCCGGCGCGGCGCTTCCGTCATTCGCCGCGGTCCGTCCCGAAAGACGGCTTGACACCCTATGACAGCCGCCGACATCATACGAATAAAGGAGCTTCTGCCGACTTCTCTCGGCAGCGAGGAGATCCGCGAGCAGATCGCCCGCGATATCCTCCAGCGCAGCATACTCTCGGCGCGGATGGAGGCGGCCAGGTATCTCGCCAAGATCCGCGATGTGTGCGCACAGATCGCCGCCGGTGAGATAAACCAGGCGGACGCACGGCTCAAGCTCGTCACGCTCCTTGAGCAGATGGGGCACTCTCCGCAGGATGGCGGCGGCATCACGAACCCGGCGAGCATACGGAGACTGAATCTCATCATCGACACGCAGCGCCAGATGGCGGCATCCGTCGCCGTGCTCTCGGAGCAGACGGAGGCAACCGTCGCCATGTGGCCCGCATGGGAGCTCACAAGGCTTGAAACGCGCGCCGTGCCGCGCCCCGACTGGGATCGCCGCTGGGCGGCGGCGGGGCTTGCATGCAATTTTGAAGGAGCCTTGAAAGACCGTTTAATCGCCCTTAAAAACTCCCCCATCTGGCAGCATCTCGGCAACGGAGCCGGGGGATACCGCGACACCCTCGGCAACCCTTATCCGCCTTTCGCGTTCTCGTCCGGCATGGACTGGGTTGAAGTGGATCGCGACAAGTGCATTGCGCTCGGCCTCATTGAGGAGGATGACGAAATATCCGCACCCACTCTCGCATCGCTCACTCCCGGAGAGCGCGACATCGCCGAGGCGGTGGAGCGCTACGGATTCCCTCAGCTCGCGGAGGGAATCGCATGACACTGAAGGTGATACATCCCCGGAATCTCGGAAAGTGGCTTGACCTCGTGAAGAGCGAAGGACGCCGTCAGCTGTTTTCGGATGTGGCAAACGCCGTGAGGATTCTTGTGCGCAGCCATCTTTTCCGCATTGCGCCGCGTCATCACATATCCGCGCACCGTCTCGGAGCGACGCCAACGGGCCACATCGAGAAAGGCGCACGCGCCACGCAATTCACCGCCTCCGCGAACGGAGCGGAGGTGATAATCCCCATCCCCGGGCTCTCCCGCGCATTCGGGCCGCTCACCATCACGCCGCGGAATGCCGCCGCGCTCACGCTGCCGGTTTCTCCGCATGCCTACGGCAAGCGCGTCGGGGAGCTCCGCGCAAACGGCTGGAACATCTTTCGACCCAAGGGCAAGGATACGCTCTGGGGTAAGCTGCAGGACGAAGATGATGCTGTACCGCTCTATGTGCTCAAAAGGCGCGTACAGCTCAAGCAGGACCGTTCGCTCCTGCCGAGCGATGCGGAGCTCGGCACTACGGCATCAAAGGCGATGCTCGACTACATCCTCAGAACAACCAGGAGAAGCGCATGATACTTGACGACCTGATAGAGAAGACTGCCGAGGAGGCGCGGCGGATACCGTGTCTCGCCGGACGTGATGTCATCAACGAGAAGAAAGGCGATGCAACGGCAAAGCTCCAGTCGGAGATCGCGAAGAACCGCTTCGCCGTGGTCATCGGCTGGAGCGGATTCACAAACCGCGCCGACAGCTGCAAGACGTGCTACGGCACCGTGACCATTGTCGCAAGCGTGTTCGAGCGCCCCGTCGTAAACCGCAAGCTCGGCGGCGACGTGCCGACGCTACTCGACGCCGCCCAGGAGATCGCCAAGGCTCTCAACCTCTTCACTCCTGAGCCGGGGCAGAGTCCCCTCGTCCTGAAGCGCATATCGCCCGTGGCGGAGATCGCGCAGGGAGTGATCAGCTGCGATGTGGAATTTGAAACAAACGTAACACTCTAACGAAAGGACAACATCATGTCAACGACCAGACAGAGCATCATCCGCGGACCGGGTACCGTCTCGTTCGGCGGAGTGAAGATCCACGACTCAAGCGGCATCACCGCCAACATCGAATCTTCGACTCAGGATATCGAAAGCTCCGTCGCGGGGAAGCTCGACACCATCAAGACCGACCAGACGGGCAAGATCTCGCTCACGCCCGTCGGGAACATCACCCAGGCACTCCTCGACCTTTTCTTCCCGGCATGGATGAAGAAGCCGGTCTTCGGCACATCCATCATGGGCGAGACGGACAGGCCGCTCGTCGTGTCGTCCCGCGCGGGGATGAAGGTGACGTTCGCCTGCGCGGGGCTGACGAAGTGTCCGGAACTCCTGCTCTCGCCGGTCAAGACGGCGTTCGGCGGAATCGAGTTCACGGCGGTTGTGGCGAACGGCAAGCTTCCCGGAGAGTCGGGCGCATTCTATTCCGTAGCTTCCGCCGAATACGACGGCGGTGAACCTTCGAGGGAGGGCCTTTCCGGCTGCCACTATCAGGCGACATTCGGCGAGCTTGCCATCCCCGACACGCAGGACGGCTGGACCGTCACACCGGAACTGCAGCTTGAGCCGGTCGGCAGCGACAGCCAGGGCACTATCGACTACACGCTTTCAGGCGTGACCGTACGCGCAAGCTGCACGCCGCTCGGGCTTTCCGAGGCGGATATCCTCGCCGCCCTGCCCGCCGGCAAGGGGCGTGGCGCATCTCTCGCATCGGCAAGCGACCTTGTGATCGCGGCTGATGGCGGACTTTCCGTCACGCTGAAGAACGCCGCACTTGTCACCGGCCCGATCCAGTGGGGGGCTTCGCAGCTCCGCGCCGGTCAGCTCGGTTTTGTCGCCAACATCGCCGCCGACGGCACGCTCTTTGATGTTTCGATTAGCGGTTAGCGGTTAGCGACTGGTGACTAGCGACTAACAGCTGACAGCTAACGACTAAAGCGACTGAAAGGAGCGTCATGGAAATCAAGATCGGAAACACCATCCTCTGCGCCGGTACCGTGCGCAACTCCAACGGCGAGCCCGTCGGACCTGACGGGCTTACCGTCGCCGAAGTGCCGGGAATCGCGAAGCGCGACTACATCGGCGCCGACCGTACCGTGCCGGAGCATGTGAAATGCAACCACGGCACGGTGAGCTTTTCCGTGACGCGCATATTCCCGTCGGTCGATGCTGCCCTTGACTATGCGCTGGGCGGTATCTACGAAGAGGATGTCGAGGGTGCTTTCACGTGCGGCGGCCGCACCGTGTTCGAGCATGCGGCGGTCACGAACCGTCAGGTGTCGCATGTAGGCTGCGCGGTGGCGGTCGCTTACACCATCGAGGGTTGATGACATGGCACAGGAGACGTATACCACAAAGCTCAAGATCGAAGCCGACACTAAAGGCGCCGATCAGGTCGCCGCCGCCCATGAGCGAGCGGGTAGGGCGGCAAAGAAGGCAGCGGACGACTCGAAGAAAGGCTTCGAGGGTGTACGGAAGTCGCTTGAAAGCACATCCCGCGCCGCCGAAATCTTCAACAAGATTTTAAGCGGCTTTGGCTTCATCGGCATCTTCACGATGGCGGTGGGCGTGGTCGACAAGCTCAAAAGCAGTCTCGGAGCATCAAAAGAAGAGGCGCGGAAGTTCGCCGAGGAATCCCGCAAGGCCGCCGATACCGCACGGATCGAAAAGCTTGCCGACGCGTGGAAGAAACTTGAAGATCAGATATCAAGCACATCGGCGGCGCAGTCCAGGGCAAACGAGCTTGAGGACATGCAGCGCGACAACGCCAGGAAACTGGAGGATGATCAGGCCGAGCTGTCGAAGCAGCAGGAACTTGCCGCTCTCGATCCGAACGACCCTCTCTACGAGAAGAAGAAAGCGCAGATCGAAGCGAGACATAGCGCGGCAGCGGCAAAGCGCAGTGTTGCCCGACGTCAGGAGGATGCCAACATCGCCGCCGATCGCGCCGGCAACGAAGCAGCCGCCATGTCCACCGAGGCCATGAAACGCTCTCTCGCTCTCACGGACGAGCGGGCGGAGCTTGAGAGGCTCAAAAGAGAGCGTTCTAGGGCTGTTGAAGCGTCGACGGCGGACAATCACGCCGATGCGCAGGGTGTGGGCGGCGCTTTCCTGAACAACATCAAAAACATCCTCTCGCTCGACTGGGGCAAAGTAGGAGACATGCGCACCGACGAGGGTGATGCGATCCGTGAGGATGCCAAGAAACGCGCAGATGAGCTTGAGAAGCAGATAAAGGACAAAGAGGCGCAGATCGCCGCCCAGGAAAGAAAGATATCAGAGTTCCAAAGCGGAGCTGATCATCTCACCCAGAAAGCGACCTTGCACCGTGGAGCGGCGTTCGGCGCAGAAACGGCGATGGAGACGGCTTCGCTCGCCGGGAGCGCCGCTGTATCTGCGGCAGACAAGGCCATCACCGATGAACAGACGAGAATCGCCGACGCGCACCGTGCGCGGGCGGCGCTCACAGCACAGCAGGCACAACTCAAGGCGCAGATCGCCGCCGCGCAGGGGCGCAAGGACGCCGCCGGGCTCGCCGTCTTCAACGCACAGGGCGCGGTGGATCTCGCGGCGGCAAATGGCGGCAAGGGACTTGCCGGGGCGCAGGGCGCTCTCAACGAGGCGCAATCCACTGCTCTTGAGGTATCGCACAGTGCCGACCGCACCATCGCCGCTCTGACGAAGACTTTGAAGGATGTTGAAAGCCGTTTGAAGGCCGCTCAAACGGCTATTGAAAGCCAATCTAAACAGACACGCTACGCCTGGAGCGAAGCGCCGGCGGGGGATTAATGATGGACGAAAGCGCATACACATCCATAAAGCCGAGAGAGGCGGATCCTGCGAACGGTCGGATCTTTGCGTTCTACCGCGTGAGAAACGGCGCGGATACGCGCTTCTTTCCTGGCGACGGTGCACGGCTCAAGTATGTGAGCCGCGATGCCGACACGCTGGAGATTCCCGGCGTGCCGTCAGGATTTCTTCTGCGCGGAGACAAGGTGCGCATCTCCTACAAAGGCGTGTGCGTGTTCCTGGGCGACGTTGTGAGCCGCACGGAGCACAAGTCGCGCGGAACGGATGCGGTGCAGTCTGTTGTGTGCGCAGGCCCCTGGTCGAAGATGTCGAGAATGACGTACCGCCAGTACTGGCGCACGGGAAGCGGATACGAACTTTCGTCGCGGATTATCCTCAACCAGACGCAGTCCGGCAAAGACCAGAACCTGAACAGCGAACTGAGGGAGATTGCCGCGCATGCCGCAAGCGCATGCGGCTACACCGTCGGCACGGTGGATGTGTCTTCGCAGCAGCTGCCGTATGATGAGTGCAGAGACATCACGGTGGCGGACGCGATCCGGCGAGAGCTCAAGCTTTTCCCTTCGGCAGTCTGCCGTTTCGACTATTCGGCGGCGACGCCTGCCCTCGATATCGTCAAACCGTCATCCGATGCCGACGCGGCGTATGTGGCGGCGATTCCGAAGACGGCGAGAAGCTACGAATACAACGCGCATCCGATAACGGGTGTTGACCTGGAGATAGAGTCGTCGGGCGATGTGGACGGTGTGCCGTACCGTGTGCTCAACCATCAGAGGGCGGGCGACACGTCGGCGGGAAATCCCGACTGCCTCTATGCTACGCTTCAGCTTGCCGGATTTTCGTCGAGTTCCGTCAAGCAGAGCTTCACGGCCCAGGTTGAGCTTAATCCACAGTGGTCAGCCCCCGGATGGTGGTACTACCGCCATCCGCGGCTCGCCAATGTGGCGATGGGGGCGGTATCCATAACCAACTGCAAACGCAGCGGATCAGCTGACGCTGGAGACTATCCCAACATCGCCAAGCATACGGTAGGTGAGCTGAAGGCGGCTGGCTTGAGGGCGAGGGTCGAAACCTTTACGTGTGAATGCACCATCACAACCAATGATGATGTCGAGGAGAAGATACATCTCCAGATGCAGTACGTGACGACCAACGCCACCAACCGCACATACACATGGGTGGCCTCCAGTTCATCCACTACGGGCGAGACTGTACCCGATGGACTTGCGGCGGTGATTCTCGCGGAAAGGTCGGGCGAACTTCGCGCCGAGCGCATGACGGTCCGGTGCGGCGACACGCTCCCGCAGCTCGGCGACAGGTGCGACGGACTCTATCTCACTCAGATTGAGATCGACTGCGCCGAACTGACGGCAGACCTCCACTTCGGGGCGCCGGAGTTCCTGTCGGTCGACGACATGGCCTCTCTCCTCTCGAACTTCCGGAATAAACGCCGCACGACTCTCGCAACGAGCCGTGTCAGCGGCAAGCCCGACGATGACGGCGCGGCAGAGGTCGAAATGGGACCGATACCGCCTCTCTCCTCCACGGAGTTCGCGCCCGGGGTGAAAGCCAAAACCACAATCAAGTCGTCGGACGGCTCTACCGGCTCCATCAATCTCGATGCGAGCGCGCTGGAGAGCGGCGAGACGATATCCCAGAGAGAACTGTCGGTATCAAGCAGCTCTCTCCCTGCCACAAAGGTCAAGATCCTGGCCTCTGAAAATCTGAACATGCACATAAAGCCGATCACCTCAGGGCCCGGAATTGCGGTGACGGAGAAAGACGGCGCCATTGTCATCGGTGCAACCGGCGGCGGATCGAGCGGCGGCGGTGACGGATCCGGTGAGGGCGGCTCGACGACCGGCTATTCCGGCAAGGTCGTCGCCTCGACGGAGCCGCGCTATGATGAGGCGTCTCACCAGCTGCGGCACATACCGGTTGAGATGACTTTTGCGAATGGGCTCTGTACTGGTATCGTCGCTGGAGCGGAGACGGTCATCGCTCAGGCGGTGGAGGAGTCTGCCTGATGGAAGGTCTCGGTCAGCTTGCGCACGTCAAGGGCGGCGACGCGCTCGCGTATCGCAAGGGCGGACATGCGCTTGTGTACAAGGGCGAGCCGCGCCCGATAACGATACGCATCCCCTGGAGTCCGCAGGCCTACGTCTGCAGGACGTACTCGATGTACCACGACCTTGCGTTCACCTCGGCCCTCTCGGGCGGCGAGGTGCTGGAGTCCGTGACGAGCGGCGCGGAGCACATGTACAAGGTGCGTGTCGCGCAGGCCCCCGCCACGATCCGGCTCACGATCGGCGGCCACAGCGGATGCTCCGCCGTGGGCGAGGATCCGCCCGAGATACCCGAGATGTCGGCGGAGGTGATGGCGGGGCAGCGCGGGAGCGACGTCATGTCCACCGGGTCCATCGGCGGGATCTGCATGGCCGTGCGCCACGTGTCGATCGCGGTGGACGACGCCGGCACGATCGAGTCGCTGGAGGTGGCGTGATGGGGTTCGGCGCGAAATTCAGCGGCAGCAGCGGGGTGGCCGTCTTCGTGGAGACGGCGACTGGCGTGTTCGGATCGTACCTGGAGCCGAACGCGTACGCGGTCGAGGTGAAGACCGTAGACGACACGATGGCCGCCGTCGCGGTCGCGACTGCCGCCGGATACGGGTGCAGCCGCTGGACCAGCTACTACGGCGCCGCCAGCGGCTACCCGAAGGGCCCTCTGCTCCGCCTCAACAAGCCCAATGGCACCATCTCCCAGGCCAACAAGCCCGACTACAGCACCTCCGCGAGCGTCGGGCCGAAGGTGACGGTGGCCGACGCCGGTGTGCACGTCGGCACTCCCGTTATGGACGGGAGGCGCGTCATCGTCTCGAATTCGGCGTACGGCGTGGTCGCCGTGAGGCACGTGTCCGCGCCGCAGGGGTTCGCATTCACCGGCTGGCGGATCACCCGCCGCCCGTACATCCAGTCCGACCCGATGGAGCTGGTCGAGATCCTGTCCTCCGGCGGCACGACGGCGGGGAACGTCACCCTGGTCTCGGCGGAGGAGCTCTGCGGCGGGGCGCTCGTCATCGCCCTGCCGAGGCTCAAGCCCGGCGGCGGGCAGCGCGACGCGTTCAGCCTCTACGACGAGCTGGTCGTGGAGGCCGAGTACGTCGACCACTGCACCATCTCCTTCTCCGCCAACGCGCCGGACTCCGGCTTCAGCGGCCCTCCGATACCGGACGTCACGGTAGGGTTCGGCCTGTCGGCGACGCTGCCCGACCCGGCGTACTGGGTGCGCAGCGGCTACGCCTTCGCCGAGTGGAACACGGCGGCGGACGGCTCCGGCGACGGCTACGCGGCGAGCGGGCTGTTCACGCCGGACGGCTCCCGGCCGACGGTCGCGCTGTACGCCATCTGGACCAGGACAGGCGGGCCCGGGGCCGCGTTCACGATCGACTGGGCCGACGATTCCGTCACGGGATGGCCGAGGGAGCACGACAAGTACATGCCATACGCCATTGCGATATCGGTCGCAGGGGTGCCTGCCGGCGAGGTCTCCCTCTCGATAGAGATGGGTACCACGAACGGCTGGTCGTACTACCGCAAGAACCTCGACACCGGCGTGGTGGTCCAGGACGAGCGCCACCCGCAGGGCGGGTGCGCCGCGCAGACCGTCACGGTGCCGACGCTGATCAACTATCCATCGGACCAGTGCCAGTCGAGCGGCTACGACAACCGATACGGGGCGGCGTCGGCGCTGGCCGGATACTCGGTGACGTACAGGGAATGGCTCTTCCCGGAAGAGGGATGGGAGTGGACGGCCCCGGAGATCGATGGGCTGGAGTTTGAGGGATGGTACACGATCGATTCCGGGCGGACGGAGAGCGTCGGCGAGGCGGTATACTCGACCCTCGTTGCGACGGACAGGACCGTCACGTGGAAGACGCTCGCAAGCTCCCTTGACTTCCTTGGCGCGAACTACTCCTACACCAACTACCTGCAGGTGCGCTACCGAGGCAGGCGCGTCACCGTCACCTTCCAGCCGAACGGGGGTGAGTGTGGGACGTTCCGCATCGAGGTGCGACACGGCGAGGCGTACGGAGAGCTGCCGGTGGCATCCCGGCCCGGATACACCTTCGCCGGCTGGACTACGGAGCGGGACGGGGGGACGCCCGTCGAGGCGGAAACCGTCGTGGCGGCGACGGACGACCACGCCCTCTACGCGCAATGGTCGTCCGTAGCCGTGACGGTCACGGTATGCCTCGTGCCGTGCGGCGGCACGGTGGATATGGAGTCGATACAGGCTGTCAGCGGATCGGTTTACGGCGAGTTGCCGGTGCCGGTGCGCGATGGATACGAGTTCCGGGGATGGTTTACGGCTTCGCTTGGTGGTAGTGCGGTCACGGCTGATACGGTGGTCGGCCGGACGTACACGCATTGGCTGTATGCACAGTGGAATCCGGTTGATATGGGAGATGGAAATAACCCAGCAGGAGAGATGTTTTCACGATTGACAATAACAACATCATAAAGATGCAAAGGAGACATCATGAAGTACTATCTAAAATTCGTTTTAATGTCTGCTGCAATGGCCTTGCAAGGTGTTTGCAACGGCGGCGTTCCGCTTGAATGGACGCGCAGACCCGACTCTACCACCCCTGCGAACTTCACGGCGCATCAGGGCGAAACGCTGGAGTTTCGCTGCACGTTCAGAGGGTTCGGGGAGTTGCCATTCGGGGATGGCGGCGATGTGCGGCTCTACTTCCAGACAAACGGCATGGGCGAGGCTTGGTGGAGTGTCCCGGCGACGGTCTCAAGCAATGAGGTGCGGGCCGTGTGGGGGCCAGAGATGGATGCCGGCGCAAGCCGGTGGGTGTTTTTCTTTGGCACGCCTGGCGTGGTGTACTCCTCGGCAATCGTGCGGCTCGTGCCGTCTCCGGGGTTTGCACCCGGTACCCTGCCGCCGCCAGCGGTCTTCACGGATGCTGTCTGCGCAATCGTCACGAACGAGGTAGTGGTCGGATGGAGTGAGTGGCGCATCGTCGAGGGTTGGAAGGGATTTCGGCTCCATCAGGTGCTATGGGTAGAAGAGCCTCAGGCAGTTTATGGCGGCTATTGGAGTATTGGAGTTATCAGAGAGGAGGATGGGTTTTACGTGGGAGATTCGATTATCGATAAGCCGGAGTCAGTGGGTCGGCTTGAGCCTTATAGCGGGAACGTTGTGATCGAGCGCACGCGCATCGCCCGCAACGCGCTCGGCTTGGCGACACTCAAGGATCTCGAAGGAAAAGCGGACGCTTCGATCACGAACGACATCGGGCAGCTCAAGACCGAATCGACGCTGGTGTACCGTCTTTTCAGCGGTTCGAACATCGTGATGGAGGTCACGAACTACAACAGCCGGGTAAACCCTCCCGCGATGAAGCTGATGAGGCTCAACGACAAGGGGATTTACGAAGTGATGTGGACCGAGACAAACGGGCTTGAACGCACATATAACAGGGCGGCAAGCAATACCGCCGAGCAGATCGCCGCGCTCGAGAAAAAGGCAGCCGAAACATACGCCCCTCGCGGCTGGTCTGCCACCACAAGCGGACTCGGCGCCGACGCGCCGAAGGATACCACATGGATATCGACACCGACCACGGTGATCGCGGGAGGGTTGGAGTATTCAAAGGTTGTCACAAGCTCCGGTCAGCTGTGGTTTCTGAGGTCGAATGGGATGGTGACGAACGTGGGAGGAAACTCAGGCGGCTATTTCGACATTTCTGCTTCAGATGGCGCCAGCGTTTTTTCGATCGAGAAGACTGATTCCTACATGGCGCCGGTTGATTCGGATGGAATATCGGTGAGAGGTGACACTGTCGAAATACGGCTCTCGGTAGTGTCGGCGGACCATCCGTTCCTGCGCTACACGCCGACGCTGAACGCGCCTGTTGTATGGCAGAAGGAGGAGGATGGTTTTTCAGCTCCGATAGCAGTCTCGTGGAGCGGATCAAGCGGCGCATGGGTGGCGACTGTCACCACGACGGCAAAGGCAGGATTCTTTCAGTTTGAGTTCTTTCAGGAGGGCGGCACGAAGATCAAGAGCGGCGGCGCGATGGATGTCTCTACGGGTGGCATTCTCTGTACCGACGGAATCCACAAATGCCGCCCTGTCTACAACTCCAACGGCACCGTCACATGGGAGGTTTTCTGATGGCTTTAAAAGGGTTCAGAAAGTGGTGGAAATCACTCGGGAGATGGGAGCGGGTTTTCATCCTTGTCTTTGTCGGCGGTCTCACCCAATATGGTGGCTCCAAGCACATTTCAGGGAAGGTCTCGGTCATGGACGACTATATCACCGACGGCGGCTCCTACATCATCAACAATGTGGTGCATGTCGCGCTCAAAAAGAAGGCAAATCTACTGCCAGATGCGACCGAGATTCTGGTCTACGCAAGGGAACTTTCCTCGACCAACTCCGCGGACTGGTTTAGGCTTTCGCCGTTCCTCACGTTCGGCGACCATCCTCACGACTACGAGCTCGAAAACGCCACCAACTACAACGTGATTGTGGCGGCGAATTACGCCTCCCCTCCAAGTGTTCATACCAACGGCGTTTTGATCATAAGAGGGTTCATGATTCCAGGCACCTCGAAGATGGCTTTCCCAAACTCAAAAGTAAAGGAATTCAAATGATGAAAAGACTTGTTTTTTGTACACTTCTGGCGGTCGTTTCTGCCGCCTCTGCGCAGTCCAATATCGTGCTTGAAACCCTCTACGAAAACGGCGCCACAAACGCATGGTCTCAAGCCGATCTGAAAGACGCTCTCGGCCTCATGAACCGCAAGTATCATCGCGACATGAAAACCGAGTCTGGGCGGCGTGCCTGGCATGGCGAAAAACTGAACCAGTATCTACTCACAAACGAGACCACAAAACTAATTTATGTGGTAGCACTCTATGCTGACGGCTATACCCACACAGCGCTGTCGTGCCCGGTACGCCCGAAAGATCCGGAAGCGGCCTTGAAAGCGAAGCTTGAAGCCGCCGCCAAAGCCGAAGCGGTACGTGCGGCGTGGGAACGGGCGAACCTCCCGCCCGAGATTGCCGCCCTCCGCCAGGCACAACGTGACGCCGCCAAAACCAACACCGTCACCGTATTCCTCGAACACTGATCTTTTATCAATAGTTTAAACGCCTCTCAAAGCAGGATTGAATCCCATTTGAGAGGCGTTTTATTATTTTACCGAATAGGCTTTATTTCAATCTCTTGAGCGCTGATATTTACCAAATGCCCGATCGCGCCTCCAAATCGCTCAAACCCCATCAGTCCCGCATAAAATCCCGCAATCCTCCCGTCTTTCCCATTTACCAACCCCCACCCTATCGTTCACTGCGGCAAGCCCCATGCGACATGGGGCGTCAGCGGGATTTCCGCCGCAAAGATCTACCCGATGGATACGCGGCGTCCGCTGACGGAAAGACGCCCGGCGGCAAGATGCCTCAACGCCTCAGGATACGCAATATGCTCCTGCACCTGAATGCGGGCGTGAAGCGTCTCAGGCGTATCGTCTTCCATTACAGGCACGGCCTTCTGCACTATGATCGGGCCGGAATCCGTTCCGGAATCCACAAAATGAACCGTCACACCCGCCACCTTGCAGCCGTAATCGAGAGCCTGCGTCCAGCTGTGCACTCCGGGGAACGCCGGAAGCAACGCAGGGTGTATGTTCAGGACGCGCATCGGAAACGCAGCGAGGAGCGCAGGTTTCACTATCCGCATGAATCCGGCCAGCACGACCGTGTCGCATCCGGCCTCCTTCAGCAGACGGATGCACTCATCCTCGGCGCGACCTTCCAGCTTCGTTTTCCATGGCGAACAATCGAGATGCCGGCACGGAATCCCGTGCCGCCTTGCGCGGTCGAGTATCTTGGCGTCCGGCACGTCGGACAGCACCAGCCTGATCTCTGCGTCAAGCTCGCCGCGTTCGATCGCATCGACGATCGACTGCATGTTTGAACCGGATCCCGAACCGAGAACACCAAGCTTGAGAGTACCCATGCGTAATTCCCCCGTCAGCCGGATTGACCGGTGCGCTTCGCCTCTTCCCAAAGCGCATCCATCTCCTCAAGCGTCATGTCAGAAAGGGACTTGCCCTGCGACTTGGCTCCGGCCTCCACGGCACGGAACCGGCGAGAGAACTTCGCCGTCGAATTCTCAAGCGCGGATTCCGCATCGGATTTCAGATGCCTTGCAAGGTTCGTCACAGCGAACAGCAGGTCGCCCAGCTCCTCCTTCACGTGTCCGTCAAGCGACGTGTCGGATGCCGCCGCAACGGCCTCCTCAAGTTCGCCAAGCTCCTCGCGGATCTTCGCAAGAGGCCCCTTGGCGTCCTTCCAGTCAAAGCCAACACGCGCCGCCTTCTCCTGGGTGCGCTGAGCCTTGAGCAGCGCAGGCAGCGTCGCCGGAACTCCATCGAGCGCGGAATGGCGAAGCTCCTTTTTGTGTTCCTGCTGCTTTATCTGCTCCCAGTTCCTGAGAACGGCGGCTGGATCCTTCGCTACGACATCGCCGAACACGTGGGGATGGCGGCGCACAAGCTTGTCCGATATGGCGTTTGCGACGTCATCAAAGGAGAACGTCCCCTTCTCCTCCGCCATCACGCACTGGAACATCACCTGCAGCAGAACATCGCCAAGCTCCTCCACATGGTTGTCCTTGTCATCGGGACGATCCATGGCGGAGAGCAGTTCGTACGCCTCCTCAAGCACACACGGCTTGAGCGTCTCAAGCGTCTGCACCCGATCCCAAGGACAACCCGTCTCCGGGTTGCGGAGACGGGTCATTATGTCGTGGAGCCTCTCTATCCCTGTCATCAGGATACCTTCAGCATCCGCAGGACGGCCTCGGCCGCCTTCTTGTCGAGCGTATCCACGACATCATCGGCACCGCCGAAATCCTGCCATGCGACACGGTCGTTCACCACGCCGAGCGCACTCATTCCGGCCACAAGGGCGGCCTTCACGCCGAAGCCCGAACCGGATATGGCGGCCGTAAGCATTTCGTGGAGACCGTTCATGCGACAGGCGCGTTTCCACACGTCCCACTTGCAGCTTCCGTAGGTGGGCGACGTCTCTGCGTACACCACAACCCTCTCGTCGTCGATTGCGGCGGCAAGCGCAGATGCGTCCCCGCGCGTCGCGACCACAACCTTGACGCCCCTGTCGAGAAGCGTCTTCACGAAGTTCTTGAACGCCGGTGTGACCGCCGCCGGAGCCTTTTCGGCCACTGCGGCGTTGAAGGCCGCACCCAGTTCGCGGGCCAGCGATGCCGCATCGCCGTTGCATCCGATCTTCCCGAACAGTTCGAGAAGTCCGCCATGGTAGTTGCCGCCGGCAAGATGCATGGCCTCAAGATGCGCGTCAAGCTCAACGCCGACGCCCTTCAGCAGCGCTTTCGCCGTGTCGAAGAGGATGTCCGCTCCGTTCAGGACCGTAAAGTCAAACTCAACTATTGCACCCTTGCAGATTTTCGCCATCTGAAGAACTCCTTGCCGATGTTACTTCTTCACTGTACGCGTCTTGCGCACACGGGGCTGGCCGATCTCGCGCAGCATCTTGCGGAAGCGGCTGTTGCGCACGTTGAACGGCTTGCCGCCCTTCACGCGCTCGAACTCACAGGCGCGGAGCGTGTTGGACTGGTCTTCGTCCTTGCCGATCACGCCGCCGATGCCCTGAAGTGCGCAGTCCACGGCGAGGGCGCAGCAGCGCTGGATAAGCTCAAGATCCTTCTTGCACGGAGCGGCGGAGCGGGCGAAATAGCCGCTCTTGAAGACCTGCGTCTTCTCTGCGCCGAGCATTTCGCCAAAACGCTTCGCGAAGTACTGGCCGACGTTGACCTTGTCAAGGCGCGGATGTCCGAACGCATCGACGGGAACGACCTCGTGGCGCTTCTCCATCTCCTTGATGATCTCCTTCACGCAGGCGCCCTCGGAGACGAAGATGTTCACGTGGCCGAGCTTGTCCATCACCGCTTTGAGACGGCGTCCCTCAGCCTCGAAGTTGATCCTCGATTCGGGAACGTACACGGCGTTGATGTCAAGGTTCTCCTTCGACCATCCGAACGACGGCACAAGATTGGCCTTCTTGGACTTGAACATACGGCGGTAGTAGATGCCGGTGAAAGCCGTCAGCCAGCCGCAGTTGCGGCCCATCACCTCGTGGATAACGAGGGAGCGCGGGGAGGCGCTGTCCTCCTTGACGACGTTCCAGAAGTACCTGGCGCCCTCTTCGGCTGCGGTGTACGCGCCGAGCGACTGCTTGATGGGGTAGACGTCGTTGTCGACCGTCTTGGGCAGACCGACGACGGTGAGCGCGTATCCGTTCTTGGAGAGGTACGCCGCAAGATCCGCAGCGGTCGTGTTCGTGTCGTCGCCGCCGATGGTGTGAAGCACATCCACGCCGTCCTTGACGAGCTGGTCGGCCGCGACCTTGAGGGGATCCTCACCCTCCTTGACGAGGCCGCGCTTCACGCAGTCCTTGACGTTCGTGAGCTTGACGCGGCTGTTCCCGATCGGGCTTCCGCCGTGCTTCGTGAGCTTGAGGGCGTTCTTGCGGACCTCGTCCGTCACCTTGATGGAATTGCCCTTGAGAAGACCCATATATCCATCGAGATAGCCGATCAGCTCGACCTCCGGGGCTTTCTTCGTATATTCGTCAATCAGGAACCCTATCGAACTCGAAAGGCAGGGGGCAAGTCCGCCTGCAGTCAAGAACGCAACCTTCTTCACTTTCTTTTCCATTTTATTTTAGTCCTTTCATTACATTTATTGTCTCAATCGCAGCCTGCATCGCCGAAAAGCCCTTGTTTCCCTGCTTCGTTCCGCAGCGCTCGACCGCCTGTTCAAGGTTCTCCGCACTCACGACGCCATCCGCAACCGGGATGCCCGTCTCAAGCGCGATTTCGGTGAACGCCCGCGCCGTCGTCTCGTTTATGAGCGATGCGTGAGGCGTTGCACCCTGAACGACCGCACCAAGAGCGACCACTGCATCGTACTTCTTCGAGCCGGCAAGCGTCTTCGCCGCAATCGGCAGTTCATACGCGCCAGGCACACGCACAAGCACAAGATCGTTCTCGTCGCCGCCATGCCGCACAAATGCATCGGCAGCCCCTTTTATGAGCTGCTCCACAAGGAAGGAATTGAAGCGGCTCGCCACAAGTGCGACCTTCAACCCTCCTGCGTTCAGATTTCCGCTTATCTCTTTCATTTTCTTTTCTCCTCGCCTATCACTACCCAAGCGAAAAAAGTGGCACGAATTGTACCATATCACGCCTATTGTGTCAAAAATGGTGCCGCATCAAGCCGTGCTTCGAACAGCCTGGCGATATCGGGCGTTCCTTTCGCCGGCATTGAATGTCGGCTTTTCGGTTGTGTGCTATAATACGCCGCCAATGCAGCACTCCATATCCGCAGTTCAATTCGTTGTTTACGCAGGATATGGCTGCGACAATCGGCACATGAAATGAAAACGGTATATTTCGACAACAATGCGACTACGCGCACCGCCGACGAGGTGCGCGAGGCGATGCAGCCGTTCTTCTGCGAACTGTACGGCAATCCTTCATCCATGCACGCTTTCGGCGGAAACGTGTCAAAATATCTTTCCGACGCACGGGAGCAGGTTGCGCAATTTCTCAACTGCTCGCCGGAGGAGGTGCTGTTCACGTCCTGCGCGACGGAATCGGACAACACGGCGATACGCGGCGTTGCGGACTGGTTCGGCAAGGGAATGAAGGTGATAACGACGGCGGTGGAGCATCCCGCCGTGCTGCAGCCGGCACGTCGGCTCAAGGCCATGGGATTTGAGGAGGTTGAACTTCCCGTCGACGGCGTGGGACAGATCGACCTCGATCGCCTCCGCGCAGAGCTTGAGGGCACGAAGAACGCGCTCGTCTCCGCCATGTGGGCGAACAACGAAACCGGCACCGTCTTCCCGATACGGGAAATCGCCGAGATCGCCAAGGAATACGGCGCGACGATGCACACCGATGCGGTTCAGGTCGCGGGCAAGATCCCGATCGATGTGCAGAAGGTGCCGGTGGATATGCTCTCCATTTCCGGACACAAGTTCCATGCCCCCAAAGGCGTGGGGATTCTCTATGTCCGCAAGGGAACGAAGTTCAAGCCGTTCATGCTTGGCGGACATCAGGAAGGCGGTCGCCGCGCCGGAACCGAGAACGTTCCGTACATCGTCGGCCTCGCGAAAGCCTGCGAACTTGCCTCCGCAAACGCAGAGCGCGAAGCGAACGAGGTCGGCAGGATGCGCGACAGGCTTGAGGCCGGCATACTCGCCTCATGCCCGAACGTCCGCATAAACGGCGACGTGAGCCATCGCCTTCCGAACACGCTTAACGTCTCGTTCGAGTACATCGAAGGCGAAGCCATCGCCTACCGCCTCTCCGATGTCGGCATCTGCATCTCCACCGGAAGCGCCTGCGCCTCCGGCTCCCTCGATCCAAGCCACGTCATACGCGCAATGGGCGTTCCGTTCATAGCGGTGCACGGCAGCGTGAGGTTCTCCCTTTCGCGCTACAACACGATGGACGAAGTGGATTACGTACTGGAGAAGCTGCCGCCCATAATCAAGGGGCTGCGCGATATGTCGCCCTTCGGGCCGGACTCAGACCCTACAACGTTCAAGTGACGATGTGATGCGTCACTTCGCCACCTGGACAGACGGCAGGAGACGCAGGTTCGCCCAGCCACCTCCATCTCCATAGGTGTTGCCGCCCGGATCGGTCAGAAGGTAGAGATGAATCTTTCTGCCGACATACGGCGACAGATCAGCCGACAACACCTTCCACTCGTGTCCGGCGACACGGCATTCGGACAGCACCTGCAGCGGAGAGTTTCCAACTTTCACCGCCACCTTGAACAGTATGCCGTCGCCGGGCGTAGTTCCGTCGGATTTGCCGACATTAGCGCAAAACAGTCCGAAAGAGGCATCCGGTGTAAATACATGGCTCACGAATGCGGCTCCGGTCGCGCCATCCTTGTATGGCGGATGCACGGCAAGCCCATTCTTGCGTTCGCCGCCGCAGGTGACGGCGCGCGCTTGGACATAGCCTCCGCTGGAAGCCGTCAGTTCGGTCTCTGAACCATCCGGACGCAGAACGCCTCTTCGATAACGCCTTGGCAGTTCCTTTTGCGCACACACGCGACGCGACGGATCAGGGACTTTGAAGCTGTCCGGCTTTAACGCCCATTTTTCATAGACGTCAACTGACGGTTCCGAAAAGCCTTTTGGAACCGTCGCTCGGTAGGAATAGCAGTCCGGGGAGCGCATAAAGCGCGTCCAGCCATTCGCGTCGATGCGGAACGGGATTTCTCGGACTTCCTCCGCGTTCGATGCGGCCCGCAAACCGACAAGCCGCGTCGCGGCATACGGCAATCCGATCTCGGACAAACCTTTCTTTTTCTCAGGAATCACCTCCTCCGTGCCGCCGGCCTCGGTCAGCCTCACGAGCCATCCATCCGTTGCCCCGCCGGGGAACTCCGTCGGCGTACCGCGCCCGTGCATGAAGACGTACCCCGCCTCGCGTCCGCCACGGCAGAAATCCACGCGGTTCGTTCCGCCTTTTGCCTGGCCTGAAAACGCGATGGTGTCGCCGCCTCTGCAGAAGAACCCCCACTGCGGCAGGGCAAGCCGCCCTTTGCCGCGACGTACAGAGAGCCATCCGCCGTCCGGATCCCCGTTCACCGCAACGAGCGTTCCGCCATCATAAGCGACAACGACGCGATTGTGGGCTATCTCCCCGCTGACGACCGCCTCGGATGTCGTGAGAAGCCTGCCGTTCGCATCGGCATATCGGATTTTCTGCGCGTTCTCCTGCGAATAGCGCGATGCGGGCGCAAGAATCATGTAGTAGGAATACACCTGATCCTGCGGAAGGATGAATGCAGAATGACCGAACGCGAGCGTGACGGCAGTCCACGGCTCGACCACTCGCCACGGCGATCCCTTCGGCACGTTCGCGTCGCCGAAGAGCATCCCGGCGTAGCATCCGAAATCGCTTGTCAGCGGGTGCATCCTCAGCAGGTTGAAATCGACAATCCACGGATGCTCCATCAACCGGTATGTGCGGTCTTGCCCATAGTTGTGGTCTGCCAATCCTGAATACAGCCATTGGTGTCCACCCTCCGAAGAGACTGGGCCGTTCCATGTCCGCTTCTGAATCCCCATTATTTCGCCATACGCATAGAACGTCTGCGCAAACGTGCCGGCGCCCGGAACCCGTGCATCGTAGTCTGTGCGGCTCCATGGCGACACTGCGGTATGCACATCGCAGTATGCCGTGTTGAAATGGAATTTCCGCTGGATGACGGGGGCAAGCCTCTCGCACATCTCAACGGAGTACAGAGGTTTCGGCGCCGTGCAGCGCGCCCACGCCAGTTTCCAGTTTCCGTCCTCAAGACGGCCCACGAAATCTGAACGCCAGTTTCCGTTCACCGGCGCATAGTCCGTATAGTTGTTGTACGGGCCGTAGCGGAAACCGAAGCCGTCTATCAGTTTCCGCGCATAATCGTATTGCCCCTTGTCCCCGCCGCGTCCCGGCGCGGGATCGGTGCGGAACGTGAAGCTTTCGTCTCCATCGCGCCACCCGGTTTCATGGTCTGTCACGATGAGACGACGCACCCCCTTGCGCCTGAGCCAGAACAGCGCCTCGCGGTTGGGCGTCCGGTCGCCGCTCGCACCGGACGACATCCATGCCGCCCGCCCCGTAGTCGCCCGCCAGGGCGATACGGGATTGGGGATGAACGGCAGAGCATCCTCGAATCTCGGAGAGACCGTCCACACAAACCTCTCGAACACGTCATTGCGCGTTCCGTCGGTTTTCGGACGATATCTGGCGCCGCCGTTGGCCTGAACACAATCCACGTTAGCTGGCGGAAACGGGAGCGAGGCGTTTGACTGCGTCCAGTCCAACGTCGCGGAGACGAAGCGCGTTGCGACGCCGCAGTCGGCCACCACCACCTGCGGACGCTCGTCCCATCGCTCGCTGCCGTAGGTGCAGAACGGGATCGGCATGGCCTTTGCGTCGAGATCGATCCCGACTCCGCCAAATCGCACCTCCTCAACGAGGCCGCCCTTGACTGTGATGTCCGCGACAAGGGAATCTCCGATGCGCCTCCATCGCACCTTCGCATTTCCCGCAGACGAGCGCGGCCACACGCCTCCGCCTATGGCGAGCGGAATCCACGGCCCTTTGCCGATGCGGAACGCAAGATCGTCCCATACGCCGGGGTTCTTCGGCGTACGGAACTCAAGCGCCGCATCAGGCGATGCCGCTGGCGGCACGACAGTCGTCTCCACGATAGGAAACGAAAGACGTCCCTCACCGACGTTTACGCCCTGCGGCTGATCTGGAAACACCTGCACTCCGCGCTTCGCCCTTGGTCGGAAGGAAAGCGGCTTCAGCTTTTCCTCGAAAGCGCATACGCTTGTCAAATCGATCCGGCGATAGTCCACATTCGTGCCGCCCGTCAGCGTAAAGCCGACGAACTTGCATCCGCCCCCCATGGTCCGCTGGCGAATGTCCTTCGGAACCTTGACCTGGAATCTGCACCATTCGCGATGCAGTATCGTCGCGACATTGAGCGTGAACGGCTTGCCGTCGGCATCCGCGAAATCCGCGAAAAGCCGCGTTATTGGCGTACCGGCCGGCGAGCGGCCATAGAAGTTGTTGCCGTAGATCCACACGCTGAATGCGTCAAACGACGGAAGCGCAAGCGGCGACTTGCGGCGCAGCCGCACCTTTGGCCCGCTCCCTGTTGCGCGATAGTCAAGGCGCAGAGTTCCGTCTCCGAAGAGCAGCCTGTCATCTGCGTTGGAGACCTTCGCCTCTGCATTCTCCCCCTCGACAATCCAGCCATCGCCTGATTCAAGGCGGTCGACGGGTGTCGTCTCGTCCGCCCTCCGGTTGGCCCAGACCATCTCGTATGGCCGCCTGGCATCCTTCGTCCCCTTTGGCGGAAGAAGCTTCTCCTCTGAAAAGACCCTGTCAGGATCGCCGTCGAACGAATTGCCCTCAACAGTCGCATTTGCGCAGTTTCGCAGACGTACGGGGAAGCGCATCTCCGGTGTCGGATCTGGATTCTGTGCGCACCGCGTGAACCTGTTGTTGAGTATCTCCAGACCATCCGTGGCTTCGACGTAGATTGCCGACGGCCCGATATCCTCGAAGGTGTTGCCGATGATGCGCAGGTTGCGATGGACGCCTGCCGGGTATTCCGCTGGCCCGCCGTCATGGCGCGTGCGAACCGTCAACGCTCCGAGCATCCGGTCTGCGGTAAGCCTCTTCGCGCATTTTTCGAACGTGCAGTTTCTGACCACTGCATCGTCGAAGGGCCCCATCTCGTTCCAGAACACCATGTCGCACGCAAGCAGCACTGCGGCGGACTTGAGACCGCGGAACCGGCAGTTCTCTATCCTGAACTTCCGCGTCTGCAGCAAGAACGCCCTGGCGCGTGTGTTCTCGACCGAGCAGTTCATGATGCGCACATCCGGATAGTTCCGTGCGTTTGCGACAAGATCGCCAATGCGAGGAACCACTCCGCCATCTGTTGCGGCGATTCCCCTACCTCCCTTTCCGAACGACTTGAGTTCCACCTCGCCACGCAGGATCAACGTCTCTGGATCGTAGACGGCAATCCTGTCCCCAACCGCCGCCCACTCCTCTGAAAGGGCGCATTCCTTGCGGTCTGTCGTGCGGCGGATGAATTCAAATGCGCCTGTCTCTGCGTCGAACGCCTTGACTTCGCCGCCGAGGGAATGGACGTTCAGCGCATCATCGCCCAGACCCTTGAAATGGCAGTCGTCAAGCGTCACCGATCCGGCGCATCCTACGAAATGGATGCCGTCCGAGTTCGAGGCGCAGACGTGAGGGTCGTCCTTGCGCGGACGGATGGAGAATCTGCGGAACACGAGATCCTCGGATGGCGGCACCACCACGCAGCCTGTCGACGGAGTGCGCTCTATCTCCACATCCTCGATGCGGACGCGGCGCACTCCGTTGAGGACGAACGGTCCCTCGCCGTTGCGGAAATACCGCACAAGCATTCTGTGTCCATTCGTGACTGCAGCAAGCGAAATCCATTTCGGAACGGTTATCCGTGCAAGGCGCTCGCCGATCATCCGGTACGGATGCCCGACAAATATCTCGCGTCCGTCGGGAAGCGTCTGCCGCTCAATGTTGCGGTGCGTCTCAAGGGCGGCATCCGGCGTCCCCTCGCCGTCGCACGTGTTGAGCTGGAAGAAGTGCTCTTCGCCGGACGCAGGAAACGGTGCGTCAATTCTGAAGTCGACAGTCTTTGCGGCCTGATTCACCGATTCGATGCTTCCTACGCAGCCTATCGGATTGTCTGTCGTTATCGTGAAGCGCTCAATCGCGATGTCCTCACATCTGTAGAGGTAGAATGCACCTGAAGAATCCTGCTCGGCACGGCGTGGGTCGCAGTGCATTCTGATCACCGTGCCACTCTCTCCGCGCAGCGTTATCTTTTTCTTCTCGCCTACCCATACGCGCTTGCCAAGGCTGTATGTCCCCTTCGGAAAGAACACCACGTCGCCTGGCTTTGCGGCAAGCACCGCCTTGAATATCTCCGCCTGCGATTGACGCGAACCCGTCGGATCCGCACCGTAGGCGGTGACATCCAGCACCGCCGCCCTCGCGGAAACCAATGGCAAGGTGGCGCAGACGAGCAGCGCAAGCGCACAAGTCGTAGAGAGAGACTTCGCCGTAAAGTTCGATTTCATGCTCATTCCTAACGCTGTCATGGCATCATCTCAATATCAGACGGAAGCCGTTCTCAAGGCTCATGCGCCCTATGTCCGCGAACCCATCCCCCGAATACGCGAACGCAATCTCCTCCGAACCTGTCCCGGACAGCGGCATCCGCACAACGGAATCACCTGCTGTGAGCGTATGCTCCGTTTCGCCGTTTACGCGTATCACAAGTGAACCTCCGCCTGAGACTGCAATCCTGACAAGTGCAGCCCTTCCCGCATTCGGTGTGCGAAGAGTGGCTAAAAGAGATGCGGAATCGACAAGACGCACAAGACCGGACTCGGTCTCCACCACGTTCGGGGATGATGCCGATACTGCAAGCCGGCCACTGATGTCTTTCGCGTAGACCGGACGCCAATCCGATTCCAGCGCACCGACGTCACGCACTCCGTTGTAGACGCGCTGGCCGCCAAGAAGATCCCTCTCCTCGCCAAAGGAGGAAAGCGAAGCGTCCGCCTTGTCGATGGCGACGTTCCCGGCGAGAGGCCGGCCATCCTCGTCGATTGACATATCGGCGATGGACACGAGAACGTTGCCCGCTCCCTCCGCGATGGACGGACGATATGAGGTATGCGTCACAAGACCGCCCACATTCGTCGCGAAGCAGCAGTTTGCGAAGTTCGTTGTTCCGACCCTTCCCTCATCCCACGGACCGAGCTGCCCGCGTATCAGCGAATTCACCACCGAATGTGCTTTGCGACTTGCCGATCCGCCTATCGAGTCCAGTACGGTGCATGAATCTACGGCCCTGTAGTAGAAGAAGCCGCCCCACCCACTCTCCTCCATGCACACGTTGTTCCGCGTAAGGCATCCGTACTGCTCTGCGTCCGTAGTCGCTCCGCCGCCGTAGAGCGCAACGTTGCCGTCGAACACACAGTTTACGGAAGTGGCCAAAAATACGCCGCCGCCACGAAATGCCGTATTGCAGGTAAATACGCAGTTGCTAACGCGGCTGGACGCACTCGACGATGCCACTCCCGCGCCACATCCATCTGTGTCATAATGCAGTCCCTTGCCGCCGTCGTTCGCACCGCGTGTGAAGCAGTTCGTGAACGTAAAGCCGCAGACGGATGCGTCGTCCATTAGAAACAGTCCGCGAACCGCATTCCGTCCCATGCCTGTCTCCACCACGGAGCGGTAGCTTTCGGCTGATGTGCTGTCAACCGCCGTCGCAGGTGCGCCCTCGATGTACGTCACTGATGCACCGTCGCGTGAAGCAAGCGTGACGCCCTGCGGAACGACACCGCGCGCGTGTACGCTCTTTGCCGAATCCTGTATCACCGTCCCTTCACGATAGATGCCTGGCAACGCCATAACCGTCTGCCCTTCCGCAAGGTTCCTGTTCGACAGCGCCGCAGCGAGCGTCCTGAACGCCATGGACGCATTGTATCCGAACTTCTCGGTGTCACTGCCGTTCACCGCATCGACGTACCATGTCGAGGAATAGAGCGGCATCACGGCCACATCTGTGCCGGATACGGTCAGCGTCGGAATTCCCGCCATCGATTCCTCAAAAAGGTTTGTGACGCCGTTGACGACAAAGCCGGCCACCGGAAGCGTTGAACCTGGCGCAAAGCCGACCGTCAATGTTTCGCCGGGCGACAGTTCGTTGTAGCCAGGTGTGCCGCCGGCGACGACCTTCACACCCTCTCCCTTCGATACGTATATGCCGCCAGAGCGCGTCTCCTGCACCGCACCCGCCGCGAACCGTCCATCGCCATCGAATCTCCATGGATTGCCGTTGAAGTCCGTGGGACACACATACCACCATGATTCGCCGATTTCGCCATCCTGCGGGATGGTGGCGGCGGTCAGCGCCGGCGACTGCGAGAAGAGCCGCCCGTCAAGCGGGTCTGCATCGCATATCATCGGATCCGCCGATATGCATCCTGCACCCTCGGACGAGAACCCGTTCAGGACGCATCCGTTCACCCCGCCCCTTGAGAAGGTTGCCGCTCCCTTGCCGCGATCAATGACGCAGTTTACGGCAAAATCGGCAAGGATTCCGCCTGTGCCCCAGATCGCACGCGCACCATCGCCGATGAACGTCGTGCTGTAGAGCTTCGTGACGTAGGCATTCCAATTGCCGAGATATGGATAAGCGTTCGACGGCGCTGCGACAAAGTTGTCGCCTATGACGCACGAAATGAAAATCGGATCTACGGCAAGTCCGGTTCCGCCGTCGTTGCCGCTGATGAGACACCTCTCGAAGCGGGCTGTGCCGATTGCATAGTTCTTGCCAACGTTGTTTGTGATGATGCAATCCGCAATCTCGAGATCGCGGCCGTACGAATAGATCGCTCCGCGTCCGTCTGCGTTTTGCCATTCTACGTTGCTGCCGGAATATCCGCCCGTAATCGTCACGCCCTGCACCTGTGCGGATGAATTCAGCGCCACGACAAGCGTTGCGTCTGGTCCGAACGTGCCGTTGTCGGGATCGGGGGCACCGACCACGACAGTCCTCTCCGCTCCCTGAAGCCCGCGCACCGTGATGTTCTTGCTCCCGAACATCAGCCGCGCCTTCATTATGTTGTTCACGATGCCATAGCCCTCGGAATATGAGCCTGGCCGCAAAAGAATCAACCCAGTGCTCGCAATCGAATCCACTGCAGCCTGAATTGTCCTGTATGGTCTCTCCGCCGATCCATCCGCCGCATCGGCATCCGCTTCCGGGTCGCACCAGCGCACATTGTCGGATTCGTAGCTCGCTGAAACCGTCAGCGTTGCATCCTTCGAGCGTGGCGGTATGAACCAGGTTGAATTCCAGCTGTTCCCTTCGCCACGCACTGGCAGACGGGTCGAGCGGATTGGGGACGAGATTCCGTTGACGACATCCACATACCCAGAATCTGACAGATTGAAGCGGCGGAACTCATAGCCATTCCGCGACACGGCGTGTATACGAAGGCTGGATGGATATGACGGCAGGTAGGCCCATGCCGCCGCAATATGCGGACTGTCTACCCCGTCAAAGCTTATGTTGCCGTCCTGGGCGCAGATCGCCCCGCATTGCGGCTCTACAACCGTCTGCGATGCTCCGGCACAGATTGCCGTGGCGTTGGACGCTATCACGTTCCCGTAGATGTCCCTAAACCGATCCACGCCGGACGGAAGAGGAAAGAGTGATTCGTCAGCAAGTGCATCCACCCTGCCTGCCGTTTCGGCTGCCGAACGCTTGCGTATGCGGATGTCGCCGGCGGCCGGGGCGATCAACGAACGTGTCGAGACTGCGTCAATCACATGGTTGCTGCTGCATCCGCCGTTCCTTTCCGCACATCCGTCATTTGAGCTGAAGTCAGATATCGAATGGATGCAGGAATGGTATTTTGTCCCGTTGAGGGAATTGTTCTTGTGGCGGTTGTTGACGAACGTCGTGTTGACGAACTGCCCATGGATGTTGACCGAACTGCTGTCGGGCTTTGTGCGGTCGTCGCGGCTTACGGCGCTGTTGCCGGAATAGCGCGAATTCATTGCATTGCTCCGGAAGAACGAACTCGGCATTGCGCCATCCGCATTCTTGTAGAACACGTTGCCCTCCATCCTGCACCGCACGATCGACCCGCCGCACACGATTGAGTGGGCGCCGTAGCAGTTCGTGATCACGCAGTCAACCAAGGCAAACGACTTCGGGAAATCGGTGTCACCGTTAGTGCAGAGCACGGCGGCGCCGCCACCCTGAAACTGATGGTTCATGTCCCGCGTCGCCCCGTCACGCAAGGTGAATCCCTCAACTACGATCTCCTTTCCGCTTGCCGTCGTCATCTCAACATCGATGCACCGCACTGCAGACCCGTAGTCGTCGGCAAGGCCATACCCTCCGGTCGGCCCAAGTTTGCCGACTATGTGCGTCGCAGCGGCACCGTCTCTCGAGACTATGCGCATACTCTTGGCTCCGAGGTGAAGACGGCTTCGTCCCCACCAGTGCGTCGATTCGAGACCGCGCCCGACGTCATTGCTGTACACGCCAGGATAGACAATGATCGTCGAATCCTCCTGCGCCTTGTTGTACATGGCCTGAATGGTAGCCATCGCCCTTTCCGGCGCAGTGCCGTCATTGCTGTCGCTGCCGCCAACTGCGTCAACATAGTAGGTGGCAGTTGTGAATGCCGCCGATGCGGAAAGCGCAACGAAAACGGACGCTGCGGCTGAAATCCTCCTCAAGTCCATGCAAGACCTCCTGTCTCGTTAAAACATGGATGCAATTATACAGCAATCGGCCTTTTTTTTTCAAGTAGCAAATTCAACCCGATTATAGCCGACATCGCCCGGCACGGCAGTCGTGCGTATGCTGCCATATCGGACGATGTCAACCACCGGGTGTCGCAGAATGCATCACGGCATCGGTGCATCCTTCAACTGACGGATGACCTTCTCGTGAGCCGCCTTGAGAACGGCGGGATTGTACTTTACGACGCGGCGGTCGTACGTCATCAATCCGTTGATCTCGATCTCGACGTCCGTCGTCTGCGTGTACACGCTTCCGGCAAGACCCTTGCCGACGAGTTCGCCGAGACGATCCATCAGTCCGAGATACGTCTTCTCAAGTCCTTCGCGGGTGGCGGTGTCCTTGATTCCGCCGTACCCCCAGTTTCCCTGTCCATCCTTGTTCACCTTCCACAGATGCCCTTCGACGGGATGTCCCAGCCCGCCAAACTCTCCAAGAAGAGAAATCCGGTGCTCATTGACCGGCAGCATCTCAGGGCCGCGATAAATATGTGCGTCAACCGTATCTGCCGCCTCGCACACGCCAGTCGGCTTGTGGGATGTCTCAACACGCTCACTCCACTTCAGCCAGCCGGTCGGAAGCAAGTGCCCCCCCTCCCAGTCCCAGCAGCCCGATGGCCCGTTCACGAGACGCGTAGGATCGTACCTGCGCGTGAAGTCGAGCATCGAGTGCGTAAGGAACTCGCCGGGCTGCGACCATCCCTCGTTGTACGGATTCCACATGACGATTGACGGCACGGCCTGCAGCGCATCCATCATTTCCTTCTGCTCCTGTCTCTGAAGCCAATAGCGGGCCGTCGTCTCCGCGAGCATTGGAGATTTCCAGCTGCCGTTTCCACTTGGCAGATCCTGTATCACAAGGAGACCCATCTTGTCGCAAAGATAATAGTAGCGCAGGGGTTCGACCTTGATGTGCTTGCGCATGGTGTTGAACCCGCAGTCCTTGAGCGTCTGTATGTCAAATGCCATCGCCTCGTCGGACGGCGGAGTGAGAAGTCCGTCCGGCCACCACCCCTGGTCAAGGGTCGCCATCACATAGTACGGGCGGTTGTTGAGGAAGAAGCGCAGATGTCCGTCTGCGTCCTTGCCCTTTGCGAACTTGCGCATTCCGAAATATCCCCTGACGCTATCCGCTCCGCACCGCGCAGTGAAATCGTAGAGGTTCGGCTCTTCTGGGCTCCAGAGCCTGAAATCAGAGGGCATCTTGACCGTAGCGACACCGTCCACGCTCGTCGCCTTGACCCCGGCCACCGAAACCTCGACCTCCGGAACACTGAACTTTGGACTGTGTACGTCGAACTTCAGGCTGACTGTCCCGGCATCGATGTCCGCAACGACCGTATAGCCTTTGATGTACGTCTCCGGCACATATTCCATCCACACCGTCTGCCAAATGCCGGACATTCGCGTGTAGAAGCACCCTGCCGGCGCGAACGACTGCTTGCCGCGCGAATTGACGAAATCCTCGGTGGGATCCCACACGCACACGGTGAGCTCGTTCGGGCCGTCCTTCACGTAGTCTGTGATGTCAAGCGTGAACGGATTGTTTCCGCCTTCGTGCGGAGCATCCGTCACTTCGTTGTGTCCAATGAACACCATCGTGCGGAAATCGACCGCGCCGAAGTGCAGGAGGATGCGCTCGCCCTGCCGCTTCACGCAGTCGATTGTGCGCGTATACCACAGGAATTCGTTGCTTTCGAGCAGACGGCCAACACCGGAAAGCTTCGACTCAATCGCGAACGGCACGACGATCTTCCCGTTCCACCGCTCTGGCCTTCCGGGCGTATTTGTGACGGATGTCACTGCGTAGTCCCACTCTCCGTTGAGGCACGTCCAGTTCTGGCGCACCATCTGCGGGCGCGGATATTCACGCCACGCATTCTCCGCCGTCACCTTGTCGCCGAACGGCGTCGTCATCGGGTTTGAGCATAAGGCAACAGCCAACAGCGGCATCATCGTCAATGTCATGTCATTTCCTTTTCTGTTTACGTCCCAGCGGTCGCAAATTATATCACACCGACGACACGGAGACACGAAGCGGAATTCATGATTGGCGACCTATCCCTGCACAAAAGCGCGGAAACGTGTTTCCGCGCTTTTGTGCAGGGAATCCTTTGAAGAGAACTGCTTAATTTGCCGATTGCAGATAGCGGTTTACTTCACAAGTCTGATGACCTTCTCGTGTGCGGCCTTGAGGACGGCGGGGTTGTACTTCATGACGCGACGATCATACGTCATAAGTCCGTTGATCTCGATCTCGACGTCCGTCGTCTGCGTGTACACGCTTCCGGCAAGACCCTTGCCGACGAGTTCCCCAAGACGATCCATCAGGCCAAGATACGTCTTCTCAAGTCCCTCGCGTGTGGCGGTGTCCTTGATTCCGCCATACCCCCAGTTTCCGCGCCCGCCGGGCTTGACCTTCCACAGGTGGTCTTCCACCGGATGCCCAAGACCTCCGAACTCGCCGAGGAACGAGATGCGGCGGCTGTTGACCGGCGGCATGTCCGGTCCGCGGTATTTGTGGTAGTCGATGACGTCACCCGCTTCGCACACGCCGTCAGGCTTGTGGCTTGTGAGCGTCGGCGGACCGTTGAACGCATTTGGACGGATGATGCCGCCCTCCCAGTCCCACCAGCCGGACGACCCGTTGACAAGCCGCGTCGAATCGTAGCGGCGCACGAAGTCGAGCATGGAATGCGTCAGGAACTCGCCGGGCTGCGACCAGCCCTCGTTGTACGGACACCACATCACCACGGACGGCGAATTGTGGAGGTTGTCCATGATCTCCTTCATCTCCGTGCGCTGAAGCCAGTACCTCGCAACCGTCTCCGGTTTGCCGGGGCTGATGTGATCGTGCGCACCGCTCGGCAGATCCTGCAGCACGAGGATGCCCATCGTGTCGCAGAGGTGGTAGTAGCGCATCGGTTCAACCTTGATGTGCTTGCGCATCATGTTGAAGCCGCAATCCTTGAGCGTCTTGATGTCGAACGCCATCGCCTCGTCGGACGGCGGCGTGAGAAGGCCATCCGGCCACCACCCCTGGTCAAGCGTGCCCATGATGTAGTACGGTCTGTTGTTCAGGAAGAAGCGCAGATGACCGTCGGCATCCTTCCCCTTTGAGAACTTGCGCATCCCAAAGTAGCCGCGAACTTCGTCCTCGCCGAACTTCGCCGTGAATCCATAGAGATGCGGATTCTCCGGACTCCAGAGAGAGAAGCCCGCCGGCATCCTGACCGTCAGGCGAGAATCGCCTGACTGCGCCGCGACAGCCTCTCCGCCCTTCGCGAACACCTTGACGTCGATCTTTGCAGGACGCGCCCCGCCCCGGAGATCGAAGTCGAACACAACCTCTCCCTTGTCGATGTCGGGCGTGACCTTGTAGCCGACGATGTATGCCTCAGGCACCTCCTCAAGCCACACCGTCTGGATGATTCCGGAGGAGCGCGTGTAGTAGCAACCTTCCGGGACGAACGCCTGCTTTCCGCGCGAATTCACGAACGCCTCGGTCGGATCCCACACACAGACAGTGAGGTCATTCTCGCCGTCCTTCACATAGTCCGTGACGTCGAGCGTGAACGGATTGTTTCCGCCCTCATGCGGCACGTCCGTCACCTCATCGTGTCCGATGAACACCATCGTGCGGAAGTCTACCGCGCCGAAGTGCAGGAGGATGCGTCTGCCGGCCTTCGGCGAGCAGACGATCTTTCGCGTATACCACAGAAACTCGTCCTTCTCAAGCAGACGGCCCACGCCGGACAGCTTCGACTCGATGGCAAACGGCACGACAATCTTCCCGTCCCACCGCTCCGGACGTCCCGGCGTGTTGGTGACTGACGTCACCGCGTAGTCCCACTCCCCGTTGAGGCACGTCCAGTTGGAACGCACCATCTGCGGACGCGGATAGTCCCGCCACGCATTCGCGGCCGTCACCTTGTCGCCGAACGGCGTCGTCATCGGGTTCACACAGAAGGCCGCAGCCAGCAGCGGCACCATCGTCAACGTCATGCTTTTCTTTCTCCTTTTTGTGTCGTTACCTGTTGCAGTCTGAAGTGTCGAAGATTATAGCGCAACCGGGATTGCAAGCACAAGCCGGAAACCGAGCGAGCCGTCCCGGCCGTTAGGAGCGGTGTGGTTGCGGTTTCCTGAACGGTTGTGTGCGGCACGGACGTTCCATGCACCGCCGCGCCTCACGCGCTCAGTACCGGACTCCGGCCCGACAATCGAATCGTAGCCAAGCGGAGACGTCTGCCACCAATCAAGACACCACTCGTACACATTGCCGAGCATATCGTAGAGACCCCATGCGTTCGGTTCATACGAGCCGACATTCGCTGTGCCGCCAGCTGACGGATGTGTTTCCGGCGGAGGGTTGCTGTTCGGGTCAGGACATCCGCCGTTGTATTTGTAGCGGGCAATCGCGTCAATGTTCGTCGAGATTTCATAGGCGATAAGCTCCTGGCCGTTGTTGAGCGCCGTCCCCGTCCCGGCACGACACGCAAACTCCCATTCCGCTTCCGTCGGCAGATCGAACTGCAAGCCTGTCCGCGTCCGCAGCTTTCCGATGAACGACGTGGACAGAACGGCGTGACCGTCCGCGGGCCAATCGTATCCGTCCGCAGCCTTGCCGCGCAGATCCTCCCACGACACCTGCTCAACGGGACGCAAGTCGTCATACCCGGATGCTTTGAAATACGCATTCCATTTCGCTCCATTGATGATGTTGAACTGCGCCTGTGTGAACTCATACACACCCATGTAGTAGTCGTTCGTCAGCGTCACGACATGCATCGCCTCTTGGGTCGGATCGGCGCCAATGCCTCCAACAGGTGAACCCATGCTCCACGACACGTTCGCAGCCGGAATCTTGCGCATGAGAAGCATGGTCGTCTTGTAGACGTCGTTCGATACGCCGCCCGGAACGGACGCAAGGTCGGCGTAGTACTGCACCTCGCCGCCGTTGCCGTCGATCGGCACGATCATCACATCTGGCGGCGTGTCTAACGCCCATGCGGTCACGACCGCCGTCACGCCGGAATCGATCTTGTGTCCCGGCCACGCCTTTCGGGCGCGCCACGTCATCGTCCGCGCACCGGGCTGAACGACCTTGTTCACGTCCCCTGAGAAATGCGTGAGATTCGCACCGCCGATCGATACGCCGTTCGTGCGGATGTCCACCGTCACAATCGCCGACTCGTCCGAGAGCGTGTACGTGACCGTCACCGCACGGGAGGCATCCTGCGTCATCGTCACGTTGCTAACTGTCGGGGCGGACGCGAACGCCGCGCCGCAGACGGCGAGCGCCGCCATTGATGTCATCAGCTGTTTCATGATTCTCAGTCCTTTCGTTTCTGTTTGGTTGATTGTCGTTGATTCTCAGCGCAGCACGATGGTGAACGCGCACGGATTGGAGCAGAACGGAATGCCGGGCGTCTCCTTCACATCGCGGAATCTGCTGTCCACCGCCGTCTCGGCGGATGGCTCAACGCCCGCTATGCGCGAGTCGAGCGAAGCCTCCACCGCCGCAACGGCGTACGACTTGCTCTCCGCCGGACGCTGCGATGCGTCCCACGCCTCATCCCACGTGCCGGAATACGCCTCCGCCGCAATGCCTGTCGCGGCAGCCATCGCGAACGTGGCGACTGCGGCTCTCATCAAGATTTCCTTCATGCCTAACACTTCCTTTCAGGTTGAATGTATCTGCGCTTACGTTAAATCGTTATCTATAGTCCACCGTCACTCCGCCCAGCGAATCCGGTACGCGAACGCCTTTGCGTCACACGCGATCCTGAGCGCAGCCCCGTCCTGCGACCATCTCGGAGCGGCGGCGCCGGTCTCCGCATCCACGCTTTCGATTGCCGCGACCTGCGCTCCCTCCGCTCCAAGCGCGGCAAGATCCAGCTCCGCCGTGAATGCCGCCGAATGCGGCAGCGGCACAATCCGCCACTCGCCCGGCCTTTTCCCGCCGAACAGGCCGGAAAGTCCCCGCTTGCGCACCACCGGACGCATAAGGCGGAACGAACCATCCGTTCTAACTCCCGCAAACTGCACCGGCGTTCCGTCGACGTTTTCGCCGAGCAGACGGGCGCGGGCGGCGGCATCGCCCTTTTCCGCAACGGGCCTCCACGCCACGCGCACAACCTTGCCGCCCTCCTTTTCGACAACGATGTCGCCGCCATGGACGCGCTTGCGCTTGTCGCGTGGCGCACCGCCGATGGACATCCTTCCGCCGCTGCCGCTTGTCCTGTTCCTGGGCTGCCACGCGCCATAACGGATTTCGTACGTCCCCGCCTCAATCGAATCAGGCACACGCACATCCATCGCCGCCATGTACTTCCCAGGCGTCGCGAACATCTGCGGCGCAATGTCCAGCCCGCACTGGAACGCAATGCCGTCAAGCGCTCCATTCGCCCGGCAGACGTGCACAAACGGATTGAATCCGTCAGTCGCCTGACGCGTCTCCCATTCCACCATTACGCGGATGTGATTGCGCCCGACCGTCTCCGCCCTGACGGCGCGTGAGATTGCGGCGTTCGCAAGCAAGGTGGACGGCTTACGCGCATCGAAGAAATCTGTGGACGCGCCTTTCACGTAACCGCACCTCTGTCCGTCGCGCAGGACAATGCCGGACTCCGTGTTCGGCGTCTTCGCAAAATATCCATATGGCGGCAGAACAATGCCGTTCGGCAGCGTCCATGTTGCGTTTGTCTGACGGTTCACCCACACTTCGCCGCCGTCGGAAAAGAACGAATGTTGACGGTGTATGTTGTCGTCCTCGTACCTGAGATCGAGGAATTCGGCCGCACCGAGATCGGCGCAGGCGTCGTGCTGCATCCAGTACGTCTTCACGGCGGTGCGTGAGAACGGCCCGCCCGACATCGGATTGCGTCCGCCGATGATCGTATTCGAGAGATAGTCGTCCGAACCGTAGCCGTGCAGCGCCGTATCGCCGCCCGCGTGCCAGCGCTCCTCCTCGTAGCGGTCGCCAAGCCCACCGGCAAAGAGCACGTATCGGTTGTGCGTGACGATGTCGTGCCACGGCGTCCGCTCCGCATCGCCAAACCTTTCCGTTCCGCCAAGCCACTTGCTCGCCGGGAAGTGGTCGCTCTGTCCCGCATCGGCAACGCCCACGAGATGATCCGCACCGCCCTCGCTCACGCAGACGGTCTCCTGCCGACCAAAACGCTCGCGGTACGTCCTGAACGCATCGCCCCAATGACGGGACGTTTCAGCCTTCGTGTGGAAGCGGCCATCCCGGTCGAGATAGTCGAACGGGGTGTGCGCAGTAAGCACATCGATGAACACGGCGTTTGGATTGCAGCCCTCATGCAGCAGACGCGCATTCCGTTCGCACCACGGGCCAAATGCGTGAGGAGCGAAGCGATAGGCGCGCGCTCGGCGGCCGCGGTTGTACCACGCAAGCTGCGGCGTCCCGTCGAGATTGAAAACCACATTGCCGTACGAATAGCCGTCCGAATCTGGATACAGATCCGTATAGTTGTCGTGCAGACAGAACAGGATGCCCGTTTCGTCGCAGGCCTTCCGCATCTCCATGAATGCGGCAAAATCCCCGTGCGGCGGATATATTTCGGGCAGACGGTAGTCGAATCCCCATGCCTGCCAGTCGTGCTTGACGAAGATCGCGTCCGTAATGCCGTACTTCGCGGCCAACCGCAGATCCGCCGCCGCCTTTGCGTAGTCGCCGCTCCACTGGTCAAGACACATCCGCGAACCGAGCGCATCGTGTCCGGGGCTTTTGCGGTAGCCGGACACTGCACGGAAACGGCGGGCGGCCTCGAACGCGCCTTTCGCAGACGGCACGAACGTGAACGTCGCATCGTGGTGCGCATGGAGCGCGTAGAGGTTGCGTTCGCCGTCGCACACTACGCCGTCCGGCGGCACGTCCACGGCCTGAACGACCGAAAGACCGTTCGCGTAGTCCGCGCCGACATGGCGCGTCGAGAGCATCGGAGCAAGTGCGCTGAGGAAGAACGACTTCGGATCTTCAACCACGTTTCCGAATCCGGCGTAGACGCGCACGGGGCGCACCGTCGCCGGGCCGATCGCAAGATCCGTCAGGCGCGGGAACCCCTGTGCATCGCGTACGACGCCGGGCAGCGACCAGGCGATGCGCAGCGTCCCCTTCTCGGCGCGAACATCCGCTTTCGGCTGCGGCGGCATTCCGCCGCCCGCCGTCTCGACACGCGCCGTAAATCCGCGATAGGCAATCGAACGTGTGCCGTCAGTGAAGGCAATCACGCCGTCAGCAAGTCCGCGTTCACCGAAGATTACCGACGCGCCGTAGCGTGTGCCGTCCGCCGTCTTCAACAGATAGCGGTTCTTGCCGTCGCCGTTCCGCAGAGCCTGCATCGCCGCTGTGACGGCGGTCTTCTCGCGAACCGCCCACTCCTTCTCGGTCGTGGCGTCGATCTCAAGGCGAGGATCCCCCCATCCGCCGCCGTCGCAGACGGTGTTCATCTGCGGGCCGGGGCCAGTCCAAAGACGAAGCGTGACCTTCCTCCCGGCGTATTCGGAAATGTCTGCGGACATCTCCTTCCAGACAAGCGGCTCCTTCACGATCTGCTGCGCAACCTCTTTCGGTGGCTTGCCGTCCGCCTCCACGAATATCCTGTACTCCACGCCATCTGACGGATTCTTGTCGCCGCTCGACACGAGGAAATTGGAGACCCGTACGACTATCGGCTTCATGTCCGGCAGTTCAAGCGGAAAGTCGCTCCAGATGAACCCCGCCCCCTTCCGGTACGGCGGATGCGACGTGTAGCCGTGTTTCCACACGCCGCCGACGGACATCTCATCCTTGCGCATCCGCCCGCCCCATTCCTTCGTGACGCCGTCGGACCCGATCTCCACCGTGTTTCCGCCGACCGAGATGAACGTCCGGCGCGTGAAATCCCGGTCAAGCGAATGGACGCCCGCGCCGAGATGCTGCGGCTTCCGTACCGGCACATCGATGCGTGTGCCGTTTGGATTGCGGTAGCGGAAGATGGCTATGGGATGTACGGCCGATTTCGGATCGGCGCCGTCGGGCGTAAATGTCGCATGGACGGGATAGAGCGCATCTATCGCCCGTGGCTTCGCCGTGCCGGTGAACATGAGCGTCTTCGTTTCACCGGCGGCAAGCGACACTCGCCCCTGCGGGCCGACGACATCCCAGTCATCGTTCATCCAGACGGACAGCGTTCCGGCGACAGACTTCGCCGTCCCGTTCCACAACGTGACAGGAAAGGGACGCGGCGCACCGGCATCGACCTCCGTCACGCCCAACGGCAAATCGGAATGGGGCGGCGTCTTGCATTCGAGATTCTGGGGAAACGAACCGATCTCAACCTTGATTCCGTTTCGTTCCGCCACGGGCGGAAGATATGCGGCAGCCGACAGGACGGCCAACATCACGGCGTACATCAACAGACGTTTCTTCATGTCTGCCCGGTTCTCCTTTTGACAAATCCATGGACACGCACCTATGCGGCGCTAAGCATCCGCACCCCTGGATCTGTCATGCGCCACCCGACGCACCCCTTTTCCAAAGACGCCGAGAAGATACCACATCAGACATCGGATTTCAAGTGGATAAATACAAAAATCTACCCACCCTCCCCCGAATTTTTACATTTATACAGAAATGGGTGTTCGAATCTACATCGATTGACGTCGCAAAACAGAACTGCAAAGATTAATTATCGATTAACGGCGAGCAGTTCTTAATCGTCAGGTAGCCCGTCCATAAGAACCGATGCAGACGTACAGGTGCTTTCACATCCTGTACATATCTGTCATTTTCCGGCGGGTTTGCGTACCGGCTGTTCGTCCGCACTCTTCTTCTTGAATGTGAGTGCGCCCGGCAGACCCTTCGCGTCTGCGAACTCCGAATACATCATGTTCGACCACTCGACCTCGCCGC
>CAZMNN010000004.1:0-15560 GCA_964567665.1 uncultured Lentisphaeraceae bacterium
TGGCAGAACATCGCGCCCTGCCGAACTGGCCTCCGGTAGGGCGGGGCGTCCCGCCGAATTGCCCTCTGGCAGAACATCGCGCCCTGCCGAACTGGCCTCCGGTAGGGCGGGGCGTCCCGCCGAATTGCCCTCTGACAGAACGTCGCGCCCTGCCGAACTGGCCGCCGGTAGGGCGGGGCGTCCCGCCCCGCCGCACGGCTTGGCACCGGCGATCACCCACATGGCGACGAAGAACGTGACAAGCAATACTTGCCCAACCTTCGGCTGCCTCTTAATGAACGCCCAGAACCTTCGCAGAGGCCGAATCCCTCTCTCGTGCATGAGCGCGACAAGCCACGCGACGGTCGATGCACACGCAACGGCAAGGAGAAAAGATGTCCAAAGTCTTGAAATAATCATCTGATCCTTATCATGAAGCCGTCGTAGCCAATGTCGCACCAAATCCACTATGCCGGAACGCCCACACCACACTCATGCGCGTATAGTCGCCCATATCACCATCAGACCCTTTAGCAGGGGTAGACGCCCGCGCCACCTTCATGAGCGTCCAGTCGTTGCGGAACAGTCAAGATTGGTGGACGATGAGGGACTCGAACCCCCGACCTTGACCGTGTAAAGGTCCTGCTCTAACCAACTGAGCTAATCGTCCGTTGCAAACGGGTGCGGATTATACCATAAATCCGCCGCGCTATGGTATAATTCACGCTCTATGGAAAAGAAACCAGACAGTCTGCCGAAATTGTTCGGCACATATGGCGATGATGTGTTTTCGGAGAACGTGATTCTCCGCCTTCTCCCAAAGAAGGTCGCAACGAAGCTTCTCGCCACGATGCGTGATTCAAAGCCGCTTGACCCGAAGATAGCGGATGACGTTGCCGAGGCCATGAAGAACTGGGCGCTTTCAAAGGGCGCCACCCATTTCACGCACTGGTTCCAGCCGCTTACGGGCGGCACCGCAGAGAAGCACAACAGTTTCATCGAGTCGACCTCACCGGCTTCGCTCAAGGTCGAATTTTCCGGCAAAAACCTGATAGGCGGGGAGGCCGATGCGTCGTCGTTCCCGTCCGGCGGACTGCGCTCCACGTTCGAGGCTCGCGGATACACCGCATGGGATCCGACATCCCCCGCGTTCATCAAGCGCCACGAGAACGGTGCGACGCTCTGCATTCCGACAGTGTTCTGTTCGTACACCGGCGATGCCCTCGATTCCAAGACGCCGCTTCTTCGTTCGATACAGGCCGTCTCCCATGCCACGGAGCGTCTGATGACGCTTTTTCGTCAGCCAAAGGCGCACGTTTCGGTGACGCTCGGCGCCGAGCAGGAGTATTTTCTGATAGACCGCGCATATTACATGAAGCGTCCGGATCTGCTTCAGACCGGTCGCACCGTCTTCGGCGCCGCTCCTGCGAAGCATCAGCAGCTGGACGACCACTACTACGGCTCGATCCGTCCGCGTGTACTGAAGTTCATGCAGGAGGTGGACGAGCGCCTGTGGCGGCTTGGGATACCGGCGAAGACGCGGCACAACGAAGTCGCCCCGGCGCAGTTTGAGCTTGCGCCGATGTTCGAAGACCAGAACCTTGCCGTAGACCACAACATGCTTACGATGGAGGTGCTGCGGCAGACGGCTGAGAGCAACGGGTTCGCCTGTCTTCTGCACGAAAAGCCGTTCAGAGGAGTGAACGGCAGCGGCAAGCACTGCAACTGGTCGATTGCGTATGGACGCCGCAACCTGCTTCAGCCTGGCGGCAACCCCAAGGAGAATGCGATATTCCTCACCGTACTCTCCGCCGTCATCCGCGCAATCGACCTCCACGCCGATATGCTCAGGGCCTCGACAGCGGGCGCCGGAAACGACCACCGTCTCGGCGCCAACGAGGCACCGCCCGCAGTGATCTCAATATTCCTCGGCGATGAGCTTTCCGCAATCATAAAGGAGATCGAAACGGGCAAGCCGGAGAAAAGCTCCGGACGCCGCTCGATGCTCAAGATTGGCGTCGATACGCTGCCGCCGTTCCCGGCGGACACCACAGACCGCAACCGCACGTCACCGTTCGCGTTCACCGGAAACAAGTTCGAGTTCCGCGCCCCAGGCGCCTCACAGAACTGCGCCGACAACCAGATGGTGCTCAACACGATCGTCGCCGAGTCGATCGATGCGATCTGCGACAAGCTTGAGGCGATGGACGGAGATTTCAACGCAAATCTGCAGAACCTGCTCCAGCGTCTCATCCGCAAGCACAGCAGGGTGCTGTTCTCCGGCGACGGATATTCGGAGGAGTGGATGGCCGAGGCGGCAAAACGCCGTCTGCCGGATCTGCCCGACACGCCTGCCGCGATTGCGCCGCTCTGCGATTCCGCGAACCAGAAGCTGTTCCTCGACTACGGGGTGCTTACTCCGGCCGAGATGAACGCAAGGCATGAGATCGCACTTGAGGACTATTCGCGTCGCATCGGCATCGAGGGTGCGGTGTCGCTCGAAATCGCCCGCGCAATGGTGCGTCCTGTGGTGGCGGACGAGTTCTCGAAGCTTGCGACGGCAATCTCGCTTGCGAGGAAGGACGGCCTGAAGGTCGGGCAGCGCGGTCTCGGCGCTCTTTCCATCAAGCTCGGCGCCGGGCTTGACGACCTCCACGTCAAGTGCGAACGCCTTGAGAAGGCGTTGTCGAAAGGGCAGCCGGCGGACATCGTGGAGAAGATGAACGCCCTGCGCAAGACGGTCGACGCCCTTGAGCATCTTGTCGACGACCGCCGCTGGCCGCTTCCGAAATATCGTGAGATGCTTTTTGTCTATTGAGGAAAGAACAGGGGAAAATGACGAAGACAACACCGTTCACCGTCGCCGAAATCAAGGGCATCGTGGCCGATCACCCGACGCCGTTCCACATCTACGACGAGAAGGCGATAAGGGCGAATGCCCGCCGTCTGAAGGCGGCGTTCGCATGGAACAAGGGCTTTCGCGAGTTCTTCGCGGTAAAGGCAACCCCCAATCCCCACATCATGGCGCTGCTCCGCGAAGAAGGGTTCGGAAGCGACTGCTCGTCCATGGGCGAACTTGTGCTCGCAGAGGCCGTCGGCAACGTAGGCGAGGCGATCATGTTCACTTCGAACGACACGCCCGCCGATGAGTTCCTGAAGGCGGCAGAGCTTGGCGCGACGATAAATCTCGATGACATATCCCATTGGGATTTCCTGAAGCGTACGCTTGCCGCCGCAGGCCGGCCGCTTCCCGATCTGATGTGCTGCCGTTGGAATCCAGGGCCGCTGAAGGGCGGGAACGCCATCATAGGCAAGCCTGAAGAGGCGAAGTACGGATTCACGAAACCGCAGCTTTTCGAATGCTACAGGGCGATGAAGGATGCGGGCGTGAAGCGTTTCGGACTTCACACGATGGTTGCATCGAATGAGCTTGATCCGCAGTACATCATAGACACCGCGACGCTGCTCTTTGACCTTGTGGCGGAGATATCAGAAGCCGTAGGCATCACGTTCGAGTTCGTCAACATCGGCGGCGGCATCGGGATTCCGTACCGTCCTGAGCAGACGGCGATGGACATCGAGCTTGTGGGCAGGGGGATTGAGGCCGCCTGCAGAGAGCGGCTTGTATCAAAGGGGCTGCCGGAACCGAAACTGTACATGGAGTGCGGCCGCTGCATCACAGGCCCGTACGGATGGCTCGTGTCGCGGGTGCGGCACGTCAAGAGGACGTACAAGACGTATGTGGGACTTGACGCCTGCATGGCGAACCTGATGCGTCCTGCGCTGTACGGCGCGTACCACCACATTACGCTGATGGCGGACGATGCCGAGGCGCGTCCGAAGGTTAAGTGCGACGTCACCGGATCGCTATGCGAGAACAACGACAAGTTTGCGATCGACCGTGAACTTCCCGAAATGGCGCCGGGCGACATCGTGGTGATGCACGACGCCGGGGCGCACGGACACGCGATGGGATTTCAGTACAACGCAAAACTCCGCAGCGCGGAGCTTCTGCTGAGGGAAGACGGAAGCGTGAAGGAGATACGCCGGGCGGAGACGCTTGGCGACTACTTCGCCACGCTTGACTTCCCCGGACTGCCAGGAGGAAACTCATGAAAATCACCGGAATAATTCCAAGCCGGTACGGCTCAAGTCGCTTTCCCGGAAAGCCGCTTGCGATGCTTGCGGGAAAACCGCTCGTCGCGTGGGTTGTGGAGGCGGTGAAGCGGGCAAAGAGCCTCGATGACGTGATTGTGGCGACAGATGACATCCGCATCGCCGACGCAGTGTCGGCGCATGGCGGCAAAGCGGTGATGACGCCGAGCGAGCTTCCGAGCGGTACGGACAGAATCGCCTGTGCTGCCGGCGAGTTCGCGGATGACGACATCCTCGTGAACATTCAGGGCGACGAGCCTTTGATAGATCCCGGACTGATCGACAGCCTTGTGGATCGTATGAAGGAATCGGATAGATGGGACATGGCCACGGCTGTCGCGCCTATCCGCTCCGCCGACGACCTGGCGGCGAAAACCGTCGTCAAGGTGGTTCTCGACCGTGACGACAGCGCACTGTACTTTTCGCGTTGCCCAATCCCGTGCAACCGGGACAGCGAGCCTGATGTAGCGAGCGGACTTTACGTGCGCCATCTTGGAATATATGCCTACCGCGGCGCATTCCTTAAACGGTACGTCGCCGAGCCGCCGTGCGCACTTGAACGCACCGAGAAGCTTGAGCAGCTCCGCGCACTCTGGATGGGCGGCAGGATCGCCGTAATCAGAACGGATGACATCGGCGTTGGCGTAGATACGCCGGAGGATGCCGTTCGTGTCGCGAAAATGCTTGAGGCGAGGCGCGTTGCAGATTGATGCACATCACCGGAGTTGATATAATCTACAGCTCTTTCGAGGATGGAAAATGAGCAAGGATGATAAGGTTCAGCAGATTGAGTACCTGAAAAAGATCTTGAACTCCAGGGTCTACGACGTTGCGACCGTCACGCCGTTGGATGATATGGCGGCATTGTCGCGCAAGTTTGGCGTTCGCTTCCTTCTGAAGCGTGAAGATCTCCAGCCGATACACGCATACAAGATCCGCGGCGCCTACAACAAGATGAGCGGGCTTCCGAGATCTGAGCTTGACAAGGGCGTGATATGCGCCTCTGCGGGAAACCACGCGCAGGGTGTCGCCCTCTCGGCGAAGCGGCTTGGATGCAAGGCGACAATCGTGATGCCGGTGACGACGCCTGAAATCAAGATCAGCGCGGTGAAGGGCTATGGTGCATCTATCGTGCTTCACGGCGACAGCTATTCCGATACGTATGAAGAGCTTGAGCGGCAGATCAAGGAGCATGGCTACACGTACATTGCGCCGTTCGACGATCCGGATGTCATCGCCGGACAGGGTACCGTCGCAAAGGAGATACTTGAGCAGGCCGGGCGCGATCTGACTGACGTGTACGTTCCGATCGGCGGTGGCGGACTTGCCGCCGGCGTTGCAGTGTACGTGAAATCCGTAAGGCCGTCCGTGCGAGTGTGGGGCGTGGAGCCTGCGGATTCAGACTGCATGTACCGTTCGATCAAGGCGGGGAAGCGCGTCTCGCTTGATGCGCCTGGGCTTTTTGCGGACGGCGTGTGTGTGAAGACGCCTGGCAAGGTGACGTTCAACCTGTGCAGGAAGCACTTGGACGGAATCGTCCGCGTCACCACGGCGGAGACGTGCGCAGCGATAAAGGACATCTTCGAGGCGACGCGCGCCATCTGCGAACCGGCAGGGGCGCTTGCCCTCGCCGCCGCCAAGAAGCATTCAAAGAAGGGCGACACGGCGGCCTGCATCGTCTCTGGCGCAAACATGAATTTCGATCGCATACGCTTTGTCGCAGAGCAGACGGAGATAGGCGAACGTCGCGAGGCGATTCTCGAATGCCGCATCCCGGAGGAGCGCGGAGCGTTCAAGACCTTCATCAGGAAACTCGGCCGCAGAAGCATAACTGAGTTCAACTACCGCTACTTCGACGAGAAGAAGGCGTATGTTTTCGTCGGGCTTGCGGTTGCGGATCATGACGAGACGAAGAGGCTTATAGATCAGCTTGCCGCCGCAAAGATTGGAACGATCGACCTTTCGGACGACGAACTCGCCAAGGAACACATACGGCACATGGTCGGCGGACATACACGCGGCATTCATGACGAAATCGCCTATGCGTTCGAGTTCCCGGAGCGTCCGGGAGCGCTGATGGACTTCCTTGAAGCCATCTCGAACCGCTGGAACATAACGCTCTTCCATTACCGCAACCACGGCGCAGACCACGGAAAGGTGCTTGTGGGAATGCAGGTTCCGGTCAAGGAGCGTACCGCCGCAAAGCGTGTGTTCAAGGCTCTCGGATACACGTTCAGGGACGTCACAGGCAATCCCGCGTACAGGCTCTTCCTCGGCAACAGAGGTTGAGAGTGCGGCCGGAAGGGGCGAACCGACAGGATGCAGTAAGTGGACAAGGGCAACATAGACGAGATTGCAAAGGCGATCGTGGCGTTGAATGTCTGGAAGAAGGCATCCAAATACAACTGGGCACTTGTTTCGGAACTGTTCGACAAGCCACTGATTGCCGCCATCAACCCTGCGCCCAACGGTCCGATCAAGGCCAGGCTTCTTCTGTTCAACGGTTTTACATCGCATCGCGACTTTCTCATCTTCCAGCAGAGCCGCGATCTTTCGTTCGCCACTTCGACGGTGGACTTTGACCATTACGAGGTCATTGGACTGAAAGACGGCTCCGCAGAGATATACGACTACCGTCCGGGGTACGTTCCGGTCCATCCGGACGAAGAGACGAGGGCGATGCTCGCGCCTGTTCTGTATGAATGCTACGGGCTGCTTCTGCGCATAGATGAAGATCCAGAGCTTCCGGCGATGTACATGAAGGAGAAGTCTCTGTTCTCGCGCAGGGAAGGGCTTGACGGCAAGTGGCACGACGCTCCGCTGCGTCCGCCGGATCTCGGTACTGTGACATGGACTGAACGCATTGGACTTGACCGCGCAAAATGCGCACAGGCCGCCCGTCTGGATATGGCGACAGATGAAGCGTGGGAGATCGATTTCGTGCAGATGCCGCTCTTTCGCACCGGAGACAGCAAGGCGCGCATGATGTTCCTGTTTGCCGCCGTCGACTCCAAGACTGGTGAACGGCGTGCATGGCAGAAGATGGCGGTGGATCCCGCAACGCCGCGCAACGGTACGCTGGACGCGCTCAAGCCGCTTTGGGAATCGTTGGCCGGACATCTCCTTGACGGCGTGATCTCCAGGGGGAAGGTGCCGAGTGAGATGCACGTGCGATCCCAGCGCATGATGCGCTTTCTGCGTCCGCTTGGAATGCAGCTTCCGTTCAAGATCGTGATGCACCGCGAGATGCCGCAGGTTGCCGCCGTCATAAATCGCGCCGTCATTGAACATACAGTGTGAGTTTGTGCATATATATACATACATCACACCGTAAATAAAGGATTGTTTTAATGAGCATAGACACCAACATCCCGATTCTTCTATCGCTTGCATTCATAGTCGGCGGACTTTTCACGCTTGCGAAGAGTGCGGACGTCTTTGTTGATGCCGCAGCTCGCATCGCCAAGCATTTCGGACTGTCGCCGATGATTGTCGGTATGGTCATAATAGGTTTCGGCACGAGCGCCCCGGAAATGGTCGTTTCGTCCATAGCGAGCGTCAGCGGACACGCCGACCTGTCTCTCGGCAACGCCTACGGAAGCAACATATTCAACATCGGAATCATACTTGGCGTCACTGCGCTGTTCTGGCCGATTACGGTGAAGTCCTCCGTAAACTGGTTCGCCGTTCCCCTGCTTCTGATTACGTCCCTGCTTTCATGGCTCGTCATCCGCGATGGGACGTTCACCCGTCTCAATGGTGTCCTGCTTCTCGCCGCATTCGCTGTTCTGCTTCCGATATATTGCTGGTACGACCAGAAGGAGACGAAGCCGCAGGATGCCGCCGACGTCAAACCGGATGCGCCGACCGGTTTCAGCAATGTCCGCGAATGGATCAGGCTTGTCGCCGGGCTGGCCATCCTTGTCGTCTCATCGCACGTGATGGTGTGGGGATGCGTAGACTTCGCCCGTGACGTGCTTGGTGTGAGCGAACTCATGATAGGGCTTACCATCGTTGCGGCGGGAACGTCGCTGCCTGAACTCGCATCGTCTATAGCGTCAGCACGGAAGGGCGAGAATGAGTTCGTGGTCGGCAACATCGTCGGATCCAACTTCTTCAATGCGCTTGCCGTGGTAGGCGTGGCAGGTACGATATCGCCGTTCAGCGGATTCTCCGGCTACATACTCACCCGCGATCTGCCGGTCATGACGCTCTTCTCAATCCTTATAGCGGTGTTCGGCCTCAATTTCCGCAATCCGCGCAAGGACGGTACGATTACGCGCTGGGAAGGCGGAATTTGGATCATCCTGTTCCTCGCGTATCTCGGTCTGATGATTGTCCAGGAGCGCACTGTTTGAGCATAGATTCCGATATTCCGTTCCTCCTGTCGATTGCGTTCATCGCAGGAGGGCTTTTTGTGCTCGCGAAAAGCGCGGATGCGTTTATCGATGCGGCGGGGAAGATAGCCCGACGTTTCGGTCTTTCGCCATTGCTTGTGGGCATGGTCATAATAGGCTTCGGGACGAGCGCCCCCGAACTTGTGGTCTCTGTCGTTTCCGGTCTTGCCGGACACTCGAACCTTTCCCTCGGCAACGCTTACGGCAGTGACATATTCAACATCGGAATCATACTTGGAGTCACTGCGCTCATATGGCCGATAAAGGTCAAGTCATCGGTAAACTGGTTTGCCGTTCCGCTGCTGCTTTCCATAACGCTGCTTTCATGGCTGTTTGTGCGTGACGGCGTATTCGAGCGGTCGAACGGCGCATGGCTGCTTGTTGCGTTCGCCATCCTGCTGCCGGTGTACTGCTGGTATGACCAAAGGGGGGCGAAGCCGCAGACCGGCAGTGGAGATTGCGGCGCTGGCGCTGAGCCGTTCAGAGGCGGACGGGAATGGTTCCGTCTTCTCTCCGGGCTTGTGCTCCTTGTTGCGTCATCGCACATGATGGTGTGGGGGAGCGTGGATTTTGCGCGTGATGTGCTGCACGTGAGCGATCTGCTCATCGGACTTACGATTGTTGCAGCCGGAACTTCGCTTCCGGAGTTCGCCTCGGCGATAGCGTCAGCGCGAAAGGGCGAGAACGAGTTTGTGATCGGCAACATCGTCGGCTCGAACTTCTTCAACACGCTCGCCGTCGTCGGTGTGGCTGGAACCATATCGCCATTCGGTGATTTCAGTGGATACATCTTGAGCCGCGACATTCCGATGATGCTGGCGATGACGCTCATGATTGCGCTTTTCGGGTTCAACTACCGGCATCCGTCAAAACCGGGAGTGATATCTCGCATGGAGGGCGGAGTCTGGGTCGTTCTGTTCGTGACCTACCTTACGGTCATGGTCGTTCAGGAATCCACCTGAGAACGATGCGATGAATGGAACACGACTTATGAACTGCCTTGTCTGCGGATTGACCGCTGTTTCGGCGCTGTCGGTGTCGGCGACCTACCAGCAGGTGTCCGTCGCGCCGAAGACTACCGGAGGTCACATCCAACGGTGATCTGTGCGGCGGGGTGGGATGTCCCGCCCTACAGGACGCCAATCCGGTAGGGCGCGACGTCCCCGTCGCGCCAAACGGTACGCTCACGAACATTCTTGTCGGCGCATCTCATTGGATGTGGATTGTCGTTCGGCAGGAATGAATACAAGTCGCTATATGGTGGACAGGTTGCCTTGCTAAATGCCTATGTGCAAAACTACATGTATGGAGTGCAGGTCAGTTTTCAAGAAAGTTCAACCATACCCCCTCGTGGACATGGCGTATCGACCCGTCGCGTTTCTGCGATTTGGTATAATGCGCACGTAAAATCAGAAATAGAGAAGCGATAGGCGGCGTGGGCGTTTTTAATTGAAAGGATGTTTCTATGGAGCGCGTTGTTGGCTTGGGTTTTAGGCGTGGTCGGCTTTGCCGCAGTCTTATGGTGGGCATCCTGTCCATTGTGACTGGCATCGTGGCAGTGGCGTTTGGCGCCGATGTTGGAACATCTGCCGTCGATAGCCGAATCCGGGCGGTTCAGCTGGATCTTGCGCGTCAGATGGAGACGCCCGGACTTGTCTCGAACTTCGTGGAACGCGCTCCCTCGCTTGGTCTCAACACTGTGCAGCTCTACCTTGAGGCACGGGCGTCGACATCCGTATTTTCCATGCCGGCGGGCGAGGGCTATTCGCCTGAACTTATGGCCGGATGGGTGCGCCACGCCGAAGAGAACGGAATCCAGCTGATTCCCGTCGTATCGCTTCTCGCCCATGCGGAGCTATTCTTCGTGAATCCGGGGCTGGAGAGCCTGAGCGAGGAGGCTCCAGCCGGAATCAAGCGCGCGTCGTCGTTCTGCCTCTCGAATCCCGCGACACGCGACTTCCTTGAGCGGCATGTATCCGAGCTTTGCCGGATATTCAAGGGGCCGTACTTCCATGTGGGTTTTGACGAGAGCTGGAATTTCGGACGCTGCCCGCGTTGCCGCCCGAAGGTGGCGGCGGATGGCGGAGACGCGCTGTTCGTCGAGTTTGTCCGGTGGGCGAACGACCTTTGCCGGAAGAACAGCAAGCGCATGGTGATGTGGGACGACCAATTCGGCTTTCATCCGTCTGCGCTCGGGAAGATTCCGTCTGACGTCGTCTTCGAGCACTGGAACTACACGCCGCACGTCTCCGGCAGAGGCACACGCTTCAACTTCGGCGGACACTTCCGACGTGACTGGCTCGCCGACTATGCGGCGCTCGGACATGACGCGCTGACGGTTCCATGGCAGGAAGCCGAGAACATCCGCACGATGGTCGCCTATGGCGCACGGAACCGGACAAGGGGATTCCTCGTCACGAACTGGGAGAACATGCAGCACGAATACTACGGCGGCGCATTCGTCCGTGCCGCCGCTGCGGCGATCATGGATTCGAAATGCGCCGGTGGACAGCTCGACGATGCGTTCCTCGCAGCGGCACGGCATACGTTTCCGTCCCTGTCGGAGGCCGAGGCCGCTGCGGTTGCGGTAATCGTCGAGTCGGCACCGCATGGACTGCTACCGTACGCGCCGTGCGCGGCACAGCCGTATCCGTCCGTGCCGGGGCGCATGGCGCTGGAGCTTGCCGTGAAGACGCTCCGCGCCTCCGCACTCCGTCCGTGTGACGGAGATGTAGAGGCGGATGTTCTTTCTGAACGCGCACGGCTTGACGACCTTGTTCTTTATGCGGAGACGTCTTGCGTTGAGGATGACCTTGTCCGCGCTGCAGCAATCCTCACCGATCCGCGCCGTACGGCGGCGGAGGTCGCGAAAGTGAAGGAATTTCTCGCGAAGACGCGCACACGCCTTTCGGCGATTGCGTCGCGCAGAGCGGAACACCGCCGCGCATGGCGGCCGGTCGCTGGGCGTGACATGATGGACGTGTCGTTCAAGGAAGGGTTCCAGTTCATCGACAGAAGGGCCGCCAAGGCCGGCGTTGCGGACGGGCGGGAGCGCAGAATAGAACTTGCGCTGACGCTTGTGGACTACTACGGGCATCCGGTCTGGACGGTGGATGGACGTTTCGGAACGGAATGGCGGAAGATTGCGCACGGTTCATGGAAGCCGCGCCGCGACGAATGGGCGGCATTTTCCAAGTTCATCACGTTCGAGTCCGAAACGTTTCCGGATGCGATCAGGATCTCCTATTCCGGCAAAGGCGCCGCCTCGCTCCGGTACGTACAGATCGAGTCGCGTGACGGCATTGTCAGGCCGGTGTCCGTGCTGAACGCCTCTGGTCTTGTCCAGAATGCGGCGAATCTCCTTGTGGACGACACGTCCGAGGCCGTGTTCGGCGATCCTGACGCGTGTGGAGCCGTCAGCCATCCGGAACGGGCGGAGCGCGTCTCGTCCGTGGTCTTGGGGATGTCGCGTTGATTTGGCGATTCTCTTCGACACCAACCCAAGAAATTGCCGCCGTTCCGCAGATAATTTGAAGCAGCTTTGCAGACAGTGAAGGGGATAACGAAAATGGGAATGAAAATGTTGGCGATGACCACTTTGACCGCAGTGGCGGTCGCGGGCTGTGCATGGATGAAAAGCGCGGAGAGCAGCGGCGATGGGGCGGCATCCTTTGCTGCGTTCGACGCAAAGGCTCGAGACGGCGCACGGCTGACGGTGTGCTTCTTTGGCGGTTCGTTGACATGGAGCGCGAACGCGACGGAGCCGAACGTGACCGGATTTCGCGGACTGATGGCGAAATATCTCACCGAGAGATATCCGAATGCGCACTTTACGTTTGTGGATGCGGCGATCGGCGGCACGGGGTCGAGCCTTGGAATGTTCAGGCTTGAACGTGACGTCATGTCGAAGAAGCCAGATCTTGTCTTCCTCGACTTTTCGTGCAATGACGGCGGCGAGGACACAAAGCTTCCCAACACGTGCTGCTACGAATATCTCCTCCGCGAGATGATCGGACGCGGCGTTGCCGTACAGCAGATGTTCTTCACGTTCCGCGAGTGGTCGATGCCGGGGAAGCGTCCGTCGGACGTCCATCCGCGCAGGGATGTGTACTGGCAGTTGGCGAAAGCCTACGGAACGCCTGTCGGCGATGTGTACGATACGAAACTATGGAGGCGGCTAAACGCCGGCGAGGTGTCCGTTAAGAGCGTGTGGCCGATCGACGGCGGGCATCCTGACGACATCGGTTACAGAATGTTTGCCGATGCCGGAATCGCCGGGTTCGAGCGGGCTGTCAGCGAGGGTGCGGTCTGCCGCGTTCCGGTGAAGCCGGTCTTCGGAACAGTTCGTGACGTGCAGCGGCTGAATCCGGCGTACGGCACCATGCCCATCGGCTGGTCGCGAAGGCTCACGTACCGCACATCGCTGTGGTACGACGGACTTTCATCGCGGTGGATGGACGACGTTGCGGTATTTTCGGGAGAGAGGCGTTCGCCGTTTGAGGTTGCGGCCAAAGGCAATTTCTTCGGAGTGTTCGGCGAGGCGGACGACAAGGCACTCTCGGCGGACATATCGGCCGACGGCAGAAAGATCGCCTCGTTCAACGCATACCACAATGCCGGCATCGGCAGACTTTTCATCTGGCGGTTTCATCTGATGAATAACTGGACAGACGGAAGGCCGGTGGAGCGCAAGTTCGTCATCGACCCGATTCCGTCCGGCAATGCGAAGGGTGAGTTCCGCATCGGATCGATCTGCACGGCGACGATCGTCCCGAACGCCGATGCGGTGCGTCCTGATGCCAATCCTGCCACCGACGAAGCGCTCCAGAAGCTGGATCGCGGACGCGGAAAGGAATAGGGCGATATCATCCGTGCGGGGCATAATGCCTCGATAAAGTGAGAGGGCAATGGTATATGCTGACTAATAGACGTTTCTTCGGCGCTGCATTGATTGTGTTCGCTGCGGGTTGCCTCTGTGCCGGACCGACGCCTGAGAACGGCGAAGTTGCGCGTAAGCTTGACCGTGGGATTTGGACGTTCGGAACGCCGCGCATCTGGTCGCGTGACGGCAAGTCTGAGGTTCTTACGGCAGATGGCTCAGCGTTTGACGTGCGTCATACGGGAAGGCAGGATTGGGCTGTGACTGGTGCTGGGTGTCCGCGCATCGCCGTGAAAGCGGGGGATACATTCCGCTTCTCATGCACATCCGAGAAACTTGCTGATGCGTCAGACGGACGGGGGTTCAATCTAAGTGTTGTCGCTTACGATGCGAAGGGCGGTGTGGTCAGCTGGGTCTATGCGCCGATGCGCGGAAAGCCGGGCGATGCACTGAAAGCCGAGTTTGCGATTCCTCATGGTGTAGCGGCCATAACGCCCCGCATTACGGGCGACGGTGTGATCGGTGTTCGGATTCGAGACGTCAAAATCAAGCGGACGGGCAACCTGTTCGCGGACGGGCGTGCGTCCCCGGCGGCAGATGTGCCGTTCGGCAACGGCGTGTTGAAGGGGACGGTCTTCGCCGACTGGCGAGGTTTCGCGGTGACGGACATACGCACGGGACGGACTTGGTCGCCGATTTCGGCGGAATCTGCGTTTCACGTACTGACAACATCAATCGTATTGTGTCCTGACGGCATTGTGAATGTGTCATTCGTCAATCCGCAGACTCTGCGGACATGGCGTGCGACATACGCCGTTGACGCCAAGAAACCGGAAATTCTCGTCTCCGTCATGGGGGAGGGTGTGATGACCTCCGAACTGCGATTCCCCGTGCCGTTCGCGTCGTCCAAAGGAGACCGTCTGATTGTCCCGATGAACGAGGGCATCAGTTTTCCTGCCGATGACGCGGCTGATCTGCCGGGACAGTTGATCGCCTACGGCGGACACGGTCTCTGCATGGCGTTTTTTGGCGTTCAGGACGATGCGACGGGTGCCGGTTGGATGGGCATCTTTGAGACGCCCGACGATGCGGCGATGCGGACGACCCGCGAGAAGGGGAGCGGCCTTTGGACAATGGGTCCCGTCTGGCACGACCAGAAAAAGGCGTTCGGCTACACGCGACGGTTCCGCTATGTATTCCTCGACAAGGGCGGCTACGTGGCGATGGCGAAACGCTACCGCACCTACGCGAAGTCGATTGGACTCTTCAAGCCGTTCTCCGAGAAGGTCAAGGAGCGTCCGCTTGTAGACCGTCTCCTCGGCGCCCCGAACGTGTGGTGCTGGGAGGGCGACAAGCTTGCCGTCGCGAAGAACCTGCAGGAAGCCGGCATCGACCGTTTCCTTTGGAGTGCGGGTGGTTCGTCCGAACAGGTGGCGGCGCTGGCGAAGATGCCCAACGTGCTCGTGAGCCGCTACGACGTTTATCAGGACATATACCATCCTGAACAGCTGAAGAAACTCGGCTGGAAGAGCGGTGCCAACACCGATGCGTGGCCGCACGATGTCGTCTGGAACGGCCCCACCTCCAACGAATGGCGTCACGCCTGGTCTGTCAAGGCGAAGGACGGCACGTGGACGTACTGTGCGATGATGTGTGACGCCACGGCTCCCAGACATGAGCGCCGCAACGTGGCGGAGGAGTTGAAGACAAAGCCGTACAACACGCGCTTCATCGATACGACAGTCGCTTCACCGTGGCAGACGTGCTGGAACCCAGCCCATCCGATGACGCGCTCGGACAGCCGTCACTGGAAGATGGAGCTTCTGCGCATTCTCGGCGACGAATTCAAGCTTGTCGTCGGCAGCGAGACGGGCCACGACGCAAGTGTGCCGTTCTGCGACTACTACGAGGGGATGCTCTCGATAGGGCCGTACAGGGTGCCGAACTCTGGACGCAACATCCAGCAGATATGGACGAACGTGCCGCCGCGTGTGGCGAAGTACCAGGTTGGAGAGGCATACCGTCTGCCGCTCTGGGAACTCGTCTATCACGAGTGCGTATGCGCCCACTGGTACTGGGGCGACTACAACAACAAGCTGCCCGACATCTGGTGGAAGCGCGATCTCTTCAACCGCCTCTACGGCACGATG
>CAZMNN010000004.1:15581-88575 GCA_964567665.1 uncultured Lentisphaeraceae bacterium
TCTTCAACAACCGCCAGTGGGCGGCGGACAAGGACAAGTTCGTGCGCAGCTACAGGCTGACCTCGCCCGTTGCGCGTAAGACCGGCTACAGCGAGATGGTTGACCACCGCATCCTATCTCCGGACCGCCGCGTCCAGCAGAGCGTTTTTGCGAACGGTGTCGTGGTGACGGCCAACTTCGGCGATGAGCCGTTCACTCTGCCCGACGGCACGGTCGTTCCGCCCCGCGACAGCATGGTTGCCGGTCTGCAGTGAGCTGCGGCATGGATTCCGTTGTCCATGGGGCGATATGCTATAATACCGTCTCATGGAAATGAAAGTCTTCAATTCGCTCACAAGGCGCGAGGAGCCTCTTGCGCCGATCGCCGACAACACGGTTCGGATGTACACCTGCGGCCCCACGGTGTACAATTTCGCCCATATAGGGAATTTTCGCGCCTATGCTTTCGAGGACATACTGCGCCGCGTGATTCAGTTCAACGGAATGAAGGTGCGGCAGGTGATGAATCTCACAGACGTAGACGACAAGACGATACGCGGCGCAAACGCCGCCGGCGTTGCGCTCACCGACTACACCAGGACGTACAAGGATGCGTTCTTCGCAGACCTGAAGAAGCTCAACATACAGCCTGCCGAGATGTATCCGGCTGCGACCGACCACATTCCGGAGATGATTGCCCTTGTCAATGCACTCGTGGAGAAGGGCGTGGCATACAAGAGCGATGACGGCAGCGTATATTTCGCCGTCACGAAGTTTCCGGGATACGGAAAGCTTGCCCACATCGATTTCGACAGCCAGAGAACGGGTGCCCGCTGCGCCGCTGACGAGTACGACAAGGAGAATGTCGGGGATTTCGCGCTCTGGAAGGCGTGGGAGGAGTCCGACGGCCCTGTAGGCTGGGATTCGCCGTGGGGACGCGGGCGTCCTGGATGGCACATCGAATGTTCGGCGATGTCCATGAAGTACCTTGGCGAGACGTTTGATCTGCATACGGGTGGCATAGACAACCTTTTCCCGCATCACGAAAACGAGATTGCCCAGGCGGAGGCCGCGACAGGCAAGGAATTCGTGAAAACGTGGATGCACTGCGCCCACCTTAAGGTGAACGGCGAGAAGATGAGCAAGTCCGCAGGAAACTTCTTCACGCTTCGCGACCTTATTGAGAAGGGATGGAGCGGACGCGAGATACGCTACGTGCTTGTCAATGCGCATTACCGGCAGGGACTCAACTTTGCGTTCAGCGCCCTTGAGGACGCCCGCCGTTCGCTTTCGCGGATCGACACCTGCGTTGATGCCATTGAGGGGCTGGCGGACGGAGCGGAATCGACCCCGCCGGAGTTTGCCCAAAAGGCTTTGAACGAGTTTACGGCCGCCGTCAACGACGACCTCAACACCCCCAAGGCGTTTGCCGCGCTCTTCGAGCTTGTCCGTCATGCCAATGCCTGGCTTCAGGGCGGAGACGTCCAGCCCGGACAGGCTGCGGCTATTCTTGGCGTCTTCAGGAAGATGGATTCCGTTCTGGGTGTCATCTTCTTCGGAAAGGCCGTGAAGACGGCAGTTCCGCCGGAGATTCAGTCGTTGCTTGACAGACGCGCCGAAGCCCGCAAGGCAAAGAATTGGGCGGAGAGCGACCGTCTGCGCGACGAGATCGCCGCAGCCGGATGGCTCGTCAAGGATTCCAAGGACGGCCAGTCCGTAACCAAAAAGTAGAAATAGGCGGAGTTAAGGCGGCAAAATGCCTGAATGTGGTGCGCCAAGTACTCCGTTTTGCGGAGATTTGGTATAATTCACACTCTTTTTTGATGGAGAAGACAGATGGCGATGGAGAAAAGATACGATTCCAAGGCAGCGGAGGCCAAGTGGTATCCGTTCTGGGAGAGCAACGGGTGCTTTCATGATGAACCCGGCAAAGGCAAGCCGTATTCGGTTGTGATTCCGCCGCCGAACGTCACGGGAATCCTGCACATGGGTCATGCGCTCAATCAGACGATTCAGGATATCCTTGTGCGCTGGCGCAGGATGAGCGGCTACAATACGCTGTGGCTGCCGGGTACGGATCATGCCGGAATCGCAACGCAGAACGTCGTGGAGAAATCCCTCAAGAAGGAGGGCAAGCGCCGTCAGGATCTCGGACGCGAGGCGTTCGTCGCCCGTGTGTGGGAGTGGAAGAAGCAGTACGGCGGTACGATCGTCCATCAGCAGCGGATGCTCGGCAACTCCACGGACTGGAGGCGCGAAAGGTTCACGTTCGATGAGGGATGTTCGACCGCAGTCACAAAGGTGTTCTGCGACCTGTACAACGAAGGCCTCATCTACAAAGGCAACTACATCGTAAACTGGTGTCCGCGCTGCGGAACTGCACTGGCGAACGACGAGGTTGAGCACGAGGCCAACCATGGGCATCTCTGGTACATAAGATACCCTGTCGTCGGAAGCGCCAAGGGCGTTTCCGGCGAACCGTACAAGGATTACGTCATGGTTGCGACAACGCGACCGGAGACGCTTCCCGGCGATACCGCCGTTGCGGTGAATCCCAAAGACGAGCGCTATGCGCACCTTATCGGCAAGACCGTGGTGCTGCCGCTTTCCGGACGCGAGATACCCGTTCTGGCGGACGACTACGTCGAAAAGGAGTTCGGCACGGGCATCGTAAAGATTACGCCTGCGCACGATCCGAACGACTTCCTCGTCGGCAAGCGTCATGGTCTTGAAGAGATAAACGTAATGACCGACGATGGCCGCATGAACGAACTTGCCGGCGGCAGATACGTCGGCATGGACAGGTTCAAGTGCCGCGAGGCGATTGTCGAAGATCTTGAGTCCGGTGGATTCCTCGATCACATCGAGGACTACGACAACCAGGTCGGACACTGCTACCGCTGCCACGAGGTGGTGGAGAGCCGCCTCTCGAAGCAGTGGTTCGTGAAGATGAAGCCGTTGGCCGAACCCGCCATTGAGGCGGTGAAGAGCGGCGAAGTGCGTTTCGTGCCGAAGCGCTGGGAGAACATCTACTTCAACTGGATGGAGAACATTCAGGACTGGTGCATATCGCGTCAGCTTTGGTGGGGGCACCGCATTCCGGCGTACTATCTCCCGCAGAAGGGCGACGAAGAGCCGCAGTACGTCGTTGCGCCATCCGCCGAGAAGGCGCTTGAGCTGGCGAGAAGGATTCCGGGCTGCGAGAACATCGGCGCGGCGGATTTGAAGCAGGATGAGGATGTGCTGGATACGTGGTTCAGCTCCTGGCTCTGGCCGTTCTCCACGCTCGGCTGGCCGGAGAAGACCGCTGATCTGGACTACTACTATCCCACGACCGATCTCGTCACGGCTCAGGACATCATATTCTTCTGGGTGGCGCGCATGATGATGGCCGGCATACATTTCATGAAGCGTCCTCCGTTCAAGAACATCGTGATCCACGGCATCGTGCGCGATTCGCAGGGACGCAAGATGTCCAAGAGCCTCGGAAATTCGCTCGATCCTCTTGAACTCATCGAGACGTATTCCGCCGATGCCCTCCGCTTCTCGATTGCTCTCATAACGTCGCTCGACTGCGACACGAAGGTCAACAAGGAGAAGTTCGAGATCGGGCGCAACTTCGCGACGAAAATCTGGAACGCGGCCCGCTTCATGCAGATGCAGGAGGATTCCGGCGTGGAGCGCGTTGCGCTTGACGCATCGCTCGCCGGGCGTTCGCTCAGTGCTGATGACAAGCACATCCTGTGGGCCTGCGACATGGCCTGCCGCCGGATGAACGACATCCTTGAACGCTACCGCATCCAGGATGGAGCGCTTGTGATATACGATTTCTTCTGGACGCAGATATGCGACTGGTATGTGGAGTACGCAAAGGATGCGCCGGACAAGTCCGTTGCGTTCGCAATCCTCCGTGACGTGTACTGGAAGGCTCTGCGCCTGCTTCATCCGTACATGCCGTTCGTGACGGAGGAGATCGCCCATCAGCTCGGCTACCTTGCGGACGGCGAGACCATCATGCGTGCCCCGTACCCGACCGGCTACACGGACGAGGAGAAGACCGCGTGGGGGCTTTCGCAGGAGACTTACGATTTCGTCAACGCCAAACGAGAGGCGATCACTGCGCTTCGGGCGCTTCGTGCCGAATACAAGGTGCCGCCATCCGCGTTCGTGAAGGTGACTGTTGCCACCGATGACGTCCGCGCCCCTGCCGAGCGCGATGCGCTGAAGCGGGCGATGCGGGCGGAGAGCGTAGAGTTCGTCAAGGTCGGCAGCGATCTTGCGATGCCGAGCAGGCTGACGGCGTTCGGCACGGTGTATCTGTCGCTCGAAGGCCTTGTCGACAAGGCGGCGGAGCGCAAGCGCATCGAGGGCGAACTTGCCAAGCTTGCGGGATTCATCAAGTCGTCCGAGGCGAAGCTCGCAAATACGCAGTTCACGGATCATGCGCCGGCGGCAATCGTCGAGGAGGCTCGCCGCAAGCTCGCCGAGAACCGGGAGAAGGTTGCGCAGCTTGAGAAGTTGAGGGAGTTGTTCGGCTGATCCCGCCGATGCTTTACGCCCCGTCCCGTGCATCTTGAAAACCGGGACGGGATATGATAACCTACGGTCAGTAGTTAACGAGAGGACTTGGAATGACCATACGTTCAGCGCTTGAGGAGTTCGCATCCAAGAATCCGGATCATGTCGCACAGGTGTTCAGTCGCGGCAAAGAGTGGATTCGGCGGACATACGGAGAGTTTCTTGCGGACGTGACGTCCACTGCCGAGGCATACGGCTCGAAATTCGGGCTGAAGCCGCGAGAGGAGAACGTTGCGCAGATACTTGCGAACGGCCCCGAATGGATGGATGTGTATCTTGCCTGCTCCGGCGCCGGCGTTTCCGTGGTGCCGCTCGATCCGAAGCTGCACAGCGAGGAGGTGCTGTACATCCTCCGCGATTCAGGCGCGGTCGTCGTCACGACCGACCGGCAGCACATACCGATGATGCAGCAGATTGCCGCCGAACTGCCGAAGCTCAGGGCGATCGTCATCGTGGACGGCGGTGCGCCGTCCTACGCCGCAATCGGATCTGTCCCGGTCTACGACCTTGCCGAGCTGAAGCGCGGCTCCTGCTCATGCGGATGGTACGCGAAGAACGTCTGCACCGGCGATGACGTTGCGAGCATCATCTACACGTCCGGAACGACCGGCAAGCCGAAGGGCGCGATGCTCACGCACTCGAACTTCATTGAAGACGCGAAGGGTGGCTTGGCTGCGTTCGGCGAGCGAATCGACAGTACGGACTCGTTCTATGTTGTGCTTCCGTTCTTCCATGCGTTCTCGTTCCTCGTGAACTTCACGTTGCCTATCATGCTCGGTTCGTCGGCGTATCTTATGCGTTCGCTGCGCACGATATCGGAAGACCTCAAGGAGCTTAAGCCTACGATTCTGATTGCGGTGCCGCTCCTCGTCGAGAAGGTGTACGACAAGATATCGGATAAGCTCGCAAAGTCGAAGGCCGCCAAGTTCATGAAGGCGGTGGGGCTTAAGTCCATCGTCAACTCCGGCGTGAAGAAGGCTCTCGATCCGAACCTGCGCTTTGTGGTCGTTGGCGGCGCCCCGTGTCCTGTTCACGTTCTCAAGGGCTTCAAGGATCTCGGAATCAAGATGCTTGAGGGATATGGACTTACGGAATGCTCTCCGGTCGTGTCTGTGGCTGGGCCGAAGCTCGCCAAGATCGGCACGATAGGCCATAAGCTTCCCAACATCGAGATACGGATATCGGATCCGAACGATGCGGGCGTTGGCGAACTCCAGGTCAAGGGTCCGATCGTGATGCGCGGATACTTCAACAATCCGGCGGCCACGCAGGAGGCGTTTGACGGCGAATGGCTCAGAACCGGCGATCTCGCTTCGGTGGACGAGCAGGGGCTTATCACGATAAGGGGACGCAAGAAGGCTCTCATCGTCAACCGCGAAGGCAAGAACATCTATCCCGAAGAGGTGGAGAACGTAATCGCCGGAGATCCGCTTATCTCAGATTGCGTGGTGGTCGGATATCGCGTCGGTCGTGATCCCGGCGAGCACGTCGGCGTGATTGTCCATCCGGACGAGGATGCCCTCGCACTCCGCAACGGCGGCAGTCCGATGTCCTGGGAGGAGATGGAGAAGGTTGCGCGGATCGGAATCCGGACGCGCTGCCAGAAGCTTGCGGACTACAAGCGCCCGCGCAAGATACTTGTCCTTCACGAGCCGCTTGAGCGCACGTCCATCCAGAAGGTGCGCCGTGTTGCGTACAAGGGAATGCTTGACGAATGACGTTGAGGTTTCCTTGCGGAATGAAGCGCTGACGATGGTGATGTCATGAATATGCTCGTATCGAAAAAGTCGTGGATGCTTGCTCCTGCGGTGTTTCTGCTGTCGCTGGCCGCGCTTGCCGTCACCTGGGCGGTAATGGAGCCGCAGGCTCTGCGGTCGGCGTTTGATGCCGCAGGGTATTCGTTCTTTGAGACGCTGACCGTTCCGTTCTATGCGTTGATAGTTCCGCTTGTGTGGCTGTGCTGCCCGTTTGGCGGTTCGGCGAAGCGCAAGGTTCTTCTCTGCGCAGGTGTATCCTGCATCGCGGCGATGGCGGTCGTAAAGGAGCTTGATCTGCACCTTGTCCTCATGCGGCAGCTCTATCCGGACGTCATCAACCCCGACGGCAGCGTATATGGGCTTCTGAAGCCTGACGGCTCTCCGCTCACAGGGACGCCGTTCAAGATGCGCTTCCTCACGAACGCCGGTGCGCCGTTCGGAGCGAAGGTGGTCGCCGTTTCGTATTTTGCGCTTCTGTTCGGAGTGTTTGCGGCCATGCTCGCGTATTTCTTCCCGCGCCTTGTGAAGGGGTTCTTCAAGCTCCATCCTGTCGCCTGGACGATGTGCTTTTTCGGCGCCTCGGGCGTGATGGTGCAGGTGTTCGACAGGCTGCCCGCATGGTACAGGCACTCATGCGGTCTTGCAAAGATGGATCTTGCCGATTCGTTTTCGGCATTTTGCACGGCCTTTGAGGAAGGCGGGGAGATGATGATTGCGGCGTTCGCACTGTTGGCGATACTTCAGGCCCATGCGATATACGCCGGAGACAGGCCGCCGCCGGAGTTCGCTGAACTGTGATTTCTGAAAGAAAGCCACAACGAGGAAAAAACAAATGAAGCTGGAAGAGTTGAAGGGCAAGACCGTCGGCGTATGCGTGTCGGGCGGTCTCGATTCCAAAACGATATGCTGCGTCCTGCTGGATGCCGGCGTAAAGGTGAAGGCGTTCTCCGCCAACGTCGGACAGCCTGACGAGAAGAACATCAACGACATCAAGAAGCGCATGGCGCCTACCGGCGTCAAGACCGAGATCGTGGACGTCACCAAGGAGATGGCAGACATCTGCTTCGAGACGGTCAAGTGCCAGGCCATGTATGACGGCGGCTACTGGAACTCCACGGGCATCGCCCGCGCAGTCACTGTTCAGAAGCTCCTGCCCGCGATGAAGAAGGCCGGCTGCGTGGCGCTCGTGCATGGCGCGACGGGGCGCGGCAACGACCAGATGCGCTTTGAACGCTACACCAATGTGCTTGACCCCGATTTCGGCGTGTACGCCCCCTGGCGCGACTCTGAGCTTCTCAAGAAGTTCCCCGGACGCACGGAGATGGTGGACTTCCTCGCCGAGCGCGGCATTGTGGCGTTTGTCGGCACGAAGAAGAAATACTCCACTGATGCGAACCTTGCCGGACTTTCCCACGAAGCCGAGGATCTTGAATCCATGGAGACGTCCATGCGCATCGTGAAGCCCACGATGGGCGTGTGGCCGGAGGACGCCCCCGACAAGGTCGAGAAGATCGTCCTCAAGTTCGAGAAGGGCCGTTGCGTTGCCGTCAACGGCAAGAAGATGGATCCGTACAAGGTCATGCTTCTCCTGAACAAGATCGGCGGACGCAACGGCATCGGCATGAAGCACGCGCTGGAGAACCGCATCATCGGCACGAAGAGCCGCGGCGTGTACGAGGCTCCCGGCATGGAGGTGCTTTCCTGGGGTCTCAAGTACATCTATGAGGGTATCATGGATCGCCGTTCGACCCTCCTCTTCCAGCAGCTCTCCAAGTTTGTCGCAGACCAGATCTACGATGGCCGCTGGTTCGATCCTGCAACCCAGGCGGCGCGTTCCGCAATCCAGGTGTGGGCGGACAAGGCCACGGCTGAAATCACGCTCGGTCTCTACAAGGGCAACATCTACTTTGAGTCCCTCAAGGGTCTCAAGGCCACGATCTACAACGAGGCGGACAGCTCCATGGAGGCCTCTGACGGTCTCAATCCTCATTCGTCGCAGGGCTTTGCGGAGATTCAGTCCGTTGAGGCCAAGATGCTCGCGAAGAGCGGACAGATCAGGGTGTGAGCCTTATGCGGTGCGGCATTGCGAAACTGACGGCCGCCGTGGGATTTGCTGCGCTGTGCGTTGCGTCCTTCGCCGCCGATCAGGTCGGGTTGTATGATTATCCCAGACTTCACGTGCCGCAGACGCTTTTGCGCGTACAGCTGATGAATGCTGTACGCGCCGGCAACATAACGAACATGGAGGCAATCTGCCGGCAGGGGCTTGAGCTTATGCCGGGGGATGCTACATGGCAGTACAATCTGGCGTGTGCGCTTGCATACCGCGCCACGCCGGATGCTGCGCTTGATGCGCTTGACAAGGCCGTCAAGGCAGGCTTCCGCAATGCGGCGGCAATCGAGGCCGACAACGACCTGAAGCGCATCGCCTCTACGGCGCGATTCAAGGCGATTGTGCAGGAGGCGCGTGACACCGCGAATATTCCCGTTCCTGGGATGCCATATCCCAAGACGGCAAGGTTGACACAGGGGACGAAACTTGTTCTCACAAAGCAGAATCTCATTTGGGATTTTGACCGTGGTCTTTATGTCGCAAACTTCAAGTTCTTGCGTGGCGTCAGCGAGTCCGCAGAGGCGCGGGCCGCTCTGTACGACGGGCCGGCGAAAGATGTGTTGGCGGCATGGATAGCGGACGGAACGGCTTCGGGCAACGGCGGCGATCTGTATGTGAACCGTGACGGCAACCATTCCCGCATAAAGGCGGATGCGTTTCCGCTGCTTTCGGAACTCTGCTTTGAGGCAGAGGCGAGACGGAAGAACGTCGACAAGGCTTTACCGAATGCGCTCTATCCTGGAGCTGCGGTCGTAGGAAACGCATCGCTTGCAATCAATTCAACAAACGATTCCTGTTCGCTTGTGCGCATGGCGATGCAGGATCCCGCCGCGCTGCTCGCTCTTCAGCAGTGCTATCTCGACAACCAGTTTTGGGTGTTTCCCGCCCACAAGGATTTTGTGCCTGAAAAGGGGATTGACCGCTACATGGGCGTAACGCCGTGCGCGTTGCAGTCGGTAGGCTCAAGCGGGTCGGACAGGTATTTCGTCCGTGCGGCATTGGCCGCATCTGCGGCGTTGCGGCCTGAAACCAAGGCGGCTGTGCTTTCCAGAAAGGCCTTTGGTCCGCTTATGCAACATCTCTTCAGGCGTACGCGCAAAGGTGTGGAGAGCGATGCAGACTATCTTACGGAAAAGGCGCATCCTACGGCATTCGACCGGAGTTCGCTTGACGTTGAGCGAATGGTTCAGATGGCGCACGGGCTTACGCCAGAATCCATACCTCCAACGCTTCTGCCGCTTTCGTCGTTTGTGCCGGTTAAGTCCACTGACCTCGAACGTGAACTCGATTTCACGTTCCGTCCGTTTGCATCCTCAGCCTCCGGTTCGGAGCTGACATACGAATGGCGTACAGTGCACGGCGATGCAAAGAGGGTTGTGATCACCCCAGGACAGAACGGTTCAGTGCATCTTTCGGTGGATTGCCGCAGTTTGACGAACCGCATAGACGTGGCCTGCTTCGCCAAAACGGCGACGAGCACATGGAGCGCACCGTCATTCATCTGCATCTATCCGATCCCCTCTGTCGGTTTCGCTCGCTGAATGCGCGCACAATTTCGTCATTTTTCATTTCAGCCGATGGATGCCTGTTCTGCGCTGATGTGCAATGTGCTATAATGCCGCCCCCATGGGAAACATAAGTCTTGCTACAGTGGGATTGCTGGCAATCTCGAACTTCATCATGTGCATCGCATGGTACGGACATCTCCGCAATCTCGGAAGTGCGCCGCTGTGGGTCGCAATAGTGTCCTCCTGGGCGATTGCGCTTGCCGAATACTGCTTTGCCGTGCCGGCAAACCGCATCGGAGCGCGGACGATGAGCCTTGAACAGCTGAAGATAACGCAGGAGGCCGTATCCCTGCTGATCTTCATCCCGTTCTCGATCCTGATAATGAAGCAGCCGATATCCTGGAACTATGGCATTGCCATGGTCTGCATCCTCGCGGCTGTGTTCTTCATATCACGCGCATGAGATGCCGGTTTGCGCCTTTCAGTTCAGTATGACCGCAAAGCCTTGAAGAAGTCGTCGTTCGACGTGCGGACGGTCGGGAATTCCAGTATCGAAAACCTGAACGGCCTGGACGGCGCTGGAGAGAATCGCAGGTCGGTCGTCCACCATTCGTTGAGACCGAGGTTTGCCGGACACGGCTCTTCGAGGACGATTCCGCTCGGCCCCATGCCCTTGCCGTCCGCCGAGCCGTCGTAATCCGCGTCCTCAAGCGCGAACAGGCGTTCGTCTCCGCGCAGTGTGATGCGTTCGTTCGGGCGCGGCGGATAGAACCGCAAGTCGCTCCTGACCTGTCGGCGATATCCCTTGAACTTCGTCTTCTTTCCCGGCCCGTAGTCGAGGAAGGACGGGATTGCGCTGACGTGTACGACCATGCCGGTGACCGGACGCAGGGATTCCGCCAGCGGCGCAACCTCGAACTTCAGAAGAGGCGACTCCGGTTCGAGCCAGGTCTGAAACCTCACGGAGGCGCCGTCGAAGTTGAAGTGCGCCTCGATGCCTGCGGCCTCGCCGTCCGTGAATTGCCGAAGCGCGTTTGGACGCAGCTGCAGCCTGTCCCACGGAATTCCGTTCACCGTTAGCTTGATGCCGTCTATCAGTCCGCACACGCCGTGGCTGTCGTAAACCTTCGTGAACGACTGGTTGTGCCCCGATCCGTTGTTTGCGCTGAACGCGAAACGTCGCGGCTTGCCGTTGTGTGCGCGGACATTGCGAAAGGAGAGCCCCCAGGATGCTTTTCCGTTGGCCATCGTGACGGTGCGTTCGAGCGACAGCTCCTTGCGCAGCGCATTGGGTTCGCGGATGTCCACGGAGACTGCCGCCGCGCACAGGAACGGCAGCACTGCGGAAACGGCGCAGGACGTGATGGTCTTCATCGTGGTACTCATGGCGGTCAGTCTCCCAGTCCGACGAAACGGAGGATGCCGAACATGTCGCGGTTGTGGTTGTTGCCCATCGTGAAGGCGCTTCCGTTAGATTCGCGCACACCGCCTCGCCGGTTGCTGACGATGTTCGCGTTCCACTGGTCGTAAACCTTTGGCGCACCTTCGTCGAATGCGTTCCACGGGACGAAGAACTCGGCCTGCCATCCGCCACCCCTGATCTTCGAGACGTGACGGAAGCCGGGGACGCGATAGTTGGCATCGGCGGGCTGCACGATCGGCAGATGCCGCTGCTTGCTGAGATAGTCGCGGTCAAGGCAGTCGAACGCCATCTGGTACTCCTGCTCCTTGCCGAGTCCAGGCAAGAACAGAAGCTCGACGGAGTCGTTGGCCCACAGATCCTTGGCTCGGTCCGCCTTTGGCGCGTACGGCGCGTCAATGCGTCCGTGAAGGCCGCTTTCGTCCCAGGCGAGCCGGATCGCGGCCGGGTTCTTCGCCTTGGCACCCGTCGTGGTCGTCAGGAGCGGCATCGGCGGAACGGTCGACCAGTCGAGATTGTTCGTCCGGCGCTTGACGTCGTAGACGGGCGGCTCGTACGCCGCCAGCGCCCGGTGCGTCTTGAACGTCTCGACCCAGTAGTCCGTAATCAGAGCCAGCCGTCTTGCCTCGTCAGAGCCAGGCGCAACGGCTTTCTGCGCCGCCGCAACGCACGATTCAAGTCTGCCGATCGCATCGACGGGCAAGGCTCCAGACCGGCCCTTGCTTTGGACGACCGAATCGAGGTAGGCCTTCTTCAGGATGCGGTGAAACTCCGCCATCTCGGCGCCGGCCTTTTCGCCGAGGCAGTCGCGCATGATCTCCGGAATCGCCTCGTCTGGATTGTAGTCTGGGTTCCATTCGGCCCGCCAGATGCCGTAGGCCGACCAGAAGTAGTGCCAGATGTCATGCCCGCCGTCAAAGTCGTAGAACATCCCGCCTTCGCGGCTCAGGTACTTGCCGAGCAGCTTCGGCACGTCGCCGGTGAATTCGGGGATGATTGCGCGGGCAAAGCGGTCGTTGCGGTCGGTGTACAGCCAGGCCTTGAGCGCCGGTCGGCCGCCGAGCGCGTCGTACCATTCGCGGAAGATCCGGACGGCATTGGCGGCGGCTTCCGGATTGCGCGTCTTCGCGGGCAGGTCGCCGGCGCACACGTTGACCTCGACGTTGTCGGGCAACGTGAAGCGCGGGTCGGACGGCGCATGGAGCGCCTGGTAGTAGATGAGCAGGAACAGGCGCTTGTCCGGCATCTCGCGCTTCAGCCGGTTGCCGAGATGCTGGTAGAACCGCGCATAGATGTTGCACGCCCAGGCGTCAGGGCCGCGCTTGTCGTCCGCCGGATTGATCAGCCCCAGCTTCTCGACGGTCGGATTCCCGGTAAACTCCGAACGCTGGAGGTATGTGTCGCAGACCCCGAACGAGCAGGTCGTCGGAGAGAACTCGCGGCGGTAATCGCCGTTGTCGATCTTTCCGTTGGACGAATAGTAGAGTTTCCAGTCGTCGATCAGCAGGTCGGCGAACGAGAGGTCGACCACGTTCCAGGCGTTGCCGATATGGGCGAACGGATTGTGCCAGAACTTGCCCGACGGGGAGGTGTAGAAGATCGTCTTGAGCTTGTCCGGATGGTTCTTTGCCATCGCTTCAGGCGTCGGCGAGTGCGAGCCGCCCGGACACGCGACGCCGCCGTCCTTCCAGTAGTCGACGAAGTTCCGCGCATCTTGTGTGCTGATCTCGCCCATGTATGGACGCCAATGGTCGATGCGGGCCTTGTTCTCCGCCGATGTGTATACGTAGTACTTGTCTCCGCGCTTCTTGAACCACGCCTCGTCTTCGTACGCAAACGGGCTGACAGTGAGATTCGTGACGGCAGGGTAGATCGTGCCGGTCTCGCCGGGGAAGTACCATCTCACGCCCAGCACGCGCTCGGCGAAGTCGAGCGCGGCGTAACGCGCATTGCCGCCGAGGACGATGCCCGTCGGCGTTGTCCGCATCGCGATCTTCTGGCACGTCGGATCGGCGTCAGGCTCGAACGAAATCCTGAACTTCGCGCTTTCCTTGAGCGGTGGCCTCCCCACCGTCTTTTCAACGCATTTTTCGATGAGAGCCGCGCCCCATTTCACATCGGCGTTAGTCAAGTCGCCCTCGATTGAAAATGCCGGTACGCCGTTTTCGACGAATTTCATCGGTTCGCCAGGCGGCATCGCCGACAGCGTGATGGGCGTCAGCGCCTTTGACTGGAGGTTGTAGGCATTGGCCTGGCAAGCCGCAAGTGCGGCGGCTGCGATTGTTATCAGCTTGTTCATGTGTTGACCTGGTTGATGTGGTTGAATTGATTGGCGGAGTCCCGTCGGGAACGGGCGGCTATCGCAGGATTACGGTGAAGCCCGGCTTGCTGAACTCCTCTGGCGTCATGAGTGTCACGTTTGCCGGTACGCTTCCCGTGAACGTGAGATGCGAACCGTCCTCGACGACGAGCTTTGTGATTCCGGTGCGCGGCGTCGTGATTGACGAGAAGCCGTCGAGCGAAGCGATGAAGTTTGCCCGTTTGGCGAGCGACAGCGAAAATCCGGCAGCGTCGTCGGAGCGAAGGTTCGTGAATTCGGCCGTCGCGCTGCCGTTCAGCCGTATTGTGCCGAAACCGGTGATGGCGTTCTGCACGGTCTTGCGTTCGGCGTTCGCAATCTCAAGCGTCGCCTCGTTCAGCAGGACGATGCCGGTTCCGGCTGTGCCGCCGTCCTTCAGGACGAGCGTGGACTTTATGACCTCCGTACCGCCGGTGTAGGTGTTGCAGGCCGAGAAGACGATTTTGCCGGGCGTGAACGGCGTTCCCACCGAAGAGGAGCCGATCTCGATTGCATCCCCGGAGATCACGTTCGAGAACGTGCCTTCAACGTCTGCGCCGTATGCCGTGATGCGCATCGGTGCCGTGACGTCCACCTTGCCCGCGACCTCGCCGTTCGACGTGAACAGGAACGCGCCGAGGCAGTTTTTGAATGTTGCGCCGCTCGTCGGGTGGAAGCGCGAGCCGCATCCGGAGGCCGTGATGCTGTTCGCGATCTTGATGCCGGGCTTTTCGAACCGGATGCAGCCTCCTGCCAGCGTACCGCCGCCGATGCGGATCGGTCCGGACGAGAACGCCGCGTCGTTCCCCGGAATGGCCTGTACGCCGTTGATGACGGTCTCGCCGGAGTAGGCGTTTGCGCCGTCGAGCTCCAGCACCATGCCGCTGACGTCAAACGAGGGTGGTGCGGCGAGCGTAAGACCGCCCGAACCAGTTATCTTGGCTTCGATCCGGGCGGCATATCGTCCGTTTCCTAACCAGCTGCCGACGACGATGCCTTCAGATGTTCCGAAATCGAGTGTCCCGGCGCCGCCGATTGATGCCGCACCCATCCAGCCGCCGTTGTTGAGCAGAATCGGCGCGGGGTTCACGCCGTCGCCGACGTGGAGTGTCGCCCCTTGCGAAATCGTAAGCACCGAGCGGCCGGATGTGCCCGAGGTGTCGGCGGTGCTGCTGCCGATGATTTTGAGGGCCGGAACAGACGTGTCCGCCGAAACGGTGGTGAGCGAATTGACGCGGACGGCGGATGCGGCGGTTCCGCCGTTCGCGAGTGCGGCGTATCCGCTGTAAGGGGCAATTTTGTCATTGGCGTAGGAGGCGAAGTCGATTTGGCCTGACGTTGTGACGAACATCGGCTCGATGATGCGTCCGTCTGATGCGGTGTCCGGCGCCGTCGTGAAGGTGACGTTGCCGTCGAACGTCGATGCCGCATCGGAGAAGAACAGTGTGCCGCGATCTTCGCGCACGGGTTCGCCGAGTTCATACGAGTGCACGACATCGTCGCTTCTGAGGCGGACGCATACCAGTCCCGCGCCGTTGTAGCGGAAGTTCCCGCCCGTGCCGATTTTCGCCGTGATCGCCGTATTAACGCCGAAGTCGTTGTTGGTGGTGGCCACTTCGATGCGACCGTTTCCGAGGCGGAAGTCGCCGGTTCCGAAAAGCGGTCCTTCGCCGGTGAGCATCGCCGGATAGTTCCCGATGACGAGCGTTCCGTCCGTGTTGTCGAAAAGCCCATTGATTGCAAGCGGCTCCTTGAACAGCAGGAATCCGGCTCCGATTCGCCTGACGCCGCCGTCTGAAGCCGCGCCGGGGGCGGTCTCAAGGGCCTTGGAGAAGTAGACCTTGTGAAAGCCGCCGTCATAGGGGTAGTCCCTGCACCGGATGTCGAGCGTCATGCCTTTTTCTCCGATGTAGTGCGTGATCAATCCGTTTCCGCCGTCGAGATTCATGTTGAACATCGAGATGTAGTCGAGTGCCCTGAACACGCCGCCGTTCCAGAGGAACGTCTTTGCACGTGGCGAGGCCGAGACACCTCTGTGAGATTCGAACACGCCGCCGTCGGAGACCGTCACTTTGTCGGGAATTCCCTGACCCCAGCAGACGGTGCCGCCCGTGCGCACGTTCATCGTCCGGTTCGTAAATGAATCGCCGTTGTAGATAAAGACTTGGTCATGGCGAAGCGGTCGTCCGTAGTGTGCTCCGGTAGAAATGTTTTTCCCGCCGAGATAGGCGCCGTTCTCGACCGTCAGCACGGAGTCGTTGAAGAAGTAGATGTAGTATCGTCCCAGTTGACAGTCGCCGCCGCTAATGGTGACATCAGTGCCGTCGTTCTCGTTGGTTCCGATGTACATAACGCCGCCTTCAAGGTTGGCGTTCAGCAGTCGTACCTTTCCGAGGAGCGTGACGCCACCGTCGCCGGTGATGCGGCTTCCGATCTCCACAGTCCGGCTTGTCGGCGCATTGAGGCGAAGACCTTCCCATGTTCCGTCGCCCCTGTAAGTGGATCTCAGAGTGACACTGGCCGGCAGATTGGTCGGCCAGCCGCTTTCCGTGCCGTCGCCCAGTATCATCCGGGCATCGCGCACGCCCAGTTCGCCGGTGAAGCCGTCTATAAGCGGGAGAGACGATGCCGTGAGGGTGCGTTCGCCGCCCCTGTTGAAGCAGAACTGCCCGGTGCCGGAAAGGCGCAATTGCGAGATGTTTTGGCAATCGGAATAAAGGGTGACCGGTTTGCCGTCCGTGTCGTTGAGATGCAACGCCGCGTCGCCTTCCGGAATGATGCGGTAGAGGTGGAAGTCGCCGATCTCCGGCGCGAACGAGATGGGGGCGACGGATGCGTCCTTGTAGGACGCGATGACGTTTGTGAATGCGGTTGACGAGCCGAGAATGAACTTGAACTTTTCGGACGGCGTGTCGTTCTGGGCTGCGAACGACAGTCTTGCGAAGTACTTGCGAGCACCGTTGTCGCGCTCGTAGTCGCCGTGAACACGGCCGGAGAACATGTAAGGCCCGTTCGTGAGCGAAATGGCGCCCATGTCCCAGACGTTGGTGATCGTGCCGCCGCCAGAAAAGCCGTCGAGATATGTCGTCGTGGCGTCCTTGAGATCCAGCAGTGCGCCATTTTCGAGATGAACCGGTGTGTTGTTCGCGAAAAGATAGTTCGATGCCGACTTGAGTGTGGCGTCGCTGCGGATGGTGACCGGCGAGCGGATGGGGCAGGCCATCGGCGGAATGAATTCGGTTGTGCCGCCGGCGAAATCCCATGCCTTGAAGAATCCCCAGTCGGTGCCGCACATCCCGTTGCCGTCCGTGGCGGTAAGGAGGAGCGAACCGCGGCCCGTCTTCCGCAGGGTGGTCATGTAATGGGTCGCCGAGACAAGGGCATTCGATATGTTCAGGTTAACGCCGTCCGCGACATGAAGGTCAACGATGTCGTTCTTCAGATAGATGCGTGTATTGGAGGCGATATTCAGCAGGAACTTGCCGCCGCTAAGAAACCGCAGACCGCCGCATCTGCCGATGGCTGAGACGTTGACGGTATAGGATTCGGCATCGCCGGGATCGAACGTCACGACGTCATCCGTCGTCGGCACCTTGCCGGAAGACCAGTTGGCGGGTTCAGTCCACTCGCCGCCGTCTTGTCCCGTCCATGAAATATCCGCAGCGTACATGTGCGGCAGGACGAATGTCAGGCAGACGGACAGCCATGTGGCGATGCCTTTCGGTGCGATCTTTGATGTCATCGGAATCCCTCCTCAAAAACAGATGCGTATGATGGTAGCATATTGTGTATTTATGCGCAATAGGGCGAAAAAAAAAATCAATTTTAAGCACGATGCCTTTTCACGCCTTTCGCGCATGGCGACACTTCAGAAATTTTCGGCCCATTTCATTCCCCAGCCAATTGGATGATGATAAAGGAGTGTACAGATGTATGGTATAATCACGTCCGATGTAGATGTTGCAGGGGCAGTTCAACCCCGATGTCAAATGAAACTGACATGGCAAAGCGGAAAGATGGAGCGAAAAGGAACAGATCGTCTGCGGAGCCGTGCTTCTGGATGTTGTGGCGGCGCCGGTCGGATGTGTGACGGTCATGAACACAAAGGGGACTGTCTTGCTGTGTATAGACGTGGAGTTTATGATAAATCGTGTTTGCTCTAAAGGCAGTATTGGAATGGAGGGAAGGATTTGATGCCATATTCTGTTGTCAAAGTTTTTGTGCAACATCAAAAAGTTTAAAGTCATGGACGAGATTCAAGATTGCGTCAGAATTCCGCATCTATGTCCAGTCTGCGTTTCGGATAGATGGCGAGGCAAAACGCAGACAGGAGACGGAGAGCTTGCGCAGAATCGGGGATTCGTTCAGGAAAGTTGTCGTTGTTGGCGGTGATTCCGATCTATGGACGGATGAGGATGGCATAGCCTACGTTGGAGTGATACCGTTTCTTTCCGATGAACGTATTCTGTCCAATGTGATGTCATAAGGCGGAGATTAAAGGACGGCATCAAATCACATTCGATTTCGACGGTCGCCTGTCCATTCATCAGAAGTGGTAAAAGCGTATCGCGCTGTTCGGTCAGGAACACCAAGAGCGTCGGGCATTGCGGTAAACAGTGCGGACTGGTTTTGGATGAATCGCCGACACGGACATATACATGATTTGATATAATCCGCACCATTGTTCATGCAACTTCTGCAGTGTGCGTCTGAATCTGCAGTGCCGGTCTAAACAGGAAAGGATGACGTGTCGTTGATGGCACAGAGATACAAGATAACCGTCGCATACGACGGCACGAGATATTCCGGATACCAGCTGCAGTCGAACGGCATATCCGTGCAGCAGATGCTTGAGGAGGTGCTGGAATATCTTAACCGCTCCACTGTGCGCGTGTTCGGGTCGTCCAGGACTGACGCTGGTGTCCACGCCAAGGGGTTTGTCGCCCATTTTGACCTCGACAAGCCCATACCTCCGCAGAACCTCCCTCGGGCGATGAACTCCCGGCTTCCGGATGACATCCGTGTGATGAAGGCGTCCCGCGCCAAGCCTGATTTCGATGCCCGCAAGGATGCAGTCGGGAAGGAGTACCGCTATTTTCTGTACAATGCGGACATCATGCCGCCGTGCCTTGCGCCGTACTGGGCGTTCATGCACAAGCCGCTTGACGTGGAGGCTATGCGCGATGCGGCGGCGCGTTTTGTCGGCAAACGCGATTTTGCGCCGTTTGCCGCCAACCCGCACCGTACGCTTGAGACTACGGTGCGCACCGTGTTTTCGTTTGACGTTGCGAAGTCCGGTCCTCGAATCGTCTTCACCGTCCGGGGCGACGGATTCCTGTACAAGCAGGTGCGGAGCATGGTGGGATTCCTGATCCGCGTCGGACTTGGCGATGAACCGCCATCCGCAGTGACGGAAATCCTTGACGGACGTCACCCGCGTACGGCGCGCGTCCCGACAGCCACCGGCAGAGGCCTGTTTCTCTGGAAGGTGTTCTACCGGTGAACGTCTCCGGTGTGAACGCGCCGATGGACAAGACGGTTTTGTGATATAATGAACCGCATTTCCAGTATGTTTTAATTGATGCAAGGAGATACATTCAATGGCATGTTTTACCGTTCCGCTTACGGCGGCGGCCGTGGCTACGGCCGTAAAGTCCACATTGCCGGAGGCGGCCCGCAGAAATCCGTTTGCCGCAAGGTTCGGCTGGCTCTGCAAGATGATGTTCGGCGGCAGCTTTCTGCTGGCGATTGAGCATGTATATCACGGTGAGGTGATTTTCGTGCCGCCGTTCCTCACCGCAGTCCGTGACTGTGCTGTGTCCGAAATGCTCCGCGAAATGGCGACGAGGGGCGTGACGATGGCCGTTGCCGTCATTGCCGCATGGGCTGCGATGGTTGCTGTGTCGGCATGGGTCGAGCGTTCGCAGTCAATCGCTTCCGCACCGCAAGGGACGTGACGATGTGCGAACTCATGGCAATCGCCGCCGCCGTTGCGTTCACCACTGTCCATTTCCGTTCGCGGCGTGGCGGGAAGCTCCGCTCTGCATCATTCACCACCGCCCTGATGTTCTGGGGTGCAGCGATAATGTGGGGAGTGGATTGCGTGGCAAACGCGATGGAAGGTGAGGCGCTGCTTGACGTCAGCGTCGGCGATTCTGTTCTTGGTGCGATTGTCGTCGTCGCCGGGCTTGCGGTGTTTGCTCTCCTGATGTTGCTTGGCCGCTGCAATGATGTTCGCGGTGAGGTGTCATGAAGCGAATTGCGTTTCTCGATTGGTTGCGTGTGATCGCCTGTTTCATGGTGATGGCGATTCATGCCTGCGAACCGTTCTACCTTGGCGGCAAGGCGCCGGACGTGACGTTCATCGCCGACAGGTGGGATGCACTGTGGATAACCGTGACCGAGTGCATCTGCCGGGTATGTGTTCCGCTGTTTGTGATAACGTCGTCCTATCTTCTGTTTCCGGTGCGCTGTCCGACGGGCGAATTCTTCAAACGCCGCCTTGTCCGCATTGCCGTTCCGTTCGCAATCTGGGCTGCGGCGTATGTGGCGTACGCAGGTGGAAGCTGGAGCAGACTGTGCTTCAATTTCCCGGATGAGGGCGGTCATCTGTGGTTTGTGCCGATGATTCTTGGCCTGTACGTCGTGATGCCTCTGCTGTCCCCATGGGCGGAGCGCGTAGGGCGCAAGGAGCTGTGCGGCTGGATTGCCGCATGGCTGTTCACGACGCTTTTCCCGTTTATCCGCTTTGCGTGGAGCGGACTTTTTGGCGAACCGCCGTTCGGTGCGGTGCCGTACCTGTGGGGTGAATGTCCGTGGAACGCTTTCGGAACGTTCCATTACGTTAGCGGCTTCATCGGCTATGTGCTGGTCGGCCTTTGGTTCCGCAGGTTCGCTCCCGATATGGGATGGCGGCGGACGCTTTGCGTCGCAACGCCCCTTTGGCTCGCCGGCATCGCAATGATAGGGCTTCCGTTCTACTTCCGCATTCCGTCGTTTCCGTATTCGGCGTCGTATTCGGCTGCCGTATCGCTTGAGATGAGCATCGAGTACAACTCTCTCGGCGTTGCGCTCGCTACGATTGCGGTGTTCATGCTTTTCCGCAAGTTCGACTTTAAGGGTGCGGTGTATGAAAGGGTGGTGCGTCCGCTCTCGGAGGCAAGCTACGGAATGTATCTTGTGCATATGTTCATCCTGCCGGCGGCGTTTGAGGCGTTGCGTCCACACCTCGCAACCCCGTTGACGATCCTTCTTGCTGCGATGGTCGCGTTCATGGCGTCGGCCGCCGTCGCGATTGCTATCCGGAAGATTCCGGCTGTCGGACGGGTTGTATGCGGGTGACGTTGCGCAGAGATGACATTCAACGCAGCTACATGGGGGTGCAGACATGATTGACATGAAGACAGATCTTGGCGGGCTTCAGATGGCGACGCCCGTCACGACGGCAAGCGGCACGTTCGGGTACGGCATGGAGTACGTCGGACTTCTCGACTATACGCGCCTTGGCGCTGTCACCGTGAAGGGTGTGCGACGCGATCCATGGCCGGGCAATGCGATGCCTCGCCATTGTGAGGTTCCGGGCGGACTTGTCAACGCGATTGGCCTGCAGGGGCCTGGCGTAGAGGCGTTTGTCAAAGACTACGTTCCGCATTACGAAAACGCGGTGTCGAAAGCCCTGGCCGCATCCGGAGCACAGCAGAGCGCCGTGCCGCCGCTGATCGTCAACATCTGGGGCGGTTCGGTCGAGGAGTATGCGGAGGTCGCGGCGCGTCTTTCCGCAGAACCGCGCAACCCTCTCATCGGGGCGATAGAGTGCAATGTGAGCTGTCCGAACGTGAAACAGGGCGGCCATACGTTTGGACAGGATCCGGCAGTGCTTGCCGGACTCGTGAAGGCGGTGAGGGCGGCAACCGCGCTTCCTCTCATCGTGAAGCTTGCGCCGAACGTGCCGGACATCAGGCCCTATGTCGCTGCGTGTGAAGAGAACGGCGCAAATGCGATTGCGCTCATCAACACCATTCCGGCGATGGTGATAGACATCAAGACGCGTCGTCCTGTTCTCGCGAACGTCACCGGCGGACTTTCCGGACGTTGCGTACATCCGGTTGCGGTGAAGTGCGTCTACGATGCGCATCGCTTCTCGTCGATTCCCATACTGGCGATGGGTGGCGTGTACGGCTGGCAGGATGCCGTGGAGCTGATGCTTGCCGGTGCGACAGCCGTTGCGGTCGGCACGGCGACGTTCACCGATCCAGGCGCAGCAGCAGCGGTCGCTGACGGGATCGCGGCGTATTGCGAAGAGAACGGCTTTTCATCGGTGCGCGAACTGACGGGCGCACTCGCCTCCTGACCGGATCATGGCCAAATCACGCAACATACCGGGTTCGGTGCTGATCACGGGCGCATCGAGCGGAATCGGAGAGGCCTTGGCGGTCGCCTGTGCACGGCGGGGAGTGCGCAACATCTTCATATGCGGACGGAACGTCGAGCGCATTGCGGCGGTTGTCGGCAGGTGCGAGGCGGCGGCATCCGGAAGTGTGCGCGTCTCCGGAAAGGCTGTCGATGTGACCGATGAGCGGGCGATGCGCGAATGGATTGAAGAATGTGACGGGATTGCGCCCCTTGAGGTCGTGTTCTCCAACGCCGGAATAGGGACGGGGGCGGAAAGCGCAGATAACGTGCGGCGCACGTTTGCCACAAATGTGGGTGGCGGACTCAACACCGTGCTGCCGTCGATAGATCTGTTCCGCAGGAATGCGACATGGGCGGATGGGCGTCCGCGTCGGCGGCAAATCGTCATTACGGCAAGCATTGCGGGCTATGCGCCGCTCTCCACGTGTCCGTCATATGCGGCGACAAAGGCTGCGATGAAGAGCTGGGGGCTTTCTCTGCGCGGGATGCTGAAGCGCGAAGGCATATGGGTGAATGTGCTGTGTCCGGGGTTCGTGCGTTCGCGCATAACCGAACGCAACACCTGCCCCATGCCGTTCTTCATGGAGGCGGATCGCGCCGCAGGAATCATCCTTGACCGTGTGGACCGCAATGTCGGGCTGATTGCGTTTCCGTGGCCGATGCGCTTCGGTGTGTGGTTCATGGCGTCGCTTCCGTGGTGGATTTCCGAAACAATCGCCCGACTGCTGCCGGAAAAGACGTCGTCAGGGAAATGCAAGGGACGCAACGGCGGGGAGATAGCGTTTTGACGGTCCCGGAGATACTTGCGCCGGCTGGAGACATGACCTGTCTGCAGGCCGCGCTCGATGCCGGTGCGGACGCCGTGTATTTCGGTCTCGGCGAATTCAACATGCGCCGGAGGGCGGGCATCAATTTCCGGATGGAGGATCTGCCGGAGATAAAGCGCCGCTGCGAAGCGGTCTGCCGCCAGGGAACTGGCCGCCGCCAGGTTCCCGTGCGGCGCTATCTTGCGCTGAACGCGATAATGTTTGAGGACGAGGCGGATGAGGTCGAGCGGCTGATATGCGCCGCAAAGCCGTATGTCGATGCATTCATCGTGGCGGACTGGGGTATTGTTTCGCTGTGCCGCAGACACGGAGTGAAGTTCCACATATCTACGCAGATGAGCGTCTCCAATTCGGCCGCAGCCCGCTTCGTCAGAGAGCAGGGTGCATCGCGGGTGGTGCTTGCTCGCGAATGTACGCTTCCGGAAGTCAAACGCATCGTCGCCGAGTGCGGTTTGGAGGTGGAGTGCTTCGTCCACGGCGCACAGTGCGTCGCGGAAAGCGGAAGATGCATGATGAGCCATTACGCCTACGGGTGCAGCGCGAACCGGGGTGAATGCCGCCAGCCGTGCAGGCGGATGTTTCTCGTCAAGGCGGTGGATCTCTATTCCGATGGGGACGGAAAGCCGATCCATGATTCGGATACGCAGTTTGCGGTAGAGCCGCATACCGTGATGTCGGCCAAGGATCTGTGTTCACTGCCGTTCGTGGACAGGCTGATGGATGCCGGAATCGCTTCATTCAAGATTGAAGGACGCGCCCGAAACGCCGAATATGTCATGACGGTCGTAGGTGCATACCGTGAGGCTGTGGATGCCGTTGTTGCGGGTACGTATTCCAAGTCGCTTGCGGAGAGGCTGGTTGAACGCACAAAAAGGTTCTTCCACAGAGAGTATTCCTGCGGACTGTATTTTGGGCGTCCTGGGGAGGATCAATTCACCGATACGCCGAACTCGTCTGCGAGGGAGGTCAAGCGGCATGTCGGCATTGTGCTGGATTATTTTCTCAAGGCCGGGATTGCGCAGGTGAAGATCCAGGATGCCGCCGTGAAGGTGGGCGATCTCGTGCAGGTGCACGGATCGACAACGGGCGTGAAGGAGTTTCGCATTGAGTCCATGCGCAGGGACGGCGAAGTCCCGGAGGTTGCGGAGAAGGGGACGTGGGTGACGTTTCCGGCGCCGCGATGCAGGGTGGGCGACAAGGTGTTTCTTGTCAGCCCGGTTGCAAAGGATTCGTCGGTATGAACTGGCGAGGTTGTCGTGTCGAAAGCGTTTCCGCATAGATGGATGAGCGTCGCTGTCGCCGTTCTGTCGCTCGCGATCTGCGGCGGAGCGTTTGCGTCCGGCACATATAGTGCGGCGCAGGGCATATTGAACGCATTGGCCGGAAGCCTGTCGGTGGATGTCAGACAAATCCATGGGGCCGGTTCGGACGGAAAACTGTCTTTGGCGAGACTGCGGATACAGCCTTCAGAGTGGATGGAGATTGCGCAGGCGTTCACCGAAGTGGTTGACGTGATGGGCAAGTCTGGTGCGAGGCGGGCAGCCCACATTGCGCGGTTGAAGGAGCAGGGCTTGGAGGAGGAGCCGATGTCCGAGGCGGGTGTCGCGTTTGAGATGGAGGTGATGAACAACCGCTTCGCGTTCGACAGGTATGGATGTCTGCATTTCGACGACCGTTTCGTAAAGGAAGAGGAGCGCCCGGCATTGCGGAAAGTTGAATCGCTGTACAGAAGATTCCACCGGCGATGGGCGGCGGAACGCCGGCTCGACGGCAGCCGGAAGGCATCAGGCGCACAGGACGGAAAGTCCGTAAAGGATAGGCATGACGACTGCATGGACATCGCAGACCGCAGGAAGGAATGGCGCATACGGCGTGTTCCTGTGTTTCGTGGTTTTGAGGACGACCGCTATCAGGAGCATGATGCGCTCATCGTCCGATGTGTGGACGAGTTCAACCGCAACCGTGCGGCATGGGCAGGCGCTACGGGGAGTCAGGGGCGTCAGATACCTATGCTCACGACCGCACTGGTGAAATCGCACATGATCGAGGAGACGGGTGGACGGGACGCCAGGTCGCTTGCCGCATGGGAGGCTGATCCTCTTCAGGTAAATGTCCCAGGAGACTGGAGCGACGCCAAGACCGATGTCGGCCTTGCGAAACCGAAAAGGCGAAATGAAGGTACGGCGGAGCAGAACATCAAGGCCGCAATCAAGTATCTTGTCCGCAAGGGATTCGGCGTGAGCGGACAGCGGGCGGCAAAGCGTCCATCCGGCACGTTCGACGGTTGGCAGACGGCGCTCAAAAGGTACAATGGACGCAATCAAGACAAGGTTGACGGCAAGACGTACAGTGAGGTATACGCCGAACACATCGTCTCACGCGCCAACGATCCTGACAAATTTGTGGCCATCAGAAAAAGGGTGGACGGTAAACATCAAGGAGTTGATCAGAAATGACAAAGGTGATGGGCATAGTGAACGTGACGCCTGATTCTTTTTCCGATGGCGGCATGTATTTCCGTCCGGAAGAAGCTGTCCGGCGGGCGTGGAACCTGATTGCCGAAGGTGCGGCGATCATCGATTTCGGCGCCGAATCGACGCGGCCCGGCTATACGCCGCTGTCATGGTCGGATGAATGGGCGCGGCTTGAGCCTGTGCTGGGGGCGTTTTTCGGGTCTGCGCCGGATCGAGAGATGCGTTCGCGTCTGAGCCGGAGGGCGGACGCTTCCGGCGTAGCCGTGTCTGTGGACACGTACCATCCGGAGACGGCCCGCCGTGCCGTCTCGGCCGGCGTCAGAATCATCAATTGCGTATACGCGGAGCCTGTCCCCGAAATGCTTGAGATTCTGAATGAATTTCCAGGCACTGAGATTGTCATGCCGGTCGGCAGCTTTGGTCTTGTGGAGCATGACGACGGAATGAAATCGCGCACGTACATCGATCCGATGATTGGGTTCGGAACTACGCGAGAGGAGGATCTGAATCTGCTCAGGTCTGTTCCGGAGCTTGCGAAAAAGGCGCGTGTGCTGGTTGGCGCGAGCAGGAAGCGCATAGTCAAGAAGCTCACAGGAGAGAAGGTGACCGGCAAGAACCTTGGCGGCAACATCGGAATCGCCGCATGGTGCGCATTCAGCGGTGCATCCGTCGTGCGAGTGCACGACGTCCGCGAGACGTTTCAGGCAATCAAGGTGATGAATGCAATCTGCGGTCGATCGGATGATTCCGGTCTTGCCGACGGCAACTGATTGAACTACAGCATCTTTTCGATGTCTCCAAGCTCCAATCCGCCGATGGGCGATGTGATGCCGCAGAAATATTTGCGCACTATCTCCGGACCAAGCCCAACCGCCTCGAATATGTGTGCGGAACGGTAGGAGCGCAGGGTTGAGATGCCCATCTTAGACATGATTTTCATAAGTCCCTTGCACACTGCGCACACGTAGTTTGCGGAGGCCTTTACGGCATCTGCCCCGCCGATCGAGGAGACTGTCGCAAGTGCGAGGTAGGGATTTATCGCAGTTGCGCCAAATCCAAGCAGCACCGCGAAATGATGCACCTCCAACACTTCTCCGGTTTCGGCAATTATGCCGGTGGAAGGGCGTACGCCAGCTTCCGTGAGAGCCTTGTTCACGGCGGCGACCGCCAGCACGGACGGAATCCTTTTTGGTGCAGGTCGAGGCGAGTGTGCGGAATCGATGGCCGTTTCGTCATCGATGCATGGCCTGTCGGAAAGTATGACAATCTTCGTTCCTGATTTAGCTGCCTCGACGGCTGATGCCGCAAGCGTGTCAAGCGCAGGTTGCAGGCTTCCGGTGAAATCCATTGTCAATGTAACCGACGGGAAGTCCCTGATGTTGCGGAGGCGTTCAAGTTCGTCATCTGTCAGCACGGGGCGCGTGAGCTTCACGAGCCTTGCATGTTGCGGTGTCTCCTCAAGAATGTTCCCGACGTTTCCGATGTAAGTCATTATCGACATCACAAGCTCTTCGCGGATCGGATCGATAGGAGGGTTTGTGACCTGCGCAAAGAGCTGATGGAAATAATCGAAGAGAGTGCGTTGCCTTTTCGATAGACACGCAAGGGCGGCATCGTTGCCCATGGCGCCGACAGGTTCGTGTCCGCTTTCCGCCATCGTCCTGATAATCAGCTCTACGTCCTCCTCCGTATAGCCAAATCTATGCTGTTCCTCTGCGAGTTCATCCGGAATCCTGGACGGAACAATCTCGTTGAACAGCCCTGTGACCGGTATGTGGTTTTCCTTTATCCAGCGGCGGTATGGTTTGCGGCGGGCGTAGTGCGTCTTGAGTTCTGCATCCTCCATCAGCCTGTGTGCATCAAGGTCGAGCCAAAGGAGCGAGCCAGGCTTCAGTCGCCCATGGCGAACAACGTCTTCCGGTGCGATATCGAGTACGCCGGTTTCAGACGCAAGCACGAACGTGCCGTCTTTGGCGAGTGTCCAACGGGCCGGTCTGAGTCCGTTTCGGTCGAGTGCAGCGCCAAGTCCCTTGCCGTCTGTGAATGCCACTGCGGCAGGCCCGTCCCACGGTTCCATAAGCGACGAGTGGTATTCATAGAATGCCCGCACGTCGTGCCCCATGTGATACTTTGCGCCCCATGCCTGCGGAATGAGCATCATCATTGCGTGTGGCGCATCGCGTCCGGCGGCGACGAGCAGTTCAAACATGTTATCGAGTGAAGCCGAATCGCTTTGCCCCGGATGCACAATCGGCAGAAGCTTTGAGATGTCGTTTCCGAACAGATCTGACCGGAGGGAGGATTCACGCGCTGCAAGTGCGCTCAGGTTGCCTTTGAGGGCGTTTATCTCGCCGTTGTGCGCCGTGGCTCGGAACGGGTGTGCGAGCTCCCACGATGGGAACGTGTTTGTCGAATACCGCTGATGCACAATCGCGAACGGCGAAGTGAACTCCGGATCGGAGAGATCGGGATAGAATCTTTCAATCTGTGTCGCGAGAAGCAGTCCCTTGTACACGATTGTGCGCGATGAGCAGGAGCAGACGTACGTCGCCTTAACCGTCTTTTCGATCTGCTTCCTGATAACATATAGCTTGCGCTCGAACGTACCGTCGTCGGTGGCGGCGGCGGAATCCATGCGGATGAACACCTGCCTGATGCGCGGCATTACGCTGCGGGCGTCGCGTCCTATCGCGGACGGATCGGTCGGCACGTCCCGCCACCCTGCGATTTCTGCATCTTCCGCCTTGATCGCCGTCTCGATTGCGTCCTCTTCGCCTTCGCCGCCGAATATCACGGCGATGCCGAATGGTTCCCCCGGACGGTTGTTGAGTGCCGGCATCATTTTCCTGAAAAATGCATCGGGTATCCTGAGCAGAAGGCCGGCGCCGTCTCCTGTCTCCGGGTCGTTGCCGGTCGCTCCGCGATGCATGAGACGTTTGAGAACCGTCATTCCGCTTTCGACGATTCTGTGGCTTGCCCGGTTGTTGAGGTCGGCGACAAGCCCTACGCCACAGGCGTCATGTTCATATGCGTTTCTGTACAGTCCATGGCAATCCTCCTCTCCGCCAAAGCCGAGTGTGCGCCCGACGGCGTGGAGGTGGTGTATGATTTCACTGTCCTGACTGCATGTGTCGTTTGAACGTTCCATATCGTTTCCTTCTTGAAACTGAGAAGCACAAAGTGTGCCAAGGCTGCCGATTGGCGGTTCTCTCATCCGGATGGACATGGCCTGTGAATCAGTCTGTCCTGCGTCGAATTCTGCGCAAGGATGCGGTAAGATGAATATGTCGCCACATTTTTGCACGACATTGCTTTCTCGTCCCCACAATCTTGGTCAGATATGGTATAATGCGCACTCATTGATTGAGCCCCTGTAGCTCATCTGGACAGAGCAACTGCCTTCTAAGCAGTGGGTAGGAGGTTCGAGTCCTCTCAGGGGCGCCAATAGTGTGGACCCGTAGCTCAGTCGGTCAGAGCAGGTGACTCATAATCTCCGGGTCGTGGGTTCAAGTCCCGCCGGGTCCACCAGATATTTCCACCATCTCCGGTCTGCAATCCAGTTTTTTGCGCCGTTCCGTTCGTTTCTTCGGCATCGTGTTCAACGGAAATCACCGATACGAAAAAAGTGAAAAAGGGTGGTTGTATGGCGGTGCCGGTTTTGATATACTACGTTCGTTTTTTTAACCCCAGTTGGCGAGAGTAGCTCAATCGGTAGAGCATCAGATTGTGGATCTGAGGGTTGCGGGATCGTGCCCCGTCTCTTGCCCCAGTTTCGCTGGTTTGTATCCTATGTCTGCCGTTCGGTCGATGTCATTCGGTTTCGGCGAAGGAGTTTGTGTTCTGTCCGGCGGAGTGTTTATGGATGTTTTGCGCTTTTGATTCTGTCGTCTTCTCCATAGAGTAAAATCATTTGTAAACATGTTGCGATGGTGCTTACATCCGCTGTAAACCATTGCGCTGAAACGGCTCAATGCAGTCTTGGCACATAAAGTGCTGAAGACCTCTGTATGGACTATCTTGCAAAATGGAAGGCGGAGCGTGAACGCAGGGCGTTTCTCGCTTTGGATGACGGAACGGTGTTTCATGGCGTTGCGTTCGGCGCAGTTGTGGATCGCTTGGGTGAAGTCGTGTTCAATACCGGAATGTGCGGCTATCAGGAGATACTGACAGATCCGTCGTACGCCGGTCAGATTGTCGCCTTGACGACAGCTGAGGTTGGATGCTACGGAATCAACGGCGCGGACACGGAGAGCCGCGCTCTTTTCCTGTCTGGACTTGTCGTAGGAGACATGACGCCGCCAAGCAACTGGAGAAGTGAGAAGAGCCTTGATGCGTATCTGAAAGAGAATGGCATTCCGGGAATGTACGGCGTGGACACTCGACGGCTTGCCGTGCACCTGCGCGATCACGGAAATTGCAAGGCATATCTGCATGTGATCAACGATGACATTCAGGAGGCTGCAGCAGTGGCGAAGACAGCAGGATGGGAAGGGCTTGACGGGCAGGACTACGCATCAAGGGTGTCTTGCGCAAAGCCGTATGCAATTCCGTCGTCAGACTGCACAGGTTCAGCGAAGCCCCGCATCGTATGCTACGACTTTGGCGTAAAGACGAACATACTGCGTTCGCTTTCGTCGTGGGCGGATGTGACGGTGGTTCCGGCGAAAACGTCGGCAGAGGAAGTGCTGTCCATGAATCCTGACGGCGTATTCCTTTCCAACGGCCCAGCCGATCCCTCCGCCGTCACGTATGCGGTGGAGAACGTAAGGAAACTGCTTGGCATATCGCACCTCGCGTCCCCTGCTGCACCGCATCGCAGAAGTCCGATTCCCGTAATGGGCATATGCCTCGGACATCAGCTCCTCGCGCTTGCCTGCGGCGCAAGGACGGTGCGTCTGAAGTTCGGGCATCACGGCTGCAACCATCCGGTGAAGAACCTTGCGACGGGAAGGATTGAGATCACAAGCCAGAACCACAACTTCGCCGTCGTTCCGGATTCTCTGCCTGAATGCCTGAAGGTGACGCACTTGAACCTCAATGACGGAACGATAGAGGGCGTACGGCACAAGTCTCTTCCCGCCTTTTCTGTGCAGTACCATCCTGAGGCGTGTCCAGGTCCGCACGATTCGCGGTATCTCTTCGATGAGTTCAGAAACATGATCTGACGGTTCATTTGCCTGCATACGCATAGTTTCAGATTTAACGGCGCACTTGCTGAGGTGATAGATGCAAGTGCGCGTTTCTTGTTGACACCTGCTGTGTTGTTTGGTATAACTGCATTTATACAAAAAAAAAACCATTAGGAGTTTCGTTTATGATGGCTGAGCGATTGTTTTTGTCTGGTTCTATTTGTATTGTTTGTGTTGCCGTTGGCCTGTCTGCACTTGATTGTTTGGCGGCGGCTGCGCATTGCGATGAGGCGACCCTGTTCGCCGAGAGCGGCGAAACGGTGAACGTTTCCACAAACATCATGACCAGGAAGCTTCAGAAAATTGGCGACGGAACTCTCGTTCTTTCGCTTGCACGGTTGCCGCAGGGCGTTGATGTGGATGTTTCGGTGCGCGACGGTGCGCTTGGAGTTTCTGCGTTCAATCCATCAGAAGTCGATGTATCGGCGCCGAACGAGGTGCTTGCAAAGGCTGCGCTATGGCTTGATGCTACGATGGACGGCAAAGTCGCGTATACGACATCGAACGGCGTGGACTGGGTGGATGCCTGGTACGATGTCCGCGAAACCGGCAACTCCGATGTCGGCTACAGCCATCTCCGTGCGTTGCCGAACTTAGGGCCGACGAACGTGCCGCCACAACTTGTCGTAAAGGACGGCATCAAGTCGGTTTGGTTCGGCGGATATCCGTCCGGAATATCGATGGACTGGTGCAACTCCGACGGCTCCATAAAGGAAATCACCGACATACGTCATGCGTTCATCATGTATGGTGTGTACGAGAGCCACGGTTTTGTGCTTGGCACGAGATCGGTTTCACGCTTCCATATCATGGATACCACGTATGGACGTCCTACCTCCTCGATATGCGAGCCGTTCTGCACCGATTCCGCTGCGGCGTACTGCGGGCGCGTGTTCGTGAACGGGCGTCTTGTCGAGCCATGCATCACCGGACAGCTGAAGCAGAGCCAGTTCCAGCTTCTCGAATACGACTGCTGCGGAATCCTCGGCTACGCATCGAACTTCTTCAATGACCGCAACTATTTCAGGAACAATCCAAGCTATTCCCAGAGGGGCGGAAACCGCATCGGCGGCGACTACATCGCCGAAGCGCTCATCTTCACCAACGAACTCACTGAGATTGAAAGAATGTCCGTTGGAACGTACCTGATGAACAAGCATCTTGGAGGCGTGTGTCCCGTGCCGAACATCGCAGTCGCCGACGGTGCGAAGGTGAATGTTGACGCCAAGATCCTTGACAGGACGTCCGAGATGTCCGGCGACGGCGAAGTGAAATTTGTCTGCGATGGCGGCACGGCAACGCTTCCGCCAATGGTCGGATATGGCTTTTCCATTCCGACCGACATCTCCGGCGGCGTGTTCAGATTGAGCAACCAGCATATGCTGAAGCTGCATGACGGCGACAGCCTTACGGTTGAGCAGGATGGCTACGAAAATCCAGTGGCATCCATTTCGTCTGACGCAGGTCAAGGACGCATATCAAAGGATGGCAACGGCTCGGCGACTGTCTCGGTGCTTCCTGAGACGGTGACGTCGGTCGTTGTCCGCGCCGGGACGCTGCACCTTGCGGCGGTTGAGAGAAAGGCGGGTGTTCCGGTCGGAGGAAGCGCAACCTCTGCGGTTTTTGAAAATCCGGATTTTGAGGTTGGCGACATCGACACCAATTCCGAATACCGATCTGAACGGAATGTGGGCGGGTGGAATCTTGTCGGCGTGAAAAACGATGTGAATTGCATCATATTCATAAGCGGCGACGGGACAGGCGCCGGTTGGGGTTCATCGGGAGGCATATATGGCAGCCCCCTGCCCACGCCTGACAGCGGGACGGCGATGATGTTCAAGGGCGACGTATCTGCATGGACGTCCATTTCAGTTCACAGCGACGGCATCTATGAACTGAGCTTCAACGCCGCCTCGCGTGGGGCATCCGGCTCTCTTCCCCTTGATGTCTGCATAGGGAAGGACGAAAACTCCCTCGTCAAGGTTGGAAGCTTCATGCCAACGCAGAAAAGCTACATGAAGTTCACGTTCACCGTTCCGTTCCTTGCCGCAGGTGAATACCAGTTCTGGTTCCGTTCCCGGCTGCTCGGCGAGGACAAGGCCGCCGCCGTCGACAACATTCGCATGAAACTGCTTTCAGGGCTGCCGTCGAGGTCGATTGTCATTCCGAACGGATCTTTTGAGAGCCTTGAGGGCGGTTACAATTCCGGCTTCAATGTGTACGAACTGTCGACAAACAACGTTGCCGCAGGATGGACGCTTACGCAGACGAACGGGTGGATGTACGGCACCGCTCCATCGGCGGCGTTCACCACACCTTCAGTGTCGTGGGAACACTTTGACTCTTCGCACAACCGCTCCGGTATTGTCCAGCTGATGCTTGATGGCTACGGCGCCAGAGCGGAGACTACGTTCACCCCGAACGTTGGCGGCCGCTGCAGATTGCGCGCCGCAGTTGCCAACAGACGGTATTCAAGCTATGACAACAAGGGCAAATACCTGAAGGCAAGCCTTGTCGCAGGTTCTGTCACGAACGATTTCGGAACGATCAACGTGCTGCCGTACCACCTGACTGAAACGGAGTGGCCTGAGACAGTGACGGTGGTGGCCGGTGAAGAGGTCACGCTTCTGCTTGAAAGCCGCGACACCACCGACCGCACGCACACGCTTGTGGACGATCTCGTGCTTGTTCCGAGCATGGACGCCGATGAACTTGTCACGAACGGTGGATTCGAGCAGGATGGCACATGGAATGTGGAAGAACTCTACCAGAAGCCTGACAGAATGAATGGATCGTCTCGCTATACATATACGTATTTCCCCAATGCGTACGGACATTCACGGTGCGAAGGCGAGTGCTGGATGTCAGTGGTGCAGAACGACATCGTATCGCAGCGCATTGAATTTCCGTCCGCCGGACTGTACAGGCTGCGTTTCTTCGCACGTTCCCGCGTTGACAATCCGGCAGGCAAGGGGCTGAATCCGGTCAAGGCGTTCTACGTCGCAGACGGCAGCGCAGAGACGAACTGGATTGCGACGGCGAAGCCGTTCACGACAAACTTTGCGGAGTGCGTTTATGTGTTCCGCGTCCCTTCGGCCTGCAAGGCTACGTTCGGGTTCCAGGGATGCTACGCCGCGAATGTGGGCGAGGCCGAGTACGTGGGCGAAGACCACACCACGGTGATGGACGCCGTGTCGATACGGCGCATGGTTGGAGAGGGGGATGGTCTGCCCGACATTCCGGAGGGACTTTCCGTGAAGATCGATGCGGGTGCAAAGCTGTCCCTCGATTTCGACGGAACTCTTAACCTGAATGCACTCTATCTTGGCGGCCATGCCGTGCGTGGCGAGATATCCGCCGAGACCCATCCCGAATTTGTTGAAGGCCCAGGACGGATGTATGTTAAAATGTATGGCCTCACGATAACCATAAGGTAAGGATGCACAAATGAAGAAGATTCCCATGACGTTTATCGCGATTGCGGCGACGTTGGCGATTGCGAACGGCATGATGGCCGCAGACAGCCTTGAGAGGGGATTCCTTGATCCGCCAATGTCGGCGAGGCCGCACACCTGGTGGCACTGGATGAACGGCAACGTCACGAAGGAGGGCATAACTGCCGATCTTGAGGCGATGGCGCAGATCGGCCTTGGGGGAGCGCAGATATTCGATGCAGGATGCGATGTGCCGCCCGGCCCTGTGCGGTTCAACTTGCCGATATGGTTCGACACAATGCGTTTTGCCGTGAGCGAGGCGAAGCGTCTTGGACTTGAGATTGTGCATCCGAACTGTTCGGGATGGAGTTCATCGGGCGGACCGTGGATAGCGCCGTCAAACGCGATGAAATCGGTCGTGTTCACAGAGACGGCGGTCAAGGGGCCGTCGAAGTTCTCCGCAAAGCTCCGTCAGCCGCATTCGCCTCGCGGGTACTACCGCGATTTTCGCGTTGTTGCGTTCCGGATTCCGCCAGCGGAGGTGGCGGATCGCGAAATCGTCCCGTGCAAAATCAGCACTCCGCAGACTGATTCGCAGAAGGAGCTGGCCAACCTAACCGACCGCAATCTCGACACATATGTGGAACTGGAGCGCAAGGAGCATGACAGGCACGTGTTCACGGTCGAATACGTACGCCCGGTGAAGGCTTCATGCGTCGCGTACCAGCTTGACGGCGGAGAGAACTGGGGCGAAAGGGCTGAGATCGAGGTGCAGATATCGTCTGACGGGAAAAATTGGCGTGACATGGGGCGGCGTCCGGTATGCATCAGCGACGCCGGCGCCCACACCCGTGAGCATGGATGGCGGTTCTTCCCGTTCGAGTCGCAGATCGAGGCGAGTTTCCTGCGAGTCCGTCTGCATTTCGCAAAGCGCGACGGCTACTCCAAGTTCAGGTTGGGAGAACTCGGCTTCGCACGGCGCATGGCGGTGTCCGCGTTGAGGGGCAAGACGTTCGACATACGCATACCGGTTGCGGCGGATGCGGCGCCGACGACGTCCGACCAGGTTGTGCCTGTCGGCGGTACGATTGATCTTACCGACAGAATGGCGGCAGACGGAACGTTCTCGTGGGACGTGCCGGAGGGCGAATGGTGCATAATGCGCATTGGATATTCCGCAAAGGGCGCCAGTGCGGTGTGCGCATCAGATGGCGGACGCGGGCTTGAGTGCGACAAGCTTTCGGCGGCGGCGCTCGACCATCATTTCGAATCGTATTTCGGACGCCTCTGCAGGGAACTCGGAGACGGACTTGTCGGGCGCGACAAACCGGGTCTAACGGGGACGCTTGTGGACAGCTACGAGGTTGGAACGCAGAATTGGACGGAGGGCTTTGAGAATCTGTTCCGCAAGATGGCGGGGTATTCGATAGAACCGTATCTGCCGGTCTTTGCGGGACGTATCGTCGGGAGCGTAGAGGTGACCGAGCGTTTCCTGTGGGACTACAGGACTGTGTTATCAAGGCTCTTCGAGGAGAACTACTCAGGCGCGCTTGCCCGCAAGTGCCGCCAGTACAACCTTGCGTTTTCGCTGGAGCCGTACGGCAGCTGCACGTCTGACGATTTCCTCTACGGCTCACACGCGGACATTCCGATGGGTGAGTTCTGGGCGCCTGGCGGGAACGGCGCCGGCGGACGCAGCCGGACTGCGATGCTCGCAGCCTCAATCGCCCACATCTACGGGCGCAAGTACATCGGCATGGAGTCGTTCACGTCCGGGCCGCCGTGGCAGGGACGGTGGCGCAAGGATCCGTTCGGGCTGAAGGCCATCGGCGACCGCATCTACGGCTGCGGCGCGAACAGGCTCATCGTCCACAGGTTCACGCATCAACCTTGGGCGAAGGACAAGTATCTTCCCGGAATGACTATGGGAAGGTGGGGGATGCACTTCGACCGCTCCAACACATGGTGGGAGCATGGCGGCAGGGAATGGATATCATACCTCACCCGTACGCAATACATGCTGCAGGAAGGTGTCTTCTGTGCCGACATCCTTTTCTGCGGCGCAGAGGAGACGCCCGCCGGGTTCGAGGATGTGGAAAACTCCTTTGACGGTTCGATCAAGGCGGTGGAGAGCAGACACGGATTTGACCTTTGTTCGCCGGCGGCGCTTCCCCTGCTGAAGGTGGAGGATGGCATGATCGTGTCGCCGGGAGGCGTACGCTACCGGATGCTTGCCCTGCCGTCGCACGAAACGATGACGCCCGCCATGCTGCGCGAGGTCGGGAGGCTTGTTGAGGCCGGAGGCACGATTGTGTGCGAACGACCGCCAGTAAGATCTCCGTCGCTTGCCGGGTATCCGTCCGTCGACGGCAAGGTTGCGGCATCTGCCGCCGCGATATGGGAGAAGGGCGTGATGCGCCAGACGCCGGAAAAGGCTCTGAAGACGCTTGGCATTGAGCCTGACTTTGATTGCGCAGATGAGTATGCGCTGAAGCAGCTGCTTGTGTATCAGCATCGTCGGCATGGCAGCGCTGACTGGTACTTCGTCGCTTGCGCGAACCCTGATTCGCCCAAGACAATCGAATGTTCGTTCAGGGTGTCCGACCGCATTCCGGAGATATGGGATGCCGAGAGCCGCACAGTCTCCGATGCGAAGACTTGGCGCGTCTCCGGCGGACGCACGTTTGTAAGTCTTCCGTTCTCCAATTCCGGTGCGCTCTTCATCGTGTTCCGCAGACAGCGCGGCGAAGTGTCCGGTGCCACCGCACCGAAGCCTCCGTCGCATCTTAAGGTGGTAAAGGCGGAGTACGGATCGTTTCCGGGGCAGGTCGCCGACGTCACGCAGACCGTTGCGGCAATGGTGGCCGGCGACAGGCTGAACGTGTTCGCCGACAACAGGCTCACGGGTGGCTCAGATCCGGCGAAGAACAAACTCAAGGAGCTTCGCGTAACGTATCTTGACGGCGGGAAGGAGAGGACGGCTGTCGCAAGGGAATACAAGCGAATTGACGTAGTTGCGGCATCAGGTGCGGTGGAAGGGCCGTGGCGCGTCGCATTTCCGCACGGCTTCGCGCCCAACGCCCATGCGAAGGGCGCGGACGAAGCGCTTGTATTCGACAAGCTCATTTCATGGACTGAACGCCCGGAGCAGGGTGCAAGATATTTCTCCGGAACGGCAACGTACTCAAAGACGGTTGACGGCGTGAAGCGTCCTGTTGACGGCGGACGCCTCATCCTCGACCTTGGTGTTGTGAAGAACATCGCCGAGGTGACGGTGAACGGCAAGATGTATCCTGCGTTGTGGAAGCCGCCGTTCAGAATAGACATAACGGATGCCGTCGATGGCTCGGAAACAGTGCGGATGGAAATCAAGGTCACAAACCTGTGGCCAAACCGTCTCATCGGCGACGATTCAATGCCGTTGGACTGCGAGTGGATTGAGCGCCCGCACTTCCGCAAGATTGAATGGGGCATAAAGGAGATTCCGGACTGGGTCAAGGAAGGAAGACGGTCTCCCACCGGGCGGCATACGTTCACGACATGGAAGCACTGGTCGAAGGACGACGAACTGTTGCCGTCAGGCCTTTTAGGGCCAGTGACGATTCGCTGATCTTGAGCGACGGCAGACGGTTCTGCATTTCAACTCGCACTGTGCAGGATGTGTTTGCGGGTGAAAATGCAATTTGCTATAATCCTCCGCAACGTTTTCAAACGAGACAATCCAATCAAGGAGTTCAGATGAAAGTCTACATAGGCAGGGACAAACTTGACATGGCGCAGAAGGCGGCTGACATGGCCGCCGACAAGATCCGCAAAGCCATATCCGAAAACGGCGAGGCCAGGATCATCGTCGCGACGGGCGCGAGCCAGTTCGAGTTTCTGGAGGCTCTTGTGAAGGAGCCTGGAATAGACTGGACGAAGGTGACAGGATTCCACCTTGATGAGTATGTCGGCATCCCTGTCACGCACAAGGCCTCGTTCCGCGGCTACATGCGTGAACGGCTTGTCGCCAGAACGCCGCATCCGATGAAGGTGTTCAACGAGGTCAACGGTGAAGCCGTCGATCAGGATGCCGAGGTTGCGCGTCTTGAATCTCTCATCCGTGCAGCGCCAATAGACGTCGCCTGTGTGGGAATTGGCGAAAACGGTCATCTTGCGTTCAACGATCCGCCGGCCGATTTCGACACCAACCGCGCCTACAAGGTAGTGCCGCTTGACCAGAAGTGCCGTATGCAGCAGGTGGGCGAAGGATGGTTCCCGTCAATCGACGATGTGCCGACGCAGGCGTTCTCCATGACGATCAAGCAGATCATGTGGTCCAAATCGATTGTCTGCACCTGCCCCGATTCGCGAAAGGCCGATGCCGTAAAGGGCGCGGTTGAGGGGCCAATCACGAATATGCTTCCGAGTTCGATACTGCAGATGCACCCAGATTGCGGAATGTTCCTTGATCCTGCGTCGGCGGAGAAGCTTGCCGGATCATATTCGTGACTGTCGATAGACCGTATGGCACTTAAAAGGAGAATGTGTGTTGCGCCTATTGCTGAACAGGATGGGATGTGATACACTTTTGCGCATATGAAACTCAAGAAACCAGATACGCCCGCAGATGATGTGCAGGCTTCGTCAACAGGTGGTGCGGTCATCGCCGCACGGTTCCAGCTCGATACCGATGCCCTTTCACAGAAGAAGGGGGCGGCGGTTGGCAAGACGTCCACCCTCATCGCGTTGATAGCGGCGGTTGTTGCGCTGGGGCTTATCGGCTTTGCGGCGTGGATGATGTATTCCGACTGGGCTGTCGCCGCCGTTTCCTGACGGGGGATTGCGCATGATACGGGATGTAATGAGGTCGCCGCGCGCACGTGCGGCTGTCCGTCTTGCGCTTGACGAGGATCTCGCGAGCGTTGATCAGGTCAAGGGCGAGCCGTGGTGCGACGCCACTTCGGTTGCGCTTGTCGATCCGAAAGCGGTCGCCGTTGGAGAGATATACGCGAAGGGGAAAGGCTGCATTGTGGCCGGCGCAACTGTGGCTCGCGCCGTGTTGAAGGCGGTGGATCCCAAGATATCTGTCAAGATACTGAAGGCGGACGGCTCTGCGGTGAAGCCGGGCGAGCCGATACTGGTGTTCAAGGGCAAAGCGCGGTCGATACTTGCGGCGGAGCGCACTGCGCTGAATTTCATGCAGCGGATGTGTGCGACAGCGACGCTGACGAGGGCGTTCGTGGATGCCGTGAAGCGCTATGGAACGCTGATTCTCGACACGCGCAAGACTACGCCCGGATTGAGGGTGTTCGAGAAATACGCTGTCACGTGCGGCGGCGGAACGAATCACCGCATGGGGATGTACGACAGGGTGCTGATGAAGGACAACCACCGCAGACTCTGGCGCGGCGGCAATCCTGACGAGCTTGACAAGGCGGTTGAGGCCGCACGTGCCCGTTTCCCAAAACTGGCCGTGGAGGTCGAGGTCGAATCCCTGCGCGAATGTGCGAGCGCTCTCAAGGCCAAGCCTGAGTGGATAATGCTCGACAACATGACCGTTGCGGACATGAAGAAGTGCGTAAAGTTGTGCAAGGGGATTTCCAAGACAGAGGCGTCCGGCGGAATTACGCTTGACCGGGCGAAAGAGGTGGCCGCGACAGGCGTTACGGCAATCTCCCTTGGATGTCTGACACATTCCGCCGGATCGGTGGATCTCTCGCTTGAATGGAAAAGCGTCTGATCTGGGACTGGAACGGGACGCTGCTTGATGACGTCTCGGCGGCTGTAGGTGCGCTCAACAGGATGCTTCGTCTTCGAGGCGCATCCCCGATAACCGTTGAGCGTTACCGGCAGCGGTTCGGATTTCCGGTGCGTCCTTTCTACGCTGAACTTGGGGTAGATCTCGACAGGTGGGACTGGGACGCGATATGCGAGGATTTCCACAGGTTCATCCTTGAAGAGCCGCAGGCAATCCGTCCCAATGCCAGGGTGGCGCTTGAGGCGGCGGCTTCTTCGGGGTTTCGCCAGTGCGTTCTTTCCGCATTGCGTCAGGACAAGCTGAACGATGCCATCGTGTCCAACGCCCTCGGTGGATTTTTCGATTGCGTTTTCGGGGTGGACAATCTTGATGGTGCATCGAAGCTCCAGAGAGGCCGTGAACTGATGGCGCATCTTGGCTGCGATGCCGGGAACGTTGTTTTCATCGGCGATACGCTGCACGATGCCGAGGTGGCGCGTGAGCTTGGCGGACGCTGTGTGCTTGTCGGGTGCGGACACCAGATGCCGGACAGGCTTGCCGCTTCGGGGTGTCCAGTCGCCGCAGATCTTCTTGAGGCGGTTTCGCTCGCCGACCGCGCAATCCACATGCGATAATGCAATCGCCGTGCGGTGAAGCGGCGAACTGTGGTAGAATACTTCGCCATGGAAACGCCAGTAAAGATTCTGCTCGACCGCAAGCGTGAGGGAAGGGAGCTTTCCGAAACGCAGATCCGTGAACTGATTGCCGCATACTCCAAGGGAGATGTGCCGGACTACCAGATGTCAGCGTTCGCGATGGCCGTGTGTTGCCGCGGAATGTCGTCATCCGAGATCCATGCGTTGACCGAGGCGATGCGCGATTCAGGCGAATGTCTTGACTGGTCGGAACTGTTGCGCCCCACGGCGGACAAGCACTCGACCGGGGGCGTTGGCGACAAGCTTTCGCTTGTGATTCAGCCGCTTGCCGCAAGCTGCGGAGTGGCCGTTCCGTCATTGACCGGGCGCGGACTTGGATTGACCGGCGGCACTGCGGACAAGCTTGAATCGATTCCCGGGTACAATGCTTCGCTTTCGCTTGTCGATTTCAGGCGTGTCGTCGCGGAGTGCGGCTGCTCCATGACAGTGCAGACATCCGAGATTGCGCCGGCGGACAAGCGTCTGTACGCGCTCCGGGACGTCACCGGGACAGTGCCGTCGATTCCGCTGATCGTTTCGTCGATACTTTCAAAGAAGCTTGCGGAAGGCGCCGGGACGCTTGTCTTTGATGTCAAGTGCGGCAAGGGGGCGTTCATGAAGTCGAGGGAGGACGCGGCGGCGCTTGCCGCCGCGCTTGTGGACGGTGCAAAGCGGGCGGGACGCAGGGCGGCTTCGCTTGTGACGTCCATGGATGAGCCGCTTGGGTTCGCCGTTGGGAATGCGCTTGAGGTCAAGGAGGCGATTGACGTCCTGAAAGGGATTGGGCGAGTGCCGTCCGACGTCGTGGAGCTGTCCATAGAGTTCGCCGCGATGATGGTTTCGCTTTCCAAGGGATTCGACATCGAAAAGTCGCGCATCCGCTGCCGCGAGAATCTGTCAAACGGAAAGGCCTATGACGTATTTGCGAAGATGGTCTGCCTTCATGGCGGCGACCTTGCGCGTTTCGAGGACGAATATGCGCACGACGGCGGAGCACAGTCCGCAAGGCTGAAGGTCGAACGCGCCGGATACGTAAGCGCCATAGATGCCGAGCGCGTTGCACGGGTGGCGTTCATGCTTGGCGCAGGGCGCGGCAGAACGGACGACACGATTGATCCGGCTGCCGGTGTGCTTCTTGCCGTGACGCACGGCGACAGGGTGGAGCCGGGACAGAAAATCGCCACGCTGTTCGCGAAAGGGCGCAGTGCATTGCTGGATGACGCCGCAGCCGAGCTTGCGTCCGCATTTTCGTTCTCGACGGACATTCCGCCGGCGCGACGTCTCATCCTTTAGTCTGACGTTCGGCATCCATATCTTCGTCCCATGCGTTTTACAGTTTATGTAGCCGCGCATGGAACGTCTTTTCGCACAATGTGTACGGACGGCGCATTTTTGCCGCCGTGATGTTGGCATGGCTCTTGCTTCATGTCCATGCGTGGAATGCGAAGGTCGCATTCGGCAAAAGGAGAACGAAGATGATGGAAGAAGCGAAGAGAATGACCTCGTTCGGCGACGACGTGTTCGGCGACGAGGCGATCCAGACGTATCTGTCGAAGGATGCCGCCAAGAAACTCCAGGCGACAATCCGCGACGGGAGGCCGCTCGACTCCTCAATCGCGGGAGAGGTCGCGCACGCCATGAGAAAATGGGCGATGGATCGCGGAGCGACGCACTACACGCACTGGTTTCTCCCGATGACTGGGGCTACGGCGGAAAAGCACGACTCGTTCCTTGAGTTGAAGAACGGTGAGCCGATAATGTCGTTTTCCGGCAAGAACCTGATTGTCGGCGAACCGGACGCATCGTCCTTCCCGTCGGGCGGCATCCGTTCAACGTTCGAGGCGCGGGGCTACACGGCATGGGATCCAACGTCTCCGGCGTTCATCAAACGTCACGGCAACGGTGCTACGCTCTGCATCCCGACGGCGTTCTGCGCCTACACCGGCGAAGCGCTCGACAAGAAGACGCCGCTTCTCAGATCCATGCAGGCGCTTGACCGCTCCATCAAACGGTTGATGAAGCTGTTCGGGCGTCCGGAGGCACATGTCGGATGTACGCTCGGTGCAGAGCAGGAGTATTTTCTCGTGGACAGGAAATACTGGGAGAGGCGTCCCGACCTCGTGATGACGGGCCGTACGCTTTTCGGTGCGCCGTCCGCGAAAGGCCAGCAGCTTGAAGACCACTACTTCGGCGCGATCCCGCTGCGCATCCTTGATTTCATGAACGATGTGGAGAAGGAGCTGTGGAGGCTCGGCATCCCGGCGAAGACGCGTCACAATGAAGTCGCCCCGGCTCAGTTCGAGCTGGCGCCGCAGTTCGAGGAGCTGAATCTCGCCTGCGACCACAACATGCTTGTGATGGATACGCTGCGCAACGTCGCGGAGAGGCACGGCTTCAAATGCCTTCTGCATGAAAAGCCGTTCGCCGGCGTGAACGGCTCCGGAAAGCACAACAACTGGTCTGTCAGCTACGGCGGCGTAAACCTGCTCGATCCCGGAAGCGACCCTGAGCAGAACGCAATCTTCCTCACGATGCTTTGCGCGGTGATCGAGGCCGTGGACAGCCACGCAGACCTTCTCCGTGCAGCCGTTGCGGGGGCCGGCAACGACCATCGTCTTGGCGCGAACGAGGCGCCGCCGGCGGTCATCTCCATATACCTTGGCGACCAGCTCGCCGAAGTGGTGGACTGCATCGAGAAGGGCGTGGCCGCAAAGTCGAAGAAGTCCGCAAAGCTCAGAATAGGAGCGGACGTACTTCCGCCGCTGCCGCGTGACGCGACCGACCGCAACCGCACGTCGCCGTTTGCGTTCACCGGAAACAAGTTCGAGTTCCGCGCCCCCGGATCGAGCGTGTGCTGCGCCGGCCCGATGATGGTGCTGAACACGATCGTTGCAGAGGCGGTGGATCATATGTCGGATGCGCTTGAGGCGAGCGGCACCACTGGCAAGGCGAAGCCGGGGGAGCATACCGAGGCGTTCCACAAGGCACTCCAGGAGATATTGCAGAGGACACTCGCCGCGCACAAGCGCGTGATATTCAACGGCAACGGGTACGATGGCGAATGGATTGAGGAGGCGAAAAGGCGCGGATTGCCGAATGCGGCGAACACGCAAGAGGCTTTGACTGCGCTCGGCAGTGAGGAGAACGCTGCTCTGTTCGCGAAGTACGGCGTAATGTCGGCGCGCGAGCTGGCGTCGCGCCTTGAGATCTTCCGGGACGAATATGCCCAAAAGATCAGGATTGAGGGCGTATGCGCACGAGACATCGCAAGCGAGATGATTCTGCCGTCAGTCAAGGCGGAGTATGCCGAAACCGTCAAGGCGTTTGCTCTTGCGGAAAAGGGCGGAATATCGAGCGGCACGGCGGCGCTCAGGGAGGACGCCGTTGAAATCGGTTCCGGACTTGATCAGCTCAAGTGCGGTCTCAAAAAGCTCGACGGAGCGCTTGCCGCCGCAAGACCGGAGACCGTGCTTACGGCGATGACAGCGCTTCGCACAACGGTCGACAGGCTTGAGCACAGCGTCGCCGACGACAGATGGCCGCTGCCGAAATACCGCGATATGCTGTTCAACTGCTGATGCGGAACTTTCGGTATGTCTGACGAGATTAGGCACGAATGCGCCGTGGCGATGGTGGTCTTGAGACGGCCACCATCCGCCACGGACGATTTCGGCGGAACGAAACTGTCGCTCCTGCTTGAGAAGCAGCACAACCGCGGGCAGGATGGCGCCGGCGCCGCAATACTGCGGCATAACCCGGAATTTGGAGCGCCGCCGTATCAGGTGTTCAAGTCAGCCTCGTCCACGCCGCTTGCGGATGTCCTTGGAGCAATAGCGAAACGTGCGAGAGGCAAGGCCGATGCGGTTTCAGATGCGGCCCATGTCTGTCATGGCGGTTTCGGAAGAAATGCGGAAAGGGTGTTTCTCGGACATCTTCGCTACGCCACGTACGGCAGGAGCGATGTTGCTTTCTGCCATCCGTTCGTGCATGGGTCGAGCGCCCTTGCGCATACGTTCATGCTTGCGGGGAACTTCAATCTCACGAACACGGCGGAACTGTTCGAGCGGTACAGGGGAAGCGGCGCATTTCCGACAAGCCGGGCGGACGGTTATCTCATCACCGAACTTGTTGCGCATGGACTTGAGACGGGAAAGAACCTTGCCGATGCCATCTCGTCCGCTCTTTCATCCGCCGACGGCGCCTGGACGCTTGTCGGCGCAACAGGAGCCGGTGAGGCGTTCGCGGTTCGCGATCCGCACGGCATAAGGCCAGGCTATTTTCTTGTGAATGACGATGTGGCTGTCGTCGCCAGCGAACGACCTGCCATACAGGCGGCGTTTGACGTGCCGCCGGAATCAGTCAAAGAGCTGCCGCCCGGAAAAGCACTTGTAATTTCGCCGGATGGCGGCATATCCTGGCATTCGCTTGCGGATTCCTGCTGTGAAACGTCGGTCGGCAGCGAGAAACGTTCCTGCTCGTTTGAGCGGATATACTTTTCGAGGGCAAACGATGCGGATATCCATCGTGAGCGACGAGCCTTGGGGGCGGCGCTTGCGCCGCAGATACTTGAAGCGGCGGATTCGCCGATGGAGGACATCTTCTTCTCCTACATCCCCAATTCAGCGCGAATCGCATTTCATGGACTTCTTGAAGAACTTTTTGGGATGGCGCTCGTTCGGCATTCCGTACCGCGCTTCGGTGAAATTGCAGTCAAAGATGCAAAGTTCCGCACGTTCATTGCCGATGCGGCGGCCCGGCGTGAATTCTACAGGCACGTATACGACGTCACGTATGGTCTGGTGCGTCCAGGCGCGGATACGCTTGTGGTGCTTGACGATTCCATCGTGCGCGGAAACACCATGAAAAATGCGATATTGCCGATGCTCGACAGGCTCGGCCCGAAACGCATTGTGATTGCATCGTCTGCGCCGCCGATCAGATACCCTGACTGCTACGGGATTGATATGTCCACGCTTGGTGAGCTGGTCGCGTTTCGTGCGCTCGTCAACCTTCTCGGAAAGGATGCGGAAAGGGAATTGAGGGATGCCTTGATGGGTGATGAACGAAATCCACTTGAGGCTCTCTATGCGCGGTTCAGCGAAAAGGAACATTCGAGTGAGATAGCCAGACTTCTCACACCGCCTGGCATGAAAGCGGAGATAGCGGTGGTCTTTCAGACTGTTCCGGCGCTGCGGCGATGTTTGCAGGGCGCGGATAGTGGAGATCGTCCGCCGGATGGCTGGCAGCCGGTTGGACAGCGCCCCGATGACGGAGAGCGGCGCATCGGCGACTGGTATTTCACTGGCGACTATCCCACTCCGGGCGGATACCGTGTCCTCCGCAAGGCACTCCTGAACTATTTGGAGCGGAACACGGCACGTTCATACTGACAGGCATCACGAATGAGAGACTTTCACTTCCGACACGGCTGAAGATTGCGGGTGTGCCGATGCGCCGCATAAACGGCTAAAAGTAGTTTGAGAAGCACTTCGGCAGCGGTGCTTCAAACACCGTCTGCTCGCGGGTCGCGGGATGCCGCAGTTCAAGTCGCCAGGCATGGAGCATCTGACGTTCCGGTTTTGGATGGATTGCGTTGTCCGCCGATCTGCGTCCGTACGTATCGTCCCCGACAATCGGACATCCGAGAGATGCCATGTGTACGCGTATCTGGTGCGTACGGCCGGTGAGGATGTCGCACTCCACAAGCGAAATCGCAGAGTGTGGGTCTGTGCGGCCTTCGCCGATAGGGGTGTGCGCCGTGGCGAGCGTACGGTAATCTGTTATCGCCAGTTTGCCTCCGTCCGTGCGGATGGCCATCTTCTTCCGGTTAACCGCATGTCTTCCGATGTGGTTCTCGATCCGTCCGGACAGCGGAGAGGGTATGCCGTGCACCACGGCGCGGTAGAGCTTTCGGATGTTTGAGTGCGTCGCAAAGTCCTTTACGAGCGCATCCATCGCAAGCTGCGATTTTGCGATCACCATCACGCCGGACGTATCCTGGTCGAGCCTGTGCACGATTCCGGGACGCGCCACTCCGCCGATTCCTTTCAGATCCGGGCAGTGGTGCAGTATCGCGTTCACGAGCGTACCTGTGAAATGCCCCGGTGCTGGATGGACGACAAGTCCAGCCGGCTTATCTATCACGAGAATGTCGTCATCCTCGAAGATGACGTTCAGCGGAATGTCCTCCGGCTGCGGCACGGCGGGAACCGGAGGGGGGATCGTAACCTCAAATTCGTCCGCCGCCTCCACCTTTGCGCTTGGCTTGACGACCGGCACTCCGTTGACCTTTACGAATCCAGATTCGATAAGCCCCTTTATCCGCGAACGCGAGAAGTCCGGATAAAGCGCCGTCAGCCGTATGTCAAGACGTTCACTCACCAGAATTGCCACGCATTGCGGTATATTACGTGAATGGCCAGAAGCAGGTTGGTCGTCACGTGGGCGGATATTGCAGATCCGATTCCGAGACGGATCGCCAGAAGGCCGTAGACTGCGCCGGTGAGCGCCGCCGCGAGCGGCCGGTCGTGTTCAAGCGTGAACAGAAGCACAGTCCAGAGAAAGGCAGAGAGATCGAACTGCGACAGCGGAACGGATGTGATGTCGCGGCTGATCAGCCTTCGGTAGAGGAATGAACGGAAGAACAGCTCCTCCGCCGGTGCGATGATGAATGCGCTGCCGACAAGTTTTGCGATCGTGAGCGGCCAGCCGCACACCTCCGGCGCATATGGCGAAGGCGACGGTGCGACCGGTTCCGGAAACGGCCATGCCGGCAGGACTATCCACAGCGCACAGATTGCCGCCCCCGCTGCGATACCGGTCGGGACGGAGAGAAAGAGGGATGTTCGGACGCCATCTCCGCAATTGTGCGACGTAAGAACGAAGCGTCGCCGCATCGCAAGGCAGACGAGACCTACGGCGAGCGTCGCTGCAGATCTTGCCGCGTAGGCGGCGGCGGTGGACGGAAGCGCAAACATCAGCGCCATCCATGTCGCAAACGGCAGGATGAGAGGGATGGACGCTTTCAGGCTTTTCTGCATTGGCGCGGATTATACCATTTTCGGATGTGATATAATCCTGCCCGCGTCTTTTGCGTGAAAACATACACAGAAACACATGACAAGCATAAGCAAACTCCTGTTCGGAACGGATGAACCAAACGATCGTCTGCGGTATGCGAAGAACATACACCGCAGACCCATTGTCGTGTGGAATGTGACGCCGGAATGCAATCTCGCCTGTGCACACTGCTATGCGTCCGGACGCAACGGCGCCGACAGCGTTCTGAACGGAGACGAGGCGCGGCGCGTGATAGACGACCTTGCGGACTGGAAAGTCCCGGTGCTGCTGTTCTCCGGCGGCGAACCGTTCTGCCGTTCGGACATCCGCGAGCTTTCGGAGTACGCGAAGTCGAGAGGGTTGCGCGTGACGTTCTCAACCAACGGCACGTTGATAGATGACGATACGGCGGATTGGCTTGCGTCTCTTGGCACAGGATATGTCGGCATATCGATTGACGGCACGGAGGCGATCCACGACGGCTTTCGCCGCAGACGCGGCGCGTACGCCGCAAGCGTTGCGGCCATTCGCCGCCTTGTCGCCCGTGGCGTCAAGGTTGGGCTTCGCGTCACGATGACGCGCCTCAACGTCGCCGCGATTCCGTCGATCTTCGACATGATGCGCATTGAAAACGTTCCAAGGGTGTGCTTCTACCATCTAGTGTACACTGGGCGCGGACAGTCGCTCATCGCGGACGACCTTTCGGCCGTCGAGCGCCGGGCGGCAATCGACACCATTGTCGCCGAGACGGAGAGGGCATTTGCGTCCGGCAGACCGGTGGAGGTGCTTACGGTGGACAACCACTGCGACGGGCCGTATCTGTACATGAAGCGTCCGTCGGAGTGCGTAATGGAGCTGCTGTCGCTGAACGGCGGCAACTCCAGCGGACAGGGCATAGCCTGCATATCTTGGGACGGGACGGTGTATCCGGATCAGTTCTGGAGGGATCATCCTGTCGGGAACGTCCGGGAGCGGCCGTTCTCCGAGATATGGGGTGCGCCGTCCGAAGATTCCCTGCTTGCGGCGATGCGCAGAAAGAAGGAACTTGTGAAGGGGCGTTGCCGCAGCTGTCGTTGGCTGAATGTGTGCGGCGGCAATTTCCGTGCGCGAGGCGAGGCAGCGACAGGCGACATGTGGGGTGAAGATCCGAGCTGCTATCTCAACGACGGCGAAAGAATGCTCCCGGCTTGATTAGGCCGGCACGGTGTTTTCTTCTGATTGCGCCGCCGTTTATGGTATAATGGCTTGCATAAGGAGGACTTAAGGATGAACAGAAGAGAGTTCATGGCCGGGGTGGCGCTTGCGGGTGCGGGAGCCGTTTCCGGGTGTGCCGGTGCGAGATGCAAAAGTTCCTGTTCGGGAGACGCTTCGCTGAAGCTCTGCCTTCAGTGGGGGTCGATACCCGTTGCGGATGACATCAACGCAAAGCTTGACTACCTTGAAGCCAACGGATACGCCGCCGTCGAGATTCCGACCGGAAAGAAGGGCGAGTGGCTGATCGAGAAGGGCGAGGCTTTCGGCAAGGCGATGGCGGGGCGCAAGCTCACCTGCGCCACTGCGTGCGGACCGAGCCGCTTCGACTATGCAGACCCGAAGGAGAACGATGCGGAGGTTGCGAAGTTCCTCCCGCTGCTTGAGATCATCGGCGGACTGAAGTCCACCGGTCTCATCATCTGCCCCGCACGCGCAAAGCCTGAAGTCGGGCTGAAGGAGCTTCGCGAGGATTTCGTCACGAACACCGGAAAGCGTCTTGCCGAAAAGGCGGCGAAGTGCGGCACGTCAATCGTGCTTGAGCCGCTGCAGCGCAAGGAGACGCCGTTTCTGCGTCAGGTCTCAGACGCCGCCAAGATGGCGCAGGAAATCGGCGACGGCTGCAAGGTCATGGCGGATTTGTGGCACATGACGTGGGAGGAGGCCAACGACCGCGCCGCTATCCTCTCCGCCGGCCCGCTTCTCGCCCATGTCCACATCGCTTCCCGCCGCAACCGCCGCATACCAGGCTCTGACGGCGCCGCAGACGACTATCGTCTTGCGTTTCGCGGCTTGAAGGAGATCGGCTACGGCGGCGTTGTGTCCCTTGAGGCCGGCTGGGTTCCGAAGGGCAAGGACGCCAAGGGCAAGCCGATCCTTCCGAGGCTGGAGGAGCGTCATCAGATATTGAACGGAATGTGCGACCTGCTGCGCAGGCAGTGGGCCGAAAACTAAAAGCAAAAAAGGACAACGGACAATGAACAGGAGAACGTTTCTTAAGTCTGGCGGAATATTCGCCGCTGCGGGCATGGCAGGCTGCACTTCGGTGGCCGGAAACCTTGCCGGGAAGAAGGAGATAAAGGTTGCGGTCGTCGGTTGCGGCGGACGCGGCACCGGCGGCAACTGGAAACCCGCAAGTGCACAGGACTTCTACAAGTTCGGTGCGCTCGGCAACATGATGCAGGCGGCGGACATCCTTCGCAAGGAGGGGATTGACGTGACGGTGAAGCCCGTGGCGTTCGCCGACTATTTCCTCAAGAAGGCCGAGTTCGCGGCGGAGAAGTTCGGCGTGGACAAGAAGTTCGCGTTCGGCGGCGCGAACGGATACAAGAAGGTGATGGAGATGCCGGAGGTCGACGTGGTCATCCTGACGACGCCGCTGAGTTTCCGTCCTGTCCACACGATGGCCGCCGTCAAGGCCGGAAAGCACGTGTTCGCGGAAAAGGGCGTCGCCGTCGATGCGCCTGGCGTGAGGCTCATGATCGAGGCGTCGAAGCTTGCGGCGGAGAAGAAGCTTACTGTGGTGTGCGGCACCCAGCGCCGTCATCAGCGCGGCAACCTGCTCCAGAAGAAGGCGCTCGACGAGGGAGTGATCGGGCCGATTCTCGGAGGCGAGGTGTACTGGAATGGACGTGTGCCGTGGGTGCGCGAACGCACCAAGGAGATGTCGAACAAGGACTATCTCTGCAACAACTGGCTCAACTTCGCCGAACTTTCCGGCGACCACATCTGCGAGCAGCACGTCCACAACATCGACGTCGCAAACTGGTTCATCGGACGCTTCCCGAAGACGGCTCTGGCGTTCGGCGGCCGTATGCGCCGCGTATCCGGCAACCAGTACGACTTCTTCTCGGCAGACCTTGACTACGGCGAGGGAGTGCACATCCACTCGATGTGCCGCCAGATATGCGAGTGCAAGAACGACGTGCGCGAATTCTTCCGCACGGCCAAGGAGACGATTGCCGGCGGGCAGATCGTAAAGGCCGTTGGCGGAAAGAAGATTGAGCTTGCCGGGGACTTCCCGGACGTCAATCCGTACGTGCAGGAGCATGTCGCTCTGCTCAAGAGCGCGATGAGCGTTGGCCCATACCTCAACGAAGGCGAGGCCTGTGCGCTTTCCACGGCCTGCGGCGTGATGATCCGTCTTTCCGCGTACACAGGACAGATGGTGTCGATGGCTGACATCCTGCGCAACACCGCTTCGCCGTTCTACGGCCTTGAGTGCAAGCCGACGCCGCTCGACTTCGAGAAGGACGGCGACGTGCCGATGCCGGAGTACGGGGACGAGGCGTTCCCGCTGCCCGGCAAGCCCTGGGGAACGAAGAAAGCGTAAATAGTCGGTAGATAGTGGTTGGGTAGTTGGTGGACGGGTAGAGGCTTTGCGATTGATTCTACCACTATCAACTACCCACTGCCATCTATCCAACCACCCCACCGCCCACTACCATATACCATCCACCCACTACCAACCAGAGGCATGGCAGAATGAGACGGACTGATGGGGTTTCCATGATGGTACGCAAGGCCGTAACGGCCTTGGCTGTGTTGCTTGCTCTGTGCGGGTGTGCGGAACGGGAATGGAATCCTGTTGGACCTGGCGAACCTGGTGGTCTGACATTTGATTTCGCGGCGATCTCCGCGCAGAGATTTCCAATGAAGCACGAGGCGTCGGTGCCTTTCGACGCATGGAAGGGATCGTACTGCTACATGCACAACGGTGACATCGCGCAGGATGATCCCCGCCGGAAGGCCGTCCGGAACGAGGTCGTGTTCACGAAGGATGGCGAAGAGGCGCACATCCTCAAGAAGTCGAGCCTTGTGGACGTATGCCGTAGCGCCGACATAGCCAAGAACGTCTCCGGCGGCTTTGTGCAGGACGTGAAGCTTCCCGATCTTGACGGTGGCGTGTATAGGCTGTCATTCCGCTACCGGATGCGCCACGATGTCGGCACGTTCGGCGGCGTTCTGTTCACCCCGAAGCTTGCGAAAGCGAGTCAGGCGGCGGAACTGAACAGGTCAGGCGGTGCAGCGCCGCAGCTGCAGGTGTTTTCTCTCGACGATCTTTGGAGCGAATGGGGGCAGTATTCACGCGAGGTGGTGGTTCCCGCCGGCTGCGACGCCGTGAACATCGTGCTTCGCATAGATGGCGTCGGTGAGATGCGTTTCAGGGACGTGTCGTTTGAGCGTCACCGTTTCGACAACCCCATCACGCTTAAGGCGTTTCCGGCCGACTGGCTTGACGGAACGTTTGCGTTTTCGGCTGGACAGTGTGCGCTTCCGATGTGGATGTGGAGGAAAAACCTGCACGACGAAAAATACGATGCGAGCAGATTCACGTTCGTGCTTTCGCTTCCGAAGGGATACGAGTACGTCGATTCGGCGATGGTCGCTGCTGGCGGCGCCGTGCGGACGGTGCGTCCTAACGGCGGCTCCGTGTGGCGGCTGCCGGCGCATCCAAGCTACGGCGGATGCTGGGTAAGCACGGAATACAACGGCTGGAGTGCGCTTTCCGCACTTGTAAGGGCGGCGCCTGACGCATCTGCGGGCGAGATGGAGATGTATGCCGAATATGACGGAAGGCGCGTAACCGACATGGCAAGGACAAAGGTGTTCACCATGCCGACGATATCCGCAAAGATCCCGAAACGCTACTCCAACGGCTTCTATCCAGGCGGACGCTATCTCGACTTCACAACCGCCGCCGGACGTGAGGGGTTCGCGGATATGTTCACCGCAGCTGGAGCGAATTGGGTGGTATCGATGCTGCCTGACGCGGAGACGCTTGCCGCATGGCGCAGGAAGGGCGTAAGGCGCGTGACGCCGGAGTCCTATTTCGTGGCGAACGGGTTCAGGGTCGGACAGCCCGGCGGCAGACCGCAGGAGGATCGCTACGTTGCGCTTCCCGGAGAAACCCACGCGGAACTGAAGAACGCATCGTGTCCGATTGCCGTGTACGGTGAAAGTCAGTATTTCAAGACGAACACCGTACCGCTGCTCAAGAGGTTTCTCGATGGCTGTGACGGCCTGTGGGCCAACTGGGAGCCATACATGTTCAATGGTCGCGGCTGCATGTGCGCCCGCTGTCGCGCTGCGTTTGCGAAGCATGTCGGCGTGACTGACGCGGAGATGGCGAAAGACTGGCCGCAGGAGCTTGCGTTCGGCGGAAAGTGGTATCGTCAGATACGCAGATTCCGTTCACTTGAACACGCAAAGGTTGTGAAGACGATTGACAGGTATGTCCGTAAATTCACGGGCGGCGAGAATTCGCTCGGATTCATACCGGGCATAGCCTGGTGCGAGATGTCCAGCGCCTGGCGTCCGAAGAACCTCGCCCCTGAGGTGCAGGCGATAGACTACGCGGGGTCACTCAAGTGGATCGATCCGTGGGGGCCGTATCCGTGGTGGGACGCTTCGTGTCCATACAAGCCAGGCATCGACAGCTACCTCAACTATTTCGTCGCCGCCAAGGACGTGCGCGAGCAGGTTGACCGCGATTACGGAAAGTCCGCTCCTAAGCTCATGAGCCTCCCGCACGGAGTGCAGTGCACGACCTGCATAACTCAGCCCGAAGGCATTGGGCTTGCGCTTGATTCGTTCTTTTTCAACCGCTGGGAGGCATCCATACCGTACACTTTCCCGAAGGGATGCGATGCCCGCTGGTGGAAAGCGTTTGCGGACGCTACGACACGTGCCGCCACATACGAGGACTACGTAATCGACGGGCGGCTCTGCACGGACGAGGCCTCGCTTGCGCTTGACGCCGCAAAGCCGTTCCCGCCGCCAATGGAGAAGGTCTGCGTTCCTTATCTCGACAATGCGCGAAACGTGTCGATGCTTCAGCACGTGGCATACGAATTGAACGGAAGCAGAATCGTCGCCGTGTTCAATTTCGCGGAACGGGACACCGCCTACTTCACGCTCCGCATGGCGGGACTGCCGTCCGGCCGCTACCGGCTTGAGGGGCAGATATGCACGGCGTCGCAGCTCGAAAAAGGCGTCGCTCTCGCAGTCGCCGCATCACGATGCCGCGTGTTTGAGATTAAGAGGGATTGAGGCGGCGTTTTCTGCATTTTGCGCGTATTTGTGCGCAGGTTGTGTTTTTGGTATAATCACCGACCAACTTTTGTATCAAAGGAGTAGATGATGGCTAAGGAGTATAAGGTTGGCCTTGTCGGCGTTGGAGCCGTCGGCACCGAGATGATCAAGGTTCTCAAGGACCGCAAGTTCCCGTGCGGGAAGGTGCAGGTGTTCGCATCCCGCGAACGCGATGAGCAGATACTTGGCGAAACGTACCATGTGCTGCCCGCCACTGAGGACAGTTTCGGCGGTCTGGACATCGTTCTTTTTGCGGGCAAGACGGATGTCGCCCTGCAGCTGCGCGACGCCGTGGTGAAAGCCGGCGCCAAGATGATCGACAACTCACGCGCATTCCGTCAGGATCCTGACGTTCCGCTCGTGGTGCCGCAGGTCAACGCAGAGGATCTCGACTGGAACAAGGGCGTGATCGCAAATCCGAACTGCACGACGGCCATAATGCTTGAGGCGGTCGCACCGCTCCACAAGGCGAAGAAGCTGAAGCGCGTGATCGCCTCCACCTATCAGGCCGCCAGCGGTGCTGGCGCACCCGGACTTGCCGAACTTGAAACGCAGATGCGCGAGTACGTGGAGGGCAAGCCCCTCACGGTCAAGGCGTTCCAGCACCAGCTTACCTACAACCTCATTCCGCACATCGACAAGTTCGATGAGACGAACTGGTATACGCTTGAGGAGCTTAAGATGCGCAACGAGGCGCGCAAGATGCTTCATGCGCCGGAACTGATGCTCTCCTGCACGTCCGTCCGCGTTCCGATTGCGCGTGCGCATTCCGAGTCGCTCAACCTTGAGTTCGAGGAGGACGTCACACCCGCTGAGGTGCGCGAGATCCTGTCCGGCGCCGAAGGCGTGAGGGTTGTCGACGATCCGCTCAACGGCGCGTATCCGATGCCTTTGGACGCCACGGCGAAATATGACGTTCTCGCCGGTCGCATCCGTCAGGACATCTCCCGCAATGACAGGAAGGGTATCGACATGTTCATCTCCGGCGACCAGCTTCTTCGCGGCGCCGCGCTGAACGCCGTCGAGATCGCCGAACACCTCGTCAAGCGCGGTCTGGTCTGACGCATCCATCCACGGAGCGAATTCAATGGCAAGGCAGCACGGGGTTGCGGGCGAGTGGGCGCGGGTGAGAGGCACAGTCCTCTCCCTCTGGCCGCTGTTCCTCTCCTTCGTGCTGCTTGGCGCATTCCTTTCCGCGCTTGTCATGAGTTCGCACACCTGGCTTTTCGCGCTGCTCTTCGTTGCGTCCCTCATCTCCGTTGCGGTGTACTGGCGGCGTGGAATGCGCAGGGTGGAAAGCTTCTTCAGGGGAGCGCGTGGCGAAGAGCGGGTCGCGGGCGTTCTCGGCGGACTGCCTGAAGCCTACCATGTGTTCCACGACTATGTGGCCGGCGGCGAACATGTGGATCATGTCGTCGTTGGTCCGGCCGGAGTGTTCTCCGTAGAGACGAAAAGCTGGCGTGGCGACGTGGCATTCGAGGATGGGCACATCCTTGTGAACGGCGCACTCCCTTCGAGGGATCCGCTTGCGCAGGCGAGGCGCGAGGCGGAGCAGGTGCGGACGAAGCTTAAGCGGCTTGGCTTCGGAATGTCGGTCGTCCCTGTGGTGTGCTTCGCATCCGACACCTTCATTTCCGGGATGGCGGTGTGCGGAGCGGTGCAGGTGATGAACGCCGCCGCAATCCGCGATTGGCTTCTGTCGCTGCCCGAGAGCGTTTCCGGAAGCGACCTCGCAAGACTTGTTCAACTTATGGAGACTGGCAAGTGAGAAATTCTTTTTGCGGGCGCATCGCATCGCTGGCGTCTGCCGGGAGGTTCGGCCTCCTGCTCGTTGCGTTCACTGCCGCCTCGGCGGCGTTTGCGGACGCGACGAACTCTGCGGCGGCGCTTGAGCCGCAGCCATACTACGGCAAGGTTGCACAGGAGGTGCTGAAGCGGCTTGAGAAGAAGCACGTGCTGAGGCGTCCGTTCGACGATGAGATGAGCCGCAGGGCATGGACGAATCTCGTGTCGGGCTACGACTACAACCGGATGGTTTTCCTTAAGTCGGACATCGACGGTTTCGCGAAGATGGAGACGCGGATAGACGACGCCCTTGCGAAGGGAGACGTGTCGTTCGTCTACGCAATGCACAGCAGATTCCTGCAGCGCATCGCGGAAAGGGTCGATTTCGTCACAAACCTTCTGCATGGCGCAGAGTTCGACTTCTCTGTCGATGAAGACTACATGTGGAGACGGAAGGACGCCGAATGGCCTTCGACGGTTGACGAACAGAACGAGATATGGCGCAAGCGCATCAAGAACGAAATGCTGTCGATGGTCCTCGGCCGAGAACTTGACAAGGAGGAGGCCGACAGGGAGGCGGGTGGCAAGGACGAGGCTAAGAAGGATGCCGCCGCCGAAGACGGCGAAGACGACGATTTCAAGGAGCCTGAACTTACGCCGAAGGACAATCTCCTGAAGCGCTACCGCCAATACGCGCAGGTTCTTGCCGAGCCGGATGAGGAGATGGTGTTCCAGCGCTACATGAGCGCCGTGTGCCAGGCATACGATCCTCACTCGGACTACATGTCGCCGATGCGCAAGGAGGATTTCGACATGGACATGTCGCTCTCGCTTTGCGGCGTGGGAGCGGTGCTTTCGATGGATGACGGTGCGCTGAAGATAGTCGAGGTGATGAAGGGCGGTCCCATCGACCGCGACAAGCGCATCCGGCGCGGCGACAAGATTGTCGGCGTGGCGCAGGGTGACGGCCCGATCGAAGACGTGATGTACAAGCCTATGCGCAAGTCCATACGGAAGATCCGTGGCCCGAAGGGCACAAAGGTGGTGCTTGAGATAATTCCGCGCAGCGATCCCTCCGGCGCCACGCGCAAGCGCATACCCATCATAAGGGACGAGATAAAGCTTGACGAGCAGGCGGCCACCGGAAGGGTGGAGAAGGTGGTGCTGAACGGAGTCACCAACAGATTCGGCTATGTGAAGCTTCCGGGGTTCTACCGTACGTTCGACAAGCAGCCGGACGATCCTTCGTTCAGGTCTTGTTCTCTTGACGTCGCAAAGTACGTCGCACATTTCAACGCGATAGATTCGCAAGGCATGATTCTCGACCTTCGCGGAAACGGCGGCGGTGCGCTGCCTGAGGCCGTGTTCCTTGCGCAGCTTTTCCTTTGGCCGTCCTATCGCGGAAACCCTCTCCCGGTTGTGCTGATACGCGACCACAGGGGACTGCAGGCTCTGCCGGTGTTCGGGGATCAGCCGTGCTTTGCGTACCGCAAGCCGCTGATCGTGCTTACGGATCGTGCCTCGGCATCCGCTTCGGAGATTGTCGCCGGGGTGCTCAAGGATACGGGACGCGCACTCGTGATTGGAGACCACTCAACGCACGGAAAGGGGACTGTGCAGGAGGTTGTCGCACGTCTCGGACCGGAGAAGTACGGTTCGGTGAAGGTGACGACGTCCCGCTTCTACCGTGTGAACGGAAGTTCAACCCAGGTGAAGGGCGTAGAGGCGGATATCAATCTGCCGAGTTTCCTTGAGGAGCTTGACATCGGTGAGGACAAGCTTCCGAATGCGCTCCCGTGGACTCGTGTGCAAAGCGCTCCGCATCCGCAGGTCTGGAACCTGAATGCCTATGTAGGGGCGCTGACGGCACTTTCCGGTGCGCGTTTGAGGGACAATCCGAAATACGATGCGCACCTCAAGCTCGTGAAGCTGTTTCACGACAACGCCGAGACGAAGTCCGTGTCACTCGAACGGACGAAGCGTCTTGCCCAGATGCGCGAAGAGCGCGAGATGCGCAAAGCCGAGGACGCCGCCGATTTCGAGGATGACGACGACTATGGCGATTCCGTGTCCGGAAAGAAGAAGGACGCGGCGAAGGATGACGTAGTGCTTTCGGAGGCGTTCAACATATTGGCCGATCTCGCCAAGCTTACCGGCGGAAACGATGCGCCGGATACGCCTGATGCGTCGTCGGCGGCGTTCTGGTCCATTTTTGGAGGTGACCGATGAAGATCCGTTTCACCAAGATGCACGGCGCGGGCAATGATTTTGTGCTTGTGGATGACCGTGACGGCATGTTCCCCGAACGCGGCAACCTCATTGCGGCGATGGCCGCCGACCGCACCGGCATCGGCTGTGAGGGCGTGATCCTTGTGCGCGGATCGTCCAAGGCCGATTTCCGCATGACGTTCTACAATCCGGACGGCACGGAGGCGGAGCTTTGCGGCAACGGCTCTCGCTGTGTCGCCGCGTTCGCGAAGCGGATAGGTGCGGCGAAGTCGAGTTCGATGACGTTCGAGACCGGTGCAGGGCTTGTCGACGCCGAGATAGTTGCAGACGGGCTTGTCAAAGTTTGGATGCCAGAGCCGCGCAACCGCAGATACGGCGTTGAGGTCAACGGTGCGACAGGCGGTTCGGCGGCGATCACCGGCGATTACCTTGTGGTCGGTGTGCCGCACTTCATCGTTCCCGTCGGCAACGTCGCCAAGGTGGATGTCGAGATGGACGGACGCGCCCTGCGCCTTTCGGAACAGTTTGCGCCGAACGGAACAAATGTCGATTTCGTGCAGTATATCTCAACGTCCAAGGCAATCATCCGCACATATGAGCGTGGCGTGGAGGCCGAATCAGGTGCGTGCGGGACTGGCGCCGTCGCGGCTGCCGTCGCAGGTGTTGAGGCGCATGGGATGTCGCTTCCAATGCACATACGTTCGTCGCAGGGATACGATCTTGTTGTCGAGGGCGACTACCGCCAGTCGCAGGGCACGGGATTCACCCTCACCGGGCCGGTGCGCACGGTCTTCGACGGGGAGATAGACCTCGATTCCCTTGCAGTCGAGGCCTGATCTGACGGAATCCGATCCGCCGCAGGTCTCCGCTCCCGCATTCTGCGTCTGGGCTATAATCCGCAGCGACAGCCATGAAAGGAAAATATCATTTTGCCGGAATCGGCGGCGTCGGCATGGCCGGTGTCGCGTTCCTGCTCAAGGAGGCCGGATGCGATGTGTCCGGCTGCGATCTTCATTCCACACCGCGTACGCGCTGGCTTGAGGGGAACGGCATACATGTAGCCAAGGGGCATTCGCCGTCGCACATCGTGCAGGGTGTGGACGTATGCGTGTTCACTCCGGCCGTTCCCAAGGACAATCCGGAGTTCCTTGCCGCAAAGTCTGCGGGATGCAAAGTCAGGTATCGCGGGGAGGTGCTTGCCGATCTGTTCAACTCCATGGAGGGAATAGCGGTATGCGGAACGCACGGCAAGACCACCACTGCGACGTTCATTGCAAAACTGCTTCGCGCCCTCGGCGAAGATCCGTCGTGGTGCATAGGCGGAGAGACCGACGACTTTCCGGTGGCCGGCGCAGGATCTTCGGGATGTCTTGTCGCAGAGGCGGATGAGTCGGACGGCACACTTGCCCTGTATCGCGCAAAGACGCTTGTGGTGACGTCGCTCGACTATGACCATCCGGATCACTTCAAGACGTATGACGATTATCTCGCCTGCTATGACGCCGCCATCAAGGCGGCGGACTGCGTAATCAGGTCGTTTGAACTTCCGATGGACGACTGGCCGGAACTGCGGGAACTCGTGCTTGGCGAACACAACGTCCGCAACGCCCGCACGGCGGTTGAGGTTGCGCTCAGGCGCGGATACGGCCGAGAGGCCATACTTGCGGCTCTGCCGGATGCGCTGTCAGCATTGCCGGATCGCCGCTTTGAGACTGTGTGGCCGGAAGGGAGTGCGGCGAATGGCGGGTGCGAAGGGCGGATAACCGTCATCACAGACTATGCGCATCATCCGGCCGAAATCGCCTGCGCAGTATCGATGGCGCGCTCGCTGAATCCAAGACGTCTGCGCGTGATGTTCCAGCCGCACAGGTATTCGCGCACAAAGGCGCTGCTCAACGACTTTCCTCCTGCGTTCAAGGGAGCGGATGAGACCGTCCTCGTGCCTGTCTATCCGGCGTTCGAGAAGCCGATGTCAGGCGGAGACATCGCCGACCTGTATCTTGCGTTCCGCCGATTCGGACAGCGTGGACTGATCCTTTCGCGCAGTGCGGATGAGGCGTGGCGGCATATGCGCCTTACGGCCATGCCTGGCGACCTGATAATGGTTCTTGGAGCGGGCGATCTCATAAATCTCCTTCCGCAGATCAAGGATGACATGGCGCATCTCTCAGATGCGGAGAGGGCGACAGAGGATCCGGTCGATCTTTCGCGGTTTTCCCTCTTCCACACAGGCGGCGTTTCATACGGGCGCGTTGTCAATGTGCGTCCACAGCAACGAATCGAAGCCGGGCGGCAGATTCGACGAGCTGTCATCGTCGGCGGCGGCTCGAACATGTGGTTCAGCGACTGCGCCACCGATTGCGACATCGTGAAAGCCCCGCCGGACAGTCAGGCGGCGAGACCTGGCGCATCGCTGCTTGCCGACCACCCTGAACTGTCGTTCATGGCCGGCATACCCGGAACGATTGGCGGATGGGCGAAGATGAACGCAGGGGCGTTCGGTGACAGCTTTGGAAACCATGTGGAGTATGTCGTCGCAGACGGCAAAAAGATTCCCGCAGCTGAGTGTGGATTCGCCTACCGCAGATCTTCCATAGAGGGGCTTGTGACCGAGGTCGGCATTAAGCCGTCGGCAGCATCGTCCGTCGCTCCCGCCGAATACATCGCTCGGCGCAAAAGATTCCCGCCGCGTACGTGCGGCAGCGTGTTCAAGAATCCGTCTCCGCATCAGCCCGCCGGGAAGATTCTCGAAGAGTGTGGCGCAAAGTCGCTTCGCGTCGGCGGTGCGTACGTATGGGAAGGCCACGCAAACGTGATCGTCGCCGGTGAAGGGTGTACGTCATCGGACATATTGGCTCTTGCAAGGCTCATGGCCGCCCGCGTACGCGACCGGTTCGGGATTCTTCTCGAACCTGAGATATGCGGTCTCGACATATGATGCGACCTGGGCATATTCCGCTTGATTTCCGTGGCGGTTTTCTGTATCATACACCCCGTTTTTCACGCAACAGACTTTACAACAAGGAATGAGGAAAACGAAATGAAGTTCTCTAAGACAATGATGGCCGTCATGGGAGCGCTCGCGCTTACGGTTGTGGGCTGCAAATACGATGATGCCGCAGGTGACGGCGATTTGGATGCAAGCAGCAAGTCGCGTGGTCAGAATGTTGATACCGTCGGCGGCGCAGCCGTTGACGAAACCGGTATGGCGGCCACTGAGCTTCCGTTCGACAAGGATTCCAACTATGCGCTTTGCACCGATGTCAGCTTCGCTCCGGTGTATTTCGGTTTTGACGCATCGAACCTTGCCCCGGCTGAACTCGACAAGATTGATGCTGTTGCCCGCCACCTCAAGGACAACGCAGACCGCGTCGTCATCATAGAGGGCAACTGCGACGAGCGCGGCTCGAACGAGTACAACCTCGAACTTGGCAGCCTTCGTGCGATATCCATCCGCGACTATCTCGCCAATCTCGGAATTGACGCCAACCGCGTCCAGACGAAGAGCTACGGTGAGGAGAAGCCCGCAGTCATGGGAACGGGCGAAGAGGTTTGGGCGCAGAACCGTCGCGGCGAATTTGCCGTGTACAGGCACAAGTAAGGTTTCGACCGCCAGATGTTCGCCTTTGTGCTTGATTCTGTAGGAGGCGGCGAGTGGCTGGTGCTGCTCGCCGTCATTCTTATCGTCGTCGGCCCGAAGAACCTTCCGTCTGCAGCCCGGAAGATGGGGCAGATCATGACGAAGCTGCGTCGCGCCGCAGATGAGTTCAAGCGTCAGCTGATGACGATGGACGAGGAGATGAAGAAGACCGCCGACGAGATTAAGCGCGACTACATCGACATTCCCGACGATTCCGTCGGAGGCGATCGCGCCGTCTCGGAGAGTGCGGAGGCGACAGCCGATCCGATGGCGGATGGCCCATACGGCGGCGATTACCCTCAAGGCTATCCAGAGGCGGACTATTACGGAATGACGGACGAAAACGGCCATGAGGTCGCTTCGACGCCAGATGGCGAGGTTGCGGCGGCGCAATCCCAGCCTGTTGCAGATGGCAATGTTGATCAGTCGGCTCAGCCGACGGTAGAGTCAGGGGAAGAAAATGGGCAAGATACGGGAAATACTCAAAAATCCTGACTCAGTCAACGATCCGCCGCGTCCCTTCTTTGAACATATCGTCGCGCTGCGCCAGTGTCTCATGCACGCGGCGTTGGCGTGGGTTGTCTCATGCATAGTCGCCGGCGTCTTCTCGCCAAATGTGCTTGACTGGCTCAAGTCGCCAGCGGCGGCTCTTGAGGCGGCGGACAAGCTGCACATTGAGGGTCTTGACCTGATGAGCGGATTCTCCGCCATCATCTCGATTGCGATGTGGGGCGGAACCGCGCTTTCGTTTCCGTTCGTGATGTATTTTCTTCTGCGCTTCATCTTCCCGGCGCTCACGAAGCGTGAGAAGGTGGCGATATTGTTCTATCTTGTCGCCGGGGCGTCATGCTTTGCCGTGGGTGTGTGGTTCTCGTATTCTCGGATCGCGCCGCGCGCCGTCGAATTCTTCGACTGGCTGAACTCGTGGGTGCATCTGCCTGTGACGACGGTCAGGATCGAGGGGTACATCTCAATCGTCCTGAAGCTCATCATAGCGTTTGGCCTTGTGTTCCAGATTCCGCTCATACTTTTTGTCCTCGGTTGGCTCGGTGTGATAACGTCCGATATGCTGAGGAAGTACCGCAAGTTCGCCATCGTGATCGCGTTCTTCCTCGGAATGGTGCTTACCCCGCCGGATCCGATGAGCCAGATACTGATGGCGGTTCCGCTCTGCATCCTGTACGAGATGTGCGTGTGGGGCGTGTGGGCGAAGGAGCGTCTCGGCATCAGGCTGTGACGACGGGCGAAATCCGCCGGTGAAAGCGCGATACACAATACCGTTGGGCTTTGTCGGGGTGATCCTTGCCGGTGCGGGGCTTCTGTCGCTTCCCGTCGCAGGTGGCCTTGGATTCATGGATGCGCTCTTCACCGCGTGTTCGGCGGTGTGCATCACGGGGCTGACGGTGATAGATCCGGCGGTCTCGCTTACCGTTTTCGGACAGGTGGTGCTGATGGCTCTTGTGCAGATTGGATGCACTGGGATAATGACGTTCGGCACGTTCATCCTCGTGGTTGCCGGTCAGCGCCTTTCCCTTGACCAGGAGTTCTCGCTGTCGAACGCATATGGCGTGAAGGGCGTGAAGGGGTTTCGCGGACTTGTCCTGTGGGTTGTGCTGTCGATGGTTGCGATAGAGGGGCTTGGCGCATGGGCGCTGAACGCCGAACTGCACAGTCCGTTCCGTGCCTGCTTCTATTCTGTGATGTCGTTCTGCAACGCAGGTTTCACGATCGATCCGGGCGGGATATCTTCGTTCTCGTCTAAGCCGCTTCTGCTTCTTGCGATGGGGGCGCTGATAGTGACCGGCGGCCTCGGCTTCATGGTCATATACAATCTCTGCACGATAAAGTTCTGGCGGCGCTCGCTGATAAAGCAGGGGCGGCTCACGCTGCATACTCGGATCGTGGTGTGGACGACAGCCGCATTCGTGGCGGCGGCATTTGCGATATTCCTGGTGAGCGAACGCGATTTCTCCCTTGCCGAAATGCCCTGGGCGGAAAAGCTCGCCGTGTCGTTCTTTCAGGCGGTCACGCCGCGCACGAGCGGCTTTACCGTTGTTCCGCTTGAATCCATGCACCCCGTCACGCGCCTTGTCTCGGAACTGCTGATGTTCGTGGGCGGGGCGCCGGGTTCGGCCGCCGGCGGAATCAAGATAACGACGCTTGTCGTGATTCTCTTTACGATTCATTCCTACAGCCGTCGCAGACGCGAAGTCGTGATATCCAAGCGTTCGATGCCGCCGGAGGTTATCCGCGAAGCGCTGATCATAACGTTCACGTTCTTTCTCTGCATTGCGCTGACGGCTGCCGCGCTTCTTGTGACCGAGAACGGACGGCCCGGCTACGATTTCGAGAAGCTGCTTTTCGAGTCCGTGTCCGCAGTCACAACCACAGGTCTGTCGTTCACCGGCGCTACGGAGGCGCTTTCGCTTCCCGGACGCTTCGTGGTGATGCTGGCGATGTTTGTCGGCAGGCTCGGCGCGTTGACCGTAGTGCTAATGATCGCCGGCGACAGCGAGCCTGAAACGGTCAGATACCCCAAAGAGGACGTGCTTGTCGGTTAGTTCACTGTCCGTGCGGGCTGCGCTTGCGGTGTGATTACGCCTCCGCGCAGCCGTATCAGCGGCGGAGTGTCCCCAGCAGATTCGTCTCGGCGGCCTTAAGGCATTCGAGCATCGTCTGCCCGTCCGATGCCGCACGGAGATCCGCAAGAAGCGTAGTGCCGTGGGCGAGCAGACACAGCCGTGCAAGCACGTGAAGATGAAGCCTGCGGTCGGTGCAGTTTATCAGGAAGAATATGTCGGTGCCTTCGCCGTCAGGTGCGCCGAAGAAGACGGGTCTTGCCGTCTTTCCGAGACAGAGGAACGATTCCGATACGAGGTATTCATCGTGGAACTTCACGTGGAGAAACGCCGCTCCGCCGCCGACAGCCGTGGAGGCCGCCTCCTCTCGCTCCGTCAATCCGCGGAAAAGGGCATCCTTGTCATACACCTTGCCGGTGGATTCCGCGAGGTCTGTCATGTCTCGCAGCACACCGCCCTTGTTCTTCGCGCTCAGTTCCGGATTGATGGCCTCAATGGAGAGAAAGTCCGATATGCGCACTTCGCCGGAGGATTTTGCGCGTTCGGACATCGCATGGGCGTGTTCGCCGGTTAGCTGTTTCGGGTGCAGTCCGATCATCCGACGCTGTGCCCACTCGCCGAGAAGCTGACGGTCGAAGAAGAACTCGTCGCCGCGCTTCATTGACGGCACTTCCTCCCTCTGAGCAAAATGCTTGAGTTCCAGCGCGTCCATGTGCAGACGCGCAGCGGCGGACTTGAGATCTATGAATCGCGGTTCCATTGCTGTTGCGGTGTCACTTGAATCGGCGGCAGACGACCCCGGATTCCTTGAACATCTTCTTTACGGCGTCCTGATACGGATAATCGCCTCCGTACACGACTTCTTTGATTCCGGAGTTGATTATCAGCTTTGCGCAGGTCAGACACGGGGAGATCGTAACATAGATCGTCGCGCCGGCCGTTGCGTGTCCATAGTACGCAGCCTGGCAGATTGCATTCTGCTCGGCATGTACGCACAGGCATTCCTCAAGATGTTCGCCGCTCTTCACGTGTCCTGCGCAGCGCGGACATCCACCGGCGAAGCAGTTTTTCACGCCGCGTGGCGTACCGTTGTACCCGGTGGAGATTATGTGATTCGACTGCACGATGACTGCCGCCACCTGACGGCGCGAGCAGTTCGAGCGCTTGGCCACGACAGCGGCGATTTCCATGAAGTATGCATCCCATCCGGGACGCGGATCTGCAATCTGCCTCTTTCTCATGTGCGATATTTTAGCATAACTCGAAATGCTCCGCCCGACAAATGTCGGTAAGTAAAAATGTGTCGCTTGTGGGTAGAAAAAAAAAATAGATTTGCTATAATGTCTTGCGTTTTAAGTGTGTTAGACACATTGGAGGTGAAGCGGATGAAAGTCTTGAATCTTTTGGCAACAGCCTTGGCGTGTTCGGTTTTGCCGGTCATGGCAGAGAGACCGGCAGACATCTCAGCGCAAAATGCGGAAATCATATTGCTTGAAGATGCCACTGCATACTCATTTCGCACCAATGGTACTTTGACCGTTTCCGAACCCGGAAGCATTGACGTCCTTGTTGTGGGTGGTGGCGGATGCGGCGGAACCACCAAAGGCGGCGGCGGTGGCGGCGGCGGCGTCCTGTACCGGACGAACTGCATCGTGTCCGCCGGAGTGTATGACGTGGTTGTCGGCGGCGGTGCTGTCGCGGAAGGCGTATTGGCCGGCTCGTCGTCGGTGTTTGGCTTTGTCGCGCAGGGCGGCGGGAATGGCGGCGGAACCCGCAACAACGGCAAGGACGGTGCGTCCGGCGGCGGAGGAGGAGGATTTGACCAGACGTCTCTCATCTCCGGCGGTGCAGCGACAAACGTTGCGGCCGGCGTTCTCGGCAACTCCGGCGGTAAGGCGTATGCGGCCGTAGGTGGTGGCGGTGGAGGAGCCGGTTCGCCCGGTGGGGATGCCACATCCGTTGGATCCAGCATTGCGGCGGGCGCAGGTGGAGATGGTTTCGAGTGCGACATAACCGGTTCGTCCGTCGTCTATGGTGGCGGTGGCGGCGGCGGAGGTGCTGGCTATAATGGAGGAGCGTCCGTCGGCGCGGGCGGCCTTGGCGGCGGGGGTTCAGGCGGACGCGCCAAAGATGGTGAGAACGGCACCGATGGCCTTGGCGGTGGAGGTGGCGGAGGCGGCAACTCCGGCAACACAGGTTATGTCGGCGGCAAGGGAGGATCGGGCGTGGTTGTCGTCCGTGTCGCAAGACGGACATATAAGACGCAGATGGAGAATGTCGTCGGTGGAGAGAGGAAAAGGTCTGGGGCTTATGTTGTCCACACTTTCCTTTCCGATGGCGAAATCCAGTTCCCTGAACATGGCAGGGTTGACGTCCTTGTGGTGGGCGGCGGCGGATGTGGCGGATCCAACCGTGGCGGTGGAGGTGGTGGCGGCGGCGTCCTGTACCGGACGAACTGCATCGTGTCCGCCGGCGTGTATGACGTGGTTGTCGGCGGCGGAGCCGTCGCGGGAGGCGCACAGGCGGCCGGCTCGTCATCTGTGTTTGGCTTTGTTGCGCAAGGCGGCGGGAACGGCGGCGGAATCCGCAGCAACGGCAAAGACGGCGCGTCCGGCGGCGGAGGAGGAGGATTTGACCAGACGTCTCTCAACTCCGGCGGAGCTGCGACAAACATTGCGGCCGGCGTTCTCGGCAACTCCGGCGGCAAGGCGTACGCAGCCGTCGGAGGAGGTGGCGGTGGAGCCGGTTCGCCCGGTGGGGATGCCACATCCGTTGGATCCAGCATTGCGGCGGGCGCAGGTGGAGATGGTTTCGAGTGCGACATAACCGGTTCGTCCGTCGTCTATGGTGGCGGTGGCGGCGGCGGAGGTGCTGGCTATAATGGAGGAGCGTCCGTCGGCGCGGGCGGCCTTGGCGGCGGGGGTTCTGGAGGACACACCCAAGACGGTGAGAACGGCACCGATGGCCTTGGCGGTGGAGGTGGCGGAGGCGGCAATTCCGGCAACACAGGTTATGTCGGCGGCAAGGGAGGATCGGGCGTGGTAATTGTCCGATATCTCCGCGTCACATACGGCATGAGAATCATGCTTCGCTGATGTGCCGAAGAGGGGATGTGCGAATGAGAGGTGTCATTTCGGCGATTGCCGCCACCTGTGCGATATGCGGTGCGTCGGCGGCAGAGACGTTTGTGTTCCCGGCAACGGGAAGGACGGCCATTTCATATTCTGATCGGCTTGAGGTGACACCGCTCGAAGATGGCGTCTCGGAGTTTACCTGTACGGCGGAGACGAAGCCGCGCTGCAGCAAGGACGGCATTGTGACAAATGCGGCGGAAAGGCCTTTCGTCACTTTCTTCCGTGAACGGGCGGTGAATGTCGCACCGCTTGCCCATGTCACCGTATCGTCGAGGGGAACGAAGTCCACCGGTTTTCACCCAATCCCAAATCTCAACGTCCCTGCCGCCTTGACCGATGGCGTAGCCAATCCGAGGAAGAACTTCAGCTTTGCGGAACGCAAGGCACCGCCGACGCGCACGGATCCGGAATGGATTGTCTTTGATTTCCAGAAAGACGTTCCGCTTTCAGGTGTTTTCACGCTCTGTGGGGACTGGGAGTCGTTTCCTCGCGGACGCGATGTGATTGTCCAGTCCTACGCCGGAACGGGCGATCCTCGCATTGATTCTGACGAAGCGAACTGGCGTGACGCAGACGGGGCTTGGTCGTCGGATCCGGAATACTCGAACTCGCTGTTTCGTTTCTGGCGACTGTGGACTGCGTCGAAGACGGTGACGAACCGTGCGTACAGGTTGCTCTTTGTCGGACCGGGGCTTTCGCTGCATGGACGGTCAATCAGAAATCCGAATCTCAATCCCACCCCAGGACTTGCCGAAGTCGCACTCCTTTCTCCTGCGACGGAACATCGCGCACAACGACAAGCCGAGACTCCGGGTGTTCCGATCAGGTTCACGATGCCTTTTGACGGACGTGTCACGATCCAGATCCGCAACGACGCCGGAGAGGTTGTCGCAAATCCGATAGTGGATGCCCCGTTTGCCGCCGGAGCGGCGGAGGCGCACTGGGATCTATCGGATTTTGACGGGAATCCGATACTGTCGCCAGGTGCGTATAGATGGCATGGCGTCGCCATTCCGCCGCTGACTGTCGATTATCTGTATTCGTACTATCCGCTTGGCATTCCGGATGACAGGCGGGCGTGGCTTACGTCTGATCGTACCGGCGGTTGGCTTGCAGACCACGACCCGCCGCGAGGTGTGGTGCGCGATAGCATGACGATGTGGCTGAACGCATGGGCGGAGGCCGGACACAGCGTGATCAACACGGATATGGACATGAAGAAGCTTTGGGGAAACGACCGCTTCTGGCTTGCCGTTCCGCAGGAGATATGCGTTGAGGACGGAATCTGCTACGGCTATTCTCAAGGTGGGTGGAACGGAACCGACGAGGAGATCATCGCAATCGATCCCAAGCGTGGCTACGCATCGAAAAAGGTCTTTCTGCTCAAGAATCCGTCCGGCCCATCCGTGTGGGGACACAATTCGACAATCGCTGGATTCCAGGTTGTCGGATCAAAGGCATTCGTCTCGCGGGCCGCCGAAAACGAGATCCGCGTCTACGACATTTCAAAAGGACAGGCTGCCCCTGCCAGATCCTTTGGATGGGACATCGTTCACAGGCAGTTCGAGGAGCTTGTGCCGAAGGAGCTTGCCGTCATCAAGATTGCGAATCCGGGGCGCATACGGAAGCGTCCCGATGGTCGCCTGGCAGCCGTCTCCGGTGCGTCAATCGTCACGATCGATCCCGCTACGTACGCCGTCTCCACGAATTTCGTGACGGACATTGAGACTCCGCTTGGCTTTGATGCGGCGCCTGACGGGACGTTCTGGATCGGCGCCGGTGAACCGCGCCATCAGGTGTTCGGATATTCGGCGGATGGCGTACGTTTGGCGGTGCTTGGAAAGCCTGGCAGACGTCGCATCGGGCCATGGAACGAAAACGACCTTGAGGAGCCGGCCGGTGTTGCGATGGACGCGAAGGGGCGCATCTGGGTTGCCGAACATACGCATTGGGAAAAGCGAGTGAGCGTATGGGACGTCAAGACTGGTCGCGTGGTGAATGATGTCATCGGCCCTACGCAGTACGGTGGCGACGGGTCTATCGATCCGGGAAACGAAAACCGGCTTTTCTACAGAGGTCTTGAGATCCGCCGAAATCCGCGTACGGGCAAGATGCGTCCGGTGAACCTGATATACCGTCCTGACGCGCCTGAGCTTCCGGCGTTTCCGGTCGGGGACTGTCCAAGCTATGCGTTCCGCTCTCGTGGAGCGCTGTGGTTCACGAGCTTTCAGCCGCCGCACGGACATCCGACATGCGTTCTCTGGAAATACGAAAAGAACAGGGTTCGGGCGGTGGCAGCAGTCGGGGCTGTCAGCGGCGGCGTCACGAATGCGATTCCGTTTCTCAAGCAGGAGCGTGGGCGTCTTTTTGCGTGGACTGATCTCAACGGCAACGGGAAGATCGACCGTGATGAGGTCAAGTCTCGCATCGTCCTTTCCGATGGCAGCCCGATAGATGGGATAGCCCCTGGATGGAACTGGCGGATGAATGCGAATTTCGAATGTGCCGCAGTGACCGATCTGTACAAGACGGGAAGGCTTGTCGTGTTTCGTCCCGAAAGGTTCACGCCCGCCGGAATTCCGGTCTACGATGTTCCTGCCGAAACGCATCCTGGCCTCCTGAACGTCCAGGGTCTTATGCCAGACGCGAACGGCAACATCATCGCGCTCGGCAAGCCGCTTGTTTCGCTGACGCCGAATGGTAAAGTCCGCTGGCGATACCGCAATGACTGGCCGGGACTTCATGCCGGACACTCCACTACTGCGGCGGGCGATGAACTCGGCGTTCTGATCGCGCCCACGCGCATCTGGGGCATCGTGAAGACGGCCGGAGAGGCTGGCGAAGTAGTCGCGTTCAACTCCAATCTTGGATGTTCGTATCTGATGACTGCCGATGACGGACTGTATCTTGGGCGGATATTCCGTGACGTGCGCATTGCGCCGACCGCCTGGAACATGAACGTTCTGCCTGATGCCGCGACGCTCGGCGAAACGTCGCTCTACGATGAGCATTTCGGCGGCGTTTTTGAGCGCGTTCGCGGCAATGACGGGAAGCGGCACTACCGCTATGTCGTCGGCAAGACGCACTGTTCGGTTGTGGAACTTACTGGACTTGATGGCGTGAAGCGGCTTGCGGGCGGCACTGTCGCCGTCTCGAAGAAGGATGTCTCGGAGGCTGTGAGACGCGCATCGTCTGCGGCCGCAAAGGCGCTTGAGCCAAAGGTCTACGATGTCGTTCAGGGTCGGCCCACGGCGGCCTCACCGTCAGTCGACGGGTTCTCTATCGGAGTTGATGCGTCGAATCTGTATTTCAGGGCGGCATGGAGCGATGACAGGGCGCCGTTCGCCAACGGCGGAGAAAACCCGTTTGAGCTTTTCAAGAGTGGAGACACCGTGGAGCTGATGCTCAGGACGAAAGCTGCGCGTTCGGCAAAGGGTGTGAAAGAAGGTGACATCAGGATTCTGTTCGCGCCATATCGTGGAAAACCGATCGCCGTGCTGTACGACTACTGCGCACCTTCGGCGTCGCCGAAGGAGAGGGTGGGCTTTTCAAGTCCGTGGCGGACGCTTACCGTAGATCGTGTGCGCATCCTGGACAGTGCGGTGGTGCGCGTTGCGCGAAACGGATGCAATCTGACGCTTGACGCTTCCATTCCGCTTTCGGTGATCGGGTTCGTTCCCGGCGGAGAGACGAAGGGCGATGTCGGCCGCGTCGTCTCCGATGCGGAGGGCAGACGCGCTTCTCGGCGCGTGTACTGGTCGAACAAGAACACGGCAATAATGAGCGATCTTCCGACAGAGGCGGGAATAGATCCGGATCTCTGGGGTACGTTCCGGTTTCCGCAGGTGCAGTGACGCTTCCTGCGGTTGAGAAGGAATTCAGACGTCACTTCACGGTGATGAGTTCATTCCAGTCGGTCGTGGCGCGATTCGAGAGCATTGTTCGCTTCGCCTTCCATTTGAGACTGTCGCCGATGCCTTCCGCGGCGGAGAATACCTTCCCTGCGCCGTAGCGGGCGTTGAGGGCGTCCACCGCCTTGAACAGCCGCTGATTGCCGGCCCGCCTTGCAATGTCTCCGTCCGTCTGGAAGAAGTTCATCTGACGCGGGGCGTTGGCCTTTTCTATTCCGAAGAACACCATGCCGCTCTTGCGATAGCGGAGGCCGGGGACGAATATCGCACTGATTTCGCGGCGGATTGCGGAGAGCATTTCGTTGGTTGCGTCCGTCGGATGCGGGAACGCCACCGTCCGTGCCGCCCAATCGCTGCTGCGTGCGGCGCCATGCTGTGCGTATATGTTTGCGCCGCTTGCCACAAGTCCGTGTTCACGCAGCTTCTCCGCCGCCTTGGCGGTGAACGACGAGATGGATTCCGAAAGGGCGTCAAGCGTCGTCACCGGTTCCCCGAAGGAGCGTGAGCATGATACGGATTCCGGATCGGCATCGTAGTCCCTGTCGTCGATGCACGGCGTTCCGCGCAGTTCGGTGGCGACCTTCACAGTCGTGACGGATCCGAGATTCCTGATGTCATCATCATCCATGTCGCGAAACTGCTTCGCAGTGTGAACGCCGTGTGCATGGAGTTTTGCCGCAAGATGCCGCCCTATCCCCCATATCTCCTCCACCGGTAGCGCAGCGAGCGTCTGCGTTGGGTCGTCAGGAAGCGCAAACACCCCGTCTTTGAGCTTCTTGCCGATGTGGTTCGCAATCTTGGCGAGTGTTTTTGTGGGCGCGAATCCCACGCCGCACGGAATCCCAATCCAGCGGAGTATCTTGGTGCGGAGCCTTTTGCCGTATGCGACGAGATCCGCTTTCGCCGCTGTCGGCGGATAAATGAACGCTTCGTCGATCGAGTACTGTTCTGTCTTGACGGATTCCTGCCTGAGCAGGTCAACCATCCGCCTCGACATGTCGCCGTACAGCTCGTAGTTGGACGAGCGGAACGTCAGCTCTCCGGATAGCGCACGTGCCTTGAGCTGGAAGTATGGCGTTCCCATCGCAATGCCGAGAGCCTTGAACTCGTTTGAGCGTGATATGCAGCATCCGTCATTGTTCGACAGCACGGCCACTGGCTTCCCGCGAAGCTTCGGATCGAAGACCCGTTCGCAGGATACGAAGAAGTTGTTTCCGTCTACGAGACCTATCATCTTCCGGTAAACCTGTGGATGCAGGCCGTCACCTTTCCGAAGAAGTCCAGTTCCTGTCCAGGCGACAGCCATATCTCCGGGTACGCCGGGTTGGCAGGCTCAAGACGGATTCCGTCGGCATCACGTCTGAACGTCTTTACCGTGAATTCGCCGTCCACACAGGCTATTATGACATCGCCGCTGGCGGGCGTGAGAGACCTGTCCACAACAAGAAGATCGCCGTCATGGATGCCCGCGCCTGTCATCGAATCTCCGCTGACCCTCACGAAGTACGTGGCGGCGGGACGCTTCACAAGAAGTTCGTTCAAGTCAAGCGGCGGTTCGAGATACTGCTCGGCTGGCGACGGAAATCCCGCCGCCACCGCCCCCGCAATCTTTGCTTTCTCGCTCATGTCATTTTCCGGTATGTACTGAATCCTGCAATCAGCAGGTCATTGGCGCAACAGTATACCATTTTGTCCGCACCCCGTTGTGTCATCTGCCCAAGTTTGTCAAATATGAAGGACACTCTTTGATGTCTTCATTGCATTGTGATATAATGGCGGAAATTTACGGATGCGCGAAGGCGTTTCCGTGGAGTTGGACGCGGCGGGGAGAAATCCGCCGCGCCGAAGAACAATTTAGCATCAACGCTA
>CAZMNN010000005.1:0-87861 GCA_964567665.1 uncultured Lentisphaeraceae bacterium
ACGAAGATGACGTCGCTTGAGTGGTGCCGCAACGTGCCGCAGATGGAGGAACTGCAGGTTTTTGCGGAGAAGATCGAAGACTTCTCTCCGATTTCCGCCCTGCCGAACCTGAAATACCTCCGTTCCTGGAAGATGAAGACCACCGGGACTCCTGACCTTTCGTTCCTCGCGAACTGCAAGAAGCTCGAACGCCTGGAACTTCCGGGCAACGCTTATGGGAATCCGGCCGTGATCGGGACGCTGACGACGCTCACGCGGGTCGATGTATCGGACTGGCCGGAGGCCGTCGACCTGTCGTTCGTTAAGAGCCTTCCCAAGCTCGAAGAACTCGTCATCACTGGCGGCCGCCAGTCGGGCGAAATCCAGAACTTCGAGGCTTTGTCGGGGCATCCTGCGCTGAAGAATGTCTCTCTGCGCAACGCGAAGGGCGTGAAGTCGCTCGAATGCCTGAAAACCTGCCCGAAACTCAAGTCCGTCACGGTTGGAAAGGGTGCGTTTCCCGCCGATGAGATTGCGGCGCTCGAAGCCGCGCTGAAGGCGCAGAACAAAAGCAGCAGGGTTTCAGCCTACTGATTGCAGTGCGCCCCGGCCGTGGATATGGGCCGGGGCGTCTGATGCGACAAAATGGTGCATGGCAGGAAAGGCAGTGCGATCGTCGGTGCCATATGGGTGCTGGCGGTTCTTTCCATCCTGATAGCGACATATGCGGTTGATGCGCAGCTGCAGACGCGCATCAACCTCTATCTGCAGGAGCGTGTGCGTGTTGACCATCTGACCGACGCGGGAATCGCGATCGCCGAGGTCATAATGCTCGACTACCAGAATGTGACAGTGCCGTCTACGGACGGATCGTCCGTATCGTCCGAATCGGATGTCGAGGAGTACCTTGAAAAAGACCGCTGGTACTGGGAAAAGGTAGACCTGAAGGACAATCGCGAATGTTCCACCGGGGCTGTCCCTGTCGATGCCCTCAACCCAGGCGGCGGCACTGTGACCGTAAAGATAAAGCCCATCGAATCGCAGTGGAACATCAACAACCTGTACGCCGGGGGCGACGCCAACTACGCGAAGATATGGGAGGCGGTGCTGGCAGCGTCCGGTGTGCCGGAAGAGTACTGGGACGGAATTGTGGACGGCTGGTGCGACTGGCGGGATGAAGACAGCGCGGTGACCGGCGAAGAGGGGGCGGAGGATGAATTCTACAAGAATGCCTACGATGACTTCATCAACGGACGCGATGTAGACAAGAACAGAAACTACCTTCCGGCTTCACGCAATGGTGAGATATCCGACCTCGACGACCTGATGCACATAAAGGGATTCAACGAGCATGAAGACGAACCGATCAACGCTCAGGCTCTGCTCGACGGCGGCGTCTTGAATCCCCTTGCGAAGAAGGACGACCAGATTACCGTGAAGGGTATGCGCCGCTACTTCACGGTGTTCGGCTCCGGAAAGGTGAATGCAAACATTGCCGACAGGGACATTCTCGTTACAGTGCCGGGCATATGGCAGCCTTCCTCCTCCTACGCGACAGGCTCCCATCCATCGTTCAACGAGAGCGACGTGTCAAATGCGACCGACATTGCGGATGCCATTGTGGAGATACGCCAGACCGGCAACCGCCGCGAGAACATCGGCGGCAGCGCCATGGATGACGATGTCGGGACATTCAAGGACTGGAGCGACCTCCAAAGCCGTGTTCAGGATGCCATCGGCGGCGGCACGTACATTCAGCAGGAGGCCGAGCAGTATCTTTCGTATACGCCGGAGAAGTTCTTTGAGGTGTCGATAACCGGGGAGTCTCTTGGCATAACCCACACAGTGAAGGCAGTGGCGATTGTGCAGGATTCAAAGATACGCTACATCAGGTGGCAGGAAGACCCGTAACGGAAAGATCCGTTCGCATTGTCGGTTCCCGGCGCACGAGATTGCGCGGGGGTGTCCAATCTGATAGAATGACCGCTAATTTAAACGAATGAGGATTGCGATGGATATGATGAAAGCAGGAAGGTTCTGTGCGATTGCGGCGGTGGCCGGTGTAGCATCGGCGGCATTTGCCGCAAACGGCGCGGCGGCGCTGCGCACCTGTGTGGCTGATGCCGATGTGAGTCTGCAGGGGCCGATCGGTCTTACTTTTGAACGGATGTTCGAGAAGCATGTCGTCGCCGAAGATCCGGAGTACCTTGCCGCCTGCTTCGGTGAGCGGACGGAGACGGGGCTTTGGCAGACCGAGTTCTGGGGAAAATACATGCATTCGGCGGCGCCGTTCTGGACTATGACCGGATGCCAGAGGCTGAAATCGCGCATTGACGCGGGCGTCAGGCGCGTCATGTCAGCGCAGCAGCCGGATGGGTATATCGGCAACTACAGCAAGGACTTCCGTTCGATACCGGGCGGCTGGGACGTGTGGGGAATCAAATACACCATGCTTGGACTTCTCCACCATTACGATGCAACAGGATCGGAGGAAGCCCTGAACGCCTGCCGCCGGCTTTGCGACTATCTCATCTCATCGACTGGCCCCGGTGCGAAGTTCTCGATTGCGCAGACCGGAAACTACGCCGGACAGCCGAGCTGCAGCAGCCTTGAGCCGGTCGTGTGGCTGTACAAACGCACGAAGGAGAGGAAGTATCTCGATTTCGCCGAGTTCATCGTCAAGGAGATGACAGAGCGCGAGAACGGCCCGCGTCTTCTCGACCTCGCGCTGAAGGGCGTTCCCGTGGCGGAGCGTTCGCCGCTGCCGAAGAGCGGTCACATCTGGAGCGGTGAGCGGACGAACCGGGGCAAGGCCTATGAGATGATGAGCTGCTATCAGGGCCTCATAGAGTATTGGGAGGTGTCCGGACGCAAGGAGCTTCTCGATGCAGCGGTCGCAAGCGCAAAAAACATCGCCGCCGAGGAGATAAACCTGGCGGGAAGCGGTGCCTCGTCCGAGCATTGGTATCACGGCGCGAAGCACCAGCACGAGCCGTTCCCGCATACGCAGGAGACGTGCGTCACGATCACGTGGATGCGGCTGTGCGAGAAGCTGCTTGCCGTCACGGGAGACCGCTTCTGGGCGGATGAGCTGGAAAAGACGTTCTACAACGCCTACCTTGCATCGTTGAGTGCGGATGGCCGTCTGTATGCGGCGTACACCCCGCTTGACGGATTCCGTTCGGAGGGCCATATACATTGCCGTATGCACACGAACTGCTGCAACGCCAACGGGCCGAGGGGTTTCCTGTCGTTCATGCACTCCATTGCACAGGCGAAGGGCGCGGATGTGTTCCTTAACTTCTTCGTCTCGTCGCGCATTGCGGTCAATGTCCCGTCACTTGGCAAAAAGGCATTCTTCGAGACGCATACGCTTTATCCCAAGACCGGTGCGGTCGATGTGCGTTTCCGTTCGCAGGAGCCAATGAAGTTCCGGCTTTCGGTGCGCATCCCGGAATGTGTTTCCCTGAACTCGATGAAGGTCAACGGCGAAACCGTGGATGTCGGCAAGGACGGCGGGCGGTATGTTGCGGTTGAGCGCGAGTGGATGCCGGGCGATGCCCTCTCTCTCGATTTCGCGCTTCCGGTGAAGATGCACCGCATCGACCATTCGGTTGCGTTCACACGCGGTCCGGTGCTTTTGGCGCGCGATTCGCGCTTTGGCGACGGCGACACGTCTGCCGTGCTCCGTTCACGCGACGTTGAAGGGATGTTTGCGTCCGGACGCAGCGTTGATTTTCCGCTTGAGCTTTTCTCGCAGATGGACGGGATGCGGATGGTCGTCTCGGCGCGTCTGCCTGTCGGCGGACACGATGAGAACCAGGACGGGCGCAACTTCCAGACGGTGAGGTTCTGCGACTACGCCTCCGCCGGCAGCAGATGGAGTCCGTCCAACTGGTATCGCACATGGTTTCCGATTTCGTACTCGATGAATGATGCCCTCAAATCCGAGTGATGGACAGCCGGGTGCGTGATGGTGCGCTTGCTGCGCTGTTCGGCTGCATCGTCTACGCGCTCGGCGCGATGAGCAGGGTGGCCGTTCCGGGCATTGTGTCCGGAACGATCATGTCGGAATACGGCTTTTCGCAGAACGCGATATCCCTGCTCGTCAGCGCCGCCGTCGCCGGACAGATCGCCTTCATCGGCGTCGGCGGCCTGATGGTGGATCGGTACGGCTGGGAGAGGCTGCTTTTCATCGGTTCGCTCGTTCAGGCGTTCGGCTACATCCCTGTGCATGAAAGCCGTTCGCTGTTCTGGATGATGGCCGGCGAGTTCCTGAACGGCGGCGGACGCACCATCGTGTACCTTGCGATCCTCAAGCTGATAGACCGTACGTTTCCGCGCAGGTACTTTGCCGCTCTCATCGGAGTGTTCTACATATTCTCGTACGGCGGAAACCTGTGCGCAAGCAGCGTATACCCCTGGCTCGTCGACAGCTGCGGAAGCTGGCAGCGGGCAACGTTCGCAATCAACTGCGGAACGCTTGTGTGCGGAATTGCGGTTGCTCTCACGCTGTGCCGCCGGGGACGGTTTTGCGGTTTGCCAGAACCGTCTGATTGCACCGGCGATGCGATGCGCAGCAGACAGGTGTTTCCATGGAGAGACATTGCGGCGTTCAGGAAGCCGTCTGCGTGGACAGCACTGGCGGTTGCCGGATTCGGCATCGCCATCTACTGGGCGTTCATCACACGGATTGCCGGGCCGTTCGTGAAGTCCGGTTTTTTCGGTGGCGACCGTCTTGATCTCATCAGTGAAATGAGCATGATCGTGATGTGCGAGATGGTGCTTTTGGGGACGGTGAGCCTTGCGTTGCACAACGCAAGGCGTCCGTTCTTCCTTGTTGGAGCCGGTTCGATCCTGGCGGGATTCGCCCTGTTCACGGTGCTTTGGTTCAGCGGATCTAAGGATGCGAACCTGTGGCGGTATGGCTTCTGGCTCGTAGGCATCGGCTACGGAACAACCGGCGTTCTGCTTTCCGGTGTGAAGGAGCGTGTGCCGGCGGCATTTGCGGCGAGCGCCATAGGCTTCACGAATTTCATGGCCAACGCACTCATCATTACGGTCAACGAGGCAAGCGGCGCAGCGATGTCGGTTTCGCCGGATGCCGCTTACGGAAAGATATTCGCAATGTTCCTTGTGCTTGCCTTGGTGTCGTTTTCCCTTGCCGTCCATGTTGCGCTGTCGGGCGTCCGCCGGGCGGATATGGTAGAATCCGCGCCTTTCAGAAAGTCCGGTATGCAATGATTGAAGATTTTTTGCTTACAGCCCAGCAGGTAGGCGTTCTTTTTGCGCTTGTCGCGGTGGGATACGCCTGCCGCAAGACGAATTTCCTTTCGGAGGCTTTTATCAAGGGAGCGGTTGATCTGCTGCTCCTTGTCGTCACTCCGTGTCTGATCGTGCACGTGTTCCAGCGTCCGTTTTCGAGAGCGGTGCTCGCGAATCTCGGTTTTGCGCTCGCCTTAGCCGTTGCGACGCATTTGATTGGCATCGCATTTGCCGAGGTCTGTTTCCGGTCGACAACCGAGTCCCGCAGGGGCGTACTGAAGTTCGCGACAGTGTTCTCAAATGCTGGCTTCATGGCGATTCCCCTTGAGTACGCGCTGCTTGGTTCGGATGGGGCATTCTACGGGGCGGTGTATGTCGTGGTTTTCAATCTTCTGTGCTGGACGTACGGGCTGCGTGTGATATGCGGCACGCTGAAGGGCTTCGGACGGCGCGTCCTTTTCGTCAACCCCGGCACAATCGGCGTTGCGGCCGGACTTCCGCTGTTCCTTACGTCAACCACGCTGCCGACGATTCTGCACGATCCAGTCCGGTACATCTCCGATTTGAACACACCGCTTGCAATGGTCATAATCGGGTTCTATCTCGCCGATGCGAAGTTTGCGGCATACTTCCGATGCGCACCTGCACTTGCGGCCTCAGTGCTTCGTCTAATAGCCATTCCGTCAATCGTTCTGGTGGGGCTTGCGTCTGTGCGCGGTTTCGGAATCGATCCTACGATGGCGGTTGCGCTTACGGCTTCCGCATCCGCACCGGTGGCGGCGATGGACACGATGTTTGCCGTCAGGTTCGGCCGTGATGTTGACGTATCAGTGGGGCTGGTTGCCGTCACGACGATCGCCTCGATTGTCACAATGCCGCTTCTGGTCGGCCTCGCGATGTGGATTTTCAGGTGAATTTATGGTACAATCAACCACAATTCAAGTTTAAGGGTGTCCGAGGTGCCGAAACATTAATCCAAAGCATGGAGTAAGAGAAATGAGTGCAGAAAAGAAGTGTATCGCGTCCGTTTTGTCGCTTGCGGCGGTCTTGTCGCTTGCGGCTCTGCTGGCAGTGAACGCCGCGCAGCCAAACGACTGGGAGAACCTTGCCGTCAATTCGCGTAACCGCGAACCGGCCCGTGCATACTCCATGCCGCTTGCCTCGGAGGAGGCGGCGTTCACGGATGCGCTTGTGCCTGAGACGCCGTACAAGATGTCGCTGAACGGAATATGGAAGATTTCATGGGTCGGCAATCCGGAACTTCGCATGAAGGATTTCTACCGTACGGACATTTCGGATGCCGACTGGCTCACCATCGACGTGCCGAGCTGCGTTGAACTGCGCGGTTTCGGTTCGCCAGGCTACTCGAACATCCGCTATCCGCACAAGATGGAGTGGCCGTTCATCAAGGACAGGCAGAGCGGGAAGTCCGACTACAACCCGGTGTCCTCCTACCGCCGCACGTTCACGGTGCCGCAGGACTGGAAAGGTCGTGAGGTGTTTTTGCGCTTCGACGGCGTGTATTCTGCGTACTACGTGTGGGTGAACGGAGAGAAGGTCGGCTACGCCGAGGATTCAAAGCTTCCTTCTGAGTTCAACATCACGAAGCATCTGAAGGACGGCGAGAACCTTCTGGCGGTGGAGGTGTACCGCTGGTGCGACGGAAGCTACATCGAAGACCAGGACATGTACCGCTTTTCGGGAATCTTCCGCGACGTCACGCTCTGGTCGATGCCGAAGGGCGGCATCTGGGATTTCGTTGTGAAGACGTCGCTCAAGAACGACTACCGCGACGCCGACATCGAGGTGGCGGGATGCCCCGGCGCGGAGTGGAAGCTGTACGATGCGACGAAGCGTGAAATCGCGTCCGGCGCGACTGGTGCGGTGGAGCTGCATGACGTCAACCTCTGGAGCGCCGAAAAGCCGTACCTCTACACGCTCATCGTCAAGAAGGGCGAAGACATCCGCACTCGCAAGGTAGGCTTCAAGGAGGTGAAGGTTTCAGGGAACACGATACTCTTCAACGGCAGGAAGATCAAGTTCAAGGGAGTGAACCGCCACGAGGCGAGTCCGGACAACGGCCGTACGGTGTCGATGGACGACATGATGAAGGACATCACACTTTTCAAGAAGTACAACATCAACACCGTGCGCACATCGCACTATCCCGACCATCATCTTTGGTACGACCTCTGCGACAGGTACGGCATCTACGTGTGCGCCGAGGCGAATGTTGAGGGGCATGAGCCGAGCTACGGCGAGAAAGGTCTCGGACGCTTCCCGGAATGGATGCATTCGATCGTGGAGCGAAACCTTCGCCATGTCATGTTCTACCGCAACCATCCTTCAGTCGCAATCTGGTCCATGGGCAACGAAACCGGACACGGCGTGTGCTTCACGAACGCAATCGCGCAGGTCAAGGCGCTCGATCCGTCCCGTCCGGTCCACTGGGAGCGTGGCAATCCTGATGCCGATGTCGATTCCATAATGTACCCGGAGGTCAAGTGGCTTGAGAAGCGCGGACGTTTCGGCGACAAGCCCTATGGCTCCGAGAGCATGAAGGGATGGCCGGACGAGAACAGCCAGACGGCCGGGAAGCCGTTCTTCCTGTGTGAATACGCCCACGCCATGGGCAACGCCATCGGAAACTTCCAGGAGTACTGGGATGTCTTCTACAAGTACGATTCCCTCACCGGCGGATGCATCTGGGACTGGGTGGATCAGGCTGTGTGGAAGTACACCGACAAGGTCGGGGCGGACGGCAAGCGCGACCGCTACCTCTCCTATGGCGGCGACTGGGATGAACAGCCGAACGACGGCCCGTTCAACTGCAACGGCGTGGTGGATCCGCTTCGCAACGTCACCGCAAAGCTTGTCGAGGTCGGCCATGTCCACCGCAATCTCATCGTTGACAGCGGATTCAATCTTGAGAACAGGTTCGCATTCACCTACGCGGACGAGTTTGACGGCGAGTGGGAGCTTGTCGAGAACGGAGCTGTCGTTCGCAAGGGAACTTTTGCCGTTCCGCATCTCGCCCCGCTCTCCAAGGGCAAGATTGAACTTCCGAAGTTCGACATCAAGCCGGATGCCGAATATTTCGTAAACGTGAACTTCCTCCAGAAGGGCGATACCGCATGGGCGAAGAAGGGGTGGGCTGTCGCCCGCAACCAGATTGCGCTGATACCTCCGCCGCAGCGTCCGGTTGAGCTTCAGGCCGCGAAGCCTACGTTTGTTCAGGATGACAGGACGATATCCGTTTCCGTCGGCGGCACGAAGGCCGTGTTCTGCCGCCGCTCCGGTACGCTCTGCGAGCTTGCCATGAACGGCAGGACGATTCTCAAGGATCCGGTTCCTGGCGTTGTCGCCGGTCCGCAGCTTACGTGCTTCCGTGCATTCACCGACAACGACATCTGGCTGCGCGGCAACGCCCTTGAAACGCCCGGCAGCTTCTATCTCTCAGGTCTTACGCAGCTTCGCTACCATGCGCACCCCGCGAAGATCGACGGCGACGCGCTCCGCTTCAAGGTGGACGTCACCGGCTCGAAGTCGGCCGGATTTACGCATGAGACGGAATGGCGTTTCGGTTCGGACGGCGCCGTCACGGTGAAGAACACGGTGACGCCGCACGGCACGATGCCGTCCGCACTGCCGAGGCTCGGTCTTTCGCTCAAGCTTGACAAGGCGATGGAGAACATCCGCTACTACGGACGCGGCCCTCGCGAGAACTACATTGACCGCAAGACGGCGTCGTTCTTCGGTACGTACGATTCGACCGTCACGGAGCAGTTCGAGAGCTATGTGCGTCCGCAGGACAACGGCTACAGGTGCGACGTGCGCTGGGCGGCGTTCACGGACGCCGACGGACGCGGCGTCAAGTTCTCTGCGTCTGAGCCGCTTTTCATGCAGGCTCTCCATTTCGGCGCCGAGGATCTTGAGTTCGCCCGCCACCGCAACGGTCAGCAGCGCTTCCGCGCAGTCCCGGAACGGCGCGACGAGGTCTGCCTGAACCTTGACGTGCGCCAGCTTGGTCTTGGCGGCGGATCGTGCGGCCCGAAGCCGATGTCAAAATACATCTTCAAGGTGCAGAAGGAATCCTGGACGCTGAAGATGGAGCCGTTCAACAGGAAGTGAGCGGAAAGGGATTGCCATGGAAGGAAACAAGATAGATGTCGCGTATGTTGCCGAGTTGGCCCGTCTCGACCTTTCGGACGAGGAAAGGACGGTGTTCCAGGGCCAGCTCGAAAACATCGTGAAGTATGTGGAGAAGATATCGTCGGTAGACGTGCAGGGCGTCGAGCCGACGATGCACGGCCGAGAAATAGTCAACGCACTCCGTGATGACGAGGTGCGTCCGTCCATGGATCGCGAACTGGCGCTCGCAAACGCGCCGCGCCGCACCGAGAACGAGTTCTACCTTCCCAAGATTGTGGAAGGTGCGGAAAGCTGAGGGTGAACGTGAACGAATTGCATAGGTTGGGCATTGCCGGAGCCGCCAGGGGATTGGCGTCCGGAGAGTTTTCTTCAGTGGAGCTTGTGCAGGCGGTTATAGACCGGGTGCACGAGACGAACGGCGAAATCGGTGCGTATCTCACTTTCGACGAAGAAGGCGCGGTCGGCGCAGCGAAGGCGGCGGACGAAGCGCTTGCACGGAGGGCTTCCGGTGATGCCGTAAGTCCGCTGCTTGGCGTTCCGGTGGCGGTGAAGGATCTCATAAATGTGAAGGGGCAGCCCTGCACTTGCGCATCGAAGATGCTTGAGGGGTACGTAAGCCCATATGACGCAACGGTCATAGCCCGGCTGAAAGGCGCTGGAGCGGTCTGCGCCGGGCGCGTGAACATGGATGAGTTCGCCATGGGGTCGTCCACCGAGAACTCCGGGATGCGCGTCACGCGCAACCCTTACGACGTCGCCCGCGTTCCGGGCGGCAGCTCCGGCGGCAGCGCGGCGGCGGTCGGCGGAGACATGGCCATTGCCGCCCTCGGCACCGATACCGGCGGCTCGATACGCCAGCCAGCGAGTTTCTGCAACATAGTCGGTCTCAAGCCCAGCTACGGGCGCGTAAGCCGCTACGGAGTGACGGCGTTCGCAAGCTCCCTCGACCAGGTCGGCCCAATGACAAAGAGCGTGGAGGACGCTGCGTTGCTGCTGCAGGCGATTGCCGGACGCGACGAGATGGACGGCACGACGCCGGACGAGCCTGTTCCGGACTACCGCAAGGCTCTTGAGGGGGCTTCGATGAAGGGCGTCAGGCTCGGCATACCGAAGGAATACCATGATGTCTCCGGCGTTGATCCGGAGGTGAAGCGCATCACCGCCGAGGCGATCAAGGCCTGCGAAGCTGCAGGAGCGGAGCTTGTGGAGGTGTCCCTTCCGCATACCGAATACGCGATGGCGGTGTACTACATCATCGCGCCGGCCGAGGCCTCCGCCAATCTCGCCCGCTTTGACGGCGTGAGGTACGGACACCGCTCGGAGCGCAGCGACGACGTGTTCAACCTCTATGCCCGCAGCCGCGCTGAAGGTTTCGGCCCGGAGGTGAAAAGGCGCATCATAATGGGTACGTACGTGCTTTCGAGCGGCTACTACGATGCCTACTATGGCCGTGCATCCAAGGTGCGTACCCTGATTCGTCGCGATTTCGAGGAGGCGTTCACGAAGGTGGATGCCCTCATTGCGCCTGTCGCGCCGACGCCTGCGTTCAAGATCGGAGAGGTGCAGGATCCCCTCACGATGTACCTGAACGACCTGTTCACCATTCCCGGTTCGCTCGCCGGCAACTGCTCGGTGAGCGTTCCCGCCGGATTTGCGCAGTCGGACGGTGCAAGGCTGCCGGTTGGGGTGCAGTTCATATGCGATGCGTACCGCGAAGATACGCTTCTGCGCATCGCCAAGGCGTTCGAGGACATATCGAGAGGGTGATCCGATGAGGAAGATCGCATTGGCCGGCCTTGTCTGCGCGTTCGCTTCGGCGGCGCAGTCGTCGGGTGCCATATCGATGGTGGTCACAAACTTCGTGACCACGCTGGACGTACCGGTTGTCACGAACCTTGTGACGATCACGACCACGAACTCGATAGAGAGGATCGTCACCAACTCCGTCCCCTCGCCGGAGGCAGTCGCCGCAGAGACGGCGAGAATCGAAAACGAACTGCGCAGACGCAGGATATCAACGAAGACGTTCACGCTCGCCCACGCGGATGCCGCCGAGGTTGCGGAAAGGTTCAACGCGACGTGGTCCGGGGATTTTGGCGTAGGGTTCAAGATCGCGAAGATAGCGCAGGCGTTCCCTGAATCCAACATGATAATGATCACGGCTCCAGGCGTGGTGATCGATGCGTGTGAGGCGGTCATCAGGGAGGTGGACATAGAGCCGAGGCAGGTGTACATCGAGGCGCGGTTCGTCGAGCTTTCCTCCACCGCAATGCACAAGCTCGGCATCGACTGGTCGATGCTTGAGGACATGAAGGGATCTGCGACGCTCGGCGCCGGCATCGACGCCTACAACGTCGGTAAGGGCGTAGAGGAGTTCTCCCGCACCGTGGCGGACAGCACGGGAACCACGAGCTACAAGATATCCGGCGGCACAACGACCGGTTCATCGAAGTCGTTCAGAGGGGACAGCGACGGCAGCATCTCACACTTCAGCGGCACACTCGACTTCTCCCAGATGTACCTTGTCTTGAATGCTCTCGAACGTGAAAACGATTCGCGCATATTCTCCAATCCACGGATCATCGTCGCGAGCGGACGCAAGGCGACCGTGGACATGACAACGAAATATCCGAACATAACGGTTGCCGCGAAGCGTACGTCGAACAGCAATTCAGACTCCATCGATCTGGACATGAAGATGGCCGCAATTCCCGGCGAGGACAAGTTCATGTTCGCGAAGGAGGCGTTCTTCAGCTGGGGAATCGAGCTTGAGGTCACTCCGCGTGTCGGCACGAACGGACTGATAAGCGTATCGATCGTTCCGACGATATCGAGCCAGACGGACTGGGTTACGGCAGGGGCGAACGACACGAACACCAAGTCGTCCGACAGCAACATCGGATCGTATTCCGCAAAGTACCCGGTGATAAGCGTCCAGCGCCTCGTCACCGACTTTGTGATGGCGAGCGGGACTACGGCTGTCATAGGCGGTCTCTCCAAGACGACCGAGGAGCAGACCGACAGCGGCGTCCCTGTTCTCCGCGACATTCCGTGGATCGGCGACAAGCTCTTCGGAGGCAAGTCGCGCCAGAAGGTGCAGAAGGAGATCCTTGTGTTTGTGACGGTCGGATTTGCAAATCCGAATGCGCTGAAGAACGATGCCGGACTTCCCAAGAACGCCGTGCTGGGCCGCGAGTACACGCAGGGGATCCGCAAGGAGCCGGGCGACCGCCGCAGCGGTTCATCCGCAGTGACGTCTCTCGATCTGCGGTCTCTTGAGGAGCAGGCTTCCGATCCAGCGTTCACGAACCGCGACACCTCTGCGGAGTTCCGCTTCCCCAAGCCGTTCACGAAAAAGAAATAGGGCATACAGCCGGAAGGTAAGATGATGGAATTTGAAAACACTATCGGACTTGAGACGCACGTCCAGCTGAAGACCCGCACGAAGATGTTCTGCGGATGTCTTCTCAAGACGGGATGCGAACCGAACACAAACGTCTGCCCGATCTGCCTTGGATATCCAGGAGCGCTTCCCGTGGTCAACCGCGAAGCCGTGAAGCTGACAGTCATGAGCGGACTCATGCTCGGATGCGAGATCAACAGACACGCCACGTTCGACAGGAAGAACTACTTCTATCCTGACATGGCGAAGGACTACCAGATATCCGAGAACGGCAATCCCCTGTGCATCGGCGGTGGCGTGGAGATCACCCTTGCGGACGGAACGAAGAAGTTCATCCGCATAAACCACATCCATCTTGAGGAGGATGCCGCAAAGATCAACCACTACGCTGCACATTCCGGTGTGGACTTCAACCGCGGCGGCACTCCGCTCATGGAGATCGTCTCCGAGCCTGACATGTCCAGCGCAGACGAGGCGATAGCGTACCTCACGGCCCTGAAGGAGATGCTGGTGTACGCCGGCGTGTCGGACTGCAACCTCGAAGAGGGGAACATGCGTTCGGACGTAAACATCTCGATACGCCCCGTCGGCGAGACGCGCCTTGGAACGAAGGTCGAGATCAAGAACATGAATTCGTTCAAGGGCATACACGCCGCACTTGAGCACGAAGCCCGCAGACAGCGCGAGTGCATGGCGCATTCGATTCCGATCATCCAGGAGACGCGGCGGTGGGACGCAGAGTCGCTTGAGACCGCTTCGATGCGCTCGAAGGAGAACGCACACGACTACCGCTACTTCCCGGAGCCGGATCTTGTGCCAGTTGCGCTTTCAGAGGAGCAGGTTTCTGAATGGAAGGCGCTCCTGCCGGAGATGCCTGAGTTGCGCCGCGCCCGAATGACGGAGGAGTACGGAATTGCGGAATACGACGCTGAGGTGCTTTCCGGACAGAAGGAGAACGCCGACTATTTCGAGGCTGCGGCGAAGGGGCTGGACAAGAAGACGGCCAAGGTGCTCTGCAACCTGTTCATGTCAGACGTGATGGCTCTGCTGAACTCTTCCGGAAAGCGCATTGTCGAATGTGCAATGACACCTGAGGCATTGCGCTCTCTCGTGGCGCTTCACACCAACGGGAAGATAAACGGGCCGACGCTGAAGGAGCTTTTGCCGGAGCTGTTCGAGAAGGGCGGCGATCCGGAAAAGATAGTTGCCGAACGCGGTCTTGGTGCCGTAAGCGATACCGGAGCCCTTGAGGCGTTTGTCGATCAGGCCATCGCGGCGAACCCGAATGTCGTTGCCGACTACAAGGCCGGAAAGAAAGCGGCGGCCGGATTCTTCGTCGGACAGGTGATGAAACTGTCGAAGGGCAAGGCAGACCCCAAGACTGTCGGGGCGATAATAGCCCGAAAGCTGGCGGCGCTGTGAGGATAGCGGGCGGCAGATATCGCGGACGCACACTCAAGGTTCCGGATGGACTTGATGTGCGTCCTACGCAGGATCGTGTGCGCGAGGCCCTGTTCAACATTCTCATGCACGACATCGCCGACGCGAAGTTTCTTGATCTGTTTGCCGGTTCCGGTGCTGTGGGGCTTGAGGCGATGTCTCGCGGCGCGTCGTCGGTGACGTTCGTCGAGGCGAACCGCAAGCATATTGCGTTTATCGAGGCGAATTCCGCGATGCTTGGCCTGAATCCGCAAATCGTGCGTGGCGATGCATACGGATACGTCTCAGGCTTTTCCGGCGCACCGTTCGACATTGCCTTTGCCGATCCTCCGTACGTTCTTGGTGAGACCAACGGTTTTGAAGAGCTTTTGCGCAATCTGTCGAAGAAGGATGTTGTGCGGCCGGGAGGGCTTTTCATCGCCGAGACGACTTTGCGCTCTGACGTGCCTGACGTGGATGGATGGGATCTTTGCCGCGATCGCGAATACGGCAAGTCGCGCCTGATTGTGTGGAAGCGCCAGGGCGGCGTCGCGGAGGCGCAGTAGGGTGGTCGTGCTTGGAATAGACACGTCTCTGCGCAGTACGGGGTTTGGTGTGCTGCGCACGGAGGGTTCATCCATGCGGGCGGTGGACATGGGGACGATCAGGAATGCCCCTAAGCTTCCTCTTTCCGCCTGTCTGCGCAACATACATGCGTCTGTCGCGGATTTGATTGCGAAGCACAGCCCGGATGTCGTATCGATCGAGTCTGTGATCTACGGCAAGAACGCAGGCACGATGCTTGTGCTTGGCGAGGCTCGCGGAGCCGTAATCACAGCGGCGGTGGATGCGGGCGTTCCGGTGTACGAGTACGAGCCGAGGCGCATGAAGATGGCGGTGTGCGGAAACGGTCTTGCCGAAAAGCTGCAGATACAGCGCATGGTCAAGATGCTGCTCGCCTTGCCGGAGCTTCCGCAGAACGATGCGGCGGATGCGCTTGGCCTTGCAATCGCGCACGTGCACGGCAATTCCGCATTGAGCATGAAAGAGCCGATCTGATGCGCGTTCAGTTTTCGCTGCCCAATTCGCATTCGGCGGCAATCGGCGGCATATGCTATAATCTGCGGCATGAACATGAAAACAGCCATGGGTGTATGCTGTGGAACTTTGATGATTTCCGCCATCGTCGTTTTGGCGGGATGCCATGTGCGGCCGCCGTCAGACGCCCTCGATGAACCTGCCGCCGTTGAAGACGCGAACCCCACCCCGAAGAGGGTGACGAGACGGATATGTCTCCTTGAGAACGGCGACATCGGGAAGTACTGGTACACATGGCTAAAGTCCGCACGAAAGCGCAACTGTGACACGAATGGCGTATTCACCGCTGAGGGGCGTACTCTCATGGTCAACGGGACGGACATGGGATGCGTCACCACGCGTGATGCGTACAGTGACTACAGGCTTACACTTGAATTTCGCTATGTCGACAACGACAGGCAGTTGAACAAGAGGGCAGCCCGCGACGGCGGAATCCTGTTTCATTCAAACGGACCTGACGGGGCGTACGGAAACGGTATCTGGATGTACTCCTTCGAGTATAACATCATACAGGGGGCTGCCGGCGATCTGATTGTTGTTGGCAATGCGGCGAACCGCGCAGATGCACCGCACTATTCCTGCAAAGGGAACGTCAACCGGGGAACAATGGGGACGCCGGCTCAGCATTGGGATCCCAGCGGACCCGAAATCGTGCTGAAGGACAGTGGAAGGGTGCGTCGCTGCGACATTGATCACGAATGGAAGAATCTCATGTCGCAGCCGCTTTCACCGAACGAAAACCCGATTGGCGAATGGAACCGAGCAGAGGTTGTGTGCCGTGGTGACAGCGCCGAGTTTTTCTTCAACGGTAAAAAGGTCGCTGAGTTCCGTGAACTTAAGCCGTCTTCGGGACGCATCCAGCTTCAGAGCGAAGGATTCGGAATAGAGTACCGGAATATCGTGCTTGAGCCGGTGGAATGACGTGAACAGGCGAACGAAGTCCATGAGGTTCATTTGCGGAGCGCGAGGCAGCCGGCTTTCCGTTGCGCAGGCGCAGGGTTGCATTGCCTTTCTTGAGGCTGCCGTCGACGGATTCCGGGCGAAGCTGCGGACGTTCAAGACGCCCGGCGACAGAGATCTTTCAACCCCGATAGAGAAAAGTGCACCGGATTTCTTCACCCGCGACCTTGACGAGGCTGTCCGGTCGGGTGCGGTGGATTTTGCTGTGCATTCCGCGAAAGATCTTCCCGACGCCATTGTCGATGACCTGGACTGGTTCTGGCTCCCGAACCGTGAAGATCCGCGTGACTGCTGGGTTGCAAGGCTTGACGGCCCGCTTGCCGATCTCGACGCAGCAAGACGGAAGGGGGCGGGAGCAAAGATCGGCGTGTCGAGCGAAAGGCGCCGCTCGTTTGCGGAATTGCGATATCCCATGGCGAATCTGTTGCCGATAAGGGGCGCAATCGATTCTCGGCTCAATCAGTTGGCGGACGGCAGATTTGATGCGGTGCTGATGGCTGTCGCCGGACTTAAACGCCTCTATCCAGGTTGGGACGGCGGGGACAGGCTTGATGTCGATGGTTGCGCCTCGTTTGCAGTGAAAACGATCGGTGTGGAGGCACTTCCGCCGCCGGAGGGGCAGGGGTGTCTCGCGGTTGTGTTCAAGAAAGGGGATGCGCGGCTTGCCGCCGTGCGCCGGAACTTTGTCAAGGCCGTTCGCTTCACGAGCGCAGGCGTCGGTGACGCCGGAACGATAACGGTGCGCGGTGCACGTGATCTGGAAGAGGCGGACGTAGTGCTTGCGGACGCTCTTTCGGGATTCGGCGGACAGCGGCGCGACGGTGCGAAATGGGTGAATGTTGGCAAGCGTTGCGGCGCGCATTCCATGGCTCAGGGAGAGATTACGCGGCTAATCTGCGATGAAGCGAGGAAGGGGAGGCGCGTCGTTCGCCTCAAAGGCGGCGACGCCGGACTGTTCGGACGGCTTGCCGAGGAGACGGCGGCGCTTGATGCACTCGGCATTCCGTATGTTGTGCGTCCGGGAGTAAGTGCGCTTGTCGCAGCCACGTCTCCGAACGGCATTCTCCTCACGAAGCGGGGCGAGGCCGGCGGGTTTGAGGTTTCCACTCCGAGATCGGCGGGCAAAAAGACGCCTAAGGTGTTTTTCATGGCAACGCGGGTTGCCGGCGAGACGTTGAAGCGGTTTCCGGCAGACGAACCGTACGCAATGGTGTGGGATGCCTGCGGGCCTCACGAACGGATTCAGACCGGAATGTGCGGGAGTCCGGAACTGCGGGCGGACGATGCTCCGGGACTGCTCGTCGTCGGCTATGCGGGCGCACCGGTTGCATCAAGGCGCATTCTTCTAACGTGTTCAGAAGCAGTGATGCCGTGCGCCGAATGTCTGTTTGAAGATAGAGGCTTCCGCGTGGTCAAATGGCCGATGATAGCGCTCAGGTTCCGCGAAAGCTGCCGTGACGCCATTTCAGATGTCGCAGGCCGGTATGATGCGATTGTGCTTACCAGCCCCAGCGCCGCCCGGATGTTCTTCTCGGAATGCAGTTGCGACCGGCGGCATCTGCCGCGCTTCTGGACTTGCGGATCCGGCACGGACGCTGAACTTCGGCGAAACGGCGTATCGAGCGATGTTATGCCAGATGGCGATTTCTCAGCAAAAGGCCTCGTGGAGAAATTGAAGCGCAATGCCGGAATCGTGAAAGGCAGCCGCATCCTGCGTCTGCGCAGCGCGAAGGCAGGCGGCCATGTCGCCAACGCCATCAGGCGCATGGGCGGAAAGGTGGATGACGTTGTGCTTTACGACAATGTGCCTGTCGCGCACGACGAGGCCGCCATGCCGTCCTGCGACGCTGTGTTCTTTGCAAGCTCCAGCGCGGTGGAGGCGTTTGTCTCGCGGTATGGCGCGAAATCACTTTCGCGCATGGACATATACGTGATAGGCGAGCCTACGCGCCGTGCGCTTCCTTGCCGCATGAGGGGGCGGGCGACGCCTTTTTCGCTGGCGGCGTTTGAGTCCGCAGCCGGCGACACAACCAGGGAATACAGATGAACAAACTCATAGCATCGTTTCAGGTAGACCATACACGCATCGGCTACGGCATCTTCGTGAGCCGCCGCGATGTCGTCAACGGAGCGTACGTCACGACGTTCGACATACGCATGAAGCGTCCGAACGCGGAACCTGCCATACATCCGAACGCAATGCACACGATAGAGCATATCGTCGCGACGTATCTGCGCAACTCGTCCTTCAAGGATCATGTTGTGTACTGGGGGCCTATGGGATGCCTCACCGGGTTCTATTTCATCACGAACACAGCCCATGCGATAGAACCGCAGGAGATTGAAAAGCTCATGCGCAGCGCATTCCGGCATCTTGCGAACTATCGCGGTGAAGTACCGGGGGCGACACCCGTCAACTGCGGAAACTATCTGCTGCACGATCTGCCGATGGCGAAACTTGAGGCGCGGATGTTTCTCGACAGAGAGTGGAAGTTCCGCTACCCGCCGGCAAAGCGCATAAAATCCGGCGGCCGGACATTCTTCGATGCATAGCGGATGCTATGCCATGTTCCCTTTTGCTCACGGCGTCTGCCTTTAGGTATGCTTCTTTTGACGATGCAATCATACCGGATCTGCAGGCGCCGTGGGCACTCACCCGGCCATCCCCATAGCAACCACAAATTTTGAATTTCTTTATTTACGCGTCAACGCAGGGAGAAGACGGCACGGAGAAACGTGGATGATGGCCGCGACCTTTTTTCTTCGTGGAGCGACGCGGCGTTCTCTTGTCTAAAACTGCGCCACGAGATATTGCAACTTCCCGTGTTGCATTTAGTTTTTTGCGGTGTTGCTAATGAAACCCGATTGTTGTATACTTTGCGCCAAGGAGAAGGAACATGGCCGAGAATGAAAATCTTGATACGGAAGCTGTCGATGCGGTCGATGCTGATGCCGGCGACGCTCAGATCAACGACACGGACATAGTGTTCGATTGTCCGCATTGTGGACACAGCCTGTGCATCGACTATCGCGGCGCAGGTCTCCAGATTGCGTGTTCAGAATGCGGCGAGGCTGTGCTCGTGCCGATTCCAGACGGCATGAAGATTGATGATCTCGACCTTGATCCTGGCGAGATACTCAAGCAGCTGTTTGCGACGCGACGCAACCTTCAGCGTGCAGAGGCTCGTGCAGAGGCTCTTGAGGCGCGGCTTGCCGAAGTGGCGGAGAGGATTGCCGCAGTTCAGGAAATCATCGGTGAGGAAGCATGAGGGCTCTGTCGTCAAAGGCTCTTTTCGTCAACGCGCTCACGATGTCTCGTGTTCCGCTGATCTTTGCGTACCTTGCGTTTGCCGTCATCGGAAATTTCAGCGACTCGCTGATGTATCCCGTTGTCGCGTGTGTCCTTGGTGCCGCCGCCGGGCTTACTGATCTGTTCGACGGAATGCTCGCCCGCCGCTGGGGTGTGGTGTCGGACTTTGGCAAGATGGCCGACCCGTTGATGGACAAGGTGTACTTCATCGTTGCGTTCCCCTCGCTTGTTTGGCTTGCTGCCGTGCAGGGCGAATCCGCAGCGCACGCAGCGTCTCTGCTGCTGTTCACGGTGCTGTGGATACTGAGGGATCAGTGGGTGACGTTCCTTCGTGCCGTTGCGTCCCTCTACCATGCAAACGTCGCGGCAATGTGGCTCGGCAAGGTGCGGACTGCGCTTTCCTTCCCCTCCGCCGGGCTGATCTACGCCTATTTGGCATTTCATCATCTTTGGCCGGAGTGCGCAGTCCGTGCAGGGCTGTACGCCTGTTTTGCGATAGAGGCGTTTCTCATGCTTCTGAACGTCTATTCGTTCGCGGTGTACACAAGGACGTATCTGCCGTATGTGCGGCGGGCGATGGGACGCGAGTAGCGGAATGGAAGGGAAGCGTATGCTTGAAGACGAACCGCTTGGCGGCATGGACGCAAAACGTGCGGCGGTCGCCGCCGTCGAGGAGCGTTTCGTGCGCGAGGAACGGCGTCGGCGCAGTCTGGAACGCCGTGCTGCGCTGCGCGGCTGCCTTGCGTGGCTTGCCGTCCTGTCCGTTGTCGTAGCATCCGCTGCGTATTTAGCCTGCCGCCACTACGGCATAGACTGCTCAGAGGTTGGACGGTATCTGCGCGAAGCGATAAACGGACGCAGATACGCGAGAGCCGTCGAGCCTTTTCGCGTGTCGCCGATCGCTGATTGGAGCATGGCACCAGAATCTCTGCGTCCAGGAAAGGTTGAGACAAACACGGTCTACCATGCAATGCTGCCCGGAGAGGATGGACATGTCTTGCTGGAGTTGACCGCAGCACCCGGCGTCTCCGGCTTCAAGGTGCGCAGGCTTTCGTCCGTCACGGAGCCGGTGGAGGTGCCGCCAGAGTCGTTCAAGGCGCTTGTCGCCAAGAATCCGTATCTCATATCCGTCAACGGATCGGTGTATTTCTGCGGCGGAAAGAAGTCCGCAGCGGCGAAGGAGGCATTCAGAAAGTCGCTGTTCTCTCCGCGCCATGCGGAGGGGCAAAGAAAATAAAAAACGGCTTGACGAATTTTTCGCTTGAAGTTGAACACCTTTTAAGGTATCTTACACACCCATTGGAGAAAAGAGAATGAACAAAGTACTGCATGCCATAGTGTATCTGATCCTCATCGTAGCGATTGCTGCGTTGGTTTTCGAGAACAGCCTGTTTGAAAAGCGTACGCTTCTCGGTGACAGGAACAGGGCGATGGAGGACTATATTGTGCGGCTTGCCCGTACGATAGAGAAGGCCGATGCGCCGCGTCCCATGTCGGTGCCGGAGGCGAAGAAGGATATTTCACCGATTGAGGCGCGTCAGATCGACACCCCTGAAATGGAGAATGTGCTTGAGGAGTATCCGGCTCAGCTGGAGGCTCAGAACCTTGAGACGTTCAACTGGGACAACTCCGCCACCCGTCTTCAGCTCCGTCAGCTCTACTATCTCGGCCCGGACGGACAGCCCATGCCCGATGCGGCCAACTACAACAAGCCGATGACGAAGGGCAAGGGGACGATGGCCGAGCTTATGGATCAGCTTTTCGAACGCGCCAAGGCGCAGCAGGCGACGCTGAACAACACTCGTGCGGCTCTCGCGGAGGTTCGCGGGAAGCTTGAGGCGACGGTCGGCGAATACAACAAGCTGAAGCCGGATGCACGTCTTGCCAAGATGACGGAGGATGAGCTGAAGCAGAGGATAAACAAGCTTGGACAGGACAAGCAGACCCTCGAAGAGCAGGTTGCAAAGCTGAAGTCCCGCGTCGAGGAGCAGACGGGCGAGATCACAAGCGTAAAGGATGAACTTTCAACCGCAAAGGATGAGGCGGATGTCCTGAAGGAGGACAACGCCGCCCTTGACAAGAAGATCAAGCAGCTCCAGAAGCTGATGCAGCAGATGGCTCAGCAGCAGAATCAGTCTGCCGGTGTCGCCGGTGGACTGAGTGGCACGGCCGTTACGTCTCTGCCTGCGGGTGAGAAGGGCAAGATTGTCGCTGTCGACAATGCGCTCATGTTCTGCGTGGTGGGATTCTCCGACGAGGCGATGAAGGAGATGCTCGGCTCCGAAAGGCAGGGGCTTCTTCCTGCGCTTACGCTCTGTGTCCGCCGCAAGGGGTACAGCGGCCCGGCGGGAGAGTTTGTCGGCAAGATCAATCTCCGTCAGGCGGTTGCGGGCAAGAACTTCGTGATTGCGGACATTCTTGGCGACTGGAGTCAGGCGCCTGTCGAGAAGGGCGATGTCATATTCTCTGAATAAACTCGCGCTTATTGCCGCCCTCCTGCTTCTGGCGGGTTGCATCGCGGACACTGCTGAGGATTCGGATCTTCCGTGGGCGCGCGATCAGGGTTGGGAAGGGCAGATACCGATTCCCGGAAACGCGGCGGGCGCATATGATTGAGAATGCCCGTTTCGAGATTGAGGTTGGCGGCATCCGGTTGGATGCCGCCTTGCTTATGCGCTTTCCGTCCGTGCCGCGTTCATTTGTCAGGGAGGCCTGCGATGCCGGTGCTGTCAAGGTCAACGGGCGGCCGGCGGCGAAGGGCATGAAGGTAAAGGCCGGGGATGCGGTTGAGGTTGAACGGCTCGACGAAAACTCCGACAACCGGCCACTGCCCGATGACGGCATCCGTCCGAGGTGCATATTCGAGGATGCGTCATTGCTTGCGTTCGACAAGCCGGCAGGGATGCCTGTGCAGCCGCTTACGCGACACGAAACCGGAACGCTCATGAACGGTGTTGTCGTCCGATGGCCGGAATGCGTCGGTGTGGGTGACAGCCCCCTCATGGCGGGTGCGCTGCATCGTATCGACGCAGGTACGTCCGGTCTTGTCCTGGTTGCCCGCAGTCCGAAGTCATTTGAAAATCTCCGTGCGCAGTTCACGTCGCACACGGTGAAGAAGACGTACCTTGCGCTTGTTGAGGGGTGCGTGTCCGATGGCGGGACGCTTGAGAACGATCTTGTGCATATGCCGGGGCTTGGCTACTGCAAGATGGTCGATCCGTCACGCGCAAGGTTGAGCGAATCTGAACGCACGTTTCTCTCCGCCAAAGCCCTCCATGCAGTGACGGCATATTCTCCGATCGGACATTTCCGTGAGGAGTGTGAAGACCGTACGCTCATAGAAGTGACGATATACACCGGAGTGACGCATCAGATACGTGCGCAGCTGGCTCTTGCCGGAATGCACATCGTGAATGACCGCCTGTACGGTGCGTTTGCCGTCGAAGGAATGACAGGACACTGTCTGCATTCGTTTGCAGCGTCCTTCATGCATCCAGAAACAGGGAAACCGTGTGAAATCCGCACAGATGCTCCGTCCTGGGCCGTCTGTTAGGCGGGCAACCGTCGCCCCCACGCACATATCCATGCGCACACCTTGTCCATTTATGCGATGGACATGATTGCAGATCGCTCATGCGCATCCGGAAATGTGCTATAATCCGCCGCGTTTGTGAACAGTAACCTGAAAGGATGGAAGCAGATGGGAAATCTTGACGGAAAGGTCGCGATTGTGACGGGTGCGGCGCGTGGCATCGGACAGAAGATCGCGGTGAAGCTCGCTTTGGAGGGCGCAAAGGTCGCAGTGGTAGATCTCAAGGCCGAATGGTGTGACGAGACGGTCTCAGCCATATCCGCCGCAGGCGGCGAAGCGGCAGCGTTCGGATGCAACGTGTCGGTGTCGCAGGATGTTGACGCCTGCGTCAAGGCGGCCATCGAGAAGTTCGGCAGGGTGGACATCATGGTCAACAATGCCGGCATAACGAAGGATGGGCTTCTGATGCGCATGAGCGATGACGACTGGGATGCAGTTATCGACGTCAACCTGAAGGGGACGTTCCTGTTCACCCGTGCGGTGTCGCGTCCGATGATGAAGAACCGTGCGGCGGACGGCACTCAGCTCGGCGGCTCCATCGTGAACCTGGCATCCGTCGTCGGAATCATGGGCAATGCCGGACAGGCGAACTACACGGCTTCCAAGGGCGGTGTGATTGCGCTCACGAAGACGACCGCAAAGGAACTCGGCTCGCGCAACATCCGCTGCAACGCGGTCGCGCCGGGCTTCATCCAGTCCAAGATGACGGACGTGCTTCCGGACGACGTCAAGAAGGCGTATATGGATACGATTCCGCTCAAGCGGTTCGGCACCGCCGACGACATCGCGAACTGCGTGGCTTTTCTCGTCTCTCCCGCCGCTGACTACATCACAGGGCAGATAATCTCCGTGAACGGCGGCATGATCGGCTGAGTTTCATTAGGCTTATTTTTTCTCGCACCGAAAGCCGTGCAGGTGATATAATACACCGCCATAAGAACAACCAACAAAAGGCTGAACAGGATGAATGACGGGAAGATGGGTTCGGGTCGCGTCGAAATGAGCGTCGCCGGACTTCAGGAAGACTATGCGCACCATCTGCGCTACACGCTGGCGAAGGATGAACATACGGCTACGGCGCGTGACCGCTACATGGCGTTCGCCTTCGCGATACGCGACAGGATCACCGAACGGTGGATGGATACGCAGTCCGAGTATCACAGGCAGAACGCCAAGTACGTGTACTACCTGTCGCTGGAGTTCCTGATCGGACGGCTTCTCGGAAACAACGTCATCAACCTCAAGGCAGACGCGCTGTGCCGCGATGCGCTCCGCGCATTCGGCATCGACTGGAACACGCTGCGCGACTTCGAGACTGACGCCGGTCTCGGCAACGGCGGGCTTGGGCGGCTTGCCGCCTGCTACCTCGACTCGATGTCGACCCTCGACCTTGCCGCCATGGGCTACGGAATCCGCTACGACTACGGCATATTCCGTCAGCGCATCGTAGACGGGCAGCAGGTTGAGGATCCCGACCACTGGCTCAAGGACGGCTATCCGTGGGAGATTGCGCGACCGGAGTACGCTCAGACGGTTTCGTTCGGCGGCCATGTCGATTGCACCCACGGCGATGACGGTTCGGTCAGGTGGGAGTGGAAGCCGGACTCCACAGTCCAGGGCGTTCCGTACGACCTGCCGATTGTCGGCTACAACCATGCGGTGAACACGCTTCGTCTCTGGAGTGCACGCGCAATCGATGAGTTCGATCTCGCCGACTTCAATCAGGGATCGTACGTCGCCGCCGTGGAGACGAAGGTGCTGGCCGAGAACCTGACGAAAGTGCTGTACCCGAACGACAACACGATGGCCGGAAAGGAGCTGCGGCTCAAGCAGCAGTATTTCTTCGTTGCGTGTTCGCTGCGGGACATCCTGCGCCGCTTCAGGCTGAACAACGACAGCTGGGACGCTCTGCCGGACAAGGCGTTCATACACCTGAACGAGACGCATCCCGCCCTCGTAATACCCGAACTCATGCGCATCCTCGTGGACGAAGAGGGGTTGGAGTGGAGCCGCGCCTGGAACATAACCCGCAAGGCGACTGGATACACGAACCACACAATCCTTCCGGAGGCGTTGGAGAAGTGGCCTGTGCGCATGATGGAGACGCTTCTTCCGCGTCATCTGCAGATCATCTACGAGATCAACAGCCGGTTCCTCAAGGAGCTTGTCGGCGTAGACCATGTGGATCAGGATCGTCTGGCGCGGATGTCGCTCATCGATGAGCACGGCGAACGCTACGTTAGAATGGCGAACATGTGCATAATCGGCTCCTCCTCGACAAACGGCGTGGCGAAGCTGCACTCAGAGATCCTCAAGAAGTCGCTCTTCAAGGACTTCTACGACATCTATCCGGAGCGGTTCACGAACGTGACGAACGGAATCACGCCGCGCCGCTGGCTTCTCAAGGCGAATCCGTCGCTTTCGCAGCTCATTTCCGAAACAATCGGGACGGAGTGGATCACCCGGCTCGAAGACTTGAGGAAGCTTGAGCATCATGGGGGGGCGCCTGAATTCCTGTCCGCGCTTGAGAAGATAAAGGCGTCCAACAAGCGGTCGCTCGCCCGGTACGTGAAAGACAGTCTCGGCGTGGACATCGACCCTGCGACACTCTTCGACGTGCAGGTGAAGCGTCTGCACGAGTACAAGCGTCAGCTCATGCTTGCGCTGTATATTGTGATGCGCTACAACCGGATTGTTTCGGACGCATCCTACAATCCCGTGCCGCGCACGTTCATATTTGCGGCCAAGGCTGCGCCGGGCTACTGGATGGCGAAGCTAATCATCCGCTTCATCCATGACCTTGCCAAGGTCGTCAACGGCGATCCGCGAGTGCGTGGCCTCATCAAGGTTGTGTTCCTGCCGGACTACCGCGTGTCTCTCGCCGAGCGCATCATGCCGGCGGCTGAGATTTCGGAGCAGATATCGCTCGCCGGCATGGAGGCCTCCGGCACCGGCAACATGAAGTTCATGATCAACGGTGCCTTGACGCTCGGCACCTACGACGGCGCGAACGTGGAGATAAACGAACAGGTCGGCGACGACAACATGTTCCTCTTCGGAATGCGGGCGGATGATGTGGCGAGGCTTCGTCCATCCTACAACTCACGCGAGTGCGCAGAGCGCGATCCGGAGATAAAGGCGGCGCTTGAGTTCGTGAAGAGCGGTGCGGTATCACCCGGCGACCCCGTCCGCTACGAGCCGCTTCTGCGTTCGCTGCTCGACTACAACGACTACTATATGCTGCTCGCCGATCTCAGATCCTACTCCGATGCGCATGACCGTGTAGACGCCGCGTATCTTGACAGGGAAAGATGGAACCGCATGTCGCTCGTCAACATAGCGCGCAGCGGATTCTTCAGTTCTGACCGTGCAGTGGCCGAATACGCCCGCAACATCTGGCACGTTGCGCCCGTCATGTTTGGCTGATGGCGACTCCGAAGACATGGAAACGAAAGGGATGACACGATGAAGGGTTTGCTTGCTGCGACGCTCGTTGCCGTCGCCGTTCTTCCGCTCCACGCCGTCAAGGTGGTGAGCGTATCGGCACGAAGCACGGTCGCTGGAGATGCCGACGTATCGGACGTGACGTCGCGCTGCGAAGTGAAGGCGGGAATGGAGTACGATCCCGTTGCCTGTGCGAGGGACGTAAAGGCGCTGCGCGATTCGGCGGAGTATGAGGACATATCGGTCGAGGCCAAGCATCTTGCCGACGGCATTGACGTGGTGTATGTGGTCACGCCCAAGCCGCGCTACCATGGTCCGTTGAACTGCAAGGGCAACGAATACTGGAACGCCTCAAAGATCGCCAAGCTTGCCGACCTCAAGGACGGCTATGCCTACGGTGAGGCTGACATTGCAGCGGCGGCGAACAGAATCCGCGACGAATACCGCAAAAAGCAGTTCCCCGACGTGAAGGTTTCGCCGGAGGTGGAGCGTCTTCCGGGTGGCGGCGACATATCGATAACCATGGTGATCGATGAGGGGCGGCGCTGCAAGATCAAGGAGTACCTCTTTGAGGGCAATGAACACGCCGAGGCGGACGAGCTGCGCGAGACGTTCGGCTGGTATCCGTGGTGGAATCCGATCGGCTGGTTCAACGATGATCCCGTGACGAAGCAGGATCTTGCCGAGGCTGGCGAGAAGATAGCCGCGCATTACCGCAATCTCGGATATCTCGATGTTGAGGTTTCCGGTGGAGAGCGCGTGATGCGAGAGGATGGAGAGTCTGCGGACATCATGTTCAAGATCGCAGAGGGGCCGCGTTACCGTGTGAACTCCATCGCGGTAAAGGGACTCAAGTCATATCCCGAAGCTGCCGCGCTTGCGTCCGTCAAGTCCATTGCCGTCGGCGACGTCGCCGGCGAGAAGGCACTGAAGGCCGCAGCCCGCGACATTGAGATATTCTGCGGTTCAGGCGCGAAGCCGCTTGCAGATACACACGCCGAAGTGATAAAGACGCCGACTGAGGCCGACGTCGGAATGCTCGACATCGTGTTTGACGTCACGGAAGGCGTCCCGGTCACGATCGACCGCGTGCTGGTGCGCGGAAACGACTACACGAAGGACAAGGTGATACGCCGCGAAATCTCGCTTTCGCCCGGCGATCCGATGATAGAGGACAAGGCGGAGCAGTCGAAGCGCCGTCTTGAGAATCTGCGCTACTTCGACCGTGTGCGGTTCTATCTCGAAAGAAAGACTGATGTCGCCACCAAGCCTGGCGAACCGGAGCTGCGCGACCTCGTCTACGAGGTGTCCGAAAAGAACACCGGACAGTTCATGGTCGGCGTAGGTGCGTCGAGCGTCGATTCCGTGTATGGCACGATAGAGCTTTCGGAGTCGAACTTCGACATCTTGAATCCGTGGCGCTTCAGAGGCGGTGGACAGAAGGGACGCATCCTTCTGCAGGCAGGTCCGCGCTACCAGACGTATGAGGCATCCGTCACAGAGCCGCACCTCTTCGACCGTCTGCTTGAACTCACCGTCGAGGGATATCGCCGCCAGCGCTGGTACGATGATTACGACGTGATCCGCAACGGAGCCGCCGTTACGCTCTCCTATCCCGTCAAGTTCTGGCCGACGGCGCGTACGATGGGGCGTCTCGGGTTCCGTCTTGGCGCGGAGTTCATCGAATTCGATGACGTTGAGGATGACGAGTACTATCTCTCGGACAGCTTCGGCAGCCATAACGCAGGCGAGATGGGGCCAGTCTTCAAGTGGCAGGACGACGAGTACGGCGACAGCTGGGAGATTCCGTTCCGCATATTCTGGGAGGATGACACCCGCGACAGCTTCAGGTTCGCGAAGCGCGGACACCGTGCGACGGTCTACGGTGACATCGTCGGCGGAGACAACAACTACTGGAAGGTCGGCTTCAACTACCGCCAGTACTTCACGATCTGGAAGAAGTACAGCCATGTGCTTGCGGTCGGCGTCCGTGGCGACACCGTTGATACGTTCTCCGACGAACTGCCGATATACGACAAGCTGTTCCTCGGCGGACCGCGCTCGATTCGCGGCGTAGAGTACCGTGACGTTGCGCCACGCGTGTGGAGACGGTCGAACAAGAAGGGGGACTATGCTGCCTGGGGCGGTCAGACGAGCTGGTGCATAAACGCCGAATATACGGTGCCTGTCGTCAAGTACGTGCGCGTCGCGGCGTTTTCCGATCTTGGCGCCGTCGGCGAGGACGAGTTTGACTTCAGCACGGACTTCTTCTGCTGGTCGGTAGGTCTTGGTCTCCGCCTTGACATCGAAAGCTTCCCGATACGGCTTGACTTTGCCGTGCCGGTCGTTGAACCTGATGACGACGTTGACAAGGAATGCTTCTCGTTCACGATCGGATACGACTTCTGATCACCGCGAACGGACAACCATCAAACAGTGTGAGGAGTTGAAATGAAGAACATAATCGCAACCATCTGCATAGCCGCAGCGGCGGTGGCCGGAGCCGAGATGAAGGTCGCCGTGGTCAGCCTTGAGGTACTCATAAAGAACCATCCGAACCACGAGACGAACAGGACGCTCGTGAAATCTACGGCAGACGACTACCGCAAGAAGATGGAGACGTATCAGGAACAGGCCAAGGCGCTGATGGACGAGGGGAAGAAACTTCAGTCAGACTGGCAGAACCCGATGCTCTCTGCATCGTCAAAGGCAGATCTCCAGAAGAAGCTTGAAGGAATACAGCGCAAGCTCTTCGCCGCCCAGCAGGATATGCGGGCGCAGGATCAGCGCTACCAGGATGAGCTTGCCGACCTCCAGCAGCGTCTTTTCAAGATCGAGAAGAAGGATGTCGAGGACAAGATTGCGGAATTTGCGAAAGCCGGCGGCTACGACATGATCGTTGACGTGGCGGCCTGCGGATTCGTCAAGCCTGAACACGATGTCACTGATGCGGTGCTTGCGAAGATGGGCGTTGATTCGTCAAAGAAGAAGACCGAATAGCGGTCTCACCGGCCGCCAATGTGCAACATTACGTGACAGCCGTGCAGCGCGAAAAGCCGCTTGTCGAGGTGAAGGGACTGCGCATCGCGTTTGGCGATGCGGTGCCTGTCCGCGATGTTAGTTTCAGCATTCCGCAGCATGGGCGTGTCGCGATAGTGGGCGAATCCGGATGCGGCAAGTCGCTCACGGCCCTCTCTCTCTGGAAGGATCATCCGGAGATTCGCGTTTCGTACATATTCCAGAACCCCATGGAATCGCTGAATCCCGTGATGAAGATTGGCGCACAGATACGCGAGACGCGAAAGGGGATGACGCGAGGGGAGATTGTGGAGCTTTTGCGCAGGACTGGGCTGCCAGAGCCTGAGCGCGTATACGATTCGTATCCATGCCGTCTTTCCGGAGGACAGTGCCAGCGGGCGATGATTGCCATGGCGCTTGCGGCGAAGCCGGAACTGCTTGTCGCGGACGAGCCTACGACAGCCCTTGACGTTACGACCCAGCGGGAGGTTCTGGAACTCATCGATTCGCTCGCGGCGGAGACCGGCATGGCCGTGCTGCTCATCACGCACAACCTTGGTCTTGTCGCCGGAAGGATGGACGAGGTGAACGTGATGTACGCCGGCGTGATAGTCGAATCCGGCCCTGTGGTGGAGGTGCTTGAGCATCCGCGCCATCCTTACACCCAAGGGCTTCTCAAGGCGGTGCCGGCCCTTGATGCGCCGATGGATGCACCGCTTGCGGACATTCCCGGCACTGTGCCGCCGCCAGACGACTGGCCGTCCGGATGCGCGTTCCATCCGCGCTGTCCGTTTGCTTCTGAAATCTGTTCGCGCATTGCGCCGCCCGAAAGGAAGGTTGGTGCTGTGCGCTTCATGTGTCACAAAGGAGATTAAAAGCGATGCTTGACGCCTTGGCCGCACACCTTGACCAGATTGCCGCGCTTGCGCCGGTATGGGGGTATGTCTTCATTTTCGTATTCATGGCAGTTGAGAGTTCGTTCATTCCGTTTCCGAGCGAGATAGTGATGATCCCTGCGGGATTCCTTGCGGCAAGGGGCGAACTGTCGTTCCATGCGCCGATGCCAGATCTTGCCGTTTCAATCCTGGTTGGGCTGCTTGGTTCGATCGTCGGGGCGTACGTCAACTACTTTCTTGCGGCGCATCTCGGAAAGCCATTTCTGCAGCGGTACGGCAAGTGGTTCTTTCTGTCGCCTGCGGCGCTCGACCGGGCATCGGAGGTGTTCAACCGCTACGGGAACATGGCGACGTTCGTATGCCGTCTGCTTCCCGCTATCCGGCAGCTGATATCTATTCCGGCCGGAATCGCGAAGATGCCGTTCGGCCCGTTCACATTCTACACGGCGCTTGGCGCGGGGCTGTGGACTGCGGTGCTTGCCGGAACGGGATATTGGCTGGGACGCACGGCCGGAGACATCTCGTACGGCGAACTCATCCACCGTGGCAAGGCGTTCGTGGACGGAAACCTGGTGTGGGTGGTGCTTGGCGCAGTTGCGCTTGTCGTTATCCATGTCGTCGTGTCGAAGCTTGTGATGAAGCGTCGGGGATGACCGGCGCATATCTGATTCGTCGATTCCTTTGCCGTATCGCTTTTGCGGATTCGTGAGATGTTGCCGTTTGCCTGCGATATGCGTTTGTGGTAGTATGCGCACTCCGTTATGGCAACATCGGATCATCGGAGTCTCTTTTCGGTGAAGATGCGAGCGTCGCGCAACGGCGAGCACATCTCCGGAGCGGAGCGCATCGTCAGCGAATCGTCAATTCCGCAGCTTGTGGGCGTCATGGCGGAACGGGCACTACGCCACGCAAAGGGGAAGCCTGATTTCATAAACGTGAAGGTGGAGTCCGCCCCTGAGCCGCTTCTGCTGAAGGCCCTTCCCGTATCAACGCGCACTGTGAAGTCGCCTGAGGAGGGATGGAGCGCGGTGCGCGAGATCCTTGCTTCGGATGGCGTCACGCGCATCGACGAAATCGTCTCGCTGTTCAGGCAGACGTACGGAATGCGCGGAGCGATGCTGCTTGACGCCGACACATTGGAGCGGCTTGAACCTGATCCGGCGAGAGGCGTAAGGGCGACGTTCATGGATGACGCCGCCAGCGCTTCGCACGGATTCTCCAACGAGAAGAACCACTATGCGGAGGCGATTGTGCTTGCCACGAAGGTCGCGAACGCGCCGGGCATAGTCGGAGAGATATGCATGTCGGACGATCCGGACTACGTGACGGGGTATGTCGCGTCACGGCGCATCGGTTATGTGCGCATATCGTGCATGAAGCGTCCGGGAGACCCGTCGGGCGGAAGGATATTTCTCTATCGTGGACTGCGTTCGGACGTCGGAAACGCAATAGACTTCATACAGCGCAGATGCGTTCTCGTGACCGAGGTTCCGCCGCGTCCGTCGGAGATATGCAATGCCGCGTCAAGCCGCCATTCCGAAAATCCGACGGCAGATGACATGAGGCGCGAACTGGACGACATCCGCACGGCGGGGCTATGGCGCGAAGTCCGGGAGCCCCCGTCTGGATTGAAGGCCTTTGCCGACAACGATTATCTTGGTCTCGCCGGAGATCCTCGCCTCAAGGAGGCTGCAAAGAACGCCACGGATGCGTTCGGTGCGGGAGCGGGCGCATCCCGTCTCGTGACCGGGACGCTGCCGCCGCATCTTGAGCTGGAGCGACACCTTGCGCGGTTCAAGGGAACGGAGGATGCCATAACCTGGGCTACGGGCTACATGGCCAATCTCGGCACGATATCCGCCATTGCCGGAAAGGGCGACGCCGTGTTCAGCGACGAGCTGAACCACGCGAGCATTGTGGACGGTTGCCGCCTTTCCAAGGCAGATGTCTTTGTGTACCGGCACAACGACATGGCTGACCTCGCCGTGAAGATTGCCGGTGCAGGGCGGCGCAGACGGATGTTGGCGGTGTCCGATGCGGTGTTTTCAATGGATGGCGATGTGATGGATCTGCCTCGCTTCATCGATGTGTGCCGCACCGGCGGCGTAATGTCGATGGTGGACGAAGCCCATTCCACTGGAGTTATGGGAGCGACGGGACGCGGCCTCTGCGAACATTTCGGATGCAGTCATCCCGACATTCTCATGGGGACGCTTTCAAAAGCCGCAGGAAGTGAAGGCGGATACGTGTGCGCGTCGAAGATGATTTGCGACTATCTGCGGAACAGGTCGCGTCCGTTCATCTTCTCCACGGCGTACAATCCAGGTTCGGCGGCTGCGGCGGATGCCGCGCTTTCGCTTATTGAACGCCATCCCGAACTCGCCGCAACGGTGCGGCGGAAGGCGCAGGATTTCGCGGCGATGCTCCGCGAACGCGGCATTTCCGCCAAGACGGAGAGTGCAATCGTCCCTGTCGTAATCGGTGATGAGCGCAGAGCGGTGGAGGTGTCCGGCGAACTCCGCAGACGCGGATTTCTTGTCCCGGCGATACGCTATCCGACGGTCGCCAAAGGTGCGGCGCGTCTTCGCGTGTCGGTTTCGGCGGCGTCCCGCCATGAAGACCTGTGTGCGCTCGCAGATGCGATTGCCGGCTGCATGAGGTAGATGCGTCCGCAGATTGTTGCACCGGAACGGAAAAAGGAAAGGGCGCGGAATTTCCGCGCCCTCTCTTGTGTTCCAGAATGACTGGATCGTTAGCCGAGGATTGCGTCCTTGGCCGCCTTGCAAAGGCGGAATTTCGCCTTCGTGCGGGCGGGGATCTTGATCGACTCGCCGGTGAGCGGATTGCGGCCCATGCGAGCTTTGGACTTCGCCTTCATGATCTTGCCAAGACCCGGGAGCATGAGACCCTTCGGGAGCTTTGCGCCATCGTACGCGATAGCGAGGAACTTCTCGTACACGGCAACAGCCTGCTTCTTGGTGATGCCCGCCGCTTCTGCGAGGGCGACCATGATTTCACTCTTCGTAGCCGGAACTTTCTTTGCCTTTGCCTTTGCCATTTTTTTGTTTCCTTATAAGGTGTTCTTGGGATTAGTCCCCTAAACGCCGCGTAAGATACATCATTCGGACTTCGTTTGCAAGTAAAAAATTGGGGAAAACCGATTTTTTACTTGCTGCGGCGAAAATGCCGCCATCCGTTCCGCCTCCTGCGCACACAATGCGCCGGACGTCAGAACAGAGTCATCTGCCCTGGGATGTCGGAAAGCCGCCGGCGCGGTTTGCGCACAAGCTTCTGCGCATCCACGTCCAGTTCGTTCGCCTCGAGGTTCGCGAGTATCTTCCCTGCGCGGTCGACAACCGCAGGCGGAAGGCCGGCCATCGCGGCGACATGGATGCCGAACGACTTTTCGGCGACGCCCGGCGCGATTCTGCGCAGGAACACCATGCGGTCGCCATCCTGCTTCACGCGCACCGTCCAGTTCTTCACGCCGGCGAAGCGTCCCGCAAGATCGGCAAGTTCATGGTAGTGCGTGGCGAACAGTGTCTTCGCCTTGACGCGCGGATTCTCGTGGAGATACTCGGCTACGCTCCATGCGATCGATATGCCGTCGAACGTGGAGGTGCCGCGCCCGATCTCGTCCAGCACTATGAGCGATTTCGGCGTTGCGTTGTTCAGTATGTTTGCGGTCTCCTGCATTTCGACGAGGAATGTGGAGCGTCCGCGAGAGAAGTCGTCCCCGGCGCCGATGCGCGTGAATATCCTGTCGATTGCGCCGACATGGGCGCTTGCCGCCGGCACGAACGACCCCATCTGCGCCATCGCGGCTATCGTGGCGACCTGCCTGATGTACGTGGACTTGCCGGCCATGTTCGGCCCGGTGATCAGCATTATCTGGTCGGAGGAGCCGTTCAGCCGCGTCGAGTTCGGCACGAACGGCTCGGCGTCCGGCAGCTGCTCGATTATCGGATGTCTGCCGTCCTCTATGTCGAGGGTGTCCGAATCGTCCACAGTCGGGCGGACGTATCCGGCGGCGAGTGCGCGGTCGGCGAACGAAAGCACCGCATCGAGTTCGCCTATCGCCGCAGCGGTCTGCTGCACGACGGCGGTTCGGACTGCAATCTGCGCCACGATCGACCTGAAAAGCTCCTGCTCAAGGGCGAATGCCCGCTCCTGCGCACCGACGACCTTGCGTTCGTGGTCGGCCAGCTCTTCGGTGGTGTATCTTTCGCCCGCCGTGAGCGTCTGCCGCCGCACGTATTCCGGCGGTGCGAGATGCGCCTGAGATTTCGCTATTTCGATGTAGAAGCCGAACACGGAGTTGCGGCGCACCTTCAGCGTCTTTATGCCCGTGCGTTCAATCTCCTTCGCCTGATACTCCGCTATCCACCGATGTCCCTTTGCCGCCAGGTCGCGCAGTTCGTCAAGCTCCGCGCTGTAGCCGGGGGCGATGAGGTTCCCCTCCGTGAGCAGGACGTTCGGGTCTTCGGCTATACCGCGATCGACGAGCGAGATGATCTCCGTCTCAGGAGATAGGCGGGACTGTATATCCAATGCCAGTGCGCAGGACGGGTGCATAGCGTCCTTGATTCCGGCGACTGGGCGCAGAGATTCGGCCAGAGCTTTCAGGTCTCTGGCGTTCGCCCGCCCGGAATCGACTTTTGCGATGAGCCGTTCGAGGTCGCGTACTCCGTCGAGCCGCGCTTGCAGCGTTGCGAGCCGTGTGCGGTCGTTGACGAAACACTCGACGGCGTCGAGGCGGGCGTTCACCGCTTCGGGACGCCGGAGGGGCTGCCGTATCCATGCTGCAAGGCGGCGTGCCCCCATCGGCGTCTTCGTGGCGTTGAGCGTTCCGAAGAGCGACGCTTCGCGAGACACTCCATCGCCCGGAAGAAGCGCAAGATGCCGTATCGTGCCGGCATCGAGCACAAGCGCATCCGCTGTGTCGAGAAGGCGGATCGACCTGATGTGGTCTACGGCATGGTGAAGCGTCGTGTGGACATAGTACAGAAGCGCCCCGGCGGCGCACACGATGTCTCCCTTCCCCTCCAGTCCGAAACCGTCGAGGGACATCACATTGAAGTGCCGCCGAAGCTCATCGGTGGCGGCGTCAAGCGAGAACGTCCACCTGTTCGTCTCGTCCGGCACGAGCGTTTCGGCGGGGCGGTAGCGTGACAGTGCGTCGTCAATGCGCTGTTCGGAATCGAATCCCTCCACGAGGAACTCCCCCGTTGAAAGGTCGAGAAGGGCAAGCCCGGTTCCGTAGACGGCGGCGATGTAGTTGTTCGCACATTCGTCGAGCAGCCCGTCCTCCGTCACCGTTCCCGGCGTGACGATGCGCGTCACTTCGCGCCGGACAAGTCCCTTCGCCGTCTTCGGATCCTCCACCTGGTCGCAGAGCGCCGCCGTCATGCCGGCGCGGATTAGCTTCGCGAGATAGGCGTTCAGCGCATGGTAGGGCACTCCGCACATCGGCTGGTTCCCGCGATGTGTGAGGGTGGCACCGAGAACCGGAGACGCCAGAACTGCGTCCTCTCCGAACATTTCGTAGAAATCGCCAAGCCGAAACATCAAAATCGCGCCCTTCGGTATCTCCGATTTGATCCTGAGATACTGGCGCATCATGGGAGTTAGTTCTTCAGACATATATTGCGTATTATACCACACCCCTCGGTGTACCTCAAATAAGATGTGCGGCGGCGATGCGCCTAACTGACGCAGTTTGCGAATTGTGGTATAATTGACAACAGTTTTCTTTCGTCACAACCAAAGGAGTATACATATGAAAAACATCGCCCTTGTGGCGGCTGGTTCGATTCTCGCCGGGTGCATCTCTGCGCCGGAGGTGAAGTGCGGATACCACTGCAAGCCTGCGGCGGAAGTTGCCGCCAACGCCGATGCCGACGGCTTTGTGCCGCTCTTCAACGGCAAAGATCTCACCGGATGGATCGGTGCGACCGGAATGTATGGTGTAGACCCCAAGGAGCCTGGCATACTGCAGTGCCTCCCCGACAGACAGGCGAAAGGCCAGCCCGGAAATCTCTGCACGGAGAAGCAGTACAGGAACTTCGTTCTCCGCTTTGAGTTCTGTATGCCGGAGAACGGCAATAACGGCCTCGGCATCCGTATGCCAAACCCCAACGTCGACTCTGCCTACGGCGGAATGTGCGAGCTGCAGCTTCTTGACGACGGCGGAAGCCAGTACTACGACGCCAATGCCGGACAGGACAAGCTTCACGGCTACCAGTACACGGGAAGCGTGTACGGCATCGTTCCGAGCCGCCGCGACAATGTCGGCAAGCAGATCTGGGGCAAGGACAAGAACTTCACGGGAGGCGGATCCTACGTGAAGAAGCCTGGGATGTGGAACTTCGAGGAGGTTCGCGTAATCGGCAGCGAGATCGAGGTGTATCTCAACGGCGTGCTCATCACGAAGGCGGATGTGTCGAAGTTCAAGGGCGACGGCACCGACACGCCGGACGGCAGGAAGCATCCCGGCCTCCACAACAAGATCGGACACATCGGCTGGCTCGGCCACGGGCACAACGTCAAGTGGCGCAACATCCGCATCAAGGAACTTCCTGAGGATGCGAAGATGGATGCGGTCTGCCCCTGCGCAGTCAAGAAATGCCCTGAAGGCTTCACAACGCTCTTCGACGGCAAGCCTGAGCAGCTCACCGCGAACTGGAAGGGCGTGACCACGCGTGAAGGGTTCGACAACCCGATCAAGCGCCAGGCGGCCACGGACGGCAAGCGCGCCGATATGCAGAAGTTCGCCGATGAGCATATGCTCAAGCACTGGACGGTCGATCGCGGCGTCCTCCGCTTCGATGGATTGAAGGGCGGCTATTCGCTCGCCACAAAGAAGGACTACAAGGATTTCGAGATGTTTGTCGATTGGCGCATCGTCTCCGTGCAGGGCGACTCCGGGCTGTATCTGCGCGGTTCGCCGCAGGTGCAGATATGGGATGCCCACAACCAGTGGCACATCGGCTCCGGCGGCCTGTACAACAACCAGAAGAATCCGTCCAAGGCCCTCAAGATCGCGGACAACCTCGTCGGCACATGGAACACGTTCCGCATCAAGATGGTCGGCGAGAAGGTGTGGGTGTGGCTCAACGGCGAACTCGTGGTCGACAACACCACGCTTGAGAACTACTGGGACCGCAGCCGGCCGATATTTCCGGTCGAGCAGATCGAGCTTCAGTGCCACGGCGACCCCGTTGAATTCCGCAACATCTTCATAAAGGAACTTTGATCAGGTTCCGCGTGACCGAGCCATGAGCGCATCCATGAAAAAAGAGACGAGTCAGTTCCTCAAGAAGTCGTCGGGCGGCAAACCGCCGTCCCGAAAGGAGATCAAGAAGGGCGGTCTCGGCGGCCGTGGCGTCCTCGCACTCGTCGGGACGCCACAGCAGGCGGCGAACGTGGATGCGTTCGGCGGCGCAAGGCCGCAGACACCGGCGGTTTCGCGTCCGCCCGCCGCAGGGAACGGCGTCGTTGAGGTCGTTGCGGTCGACATCGAGCGAAGCCCGTATCAGGCCCGTGCCGAGTTTGACGCCGAGGCTCTCAAGGAGCTTGCGGATTCCATCCGCGCAAACGGCATCGTCCAGCCGCCGGTCGTGCGCCGTCTTCCAAACGGGAAGTACCAGCTGATCGCCGGTGAGCGAAGGACGCGGGCGGCGATCCAGGCCGGGCTGAAGAAGATCCCCGTGGTTCTTGTGGACGCAAGCGACCGCAAGGCTGCGGAGATGGGCGTTGTCGAGAACATCCAGCGCAAAGACCTGAATGCGATCGAGGAGGCGGAGGGATACCGCCTCCTCAAGGATCAGTTCGGAATCACGCAGGAGGATGTCGCGGAGCGCGTCGGCAAGAGCCGTTCGGCAATAGCGAATTCCCTGCGCATCCTTGAGCTTCCCGATGAGGTCAAGCAGCTTCTGGCGCGCGGTCTGCTGTCGCCCGGACACGCGAAAGTGCTGCTCTCCGTGGAGGGCGAGCACGACCGTACGCTTCTGGCACGCGAGTGCGTGGAGCGTTCGCTGACGGTGCGGGACCTCGAGAAGCGGGTGAAGAGGCTCACCCAGCCGGTTGTCGAGCCGAAGAAGGGTGTGCCTGACCTGCCTGAATCGTACGTACGCAGCCTTGTGGAGGAGCTTCACAGGCATCTCGGCTGCGCGGTGCGGCTTGCAAGCGGAATGAAACACGCCAACGGCAAGCATACCAAGGGCGTTTTGGAGATAGACTTCCAGAGCAATGACGACCTTGACCGCGTATTGAATCTGATGGGTGTCAAGCTGGATTGAAGAATACGCTCTCATCGCTGGCCGCAGCTTGCGGCATCCTGCTGTCCGCGTCCGGAGCCTCCATCGTGTTCCAGGCGTCCGATGCAAGGGAGGCGTTCGCGGTCGCCTCTGATTTCGTGAGGGACTGCACTCCTCGCGATGCCGGAACGATACGCGGGCGGATAGCGGCGAACTGGCTGATGGATCGCGCAAGCCGCACCGGCGTAGATGCATTCTTGGATTCGTTCAGGGCGGATACGCCGGACGGCGAGCGAGCGTTCGCCAACGTGATGGTGGAGTTCAAGGGCACAAGGGAGAATGCGCCGTGGGTTGTGCTCATCTCCCATTTCGACACCCCGCCGAACATCGGCAAGGGCTTCCAGGGTGCGAACGATGGAGCGTCGACGAGCGGTCTTCTCGTGGCTTTCGCCAACGCGATCCGCCGGGCGGGTCCGCAGCGCGACAACATCGCGCTCATATGGACGGATGCGGAGGAGTGCCGCTTGGCGTACTCGAAGAACGACGGACTGCAGGGGGCGAAACGCGCCGTTGCGCTGTTCAAGGAGAAAAGCCGCGCCGTCAAGGCCGCAATCGGACTTGACATGCTCGGCGACAGGGATCTTCACATCCGGATGCCGGCGAACGGGACGATGCAGCTTCAGAACGCCGTATTCAAGGCGGCGGAACGCGCAGGGCTGCAGGGGCTTGTGTCGCTCGGATCAGACACCGTGAAGGACGACTTTTCGGTGTTCCTCGACGCCGGATGCCCGGCGGTCGATCTGATAGATTTCGATTACGGTTCCGCGCCAGGCAGGAACGACTACTGGCACACCGTGAACGACACCATGGACAAGATATGCGAGGAGTCTCTGCTGAAATCCGGAATGCTTGTCGCTGAACTGCTCAACATGTTGGAAGGCAACACGAAATGAACATCATCAAGATGATACTGGGCACCAAGAATGCCCGCGAACTCAAGAAACTCCGGCCGATTGTCGCCAAGATAAACCGCATCGAGGAGGAATACCAGAAAAAGGGGTTTTCCGACGAGGACTTCCCGCGCATGACGGCGGAGTTCAAGAAGCGAGTGGCGGACGGCGAATCGCTTGACGACATCCTGCCGGAGGCGTTTGCGCTTGTCAAGAACGCCTGCCGGCATCTCGTGGGGACGACTGAAGAGGTGTGCGGCCATGTGCTGAAGTGGGACATGGTTCCGTTCGACTGCCAGCTCATCGGCGGCATCGTGCTTCATCAGGGCAAGATCGCCGAGATGCAGACAGGTGAAGGCAAGACGCTCGTCGCAACGCTGCCGCTGTACCTGAACGCGCTCTCCGGCAAGAATGTGCAGCTTGTGACGGTGAACGACTATCTGGCGCTCCGCGACGCATCGTGGATGGGGCATCTCTACAGGTATCTCGGACTGACTGTCGGATGCATCCAGAACTCCATGGATTCGGCGCAGCGCCGTGAGCAGTACAGCTGCGACATAACGTACGGAACGAACTCCGAATTCGGCTTCGACTACCTCCGCGACAACGGCATGGCCGTGCAGCCGGAGCAGGTCGTGCAGAACGGACACAACTTCGCCATCGTGGACGAAGTGGACTCGATCCTCATCGATGAGGCGCGTACGCCGCTCATCATCTCAGGGCCGGCAACGGTGTCCACAAGTGCGCAGTACACGGCTCTCAAGCCGCTTGTCGAGTCCATCGTGCGCGTCCAGACCCAGCAGTGCAACGAGCTTGTCTCGCAGGCGAAGAAGGCTCTTGCCGACGGCGACACGGAGGAGTGCAAGCGCAGAATATACCAGGTGTACCACTCCATGCCGAAGCACAAGCAGCTGCTGCACATGTTCGAGGATCCGAACGTGCGCAAGCTCCACGAGGACGTGGAGATGCAGATGCTTTCCGAAATGCGCAAGCAGGAGGGGATTGCCCTGCGCGAGAAGCTCTACTTCACGATTGACGAGCGCACCCGCGAGGTCGCGCTGACGGATCTCGGATGCGACAAGATGAATCCGCAGGATCCAAGGATGTTCGTGATTCCAGACCTCGCGGCGGCGATGAGCGAGCTGGACGGCGACAAATCGCTCTCCGAACAGGAGCGCATCGAGCGCAAGCGCGACATCCAGTCGTCGTTCATGGAGAGGTCTCAGCGCGTGCACGTGGTCGATCAGCTTCTCCGCGCATACTGCCTCTACGAGCGCGACGTGGACTATGTTGTGCAGGATAACCACGTCTACATCGTGGACGAGTTCACCGGGCGCATACTTCCGGGCCGTCGCTGGTCCGACGGTCTTCATCAGGCGGTCGAGGCCAAGGAGGGCGTGGAGATCGAGAAGGAGAGCCAGACGCTCGCCACGATCACGATCCAGAACTACTTCCGCCTGTATGCGAAGCTCGCCGGCATGACCGGCACGGCGGAGACCGAGGCGCGGGAGTTCAAGGACATATACAAGCTTGGCGTCGTCTCCATACCCACGAACCGGCCTGTGCGCCGCGTTGACGGCAACGACCAGATATACCGCACACAGCGCGAGAAGTACAAGGCGATCATCGCCGACGTGACCGAACGACACGCGAAGGGGCAGCCCATCCTGCTCGGCACGATGACGGTGGACACCTCGGAGGTGCTTTCCAGAATGCTCAAGCTGGCGCACATTCCGCACGAGGTGCTGAACGCGAAGAACCACGCCCGCGAGGCGGAGATCGTCTCCATGGCCGGACAGAAGGGCGCCGTCACCATCGCCACAAACATGGCGGGGCGCGGAACGGACATCAAGCTCGGACCGGGCGTTGTGGAGCTTGGCGGTCTTCACGTGCTTGGCTCCGAGCGGCACGAGTCGCGCCGCATCGACAGGCAGCTTCGCGGACGCTGCTCGCGTCAGGGCGACCCCGGATCGTCGCAGTTCTTCATCTCGCTCGAAGACCAGCTGATGCGCCTGTTCGGTTCGCAGAAGCTTTCCGGCATCATGCTCCGCCTCGGCCTCAAGGAGGGCGAGGTCATGGAGCACCGCTGGCTCAACAAGTCGGTTGAGACGGCGCAGAGGCGCGTGGAGCAGCAGCATTACGCGGTGCGCAAGCGTACGCTTGAATACGATGACGTGATGAACAAGCAGCGCTCCATCGTGTACGAGCTGCGCGGAACGATACTGCGCGGAGATCAGGCCGCCGTCCACAACACGATCCTGGACGTGATGAACGACCTGATCCTCACGCAGGCGGAGAAGTATCTCTTCGACGCCAAGGACGGCGATCTGTCCGCATTCTCGGATTGGCTTGGAGTCACGTTCCCGATTACGGTGACGGACGAGGAGCTGAAGCCGCTCATCGGACAGCCCCAGGCGGCGGGGGAACTTGTGATGAAGCGCGTAGAGGAGGCATATGAGGCCAAGTGCGCAGTGGAGGATCAGCAGGTTCTCCCGTACATGGAGCGAGGCGTGTTCCTTGACGCGATAGACCGGCAGTGGCAGGACTATCTCCGTGCGATGGACGACCTGCGCCAGGGCGTAAACCTCCGTGCGTACGGACAGCGCGATCCGCTCATCGAGTACAAGCGCGAGGCGTTCCATATGTTCGAGCAGCTGATGAACGCCATCAAGACGGAAGTCGCAGTCGGCGAGTTCCGGGCCGCAACGGCGCGGACGGTGCGCAGGATGTTCGCCGCCGCCCGCACGAACGCCGATCAGTTCGACGCTCAGGGCGAAGGGTCTGCCGACGCCTCCGCCGCATCCCAGAATCCGCCGCGCAAGAGTGCAGAACTTTCCGCGCCTGTCTCCGCAAAGGAGGCGTTTGCGGCGCTCATGGGCGTATCTCCCGACAAGGTGCGCCAGGCGGCGCCGCGTGGCGGTACGCAGTCTGGCGGTGCGACGGCACAGGGAGCGGCGACCATGCCGCGTGTCGGCAGGAACGATCCTTGCCCGTGCGGCAGCGGAAGGAAATACAAGAAGTGCTGCGGACGGAATCTGTTCTGATTGAGCAGTTCCGCCGCGCCGACGGTCTGCAAGCGTGAAGCGCCATGAACGAGCTGGCGTCGATAGTTGTCGTGGAGGACGATGCGGTCATCCGCACCGTCCTTGAGATGGCGTTGGCCGCTGAGGGGTATCGGCAGGTGGTCGGATGCGCTCGCGGCGACGAAGGGCTTAAGACCATAAGGCTTCGCAAGCCGGATCTGGTGCTTCTTGACGTGATGCTGCCGGGGCTTGACGGCTTTTCGCTCTGCAGGAGCGTCCGCAAGGAGCCGTCGCTTTCCGGCGTAAGGATAATAATGATCACGGCGCGTACGCAGAACGACGACATCGTGCGCGGCCTCGAATGCGGCGCGGATGACTATGTGACCAAGCCGTTTGACCGGAAGGTGCTGATGGCCCGCGTAGGAGCCGTGCTGAGGCGCGGCGCCGTCGTGTCTGCCGGCGCCGACTACGACGGGCTTGTGCTGAACGATGAAGGCCACACCGCAACGCTGCATGGCGAGGAGCTTAAGCTTCCTCTCGGCGAGTTCCGCATACTGTCGCTGCTTGCATCCCATCGCGGGCGTGTGCTGTCGCGTTCGCGGATGCTTGATTCAGTGCAGAGTGGAGACAGGCTTGCCACCGAGCGGACGATAGACGTTCAGATAGCGAACATCCGCCGCAAGCTTGGGCGCTGGGCGGAACACATAGAGACTGTTCGCGGCGTCGGATACAGGATGAAGCCATGAGGTTCGCCAACGCGGATTTCATTCCGTCGCTTTTCGTTGCGGCGGCGTTGGTGGGGGCGGTCTCGGTGTTCATCTCAGAAACGCGCTCATTCCGGGGTGCCGTCGCAGAATGGGCCAGACGCGACCTGGAGTCCCGCACCGAACTGGCGGCGGCGAATCTGCGCGAGCCGCTTGAGACGGGCGATTTCAGGCGCATACACGAATTCGGCGACGTATGCTCTGATGACGGGGTTCGGCTCACCGTGTTCAGCGCACCGGGCGGCGTTGTGTTCGATTCTGTAAGGGATCCGTCCGCCCATGCGGCGTCGATCTACGCGACGCACCGGTGCGGCGAGTTCAGCGTACGGCTCGGTCTTCCCGTCGATCGCGTGTTCGCCCCGTACCGCAGGGCCAGATTCGGCTTCATCCTCGCCGCGATTGCCGGCGGCGCGGGCGTGATGCTTGTGCTTCTCTTCACCGTAAGGCAGCGCATGAGGATGCGTGCGCTTGCGCAGGAGCGCGACGCCCAGCGCAGGCTCGTTGATGAGATGAAGAAGGTGGAGGCGTTCCGGAGGGATTTCATAGCCGATGTGTCCCATGAGATAAAGACGCCACTTACGGGGATAATAGGGGCGGTGGATCTGCTTTCGTCCGGAGCCGCCCCCGACAGTATGCGCGGTCGTCTGCTTGAGATGGTCAAGACGGAATCGGAGAGGCTCAATGCGCTTGCGCAGGGCATCCTTTCCCTTTCCCGTCTCGAACGGGACGGCGAATCCGGCGGCGTTGACAGAAAGGAGGCGGACGTATCGGGCATCGTGTGCGATGCGGTTGAACGTCTGCGCCCGTTGGCGAACGGCAAGGGCATTGAGATCAGTGTCAATGCGCCGCCGGACTGCATCGCGGTGTGCGACGGGTCGCTTGTGGAGAGTGCCGTCACAAACCTTGTTGCGAATGCAATTCGACATTCTGGCTCAAAGGACATCTCCGTCTCTGTGGCAGGTGACGGCGGCATGGTGCGGATTGCCGTTGAGGATCACGGAGTAGGCATACCGTCCGAAGAGCGCGAAAGGGTGTTCGAGCGGTTCCATCGCGTAGACAGCTCCCGCAGCGCAGATACCGGCGGCGCAGGGCTTGGTCTTGCCATTGTGCGGCGCATAGCGAAGCTGCACGGCGGGGATGTCGTTCTGGAGCCGTCCGTGCCGACAGGATGCAGGTTCATCCTTTCCGTCATGCGATAGGCACATCTTCCGGTGTGGCCAGCCATGCCGCATTTGTGCGCTTCCGTCCGCCACGCAATTCTTCTTCGTATTTCGCACCGTGAGTGGATTTGTGGTATACTTGCGGACATAAAAGAAAGGAATTGCTGATCCATGCAAAACAGAAGAGGATTCTTGAGGAACGCTGCGGCGTTTGGCGCATTCGCCATCGTGCCTGCCCGCGTCCTGCGCGGAGCGACAGCTCCGTCCAACCAGCTCACACGCGCTCTGATCGGCTTCGGTTCGATTGCGCATTCCGCAAACCATCTCCCGTTCAAGGGGTCGCGCCTCATCGGTCTCTGCGATCCGTACGAGGCTCGCGTACAGGCAGGTCTGAAGGCCGCGCAGGACAACGGCTTCGGAAAGATTAAGGGCTACGGGAACTTCCTTGAGCTGCTTGCAGACAAGGATGTCGATATCGTCCACATCTGCACGCCGCCGCACTGGCATGGCTGCATGAGCGTGATGGCGGCGAACGCCGGAAAGGACATCTGGTGCGAAAAGCCGATGACGCGCACCGTGGGTGAAGGAAAGCGCGTGATGGAGGTCGTAAAGGCCAAGAAGCGCATGTTCCGGCTCAACACGTGGTTCCGCTTCCAGAGCACATTCTACGGATTCGGCACGACCGTCAAGCCTATTCGTCAGGTTGTCGAAAACGGACTTCTCGGCGAAGGTCCGATCAAGTGCACGTTCGGCGCGGGACAGGGCTTCAGCTGGAAGTTCTTCTGGTCTGGCCGCGTCAACTCCGCGCCGGAGCCGATACCCGCCGGGTTCGATTGGGACATGTGGCTCGGTCCGGCGCCGTGGAAGCCGTACACCGCGCACCGCGCCGGCACATCCTTCCGCGGCTACTGGGACTACGATTCGGGCGGGCTTGGCGACATGGCTCAGCACTATCTCGATCCGCTCCAGTACCTTCTCTGCAAGGACGAGACGAGTCCGGTGAAGGTCGATTACGTTGGCCCGAAGCAGCATCCGGAATCCGTCGGTCGCTTCGACCGCATCACGCTCACGTATGCGGACGGCACGGAGGTCGTGCTGGACGGCGACGAATCGCTCAAGGGCGAACCGCTCCTTCGCGGCTCTAACGGACTGTGCGTCTACCCGAAGGCGAAGGACGGCAAGACACTCCGCCTTGTTGACGCCAGCGGCAAGGAGCTGAACGCGGAGAAGATCCTCTCCGACCTGCCCGAGCCGGCGCCTCAGCAGACCGACTTCATCGACAGCTGCACGAACCGCAAGACGTTTGCGCTCAACGAGTCGAACGGCTTCCGCTCCTGCACGATGTTCAACCTCGGAATCGCGGCTGAGCGCCTTGGACGCGGATTCAGGTTCGACCCCGAAACGCTCCACGCCGTGGACGATCCGGCGGCAGACCGTTTCCTCTACCAGTCCATGCGCGAACCGTGGCGCAAGGAGATGTGGGGCTGATTCCAGATACATGACTACCGGAGAAGCAGAAATGAAGAAACTTTTTTGTGCGATGATGATTGCCGGCGCGATGGCCGCCGGTGCGGCGGATCCCAACAAGTACGCCGACTACGGAGCGGGCATGGCGCCGGACAAGACCTACCCGATGGCGGTGGAATGGCACGCCGCCAACCGCGCCGCGATCGAGACGGAGACCTCGGACGACAAGCTTGCCGGGTTCGTGGCGGATTCGGCAAGCGCGAAGGCTCTGCTCGCCAAGGTCAAGCCGGCGTACGACACCGACCCGATGGTGGCTGCGCAGGTCGCCGCAGCGAGCCAGTACGTGATGCGCACCGAACCGTCGTGGTGGGAGTTCTGGGCATGGTTCTCGGACTCCGATCGTGACGTCTGGACTGCTGCGCTGCTCGAAGCGGCGGCTGACGCGAAGGACGCATACTGCAAGATGCTGTTCCTCGACCAGCTGCGCTGGTGCGGGCGGCAGGATCAGGCGGCGAACGTCCTTGAGATCGGAAAGGCGTCAAACGACAGGGGCGTGATGCAGTTCGCCGACATGGTGGCGGCGGAACTCGATCCTGAAGCCGGATGCGCGAAGGCCTGCTGCAAGGTCAATTGCCCGTACGGCAGCTGGGCGCTGACGCTTCCGTTCGATGCGATGAACGCCGGACACCTCATCCTGTCGAAGGGCGCGGACGGCAAGCCCACGGCCACGCTGCTGTGGCGCTGGGGAAGTCCGTTCACCGTCGCCGGTGATGACCTCAAGGTCTGCAAGGACGGCTTCACCCTCACGTTCGGCAACCACAAGCCGAAGGATCTGCCGCAGGACAAGAGCGCATGGCGCAGCGACCGCGTGATCGCGAAGATCTGCGGGGACTGGGCGGCCTGCACCCTCCAGAAGGTGGACGGCAACGGCAAGGTCGTCGGCGCGGTGCAGACGTTCTCCGCAAAGCGCAATCCGCCGATCGGTCCGAAGCCGGACCTCGCGAAGGCCGTGCGCGGCACTCCGGTGAACATCCTGGGCGGGACGATCGACGACTTTGAGTTAATGGAGAAGTCACTGACGAACGGCTGGACGCTGAAGGACGGAGTGCTCTCCAACCGCATTATGCGCGACACCAACGGCAAGTCGCTCCACAAGAACGGAAACCTCCGCACGAAGCGCACCGATTTCTTTGACTTCAACCTCAAGTACGAAGTGCGCGTCCTTCCGGGCTGCAACTCCGGCGTGTATCTGCGCGGCATCTACGAGATTCAGGTGCTCGACAGCTACGGCAAGCCGGTCGACTGCCACAACATGGCGGCGTACTACGGCCGCGTTACGCCCCGCGTTGCGGCAGAGAAGAAGGCCGGCGAATGGCAGACGGTTGACGTCACGCTCTACAAGCGGCATCTCACGGTTGTCCTGAACGGCGTGAACATCATCGACAACGTGCCGGTCGTCGGAATCACCGGCGGCGCAATGACGGCGAACGAATTCACGCCGGGACCGCTCTACATCCAGGGCGACCACTCTGACGCCGACTTCCGCAACATGGTGCTCACACCGTTGAAGTGACTGCACTGAAATGGCCGGTTTGCCGTCTTGCCGGACGGTGAACCGGCTTGTGCGAAATAGAAAGACAACTGCGCGGGGACGAACCGGACGCGGTCAGCAGAAAAGGGGGAGAGAATGGTCGGAGCGACGAGATTTGAACTCGTGACCTTTTGCACCCCAAGCAAACGCGCTACCAGACTGCGCTACGCCCCGACGAGGTGAAAAACGGCGCAAATTATATCAAAACGGATTTGACTGTGCAAGTGGACGGAAACGACCTTGCCAAACACCACAGGAGAGACAAACGATGAGCTATCAGGAAGCGAAAAAGAAATACGCCGTGCTCGGCGTAGACACCGAAGCGGCGATAAAGTCGCTGCAGAAGGTTTCCATATCGATGCACTGCTGGCAGGGTGATGACGTCGGCGGGTTCGAGAACGATCTCGGCGCGACTGGCGGCATCCAGGCCACGGGCAACTATCCGGGTAAGGCGCGTACGCCGGAGGAGCTTATGGCGGATATCGACAAGGCCCTGTCCCTGATTCCCGGCAAGCACCGCATCAACCTTCACGCCTGCTATGCGATCTTCGAGGACGGCAAGAAGGTGGACCGCAACAAGCTTGAGCCGAAGCATTTCAGGAAGTGGGTGGAATTTGCGAAGAAGCGCGGTCTCGGCCTTGACTTCAATCCGACGTTCTTCTCGCATCCGCTGGCCGACGGGCTTACGCTTGCAAGCGAAGATCCCAAGGTTCGCAAGTTCTGGATCGAGCACGGCATCGCGAGCCTCAAGATCGCCGAGTATTTCGGCAAGGAGCTTGGTACGCCCTGCACGGTGAACTTCTGGGTGCCGGATGGCTTCAAGGATGAACCGTCCGACCGCTTCGGGCCGCGCAAGCGCCTCAAGGAATCGTACGACAAGATCTTCAAGTACAGGTACAACAGGAAGCTCTGCGTACCTACCATAGAGTCGAAGCTCTTCGGCATCGGGGTTGAGAGTTGCACACCCGGCTCCCACGAGTTCTACATGTGCTACGCCATGAAGAACAACATCCTCTGTCTGCTTGACACCGGCCATTTCCACATCTCCGAGAACGTCGCGGACAAGATAAGTTCGCTTCTGCTCTTCTCGGGCAAGGTGGCATTCCACGTATCGCGTCCCGTCCGCTGGGACTCCGACCACGTAATCCGTCTTGACGACTCCGTCATTGCCTGTGCGCATGAGATTGTGCGGAACGGTGTGGAGAACTTCATCATCGCCCTCGACTACTTCGATGCGTCCATCAACCGCATTGCGGCCTGGGTGCTTGGAATGCGCAACATGCAGAAGGCTCTTCTTCAGGCGATGCTTGAGCCAAGCGAGACGCTCAAGGCGCTGCAGGATGCCCGCCAGTTCACGGAGCAGCTTGTCCTTCAGGAGGAGCTTAAGGCCTATCCGTGGCAGGAGGTCTGGAAGGAGTTCTGCTCAAGGGCGAAGCTTCCGGCCGATGAATGCTGGATGGCGGAGGTGCTGAAGTACGAACGCGATGTGCTTTCCAGGCGCTGAGCGGAAAAGATTCGCGGCTGAGGACGCGCCAAAAAAGGGATTGCGTTTTCAGACGCGAAATGAGATAATCCAAAACCAATCGAACCAATTAGGAGACACAGAAATGAAGACTTCAAAAAAAGGATTTACGCTCGTCGAGCTGCTCGTTGTGATCGGCATTCTCGGCATTCTCATGGGTGCGCTGTTTCCGGCGATCTCGTCCGCGATGATCAAGGCGAACCTTTCGGCCTGCGGTATGCGCGGGCGCAACCTGTTCGTGGCCATCACGTCCGCCAACACCGAGCGTGAAGCTCTTGGTCTCGGCAATGTGTGGCCGAAGACGCAGGCGGAGGAGGGTGCGGATACTAACACCGATCCGCTTTCCGGCGCGGTCAGCTCCGGCGCGGACTACTTCACCTATCTGTTCGACATGGCGAAGATCTCGGATTCCACTGCGTGGAAGCCGTATGTGACTGGCGTGGATCTTTCGGTGCTTAACGGCGCCGGCGTCCCGGCCATTCCGAACGGAGCCACGAAGATCGACGGCAAGAACCTGCTCTGGTGCGTTGCCGCGAACGTGACGGACGAGATTTCCGACGTCTACCCCGTCCTCTTCTCGCGCAACATCCCCGTCAGCGCGATGAAGACGTACGAGAAGACCTATGACGGCGGCTCCACCGAAATCAAGATCGGCAAGAGCAACGGCGCCAAGTACGACACCCCGTTCTCCAACAAGGCGTTCGTGCTGATCCGCAAGGGTGGCGCGGTGATTACGCAGACGGCCAAGTACGCACTCTCGTCCGTGATGTTCAACAAGCAGCCGTACACCATCGACGCCGATCCTGCACCGCAGTTCCTCGATGTCGAATAACAGCACGTTGGCGTGTTTGTAAAGGTCGCGATAGACCTTGCCCTCGACCGGCTCTTCACCTATGAAGTGCCGGTCGAACTGTCTGGGGACATCCGCGTAGGGCAGCTGCTCCGGGTTCCGTTCGGACATCGCGAAGCGAGAGGGTTTGCGCTGTCCGTCGAATCTGCGAACGGCGAAGGCGGCGGGAAGCCGTCGTCTGTGCCGTACAGGATCAAGCCGATACTTGGCATTGCAGATCCTGCTCCGTTCTTTTCGCCGGAGATGCTGCGGCTTGTCAGGTGGATATCGGCATACACCTGCTCCCCTATCGAGATGTGCCTCAAGGCTGCGGTTCCGGCGGCGGTGCTGAAGCCGAACGCAAGGCCGAAGGAACTGCTGTTTGTCGAGCCGGTTGACGGCTGCAAGGCGGATTTGACGGCGTACCAGAGAAAGCTGCTTGATAACATCGTGCGCGTGGGTGGCGGCTGGATGCAGCCACTTTGCCGCGAATTTTCGACTACGCCCGCAACCATGCGTACGCTTGCCGGGAAGGGCGCGTTGCGCATTGCGCCGCGTGCGCAGCGACGCGACCCGCTCGCCGGACGCAATGTGCTGGCGTCCAAGCCGCTTGAGCTGAACGATATGCAGCGTGAGGCTCTGAAAGCAATCACAGGGTGTGAGGACGGCGCATCCGCAGACGACACAAGCCGGGCGCAGGGCGTTCCGCGCCCAATTCTTCTGCATGGCGTCACCGGATCCGGAAAGACCGAGGTCTATCTTCAGGCGATTGCGCACGGGCTTTCATGCGGACGCGGCGCGATAGTCCTGGTGCCGGAGATATCGCTTACGCCGCAGACTGTCCGCAGGTTCGCCGGGCGCTTTGGCGGACAGGTTGCGGTGCTGCATTCAGCGCTTTCCGACGGTGAGCGGTACGACGAATGGCATCGCATCCGCACGGGGGACGCAAGGGTTGTCGTCGGGCCGAGAAGTGCGGTGTTTGCGCCGGTCAGAAACCTTGGGCTGATTGTCGTGGACGAAGAGCATGACATGAGCTACAAGCAGGACGAAACGCCGCGCTACAATGCGCGTGACGTCGCCGTGATGCGCGGTGCGTTCGAGCGGTGCGCGGTCGTGCTTGGTTCGGCAACGCCTTCGCTTGAGACGTGGCACAACGTCCAGTGCGGCAAGTACGGGTTGGCATCGATGGCATCCCGCGTCGCTGGACATCCTATGCCGGTCGTCCATCTCGTCAATCTTGAGGAGGAATGTGAGGCGTACGCCTCTGCGCCCATATTCTCAAAGTTCCTGCTTGATGCCATCGCCGAACGGATCAGGCGCGGAGAGCAGACGATCCTGTTCCTGAACAGGCGGGGCTATTCGCGTGTGTACGAATGCAGAGGCTGCGGCGGTGTTATGACCTGTCCGAACTGTAGTGTCGCGTACACGTACCATTCGGCGGACAGATGTCTCAGATGCCACATCTGCGGCGGTTGGATGCTTCCGCCGGCATCGTGTCCTGACTGCGGTGCGCGTGATTTCTCGTGCGTCGGCGTGGGTACGCAACGTGCAGAGCAGGCGCTCGTAAAGTGCTTTCCGTCCGCCCGCATACTTCGCATGGACGCAGATTCGACGTCGCGAAAGAACTCCCACGATGACATACTGTCGAAGTTCCGTTCACGCGAGGCGGATATCCTGATAGGAACGCAGATGATTGCGAAGGGGCTAGACTTCCCGAACGTAACACTTGTCGGTGTCCTGAACGCCGATGCATCGCTGAACATGCCGGATTTCCGGGCGGCGGAGCGAACCTTCCAGCTGATAGCGCAGGTTTCGGGAAGGGCTGGACGCGCAGAGAAGCCGGGCGAGGTGTTCATCCAGACGTTCCACCCAGACGAGTTCTCGATACGAGCGGCGGCAGATGCCGATTTCGTGAGGTTTGCGGAGGCGGAGTTGAAGGAGCGGAGGCTGGCCGCTCTTCCACCCTACATGAAGTTCGCCACGGCCGTGTTCCGGTCAAAGGACTGCGGACAGGCTCAACGCTGGGCAGATCTATACTCCAAGTCGCTTGCGAAGTGCCATGGACTTACCGTGACGGAGGCCATTCCGCCGGCTCTTGAAAAAGCGGATGGGTGGTACCGGTTCATGGTGCAGATCAGGTCTGAGGCATCCAAGAGCATCGCAGCCGCATGGCGATGGATAACGGATGCCCGTCCGTTGCCGAAGGATGTACGCGCCGCAATCGACATTGATGCGTTAAACGTGATGTAGAACAGACAGGCGAACAATGCCGGGAAATGGTCGGAGCGGAGGGATTTGAACCCTCGGCCTTTTGGTCCCGAACCAAACGCGCTACCAGACTGCGCTACGCTCCGAAAACACAGGATAGACATCTGTGTCAAAAACGGCGCGAAGTATATCACTTGCGGCATTTGAAGTCAATACGGAATTTTGCGTAAAAGCATGGCGCGTGAAGTCTGGCCGAGCCAAGGCCAACAGGCGTTCTGGCGGGGAGCCGCGCAATGAGGTAAATGCCCATACGCCGTGCGCGTCGGGCGATGCCATCGGACGGGAATGCGTAGGTGGCTTCTTTTTGTTTGCGCAACTGATGGCGCGATGTGATATAATTGTGCCGTTTTGTCTCATTTGGTTGAGCCAAAGGTTGCGTGATGAGCATTTTCTACGACAAGGTGGCCGACAGGATCGGCAAACTCGATGCAGAGGGGTTGCGTCGTCAATATAAGGCGTTAACGGACGAAATAGGCTTTTTCGAGTCTGTTTTTGATTCGTTAGACGAGGGTATTGTCGCCCTTGACGAAAAGGGCGATGTCAAGTACGCCAATGCCGCCGGTCACGAACTCATGCCGCTGCTCGGCTTAGACAAGGAGTTTGCCTCTGACGCTCGCATTGCGGACGGAATATCCGTCAGGGAGATGGAGATAACCTACCCTGAACACAGGATCGTCGAGGTAAAGCGAATCGGCAACATAATCAAGCTTCGGGATGTGACCGCAAAGCGGGCGAAGGATGCCGATGCGATAGAGAGCGGACGCGCCGATGCCGTAGGGGAGATGGCGGCATCGATGGCGCATGAGATCGGTAATCCGCTGAATGCGCTTTCTCTCAACCTGCAGCTGCTGAAGCGCAGATACCCGGAAGAGCCGGATCTTGCGATTGCGCAGCGCGAGCTGGAGCGTCTGAACGGAATCATAAGGGAGTTCCTCGGTGCATTCCGTCCGGCCAAGGCCAAGCTTGCTCCGGGATCTGCCGCAGATTCGCTGAAGGACGCCCTTGCGGCGCTGAAGAACGTGTTTGAGGATCGTCGCATCAGCGTCGCGCTTGACCTTCCGAGGACGCTTCCCGCAGTCGCCATCGACCGCGCACAGATGGAGCAGGTGTTCTTCAACCTGATGAAGAACGCCCTTGAGGCGATGAAGGACGGCGGCAGCCTTTCGATCGAGATTGTGCCGGACGACACTTCGGTGTCGATTGCGTTCCGCGATTCGGGCGCCGGCATGAGCGACGAAACGCTTGCGCGGCTGTTCGAGCCGTACCGTACGACGAAGAGAAAGGGCACCGGTCTCGGACTTATGATATCGCGGCGCATCGTCGCCGCGCATGGCGGCGAGATAGCGGTTTCAAGCGAGGCGGGCAAGGGAACCACGTTTACGGTGCGTCTGCCGCGTCTTGAGAAGCGTGTGAGGGAATTGACATGAAGGACAGGATACTGATTGTTGACGACGAAAAGGACACACGCGATTTCATGGCGCGTGCGCTTTCCGTGAAATATGAAGTGGTGACGGCCGCAGATGCCGAGCTGGCGATGCGTCAGTTTGAGGCGGATGCATCGATCCGCCTTCTGCTCTCCGACGTGCGTATGCCCGGCGAAGACGGAATTACGCTGATGAAGGCGGCGAAGGCCTCCCATCCGAATCTCGCCGTAGTGCTGCTCACGGCGTTCGGATCGATAGATCAGGCCGTCGCCGCGATGAAGGACGGGGCGGACGACTTTCTGACGAAGCCGGTTGATTTGGATCAGCTGGAGCTGAGGGTCGAAAAGGCGCTCAAGGCCCACAAACTTGAGGCTGAGGTCGAAGGGCTTAAGGCGCAGCTTGACGAAAAGTACGGGCTTGGCGGAATCGTGGGCAACTCCCCGGCGATGCAAAAGGTGTTCCGCATGGTGAAGCAGGCGGCTCCGACAGATGCGACGGTGCTGCTTGAAGGCCCGAGCGGAACGGGCAAGGAACTTGTCGCCCATGCCATACACAACCTCTCCTCACGGGCAAAAGGGCCGTTTGTGGCGGTTGAGTTTGCGGCGATAAGCCCGTCGCTGCTCGAATCCGAACTGTTCGGACACGAGAAGGGGGCGTTCACCGGCGCCGTGTCGAGACGGCTTGGACGCTTCGAGGCCGCCAACCACGGCACGATATTCCTGGACGAGATATCGGAGATGCCTCTCGAACTTCAGGTCAAGCTTCTCCGGGTGCTGCAGGAGCGTGAGTTCCAGCGCGTCGGATCGAACGACACGGTAAAGACCGACATCCGCATAGTCGCGGCGACGAACCGCGATCTTGCCGCCTACGTCCGTGCCGGAAAGTTCCGTGAGGATCTGTACTACCGCCTCAATGTGATAGACATCCATCTGCCTGCGCTGAAGGAACGCGAAGGGGACATACCGCTTCTTGTCGGACGCTTCCTCAAGGAGTTCGGCGGCAAGACGATTTCGCCCGATGCCATGAAGCTGCTTGCGTCCTATCCATGGCCGGGCAACGTGCGCGAACTCCGCAACGCGGTGGAGAAGATGTGCGTTCTTTCGTCCACCGGCGAAATCGGAGTGGATGACGTGCCGGATGAAATGAGACGCGGCGGCGCACAGGCCATTTCCGCGACCGGTACGCTTGAAGAGACTGAAAAGGCGAAGATACGCGCCGTGCTTGACGAAGTCGGCGGCAATCTCACCAAGGCCGCGCAGCGTCTCGGCATAGCCCGCCGCACCATCTACCGGAAACTTGAGAAGTACGGCATCAAGGCCGATTGAGTTTAAGGCCGGAGAACGATACCGGCGGGAAACGGCGATTCGCGCCAGTGCGCCGAATCACTTCCTCTTTGCGCCGACGCTCTCCGGCGTCACGCCGTTGGCCTCAAAGCCCGCCTTGGCGATGGCCATCTCTATGTTCTTCTTGGCGAGCTGCATGGAATCGTAGCGCAACGCAAGCTTTCCGGACTTCCTGTCAAACTTGAGGGACGACTTCTCGATTCCGCCGAACATCGCAAGAGACTGGCGTATCGCAGGCTCGGTCTCCGCCGACAGCGCCGGGATGGAAACCTCGAAGTCGCGCACGTCCGTGCGGCGGCATCCGGCGAAGACCATGACTGTGGCCGCAGCGGATGCCGTCATCACGGCGCGGAAGATGCGGGAGGTTGTCTGGGCTTTCATTGTCTGCGCGTCCTTTCGTTTTTTCCTGTTGACCGAGCGTTCCGCCGTGGCGGATGTCATTGCCTTGCCGTGAATATCGCCGTAACTGCGTAGTACGGGTCGCTTGTGTAGCGGCAGCCGAGACGGCGAAGCCCCGCCTCGTCGCCAGGCGTTGCCATGTGCGTCATGTGGACTTCGCATCCGCGAAGTTCGTTCAGCCTTTCTGCGGCAATCGCCGCCGCCGGGTTTGTGGCGCACGATATGGCCAGGCCAATCAGGGCCTCATCAAGGTTCAGCGACGTGTAGCCGCCCTTGAGGATGTCGTGCTTGACGTGCGTGATCGAGCGGATGATTGATTGCGCGATGAGCGGAATCTGCTCCGGAATGCCAGCCAGAAGCTTTATGGCGTTCAGCATCATCGCTGCGCAGGCGTGGAGATCGTCGGAGTTTCGTCCAGTCACTATGCGCCCGTCCTTGAGCTGTATGGCTGCGCCGGAGACGATGTTTCCGCCGGCCTTGCCCTTGCCCGCGTCCTTCGCCGTCTGCGCCGCCTGTCGCGCCGCCACAACCGGAATGCGGTCTTCCGTCTTGAGGTTGAGTTTGCGCATCAGAGCCTCGGCACGGTTCATTGAATCGCGGTCTACGCGTCCGTCGGTGAAGTCGCACTGGTAGCGGAGGAACCTGCGGATGACCTCCTGCTTTGACGCTTCGCACACAATCCTGTCGTCGATGATGCCGAACCCTATGCGGTTCACGCCCATGTCCGTGGGTGACTTGTACGGACATTCACCTTTCGTCATGCGCTCCCATATCGCCTTGAGCAGGGGATATGCATCAACGTCGCGGTTGTAGTTGACGGTCGTCTTCCCGTACGCCTGAAGATGGTACGGGTCGATCATGTTGCAGTCCTTGAGGTCAATCGTCGCCGCCTCGTACGCCACGTTCAGCGGGTGCTCAAGCGGCAGGTTCCACACGGGGAACGTCTCGAACTTTGCGTACCCGGCTCTCGCCCCGCGGCGGTATTCGTGGTATATCTGCGAAAGGCACGTGGCGAACTTGCCGGAGCCGGGGCCGGGGGCTGTCACAACCACGATGGGACGCTCCACGGGCACGTACTCGTTCTTGCCGTAGCCCGCCTCGGAGACGATCGTCTCGACGTCAGCGGGATACCCCTGCGTCACGTAGTGGTACCATACGCTTATGCCCTGCATCTCAAGACGTCTGCGGAACTGCTGAGCCGCGATCTCCCCGGTGTAGCGCGTAATCACGACTCCGCGCACGAGAAGCCCCAGCGTCTTCAGGTCGCCGATCAGCTTCAGTGCGTCGTCGGCGTAGGATATCCCGAAGTCGGCGCGCATCTTCTTGTGTTCGATGTCGCCGGCGTAGATGGCAAGGATGATCTCGGCCTGATCCTTGAGCGACTGCAGAAGGCGGAGCTTCACGTTCGGGTCGTATCCCGGAAGACACCTGGCCGCATGGAAGTCGTTCATCAGCTTGCCGCCGAACTCAAGGTAGAGCTTGCCGAGCTTTTCCGCTCGGCGGCGAATCTCGTCTCCCTGCTCGCGCAGGTACTTCTCGTTGTCAAATCCCAGTTTCATAGACATGGTTCAAAGTGCAGGGAGTTCAGTGTTTCGCGACGCAGGACGGGGCGTCAGCGGGCGTTGAGTTCGTCGAGTATCTTCTGTATCTTCGTCTTGCACCGGCCGCATCCGCCGCCGGCCTTGGTGAAGTTCGTGACCTCTTCGACCGTCGTGAGGCCGTTCTCCGTGATCACTCGCCGGACTTCGTTCTCGCTCACGTTGTAGCAGGTGCACAGAATCTCGTCCTCAAGGTTGCGGTCGGCGTTGTCGCCCGTCTCGTAGTTCTTGATTGCGGCCTCAAGCGCTTCACGCCCCATCACGGAGCAGTGCATCTTCTGCGGAGGCAGCCCCCCAAGATAGTCGGCTATGTTCTGGTTCGTTATCTTCTTGGCTTCCTCAAGCGTCTTGCCGATCACCATTTCGGTGAGCGCCGAACTGGACGCAATCGCGGATGCGCAGCCGAACGTCTGGAATTTCGCGTCCTTTATCCGCCCCGCCTCATCCAGCTTGAACTGGAACGTAAGCGCATCTCCGCAGGCGAGCGAGCCGACAGTCGCCGTTCCGTCGGGATTGTCCATCTTCCCCATGTTCCGCGGATTGCGGAAGTGGTCAAGCGTCTTCTCAGTGTAGTTCCACATTTTCTGTTAACCTCAAAGCACACGATTATACCAAAACGCCATTTCGTTTTAAAGCGTCGCATGGACGCTGGCGGCGTTCCGCATTCGCCGTTGTCGCTGGCGGCGAATGCACGGTCTTGCCGGCCTACTGATCCTCCGTCACGCGCATGATCTCCCTGACGGACGTCACGCCCTTGAACGCCTTGTGCCAGCCGTCCTCGCGAAGGGTCTTCATGCCTTTCGCAAGGGAGAGTTCACGGATCTGCGTCGCGTTCTGCCGCTTGATGATCGCCGACTCGATCTCGTCGTCAACCTCAAGCACCTCGAATATCGCCCGCCGTCCCTTGTAGCCGGTCTTTGAGCAGTGTTCGCATCCGACCGGCTCGAACACGGTGTCTTTCTCCGGCGGATACGGGAGGTCGTAGTACTTCATGTTCAGCGGCGCCTCCTTCATGCATTCCGGACACAGCCTTCGGGTGAGACGCTGCCCCATCACGCCGGCCACGGCGGAGGCGATGAGGAACGGCTCCACGCCCATGTCGGTAAGACGCGGGAACGCGCCTGCGGCGTCGTTCGTGTGCAGGGTCGAGAACACCATGTGACCCGTAAGCGAGGCGTTGATTGCGATTTCGGCCGTCTCCCTGTCGCGGATTTCGCCGACCATTATCTTGTCCGGATCCTGTCGCAGGAATGCGCGGAGCGTGCGGGCGAAGTCCAGACCGATATCCTTGTTCATCTGCACCTGGATGATGCCGTCCATCTGGTATTCGATCGGATCTTCGGCTGTGAGAATGCGCACATCCATCGTGTTCACTTCGTGCAGGAAGGAGTAGAGCGACGTCGACTTGCCAGAACCCGTCGGGCCGGTCACGAGAAAGATGCCGTTCGGACGGCGTATGATCTTGTCCACAACGGCGAAGTCGCGCTCGGAGAACCCGAGATCCTTCATTTTCACGAAGCTTCCGCTCTTTGCGAGCAGACGGAGGGAGATGGATTCGCCCCACGCTCCCGGCATCGTCGATACGCGGATGTCGATGTCCTCTCCGCCGATGCGGATGCCGATGCGTCCGTCCATAGGCAGTCTCTTCTCGGCGATGTCGAGGTTGGACATCACCTTGATTCGCGAAATGATTGCGCTCTTCAGCCTGTTGAGCTGCGGCGGCACATCCACCTTGTGCAACATTCCGTCGATGCGGTACCGTATGCGCAGCTCCGTCTCCTGCGGCTCGATGTGGATGTCCGTTGCGCCCTGCCTGTCCGCCTCGGCGATGATCCTGTTCACGAACTTTACGATGCTCGCCTCTTCGCCTTCGGCACCGACGTCGATCTTCGAGATGGCGGCATCCATGTCGTCCACGGAGTATCTGCCGTCCTCAAGCATCTTCTCGACCGCCTCTGCGCCGACGCCATAGAACTTCTTCACGGCCTTGTCGATGTCCTCGGCCGGGGCGAGCGCGATGTGCACCGGGCATCCGGCCGCAAGGCGCAGACCGTCGGCGATCGCCGTGTTGAACGGATCCGCCGCCGCGATGGTCAAGGCATTGCCGTCGAACCTGATCGGAAGTGCGTTGTACTGATACACCGCCGACGCCGGAAGCTTTGCGATGACGTCCGGACGCGGCTGGATCTTTTCGATGTCCACGTATTCCAGCCCAAGGACGGACGCGATCTTTTCGAGGAACAGCGTCTCCTTCTCTCCGCCGAACTTCAATATGCCCTCAAGCAAAGGCATCCCCGGATTTGCCGCCAATCCGTCGTCTATGCGCCCAAGGGCGACATCGGAATATAGACCGGTGGCCTTGAGCAGCCCCTCGGCCAGTTTTGAAACCTGTTTCATTGCCGCAGATTATCCCATAATCCTCCGCCGAACGCAACCGCCGCGAAAAACTTCCGTCCGTCGGCAGATTTGCCGCAAGAAAGCCGGACTGCGAAATGAAAGAAAGTTGATGATTTTGCTTGCGCATGGATGCGCGATATGATACCTTTCCCTCCGTCAACAGAAGAGTCGGCCCTCGCGAGGGGCGGACTTTCCGTCGTTCGCGGGAAAAGCAAAGGAAAACACAATGAAAACATTGAAGTCTATGCTTGCAGTGGCGACGGCTGTCGGCCTTGCCACCGCAGTTCAGGCCGTGCAAGACAAGTACGTATCTACCGGCTTTGAAAAGCTGGATCAGGGAGACCCGGTGACGACGGGAGTTAAGGATAACAGCAATGGCGATTCTTACTTCTATTTTGCCGGTAGCAATGACGATGACAATGAATCGACAATTGTCGCTTTTGAGGACAATGGATCGCCTGTAGCACGTCCGAAAGGTGTGTCACGATTCACTGATGCCGACAGTACGGCCAGGACAAATGCATTGCAGGTCAGCACGGGTACCGATCCTCTCCTTCGCACTTTCCTTCCAGCTCCGATTAGCAACAGCGGAACTCTTTCACAATCTCCGATTGAGGAGGTGACGTACATTGATACATTGGTTCAATTCACCGTCACTCCGTCAACGGACAATGTGACTCCAGGTGAAGATGACAAGTTGATGATCTATCTCAAAGAAAGCATAGTGTCCAACAATACTGATGTTGCGTCCGATGGCACTGATGCTGAAAGTGGTGAACCTGCCAGTACTCCACCGGTAACCAACCTTGTGGTGCTTGCCGGTTTTCATGGTGCGGAAGGTGTGGTTTCTTACGAATACAATGTCATGAATCCTGGACTTTCGGTTGTTCCCGGAAAGTGGTATCGCCTTACCGTAAAGGTAATACCCGATGTCACGCTTTATGTTGATGAAGAAACTAAGGAATACGCCCATGCCGATTTAAGCCATGTAGGGTTCTCCGTCTATATCGATGGCATTCAGTGCGTATTTGACAAGATGATTTACGATGAGACGATAGAGACGGAGGATGCTCCAGGTTATCTGTATATTGATTCCGTGTACAACAGTGAAGCGAATGGAGCGCAGATTGATAATAAGGCGATATTGCTCTCATTGCTCGCTGAAAATGGTAAAAGCTTGAACGATTCTAACCAGCCTGTGCTTTACGCTGTAGGTTTTGCCGGTGAAGGCATGGTGGACGATTTGGTGTATACCACGTCAGATCCTTTCGCATCAACGGTTGATTTCACGCTTGCTTTCGGTGCCGACAATACGATTTCAAGTGTTGAATATACGGTTGGTGAAACGGTGGGCACCATACAGAACCGGACATTTGAGGATGTTGTGGTTGGTTCGCTTGTGGAAATCAAAGACATTGGATTCGCTGATGGCTACGAGTTTGACAAATTTACCCTTGCAGGGGTGACGCAGGAGGCTACGACGACAGATGGATCTGTTGCGACGTTTAAGATCAATGATGATGCGACAGGTAATGTCAGCCTCACGATTGTGGCGAAGGAAAAGGCCGCTACGTATCCGACATATGTCGATACAAATGACACGACCAGCGCGAGCAAATATGTTGCATGGTTAGAGGATGTCAGCGGTATTGCCGCAGGCGGGGATGCCTCTGCATATGAGAAGCAGTTCCTCTTGAATCAGGCGATCAGCAAGGCAATCGCCGACAATGCGCTTGTCATCAAGTCCATCACGGAGAACGCGAACGGCGGCTGGGATATCGTCATCGGCTGCTCGGTTGAGGGTGTTGGTCTCTCGACCACTGAAGGTGAAAATGCACAGGTTTGCAACGGCTACCTCGCGGTCAGCTACACTTCGGATCTCTCCGGCACCTGGACGACGGAGAACATCAATGTCACGGCTGGCACCGAGAACGGTACGGTCAAGGTGAACGTCAACAAGAGTGGTGCGAAGTTCATGAAGGTTTCGCTCAAGGCGGCGAAGGAGCCTACGCAGGAGTAAAGGTTTGAAATAGAACCTGCTGTCGGCGGGAATGTCGCCGCAGCGAAGCGGGAGCCGGATGCCATCATGGCGTTCGGCTTCCGCTTTTGATATAATCCTGCACTGGATGTTGATGTGTTCGACATTCAGACGGGCATGGTGATTTGCGGACAGATCAAGTCTGCAGAAAGGATGATGCAGGTATGGTGATGATGGAAGTAAACGGCGGCGGAAACATGAACAGGTTTATGGTTGGCCTTGCGGTGGTTTTTTCATCTGCGATGCTGTTTGCCGCGAACGACGGGACGCAGGTTCTGCAGGCGTCAGGGAAGAAGCAGCAGGGAAAAGTCTACCGGGAGATAGCCGATCTGCCGGTCGTCTGCCGGTCTGAGGTGTCCGTACCGGGTGAGGAACCCTCGTTCTTGCCGAACGGGCGGGCATTCCGGCTTGTATGGCACGACGAGTTCGGCGGGACTTCCCTTGACACGACAAAGTGGGGCTACCGCACGAACTTCTGGGGACGCTCCGCGCACTGGTTCGCGAAGCCGGAGGATAACGCAGTCGAAGTGCGTGACGGACTTCTGCGCCTGAAGCTTGTCAAGCGTCCCGACGGGCAGTTCGTCTCGCCACAGTTGCAGACGGGTGAGCTGCTTTGGGACTTTCCGGCGGAGGCGAATCCGTCCGGATTCTGGCCGTTAGGCAAACGGGAGAAGCCGAAGTTCCTCAAGAAATACGGCTATTTCGAATGTCGCGCCCGTCTGCAGCAGCATCCCGGCTGGTGGAGTGCGTTCTGGATGCAGACCGAGGCTCAGGGCGCAACGCTCGATCCGGCGGTCTCCGGTATCGAGCACGACATCATGGAGTCGTTTGACCCCGGCGAGGTTCTTCCGGCCTGTTTCCACTACAACGGCTACGGAGCGGACTACAAGGGCTTCCGCATACCCGACGTCGCGAAAAACGACGAAGCGATCCTGAAGGTGGACACCGAGACGTTCCACACATACGGCTTTCTCTGGACGCCTGAAGGCTATGAGGTGTACGTCGATGGCCGTCTGCGCGGGCGGAGCGCACGTGCCGTCTCGCACGTCCCGGAGTTCGTGCTGCTTACGACAGAGACGAAGTGGTACCGCAACGGGCGCATGACGGGGAAGGGCGTTCCGGAGCTTGAGGCCTCGGCAAAGGCCGGGGATGAATTTCTTGTGGACTATGTGCGCGTCTACGATCTCGTGCCGTGAGGCTGTCCATCGTGCATATGGATTGCTGCGGTTCTGTTGACGCCGCAGACAGTTTGTCTCCCGAAATCCGCCGTTGATGTCGGCAGGCGGATGATATTTGGTATAATGTCGCCAACAACAATCTCAAATGGCGCAAGTGAAGGAAATACGCAGATGAAGAAAGCGTTGATCACCGGAATCACCGGACAGGACGGAAGCTATCTCGCAGAGCTGCTTCTTGAAAAGGGCTATGAGGTGCATGGCGTGATACGCCGTGCATCGACATTCAACACGCAGCGCATCGACGCCCTCTACCAGGATCCGCACGTCAACGGCGTGAAGATGTTCCTCCACTACGGCGACATGACGGATTCCAGCTGTCTTGTGAGGCTTGTGCATGAAATCAGACCGGACGAGGTGTACAACCTTGCGGCGCAGAGCCATGTGAGGGTGTCGTTCGACAGCCCGGAGTTCACCGGAGACGTGGATGCCCTCGGCACGATGCGGCTTCTTGAGGCGATCCGCGAGACGGGGCGGGAGAAGGCGATACGCTTCTATCAGGCGTCCACATCGGAACTGTACGGCAAGGTGCAGGAGGTTCCGCAGCGTGAGACTACGCCGTTCTATCCGCGTTCGCCGTACGCCGTGGCGAAACTGTATGCGTTCTGGGCGGTGAAGAACTACCGCGAGGCGTACGGCATGTTCACATCGAACGGCATTCTCTTCAACCACGAGTCCCCGCGTCGCGGAGAGACGTTCGTGACGCGCAAGATCACCCGCGCCGTCGGGCGCATCAAGTACGGTCTCCAGAGCGATCTTTACATGGGGAACATCAACGCCCTGCGCGACTGGGGATACGCCGGCGACTACGTGGAGGGGATGTGGCGCATCCTTCAGCACGATTCGCCCGACGATTTCGTGCTTGCCACCGGCGAGATGCACACCGTGAAGGAGTTCCTTGAGGCTGCGTTCGGCCATGCCGGGCTTGACTGGGAGAAATACACGCACCACGATTCGCGCTACGACCGCCCGTCGGAGGTCGATCAGCTTCTCGGCGATCCGACGAAAGCCCGTGAGACGCTCGGCTGGGAGCCGAAGGTCAAGTTCGACCAGCTGGTCAAGATGATGGTCGATGCCGATCTTGAACTTGCCCGCAAGGAGGCGGCGCTCGCAAATGCATAAGTCTGACAGAATCTACGTGGCCGGGCATCGCGGCATGGTCGGCAGCGCGGTGGTGCGCGCACTGAACGCGGCGGGTTACGGCAACATCGCGACCCGTACGCACCGCGAGCTTGACCTGCTCGATCCGGCGGCGGTCCGCGAATTCTACCGTTCGGAGAGGCCGGACGTGGCCGTGATATGCGCGGCGCGTGTCGGCGGAATCGGCGCGAACTCCGCCGGAAACTCCACGTTCCTCTACGAGAACGTCCTCATAGCCATGAACACCGTAATGGGTGCGTACGAGGCCGGCGTGAAGCGTCTTCTGTTCCTTGGCTCCACGTGCATATATCCGCGCATGGCGCCGCAGCCGATTCCGGAATCCGCGCTTCTCACCTCACCGCTCGAAAAGACGAACGAAGGATATGCGCTCGCCAAGATCTCAGGGCTGAAGCTCTGCGAGTTCCTGCGGCGCGACCGTGGCGTGACATACCATTCCCTGATGCCGACGAACCTCTACGGGACTGGGGACAACTACGATGTCGTCGGCGGACACGTGCTGCCAACCATGATCCGGAAGTTCGAGACCGCCCGCGTCAACGGCGACGCATCCGTGCCGCTCTGGGGGTCGGGTACACCTCTCCGCGAGTTTCTGCACGTCGACGACCTTGCCGCCGCGTGTCTGTTCATGCTTGAGATGGAGAATCCGCCGGATCTTGTGAACGTCGGCTCAGGAGTGGAGATATCCATCCGCGAGCTTGCCGAAAAGGTCAAGGCGGCGACGGGATGCCCTGCGGAGATATCGTGGGACAGCACTAAGCCTGACGGCACACCGCGCAAGCTTTGCGACACTTCGCTGATACGTTCGCTCGGATGGACGCCGAAGATAGGTCTTGATGAGGGCCTATCCAGGACGATATCCGAATATCGCGCCGCCGTGGCCGACGGAACCGTGCGCATCTGACGGCGTCGCCGTCGGCGACGCTTTGCACCGGCAAGGCGTCCGCCGCACATCCATATTACACACCCAAGGAGCATAATCCATGAAAACAGCTTTAGCCCCCATGTTCATCGCTGCATCGACGTTCTCCGCATTCGCCGCCGCAGGCGATCTCAACTGGAACGTCGATACATACGAGCCGCGCACACCGATGATCACCGGATCGGTTGCCTCCGGCTTCCACGGTTCGGTGTCCCCGATGCGACGTGCCGACATATATCTCGTCAACTCGCTTTCGGACGCCAACCGCAGCTGGAGCGGCGTGGCGTGGCGCAACGAGCGCGTCAACGCCCAGTTTGTGCTTTGGACGCGGGAGGGTGCGGAGCAGGTTCGCATCCATGCGTCAGACCTTGTGTCGAAGTCCGGCGGCAGAATTTCGTCGGAGGCGTGCAAATTGCGCTTCGTCCGGTACGTGCTCTCCTCACAGGTCAACCAGTCCGGACAGGTGGTGCATCCCGAGGCGCTCATCGGCGACTGTCTCGACACGGCGGAGCGTGTGGATATGCCGCCGAACAGCTACCGTCCGTTCTGGCTCACGGTGGACGTTCCGGAGAAGGCCGAACCCGGTAGCTATTCGGGTACCGTCACTGCCGTGGCCCAGGGCGGACGCAGGATCGTCTTTGACGTCTCGTTGGAGGTGCAGGGACGGACGCTTCCCTCGCCGAAGGACTGGAAGTTCTTCCTTGACCTCTGGCAGCATCCGTTCGCGGTCGCCCGCTACCACGGCGTAAAGCTGTGGTCAAAGGAACACTATTCGCTCATGCGTCCGCTCCTGACGGAACTGGCGGGAATCGGGCAGAAGACAATCACCGCCACGCTTACCGACCTTCCGTGGAACCACCAGAACTTCGATCCGTACTACACGATGGTGGAGCACGTGAAGGGTGCGGACGGCAAGTTCACGCACGACTATTCGCTGTTCGACGAATGGGTGGAGTTCGCGCAGTCCTGCGGACTTGGTCCGCAGATACACTGCTACACGATGGTGACGTGGGGCAACCTCGTCCATTACGTTGACGGCGCGACGGGCGACAAGGTTGCGGAGAAGCTGATTCCCGGCACGCCTGAACACGAGGCGTTCTGGGGGCCGTTCCTCGCCGACTTTGAAAGGCATGTCGACAAGAAGGGGTGGCTGGGGCGCGTCTACGTCGCAATCGACGAACGCAGCCGCGAAGAGCTGATTGCGTCCGCCGCCATCCTGAAGAAATATGCGCCCGGCCTCAAGATTCAGATGGCGGGCAACAGGCCGCCAAGCACGTTCGAGGGGATTGAGATCCACAACTATTCGCAGGGGATGCGGGCGGACTACGTCTCCCCGGAGTTCAAGGAGGAGGTTAAGGAACGCCGCGCCAAGGGATGCGTGACGACCACCTACATCTGCTGCAATCCGGCCCGCCCGAACACGTTCACGTATTCGCCGTACGCCGAGCAGCAGTGGCTTGGGCTTTACGCCGCCGCGCAGGGATTTGACGGAATGCTGCGCTGGGCCGCGTTCAACTGGCCGCGTGATCCGTTCTTTGACACATCCTTCAATCCCCACCACGGCTCGTGGGCGCCGGGCGACACATTCCTTGTGTACCCAGGCCCGCGCCTGTCTGTCCGCTGGGAGAACCTGCGCGATTCGATCGAAAACTTCGAGAAGATCCGCATCCTGCGCGAAAGCGGCGCCGCCACCCCGCGTCTTGAGAAGGCGCTTGCCGGGATCGACTACACGAAGGAGGCGGCGAACGGCAGGGAGGAGTACTTCATCTCCCGCGTTGCCGCCGTCACGGACGCGATCGCGGAGGCGTCCGCAAAGTAGCCGGATGCGTCATGGCGTCATGTTTGTGGTATAATGCCGCGCTTTGAGTCAACAGACAACACAGGTGATAGAGAAATGTCAAAACCGCTGAACATAGTCGTATGCGGATCGCTCGTTCCGGATCCGCTCCAGACACTTGAACCGGTTCAGACTCCGCAGGGTCCGGGGCTGAAGAATGAGCAGATGCTTCCGTCGGTGCTTGATCCGTGGGCGGCGTGTGCGCTCTACGAGGCCGCCGCTCTCGCCAAGACCCGCCCCGGCTCGAAGGTCACGCTTGTCGCGCTTGGGCCGAAGGCCAAGCTCCAGCAGCTTATGATGACCGTGGCGCAGAAGGTTCCGTTCGAACTTGTAGCCGTGAACGCCTCTGCAGGCGGCTTCACGGATGCGAAGGCCACGGCGACGGAGCTTGCGAAGGCGATAAAGGCGATGCCGACGGCCCCTGACTTCATCTTCGGCGGATGCGCAAGCGCATCCCGCGACGCTGGCGTCACTCTTCAGTTCGTTGCGGAGATGCTTGGGATCACCGAGTTCTTCAACGCGGTCGACGAGCTTAAGCTCGCCGATGACGACGCATTCACGGTCAAGGAGCGCGTGGAGGGCGGCAAGTACCTTTCGTCCACGTGCAGCGGATTCCCTGCGGTCATCGGCTGGGCGACGGGAAGCCTGCCTGAGCCGCCGAACAACCCGCAGACGGGCATGATGAACATGCGCGGGGTGATGCCGGCTCTCATGAAGGCGCCCATGGCCAATGTCGGCGCGGGCGGAATCGCATGGGAGAAGGCCGAAATCCCCGCGTCAAGGCGCGATACGGTTGTCAAGAAGGATATGTCCGTTGAGGATATCGCCAAGGAAATAGTGGAGTGGGTGAAATCATGAGGATCGTAGCGTTCAGGATTGACGGCAACGGGACTTTTGCGCAGGACGTACCGGCGTTCGCGCAGGCGATCAAGGACAGCGGGGCGGATATTGTGATTCTCCCCGGCAATTCCCGCGTGAAGCGTTCCGCCGCTGCGGCGGCGCTCCGTGCCGGCGGCGAGGTGGACACCAACGTGGTGGAGCTTGAGGTTGCGGACGGCAAGGCCGTCGCGAGCCGATGGGTGTACAGGCAGCGCATCTTCACGAAGTTCACGCGCACCGCAAAGCCGTGGGTCATCGTGGCCGACCCCTCGCTGTTCCAGGGGATGTGCGAGTCGGTCAACGCCGAGATGCAGACGCTTGACGTTCAGCCGGCGGCATCCCGCACCGTCGTCAACGGTGTCGAGAACGCCGGAACGGGCGGCGAATCAACGATACGCCCCGATGCGGAGCTGCTGTTCGTCGCCGGCGCGGGCTGGACGAAGAAGCAGGCGGACGGCGCACTTCATTTAGACGATGCCGCCGCGACGATCACCGGCTTCCTCGCGAAGTCCGGCGCGTCTCTCGGCTCCTCGAAGTCGCTTGTGGACATGCCGGAGGCGGCGGAGGTGTTCAAGTTCATGAGCCACATGAACCAGGTCGGCCAGACCGGCTCCACTCCGCGTCACAAGAAGGGGCTTTCGACGTGCTGCCACGGCGAGGAGCCGCATGTGGTCGGCTGGAGATTCGTCAACGAACGCAGGGCGGTCAACCTTGACGCAAACTGCGGCTGGGCGCAGGGCAAGGCCGATGTGGTGTATGTCGCCGATGCCTTTGCGGTCATGAAGAAGGTGAATGAGCTTCTTGGCTGACGATGGCGGTCTCTGACGAAGTGTCTGTTGGAATCGTCGGGTGCGGCAGATGCACGACATTCGGGCATCTGCCGGCTCTCGCGAAGCTCAAGGGTATGTACCACATCGCCGCAGTGTGCGATGTGGTCAAGTCCAGGCGGGACTGCATCAGCGCAGAGTTTCCGGATGCGCGCCACTACCGCAGAATCGAGGACATGGTGGATGCGCCGGACATCAACCTTGTGCTGGTGGCGACGCCGACCCTTGAGCATGAAAGCATCGTCCTTGAATGTCTCAACCGTGGGCTGTGGACGGTGTGCGAGACGCCTGTCGCGGTGTCCCACGACGGGACACTTGTCCTTCGCGGGGCGTCCGTCAAGGTCGGCCGCAAGCTGATTGCGGCTACGCCGGCCCTCTTCTCGAACGAGTTCAGGCTCGCCATGATGGCGCGTTCGCTGCGCAAGATAGGCAGGCTTTACGACATCCGCATCCGCAAATCGACCTATCAAAGGCGCATGGATTGGCAGGCGACGGCGAAGCGCGCTGGCGGGGCTGCGCATTTCGCCGCCCAGGAGCCGACGCTCCAGGCGCTCACGATACTTGGTGCGCCGCCCGTGCAGATGTGGAGCGAAACCAAGAAGCTTGTCGCGCTCGGCGATGCTGAGGACTACGTCCGTCTTCTGATGCGGACTGCGGACGGTGTGACGGCCGACATTGAGACCAACTCGGCCGTCGTGAGGACCGGCGAGCCTGAGATCATGCTTCGTGGCACACGCGGCTCGTTCTCCATATTCCCCGGAACGACGATAGGGCGCTATGCCATAATCGATCCGGCGCAGCACCTTCCGAACAAGCGCAGCAGCGTGGCGCTTCCGCCGCTTGAGGCGCAGACGGAAAACATACGCGTGGCGTATGACGAACTTGCGCTTCCCGATCCGATGCCGCCGTACGAGGCCTTCTGGAAGGCGGTGTACAGGACTGTCGTTCTCGGAGAGCAGTTCCCTGTGGATTTCGACCTTGTGGTCGAGATGTCACGGTACATCGGAATCGTCCGCAAGTCCATCCCGATCGCCATTTGAGGCATCCAGCCTTGGGACGGTCTTCGCCGATGTGCCGTCAAGCGGATTTTGCATTGCGTTTCGGATTGCGAAATGATATAATTTCAACTCAATTTTTTTGAAGACGAAAGGAACAAAGACATGAAGATGATGTGGCAGCCCTCGAAGGTTAAACGTGCACGCAAGATTGGATTCCGCGCCCGCAAGGCGACGAAGGGCGGACGCAAGGTCTTGGCTGCTCGCCGTGCGAAGGGGCGCAAGCGCCTGACGCAGGTCTGAGGGACGATGTAATGTCTACGCGGCTTCCCGGCGCGAAGTACAAGAGCGTCTTCGGTTCGGGGCGCGTCCTTAAGGGGCGTCTTATGTCCGCGTGGGTGCTTAGGCATCCTGACGCCGGCCGAAAAGCCGGCGTTGTCGTTTCCAAGAAGAGCTTCCACGACGCCGTCGACCGCAATCGCGCAAAGCGGCTCATGCGTGAGGCGTTTCGGCTTTTGGCCGACAAGGTGCCGCCGGACAGCGATTGGGTGCTTGTCGGAAGGTCAAGTCTTCGCGGCCGCAAGGTGCAGGACGTCGTGGCCGAACTGAGGTGGATGTGCGGACGCTTCTGATACTTGCGGTTCGCGCCTATCAGGTGACGCTGAGTCCTCTCTTTTCGGGATGCTGCCGGTTCGAGCCGAGCTGCTCAAACTACATGATAGAGGCTCTGCGGATCCACGGCGCGTTCAAGGGGACGATACTTGGCGCATGGCGGGTGTTGAGGTGCCATCCGTTCGGCAGGAGCGGATACGATCCGGTGCCGCCGAAGGGAAGATGGAAATCATTTGTTGAAGGTTGATTCAGAGAGATGAACAAGCAGGAAAAGTTTATTGCGGTTCTGCTCGGCCTGTGTCTGGCCGGGTGGCTTTGGTATTCGGTTGATCAGCAGAGAAAGGCCGCCGCGGCCAATCGCGAAGCGATGGCGCAGGCAGCGGCGGCCGCAGCGGACAGGCCGGCGGAGGCGACGCCGAAGGCCGGTGCGGTTCAAGCGGAAAAGACTTCAGTGCAGAACGATGCCTCCGTGCAGAGCCAGGATGCGAACGCTGTCGGCGGAAAGGCGGCGAAGCGTTTCGTCTACGCAACGCCGGAGAGGTTTGTGACGCTCTCTAACGCGCAGGAGGTGGTCGTCCTCAGCACACACGGCGCGGCGGTCAAGAGCGTCACGCTGCTTGGCTATGCGCAGAACTGCGGAGCGGTCTCTCCGGACAATCCGCCGGTCGTGCTTGATTTTGAGGAGAATCCCGCGCTTGCCTCGGGCGAAGACTTCGAGGTTGTCGAATCTGGCGCCGATCACGTTCTCTTTCGCGGTGCGACGATGGAGCGCAAGGTGACGCTCTGCGGCGACTACGGAATTGCGGTCAGCGAGAAGTCCGTCGCATCGAACGCCCTGCCCGCATCCGTTTCGATCGGTGTGATGTCCATGGGTGCCGGCGACAACGACCTTCTCTCCGTCGATGCTTGGGCGCATGATCCGAACGGCGGCAAGGTGATGCACTATGGCGAGGAGGAGCCGCTCAAGAGCTATCTCGTTTCGTCCGCCGGCGGATGCTCAGGCAAGAAGAGCGCGGCGGGTCTGCCCATAACGAGCGAAGTGCCGGTTCCCGGCGCCTGCACGTGGGTGGCGGTAAAGAACCGTTTCTTCGTCACGGCGATATGCGGCATGAGCGGTGCGGCCAAGGGGTTCACCGCATCGATGACGCGAGACGGCGACGTGCAGGACTATTCGCTGAAGAGCGTTTCTGCGAGCGTGGATCTGGGCGAGGCCGCCGGCGAGCGCTCCTACACCTTCTACGCCGGGCCGAAGAAGCAGACGCTTCTGTGGAATCTCGGCATGAAGGACGTAATGGAGTTCGGAATGTGGCGCTGGGTCTGCTATCCGCTCGTGTGGATACTGAACGTGTTCCATTCGTGGATTCCGAGCTTCGGCGTCGGCATCATACTTCTCACCGTCCTGGTGCGTCTCGTCTTCTGGCCGCTGACGCACAAGTCGACCATCTCCATGCGCCGCATGAGTGAGCTTCAGCCGAAGATGAAGGAGCTGCGCGAGAGGTTCAAGGACAACCCCCAGCGGCTCCAGCAGGAGACGTGGGCGCTGTATCGCGACAACAAGGTGAACCCGATGGCGAGCTGCCTTCCGATGCTCGTCCAGATACCGGTGTTCATTGCGCTTTTCACAGTGCTCCGCTCGGCCGTGGAGCTTCGCTATGCGCCGTTCCTCTGGATTGCCGACCTTTCCGAGCCTGAAAACCTTTTCCCGAACATATTCCCGTTCGGCGGCCTCAACATACTGCCCATTCTCATGGCCGTCACCATGGCGCTGCAGTCTGCGCTTACGCCGTCTACCGGCGACAAGCAGCAGCAGCGCATGATGATGGTGATGATGCCGGTGATGATGCTTGTGATGTTCTATTCGTTCCCGTCCGCGCTGTCGCTGTACTGGACGCTCAGTCAGGTGCTTTCGATCGCGCAGATGTGGTACATACGCAAGAGGTACACCCCCGCGCCGGTCGCTGCATCGGGAGATACGGTCGAGGCGACGGTCGTAACGCGCCAGATGAGACGCCACGGCGGCCATGACGCGAACTGAGGGAATTTGAGTTCATCACAGAGAGGAGATGTCCAAGATGTTCAAGCCGGTTTCAAACAAGGTCGCATTTCCGAAGATGGAGGAGTATGTTCTTGCGTTCTGGGAGAAGGACGGAACGTTCAAGAAGTCTTTGGCGAAGAACGAGGGTGGCGAACGCTACAAGTTCTATGACGGCCCTCCGTTCGCCACCGGTCTGCCGCACTACGGACATCTTCTCGCCGGCACGATCAAGGACATAGTGCCGCGCTACCAGACGATGCGCGGCAAGTACGTGGAGCGCCGCTTCGGCTGGGATACGCACGGCCTTCCGATAGAGGCGCTCGCGCAGGATGCGCTCGGCGTCGCCGGCGTTCCGGAGATCAAGGCGCTCGGTGTGGACAAGTTCAACGAGCAGTGCCGCTCCATGGTGCTCAAGTACGTGGGCGAATGGCGCAGAACCGTCACGCGCATGGGTCGTTGGGTCGATTTCGACAACGACTACAAGACCATGGAGCCGGAGTTCATGGAGACGATCTGGTGGGTGTTCAAGCAGCTGTGGAACCAGAACCGCGTCTACAGAAGCCACCGCATTATGCCGTACTCCTGGAAGCTCTCCACTCCGCTCTCGAACTTCGAGGCCGGAAGCAACTACAAGGACATCCAGGCGCAGACGGTGACTGTGCGCACGAAGGCGCTTTCGGCGGAGAGCGATGAGATGAAGGCTCTGCTCGCTGCCGAGCCTACGGTCTATCTTCTCATCTGGACGACTACGCCGTGGACGCTTCCTGAAAACCTCATGATGTGCGTCGGCGCCGACATCGACTACGTGGCGGTGCGGGATCTCACGGACGATGCGCGGCCAGTGTATCTGCTGGCCGAGGCGCGTCTGCAGCACGTCTTCAAGAAGCCGGAGCAGTATGAGATCGTCGCGAAGTGCAAGGGTTCGGCGCTGAAGGGGATGTCGTACGAGCCTATCTTCCCGTACTATGCGGACAAGAAGGCGGAAGGTGCGTTCCGGGTGCTCAACGACGGCTACGTCTCCACATCCGACGGCGTCGGCATCGTCCACATCGCCCCGGCATACGGCGAAGACGACTTCCGCGTATGCCAGGAGGCCGGGCTGAAGGCGTTCGCCGATCCGTTAGACGCATCCTGCAGGTTCACCGCCGAGATTCCGGAGTATGAAGGCCGGTTCTGCATGGACTGCGACAAGGACATCATCCGCCGCCTGAAGGCCGAGGGCAAGCTTGTCCATCAGGCTACCATCGTCCATGCCTATCCGTTCTGCGACCGTACCGACACGCCGCTCGTGTACCGTGCGATCGACGCCTGGTACGTGCGCGTCGAAGACCTCCATGACAGGCTGTCGGCCAACAACGCAAAAGTCCACTGGACGCCAGACTACGTGGGCGAAAAGCGTTTCGGCAACTGGCTCAAGGACGCCCGCGACTGGAACATCTCGCGCAACCGCTTCTGGGGCAGCTGCATACCGGTGTGGATAAACGACGAAGATCCGCAGGACATGATATGCGTCGGATCCGTCAAGGAGCTTGAGGAGCTTTCCGGCGAGAAGGTGACCGATCTGCACAAGCACTTCATCGACAGGATTGCGATCCGCAAGGACGGCAAGACATACCACCGCACCCCTGAGGTGCTTGACTGCTGGTTCGAGTCCGGCTCGATGCCGTATGCGCAGCAGCACTACATGGGCGGTGCGGACGGAAAGCCGGATCTGCAGGGCTTTGCCGACCATTTCCCTGCGGACTTCATCGCGGAGGGGCTTGACCAGACACGCGGCTGGTTCTACACGCTCATGCTCCTCGGAACGATGCTCTTCGGCGAATCCCCGTACAAGAACGTGGTCGTAAACGGTCTCGTCCTCGCGGAGGACGGCAAGAAGATGTCCAAGCGCCTGAAGAACTATCCCGATCCGACGAAGATGCTTGACACCTACGGCGCGGATGCGATACGCCTTTACATGATCTATTCGCCGGTCGTACGCGCCGAGAACCTGAAGTTCTCGGAGAACGGCGTGAAGCAGATCATGCGCGATCTCCTGATTCCGTGGTGGAATGCGTATTCGTTCTTCGTAACCTATGCAAACGTAGACGGGTTCAGCGACGCAGAGGTCGCGTATCCCGAATCGGAGAATGTGCTGGACAGGTGGATCGTGTCGTCGATGGAGACGTTGATCGCGGACGTGACGGCGGCGATGGACGCCTACGACCTGCAGAGGTCGGTGCGTCCTTTCGTCAAGTTTGTGGAGGATCTGACGAACTGGTACATCCGCCGGTCCCGCCGGCGCTTCTGGAAGTCGCAGAACGACGGCGACAAGATCTGCGCGTACCGTACGCTTCGCTACGTGCTTGTGCAGCTGGCGAAGGTCGCCGCGCCGTTCACGCCGTTCATCGCGGAGGAGATATACCGCAACCTGAAGGGCGAGAGCGATCCGGAGTCCGTCCACCTCTGCGACTTCCCGTCGGCGAACGCCGCCGCCCGCGACCTTGCGCTCGAAAGGCGCATGGCGGACGTGCAGGTCGCTGTCGAGCTTGGCCGCCGTCTCCGCGCAGACAACGACCTGAAGGTGCGTCAGCCGCTTTCCGTCCTCAAGATCGCCGGTGGCGACGTGGCCGGACTTGAAAGCCTGATAGAGGATGAGCTGAACGTCAAGTCGGTGATGTTTGTGCAGGACGAAACGGATCTGTGCGACATATCCTGCAAGGCCAACTTCAAGACGCTCGGCAGGAAGTGCGGGCCGAAGATGAAAGCCGTCGCCGCCGCGATTGCGTCCGGCGCATCCGGTGTTGCGGCTCTCCATGCGAACGGGGCGCAGACCGCCCCAGTCGTCATTGAGGGGATCGAGATCACCGCCGAGGATGTGCTTGTCACGCGGACGCCGAAGGCGGGGCTTGTCGTTGCGTCGCAGGGCGCGGTCGTCGTGGGGCTTGAGACTGCGCTCACGCCTGAGCTTGTAGCAGAGGGGCTTGCCCGCGAGTTCGTGTCGCGTGTCCAGGCCATGCGCAAGGAGGCGGACTTCGAGGTCACGCAGCGCATAGAGGTGCGTGTCGCGTGCGACGGCGAGATGAAGTCGGCTCTTGAGGCTCACCGCGACTACGTGATGAACGAGACGCTTGCCGTCGCACTCGCCTTCGACGGCGCGGACGGTGCGTCCGTAGACCTGAACGGCCATGCGACGAAAATCGCCGTCACGAAGGCCTGATTGCGCCGAAGTCTCCGCCGGATGATTTGTGATATAATCCGCGAACTGAAAGAAGGTTGTAAACAATGCCAAACATTGACTGGAAAAATCTTGGATTCGGCTTCTCGGACGTGAACTGCCACGTTCGCTACGTCTGGAAGGACGGCGCGTGGGGCGAAGCCCAGTTCGTGAAGGATCCTTACATAACGATGCACATCGGGGCAAGCTGCCTCCACTACGGGCAGGAGTGCTTTGAGGGGATGAAGGCTTTCCGCCAGAAGGATGGCAAGGTCGTGATATTCCGTCCTGACGAGAACGCCAGGCGGATGGCCCGCACCGCAGTGCGCACCGTAATGCCGCCGGTGCCGGAGGAGATGTTCATCGACGCCGCCGAAAAGGTCGTAAAGGCCAACATCGAGTTTGTGCCGCCGTACGGAACCGGCGGATCGCTCTATCTGCGTCCGCTTCTCATCGGCACTGGTCCGCAGATCGGCGTCGCGCCGGCGAAGGAGTACACCTTCATGATCATGGTGATGCCGGTTGGAGCGTACTACAAGGGCGGACTCAAGCCCGTCCGCGCTGTGATCCTCGACGACTGGGATCGCGCCGCGCCGCATGGCATGGGAGACGTGAAGGTCGGAGGAAACTACGCCGCTTCGCTCTTCGCCCATGAGAAGGCGAAGCATGACGGCTGGCCGGTGGAGCTGTATCTCGACGCAAAGGAGCACAAGTACGTTGAGGAGTTCTCCACATCGAACTTCATCGGCATAAAGGCCGACGGGACGTATGTCACCCCCGACAGCCATTCCGTGCTGCCGTCTGTCACAAACATGTCACTGAAGCAGTGCGCCGCCGATCTTGGATGGAAGGTGGAGTGCCGTCAGGTTCCGTACGAGGAGATACGCGAGTTTGCGGAGGTCGCCGCGTGCGGCACGGCCGTGGTTGTGACGCCCGTATGGGAGATAACGCGGGGCGAAGAGGTAATCAAGATCAGCGAGCCGGACGCAGTCGGGTCGCACCTCCAGCAGCTTTTCGACATGGTGCAGGGCATCCAGTACGGTGTGCTGCCTGATGCGCATGGCTGGTGCCACGAGGTGAAGTAGCCCGATGGCCGAGGAGACGGTGTCCGTGGCGGCGCTTGCCGAAGAGCGCCTCAAGCTCGAACGCGAAGCGTTTGAGCTTGAGCGGAGCCGTCTCGAATCCGCACGTGCAAGGGCTGAAGCGGAGCTTAAGGCCGCACGTGCGGGTCATCCGTTCCTCGTGTATGCGTCCGTCGCGCTGCTTGCGCTCGCGTCCTTCTCCGGCGGTATGTTGCTGGGCGTCTCCGTGAACGAAGGACGCCATCAGCGGCAGCGCGAAGCTCGTCTCAGGGATGCGCTTTCGCAGCTCGGCGGATTGACGGACGTGGCTGATGCCGCTGCGACGACAAATGCCGTATCGGTCAGGTCTGGTCAGAAGATCATGCAGGGGCGAAGCGTCTCCGTGGTTGTTCTCCAATGAATCTTCGCCTCGCTCTGCTGACGGCGGCTTTGCCGCTTTTCGCCGCCGCGTTCACTCCGCAGGTCTCGCTCACCGTCACTCCGGACGACATTGTGCTTACGGAGTCTGCGGAGGCGGAGCTGCAGATTGTCACCCCTCGCCCCTTTCGTAGAAATCCGACCATAGCGGCGGATTTCATTCCGCAGGACGCCAGGCTCTCGATGGAAAGGGATCGCGTTTCTTTTGACGGGACGAACACGGCATGGCGGTATGTTGTAAAGATTCCCTTTACGCCGGACAGTCCCGGCGTGAGAACTTTGGGCCCGGTCACGGTCTCCGTGCCGACGCGCACCGATTTCTTCGGTTTTGTTTCACAGACTGCGGACTACCGCTCGGATACGGTGACGCTCAAGGTTGTTGCGCCGCCTGACAGGGACGTCCCGAAATCGTATTGCGGCGCAATCTCCAGAAATCTGGAGGTTTCGGCGTCGCTGGATGCGAACGTATGCACCGCAGGGGATCCTTTGATCTTCACCTTGGAGATAGGCGGTGCGACGGATTTTTCGATGGTGTACGCGCCTCCCGTCAAGAGCGCTCTTCCATCCGGTTCTCCTTTCAGGCTTGACCTGGCCTCCCTCAAGACGGAGACGCTTGATGCGTCGAAGCGCTTCACGTGGCGCATACGGGCGCTGAAGGCCGGCACCGTTGAGTTTCCGTCAATTGATGTTTCGTATTTTGACATTGCATCCCGCACATATCGCACGGTAAGGACTGAGCCGATTCCGGTTCAGGTGAAGGCGGGAGAGCAGGCTGTGCTCGGAATGGCTGAAGCCATGGACGATGATGATGCGTTTCCGATGCCGGACGGATTGGAAATCCCTTTCGCCGTCAGGAACTTTACGCTCAAGCACGCGCTTTCCCTTGCTTTCAGGGCTGAGACGGAGGCGGACTTCGCCGCTGCCGCCGAACGGTACGCCGCGTTTGTCGATGCCGTCGACGCAAGGCCAGCGGACGGTGTAGAGGATGGCGCTGATTTCATGGCGACGCATCTTTCAAATCTCGGCGCTCTCTATATCATGGCAGACAGACCGAAGGAGGCGCTTGCCGCCTACAGAAGGGCGGAATGGACGTCCGGTGCGACTGCGGCGACAATGCGCGGCGTCAAGGCCGCCGTGGCGCGGATAAGGAACGATCCCCGTGCCGAGCTGCCGCTTCCGCGTCTGATGTTTCCGTTCTGGTTCAGGCTGTCGCTTTGGGGACGCATTGCGCTTGCGGTGTTTGGCGCAATCGGGATGGCGGCGCTGTTTGTCCTTGCGCTGAAGGCGGGCAGAAGACTCTCCGTGCTTGCGTTTGCTGTAGGTGTTGCCGGCGTTGCGCAGGCATGGCCGTTCGGCGGACGCAGCCCGTTCTCCGGAATGTTCGACGAAATGTCTTCAATGCGCATGAACATCGGCGGGGACGTGTCGCCGATTAAGGCAGATGCCAGATTTATGTCAACTACGGCAATGGCGGGAGAGCCGGTCGATCTTGAAGTGACGGTTGATCCTGGCTCCGTCCGCATTGAGCAGGGTTCTTTGAGGATAGGCTCCCCGAATCTGCCGGACGGATGCATCGCCGGTGGGCTTCGCGGCGATTTGCGGAACGTCTACCGGATGCGGATTACATTTCTCGAACCCGCGACGAATCGTCTTAAGATTGCCGTAAGCGGCGCGTATTCCGGAACGTACTGCGTGACGAACGGCAACATGATTTCATCGGGGCGCGTCATGAACCAGCCATTCAAGGTCGTGGTCGAGACTTCGGACATTGTCGTGACTCCGCTTCCGGAGGATGGACGCCCCGCAGATTTCAGCGGTGCAATCGGAAACACGTTCAGGCTGAGCCAACGGCTGACACCGAACCGTGTTCACCCGGGCGATCTCGTCACTGCCGAATACCGGCTGGACTTTGACGGCTACTGTCCATCGAATGCCGAAGTGAGGGTGGAGGGAATGCCCGCCGGATTCAAGGCGTATGACGTAAAGGAGACTGCCAGAGACGCAAAATCCGTGACATGGAGCCAAGTTCTTGTGCCGCTCACGGCCGCCGCGACAAACTCTGCGCAGATTTCGTTCAGCTACTACAGCCTCCGCTCAAAACGCTATGAGCGCGTCCGCTCCGGCCCTGCGGGACTTGTGTTCGTCTCCTCCGAGGCCGCATCCACGGAGAACACGAAGGTGATGGTGGATGCCGCAGGGAACAAAGCCGTCAAAACGCAGCCCGTTGTGCTTGCGTTGCGGTTTGCGCCCAGCGCAAAGTCGCCGGTGGTGCTGACGCTGCCGCCGGAGACTGAAGTGCGTGAGACAGGCAGGTTTGACGGCTGGCGGCGCGTTGAATCGGCGGATGGCGCCGGCTGGATCAAAGAGTGACCGGTTCGCCGTTTCGGATGCCGATCAGCGTCTCGCGGCAGATCTGGCGATCGTGCGCAGAATCTCCATCTCCACGTATTCCGCCGCAGGCTGCGAGGACACGAGCTTTTCGCGCAGAGTGAACATCCTGTATCGGGCAAGGCGCAGTTCCGTGAGCGTGAACGCCGCCGCTGCCGCTGCGTTCTTGCGCGATTTGAAATCGTTTCCGCCGCCACCCGCCTTGGCCACGATGAGATCGCGGAACCAGCGTTCTACGACTGTCGCAACCATGATCGGCCATCCGGCATCGCCCTGGAAGTTCCGCAGAACGCCGAGCGTACGCGCCGCGTTCCTTGATGCAAGGGCATCCGTCAACGCCCATATCTCCGTCTCGTCGCCGCCGGCTGACGTCACCTCCGCAATGTCGTCCGCCGTGACGGCATGGTTGTCTTCGCCGAGATACGTGCGCATCTTTGCCAGTTCAGACGCCATCGTGCGCGTGTCTGTGCCGGTCTTTGCGACGAATGCGCGGTCTTCTCCCGGCGCAAACGTGATGTTTTCCGCCGCAGCGAGCGAGGCGAGCCGTTCGAGCGCCGCCGCCGTCCGCTTGTCCGAACGATCCGGCACGGAACGGATCCTCACGTCGGCGATGGCGCCCATCCGTTTCGCGAAGATGGACGTTGCGAGGAGTTTCGTGGCAGTTATCACGAGGAACTGGTTCGGCGGAAGGGGCGTCTTGGCGAGCGTGTCGGCAAAACGCTCCAGGGCGTCCTTTACGTCTGCGGAGATCCTGTCGCCGCGTCCGCCGCCCGGAAGGAACGTCACGCCTTTCCACCAAGTCAGCTTCACCGGGTCGAGAAAGGGCGGCGTCTGCACCGAGGCGAGACATTCGCGGATGGACGCAAGCTGCGTCTCTGCGTTCTGGGCATCGCCAGAAACCGTTTCGACCGCGCTGCTGCGGAGGTCTTCTGGAACGCGCCTTTCGATCTCCGCCTTGGTCTCGATTTCGGCCGCGTATTCGTCGTCGCCGACGATCAGGACTGTGTTTTTCGTCTCGTTTGCCATATGCGCACGGTATTATATCACGGAAGCCGATGTATGCGCTTTCCCGGATATGGTATAATCCGTGCGCAAAGGCTTTGCAGGATGCAGATGGCGGAACGCCGCCGCTGCGCACGGAAAAGAAAAGGAGTTATACATGGTTTCCGATCAGGTGAAAAAAGGCAAGGAACGCGCACCGCACAGGTCACTTCTGTTCGCGACAGGCATGAAGCGCACGGACATGAAAAAGCCGTTCATCGGCATATGCAACTCGTATGAGAGCTTTGTGCCGGGACACTGCCACCTCAACAAGGTCGGGGAGTTCCTCAAGAAGTGCGTGATCGAGGCCGGCGGCGTTCCGATGGAGTTCAACACGATAGCGGTGTGCGACGGAATCGCCATGGCGCACCGAGGCATGAAGTATTCGCTTCCGAGCCGCGAGCTTATCGCGGACAGCGTAGAGACGGTTGCGCGGGCGCACTGCTTCGATGCGATGATCTGCGTCCCGAACTGCGACAAGATAGTCCCCGGAATGCTGCTGGGGGCGTTGCGCGTGAACGTGCCGACGATCTTTGCGTCAGGCGGGCCGATGGCGCCGGGCCGCAATCCGCTCACCGGCGGAGACTCGGATCTCAATACCGTGTTCGAGGGCGTTGGCGCCGAGAACGCCGGCAAAATCTCGGCGAAGGAGCTTGAGAAGATTGAGGAGACGTCGTGTCCGGGATGCGGCTCCTGCTCCGGGATGTTCACCGCGAACTCGATGAACTGCCTCTACGAAGCACTTGGTCTCGCCCTGCCGGGCAACGGCACGATACTGGCGATAGATCCGAAGCGTCAGGACATGTACAGGCTGGCGGCGAAACGCATTGTGCAGATGGCGAAGAGGGGCGGCCCCACGCCACGCGACCTTGTGACGCCGAAGTCGCTCGACAATGCGTTGACGCTCGACATGGCGATGGGCGGTTCGACCAACACCGTGCTGCATACGCTTGCGATTGCGCGGGAGGCGGGCGTTGACTTCACGCTTGAGCGCATGAACGCGCTTTCCGCCCGGACGCCGTACATCTGCAAGCTTGCGCCGAGCGGACACTACCACGTGTCCGACCTCGACCGCGCCGGCGGCATAATGGCGATACTTAAGCGTCTTCCGAAATCACTGCTTCACATGGAGTGTCCGACGGTCAGCGGCAAGAGCATCGGGCAGCTCGTCAAGGCGGCGAAGATATCCGATGACGACGTGATCCGCACACTCGACAACGCATACTCGAAGGATGGCGGGCTTGCCGTGCTTTGGGGCAATCTTGCAACTGGCGGCGCGGTCGTGAAGAAGGGGGGCGTCGCTCCTTCGATGATGAACTTCACAGGCAAGGCGATATGCTTCGATTCGCAGGAGGAGGCGTGTGCGGGGATTCTTGGCGGCAAGGTGAAGCCCGGACACGTTGTCGTAATCCGCTACGAAGGCCCGAAGGGCGGTCCCGGAATGCAGGAGATGCTTGCGCCGACGAGCTACATCATCGGTGCGGGGCTTGGCGAATCGGTTGCGCTCATAACCGACGGACGTTTCTCCGGGGCGACGCACGGCGCCTGCGTGGGACACGTCTCGCCGGAGGCGGCCGAGGGCGGGCTTATCGGACTTCTGAAGAACGGCGACAGCATCACCATTGACATCCCCAACCGCTCAATCAGCGCAAAGCTGTCGAAATCTGAGATTGCCGCCCGCGCAAGGAAGGCGAAGAAGTGGACACCCCGCATCAAGGGCGGTTGGCTTGAACGCTACTCGCGCTTTGTCGGCAACGCCTCGACGGGCGCATCGCTTGTCTGCGACTGAATGGACAGGAGGACAACGGAATGAAGAAGGTTTTCATAGACGGCTCCGCCGGAACCACCGGACTGCGAATACGCGAGCGTCTCTCAAGTCGCAGCGACCTTGAGGTGCTGACCCTTGCGGAGGAGATCAGGAAGGATGTCGAGGCCCGCCGGGCCGCACTGAATGCCGCCGACGTTGCGTTTCTGTGCCTTCCTGATGCGGCGGCAATCGAAGCGGTCTCGCTTGTGGACAATCCGGATACGGTGATCATCGACACATCCACTGCGCACAGGACGGCTGATGGATGGGAATACGGCTTCCCAGAACTTTCTGACCGGCGGGAGCGCATCGCGAAGGCGAAGCGCATAGCCAATCCCGGATGCCACGCCACCGGGTTCATAGCGTTGGTGGAGCCGCTTGTCCGCGCAGGGCTTCTTTCGGGCGATGCCGCCCTGATGGCTTTTTCGCTCACCGGATATTCCGGCGGCGGCAAGAAGATGATCGCCCAGTACGAGGAGATGCGCGGCGAGGAGCTTTTCCTCGGCGGCAGGCAGTATGCCCTTGGACAGACGCACAAGCATCTCCCGGAGATCGTCAAGCTTTGCGGACTTTCGGCGGCGCCGGCGTTCTGTCCCGTCGTAGTGCCGCACTACTCCGGCATGGAGACGACGGTGCCGGTGTTCGCGAAGGATTTGAACGGCACGATTGATGACGTGAAGCGCACATACCGCGAAACGTATGCAAACGGTCTCGTGCGATTTGTCGAGGCCGCCGATGAGGATGGATTCCTGTCGTCGGCGAAGCTGAGCGGACGCGATACGCTTGAGGTTTCGGTGTACGGCAACGGCGACCGCATCATTCTCGTTTCGCGTTTCGACAATCTTGGCAAAGGGGCTTCCGGCGCCGCGATACAGAACATGAACATCGTGCTTGGCGTCGCCGAAGATACGGGGCTTTCCGTATGATGCAGATATACGCGGCAACGCACAACGCCAACAAGCTTCGCGAAATAGGCGAAATCCTGCCGGGCTTCTCCGTCCATGCCGAAGATCCGGATGTTGAGGAGACCGCTCCGGATTTTGCCGGGAATGCGCTCATCAAAGCGCGGGCGGTTGCGGCGGCGCATCGCGGATGTTGGGTCATGGCCGACGATTCCGGCCTTGAGGTCGATGCCCTTGGCGGAGAGCCTGGCGTACGCAGTGCGCGCTACGCGGGAGAGCCGTCAGACACCTCGGCAAACAATGCCCTGCTTCTCAGGAATCTTGAAGGTGTGGCGGATCGTCGTGCCCACTTCACCTGTTGCGTTGCGCTCATAGATCCGGATGGCGGCGAGCATACGGTGTTCGGACGCTGCTACGGGACGATCTCGCTTGCGGCGTCCGGCGCTGGCGGTTTCGGGTATGATCCGCTCTTCGTTCCGGACGGGCACACCCGCTCCTTTGCTGAACTCACCGCCGCAGAGAAGAACGCGATTTCTCACCGTGGACGCGCACTGGCCGAGATGAAGCGGCTCGTTGACGGTTTGACGGAAAAGGGGATGTCGGCTACTGCTCGATGACCACGCGGGTTCCTGGCTTCACGAGTTCGTAGAGCCTTTCCGCGTTCCAGTTCGCAAGCCGGAAGCATCCGCGTGATTCCGCCCGCCCGATGCGTTCCGGCGCGGGCGAGCCGTGTATGCCGTATCCGGGTATGGTGAGACCGAGCCATACGGTGCCGACCGGGTTGTTCGGCCCCGGCGGAAATATGTGCCGTGCGGTTTTTTCGCCATTGCGCACCGTCGCCGGGGTGTAGGTGTAGTTGGGGTTCGGAATCTGCGTCACAATCTTGACTTCTCCCGGTGGCGGACGCTTTGCCTTGTCTTTGGCGATGGAGCACGGAAACACCCCCATCGGCCGACCTTTTGCGTCGACCGCCGTCACGGTGAACCGGGAGAGCGAGACTTTGATGATTGATGCCTTTCCGCCCATTGCCGCAGGAGACACCTCAGGGATCTTGATCTTTGTGCCGACCGGGACGTCAGTCCACGCAATGTTTGGGTTCAGCCGTTTGAGCGTCACTTCGGTGACGTGTCCGCGTTCGGCGAACATTTCTTTTATCGATTCGTATCCCATGCGCTTCAGCGACGCCTTCTTCGACGGGTCTTCCGGAATCTTCACGAGGGATGCAATGTCATCCGCAGTCACCTCCACCATCGTGAAGAGTTCCGGTTCGTCAGGGAAATATCTGCGGAACGCCAGTCCTTCCTCATCCTTCCTTGGAGCGGGAAGTCCGCTTGCCGCACAGTATGCGGCAAGGGCGGCGTGGGTCTTTGCGCCCATCTGCCCATCCATGGCGTTCGGCGAAAAGCCGCGCCGGTCGAGGCATATCTGCAGCGCGAGTATCGCGAGGAATGTCGACATTGGAGATGCGGATCAGTCCGCTTTTTCGATGTCGTCGATGGCCTTCAGCAGCGCATCCATCTGTTCGTCGGTGCCGATGGAGATGCGGATGCGGTCGCCGGTGCGAGGCCCCTTGAAGTAGCGGACGAATATGTTCCGCCTGCGCAGTGCATCAAACAGCCTGTCCGCAGCCATGCCGGCCGGACGTGCGAACAGGAAGTTCGATTCCGACGGCGGCACGTCCCATCCGCGCCTTGCGAGTTCCTTTGCCAGGCGTGTGCGGGTGCGCACGACCTTTCTGGCGTTGGTGCGCATGCACTGGAGGTCGTTCAGCGCGGCGAGGGCAACCGCCTGTGCAACTGCGTCCACGTTGTACGAATCCTTCACCTTGTACAGGGCGTCGATGAGATCTTTCGGCCCGATGCAGTAGCCGACCCTCAGTCCGGCGAGTGAGAACGATTTTGAGAACGTGCGCATCACGATGACGTTGCGGTTTTTGCTGTCCGTAGCCAGTTTGACGCAGTTCGCCCTGGCGAAATCAGCGTATGCTTCGTCTACAACCACTACGCCCTTGAACCGTTTTGCCGCCCTCGCAACCGTATCGACCGGCGTTGAGACCCCGGTGGGGGCGTTCGGGTTTGTCAGGAGAAAGAGTGCCACCTCACCGCCGGAGGGCCTGTCTGCGTCCTTCTGCGGACTGCGCACCGTGATTTTTCCGTCCCATGTGAAATCCGCGTTGAGGGCAGTCGGGACGAATTGGACGTTGCGTATGTCGGCGAGTGTCCTGTAGAGCGAATAGGAGGGGTCGAGCGACCCTATCGCCTCGTCATCCTCCACAAACGCCCTTGCGGCAAGCGTAAGTATTTCGTCCGAGCCGTTGCCGACGAACACGCATTCAGGTGACGTCTTCCATATCTTTGCGATGCGGGTGCGCAGTTCGGAGAAGACGGGATCCGGATAGCGGCGGAGCCTGTCGAGATCGAATCCGCCCAGCGCCTGTGCGCATTTCGGTGAGGGCGGGTAGGGGTTCTCGTTTGTGTTGAGCTTTACGACGCATTTGGCCTTCGGCTGTTCGCCGGGCGTATATGCCTCCAGCTCCCGGACTGATTTTGCTATTCTCATTTTGCTGTTGTGCCTGATTGTCTGAAAAATGCGGGATTCGCCGTGCAGACGCTACTTCAGCAGCACTGCGCTTGTGTGGTACGACCTGTGCGTGAGCAGCACTATGAACACGCTCTCGTCGGTCTTGCGGCTGGTGAGGTTTGCGATGCGCTTTGCGTCCACGCGCTTCATCTCGTTTTCAAGTATGGCAAGGTTGTTCTGCAGGGTGACGGTATTTGTGAAGAAGCGGCAGGAACGGCTGTTCGGGCTGTCCGGATCTCCGCTTCCCAACGGTATGAACTTGAACAGAAGCCATCCAGAGTTCTCTATCTCGACGGTTTCGATGGCATCTTCGCCATGCTCCACTCCCATGTCGTGGTATATGTTTACCGTGCTGACCGTGGCGCATCCGGCGCACATGAGGGCAACGGCGACCGCAGCGAGAAGAGATCTCATTCTTCGTCCCCCTGATTGATCTTGTCAAGAAGCCGGTTCATCTCGTTTACCGCCTTTTTCCTTTTTACGATGTCCGGCGGCAGTTTCTCGCTCCTTTTGGTGAGCACCGCAGAGAACTGGATTTCCCTGTACGTAAGCACATATGGAAGCGGAAGCGGAAAATCGATGCCCGGTACGGTGAATATTATGTTTTCGTCGCGGAAGAACGTAAGATCCCTGGCGTCGGTGTGAATTGAGGCCGCATGGGCCATCAGCTGGTCGTGAAGCAGATCTGGAGTGACCTGGTTCGAGAAGAACTTCCATGGAAAGGTTGCGCCGGGCGTGGCGTTCCCGCAGACGACGGGAATGCAGTCGAACAGGAACCAGCCGTAGTTTGCGACGACCACGTGCTCAACAGGCTGCCCCTCATCTGCGGAGAGTGCGGATTCCTTCAATGCATCCGTCGTCGAGATGTCCATGCTGTAGCATCCGGCGAGCAGGGCGGCGCACATCGCAAGGAATGTCTTTGCTGTTTGTTTCATTGCCATGTATTATATCAGATTAGCGTTGAGCATTCCCGATGTTTCGCGCCCACGATCCGTTGGCGTTGCTTGTCGGAGTGGATGCGACTATTGTGGCCGTATCTTTGGAGGTTCCCCATTTTTTTTTCTTGGCGGACTATGCGTCGCACCGTGTTGTATCGTGCGGTAGGGCGCGACGTCCCCGTCGCGCCGTGTTGCATAATGTGGCGCGTGGAAGGTTGTTGCTTTCGCTGCGTGGAGTTCTGGAGTTCGGAAGTTTTTCGTCCGCACCGTAATCTCACGTCTTCCGCGTCCGTCGTAGGCGTCTTCCGTGTCCGAAACTTCGTGCGGCGCGTGGAGGGCGTTTTACCGCTCTTCCCATCCGCGCCGATTTGGTATAATTTGCCCATGAAAGCGGATACGGCACAGAGACAGGCGGCGCGGGCGTTCGTGGAGCGCTGGACGTTCCGGCGCGGCAGCGAGAAGGGCGAATCGACCTCTTCCGCCTCTACGCGCAGCTGACAGCGGCGGGGAAGTAACGATTTCAGTTTTTTGAGGAGTGCCATGAAAAAGGTGTCGAAGAGAATGATTAGGGAAAACGAAGAGGTAGCGGAGTTGCCCGATGTCGAAAATGAATTGTTCGCGAATCTTCGTGCCATTCTCGCGAAAGCCCGCGCAACAATTTACACGGTCGCCAATTCCGCAATGGTTGAGGCGTATTGGGATGTCGGACGCGAAATCGTCGAAAAACAGGGAGGAGCGCGTCGCGCCAAGTATGGCGATGGATTGATGAAGGTGGTATCCGTACGGCTTACGGCGGAGTTCGGCGAAGGTTTTACCGTGTCGAACCTGCGCAACATGAGGCAGTTCTACCTTGCGTTCCCAAAACGCTACACACTGTGTAGCGAATTGAGCTGGTCTCATTATCGCATTCTGATGCGTGTCGAAAACGAAAATGCCAGAATGTATTACACAAAGGAATGTGTCGAAGCGGGATGGAGCGTTCGCACTTGTAGACCTAAAAGTCGGAAAGGTGACGCCGCAGGACATCGGCCAAATGCAGCTTTACAAGCATTACTACGAGCGTGAGATGATGCGTCCCGGCGACAATCCACCCGTGGGCATTGTGCTTGGCTCTTCGGCTGATTCTGCGGTGGTGAAGTACACGCTCAACGAACACGAGCGTAATCTTTTCGCCGTCAAATACCATCTTTCGCTTCCAACGGTGGAGGAACTTCAGTGCGAACTCAAGCGTGAACGTCTGGCAATAGAAGAGGCGATGTTGCTTTTGAAATCAGATGACAGGTGAAAGGCTTACGGCGGAAATCGATTTAGGTATAGTGGCTTTCGCTACCGGGAGTTACTGACAGGCAAATGACAATGACGAACAAAGAGCGGCGCGACAAAGGCGAGCTGTACGATGCCAACTACGATCCGGAGCTTGTGCGGCTCATGGACGAGTGCAAG
>CAZMNN010000006.1:0-87756 GCA_964567665.1 uncultured Lentisphaeraceae bacterium
CAGCGTCGCTCCCGCAAACGTCCACCTGCACAAAACATTCTTCAAGTTGTGCATGGCGATCACTCCTTCCTGATGTGTACCGGAGAATCGCTACTCCCGCCACCACTCGTCTTTACAGATGCGTTTACGCCGTTCACGTAAATCGCCGCTCCCACGTTCATCTGACAGAATGCGGCGCCAACGGCCGCCATTCCAGCTAACAATACCTTCATATACTTTTGCCTTTCATGCCATCTTCCAACACGCGGGCATATTCAGCCCTCGAAATGTTAGCGAAGTATAACACTATGGCACTTCGACATCAATAGGTTTGTTAGTCTTTTCTTATTTTATTTTCCTCTCCCGCACAGGCCGCGCCTCGACTGCAAAATCACCTCGCGTATGCGCCATTAAACAACACTTTGGACGGATGCCAACGCAGGATTCGGCGGGCAGATGGCTCGACAGTGTCGGTGGAACGGAGAGGGACGAAAAGGCTAAAGCGTACGAAGCCTTGAAGACAATTCAAGGCTAAACACAAGATGGCTGGATCTTGCCGGGGTTCGCGCAATAGTCGCTCTCACAGAAAACTGCAACCCAATCATAACCGGATACGAAAAATGCAACCATGGACCATCATGGCACAAATTTAGCCGCATTTACTCTGACAAATGACCATCCCCACAAAAACATTCTGAAATCATGTTTGACCGACACCATTGAAAAACTTGTCGATCTTGCTGGAGTTTTCACGAATAAACTTCTTTACGGAATTCACAAGTTTGCGTGACAGTTTCGCTTTATCCCCAGACAACCCTTTTGCAAACACATAATACACGTTCTTCGGCAGATTTGTGCTATCGGCCTTGCTGCCGAGCACATGCGTAATATTGCCAAACTTTACGATATCATCATCGCTCTTACCGAGTTCAATAAGAAGGTCTGAAAGATTTCCGTTCTCAAACCCGCTCTTAAACATCTTTGCATTGAGAATCTGAAAACTGAATGAACATCCGCAATCCCTTGCGAAAGCTTTCAGAATCTTGACGAACCCACAGAAAAGTTCACGCTGTCCGGCTAAAATCACCTTGTCAAATGACTCTGCCGAATCACGAGTGATCTGACGGACTCCCTTACACGACTTTTTATGCTCCTGACGAAGTTTCAAATACGCTGATGCATTTATCTCCGGGACATCCGCACGCCTAAGGAATCCCACCAAACCATCAAAGAGACGCTTCAAACGCTCAAGATCACCGTCCCAGACATTCCGATGAAACAACGCGCAAAACTCCGCCTCTGATTTCCACAACGGAGAATACCGATCTTTTCGACAAAAGAATGAATGCGCCGAATCATCATCGACATTCTTCATCAGGAACACGATATCGTCATCGCAAAGATATTTCACCCTTACTGATTTGCGGCCCTTGGTCAGCACAACGCCCTTGCCGGTAAGAGCATTCTCACAGAAGAGCGTCTTTCCTGGCAAGTCCTTCGCGAAGTGCGCATTGACCGAAGCAAACGCATCCTTCAGCATTTTCATCTCATAAGCGATGGCTGGATGGTTCTGCACCCATTTTCGTTCTGCATCATGTGCAAAAACAACATTCTCCAAAACACTTACAGCACGCTTAGTAAACACGACCTCGCACCTGTTTTGTATCAGGCGAACACGAATTCCGCCAAGCAGCCTTTGATAATCAACAGTAACCGTTTTGAAGCCAGTTGCGATTGAATCACGAATAAGATAATCAAGACGATCCACATCAACAATAGACGAGTTCAACAACCGAACAAGACAGTTCAGAAACGAACAATCCACATGATCCTTCGTCAATGCATTTGGCGCATAGGGGTAGCCAGCTATGGCTCTGGCGAAAAATGTTTTCTCATCATCAGTCCTCAAACAATTGTCAAATGTGGTCAGAGCGATGACTATGCTCATCAACTCGTGAGGAGCAGCGGACTTCTCTCGCTTCTCTATTTCATCAGCAAACGACTTGTCTCCGCAAAGTCTTGATATCCTTTTATGAAGTTTGGTCGACTTCCCCTTTTCATCCTTGGTAATGTAGAAGCCCTCTCCTGTATGCGAAAACGGAGCATGTCCAACATCATGCAGCAGACAAGCAAGACGAAACACATCAAGATAGCGACTGTACTTCTTTGAGAATCGACCCATCACCGTACCGAGCGACGGAAACGACTCTTGCTCAATTACTGATGCTACAACATCGCCTAAATGATATACACCAAGCGAATGAACGAACCGATTGTGCGTTGCAGACGGATAAAGCGGCTCATAGCTCGTCTGAACGACACGGCGGAGACGTTGAAATGCCTCCGTATCAATGACATCTCTCACCAAACCAGAAGGTATATCGACGTATCCGTACGCCGGATCCTTAAACGATTTGGTGTTCCCCGCCATCATTATGCCGCCTTTTTAAGAACGTATCTTGCAATAAGCCTACTATCAGCCATGATGTTCTGCAATTCAACCGGAATCGAGCCAATGAACCTCAAAAAGAGATCGTGTTCATTCTTTCCCTTCTTCAATTGGATGCCGTCATATCCATCATCATCGGTATGGCGCTCAAAGAAATCGGAGTAATCCGTAAACAGCATACTATTGGATTCCCGATTATAAATGAGCGTGGCTTCTTCGCCACTCTCTTTCTTAAGTTTCCTAATTACAGCCATGCCATAATCAAGCAATGTTGCAAAACGAACAAACTTAAGTTCACCATCTCTTGAGGGCGTACACGCCAAAATACCAATAAGTGCATTGGCCGCAAGATCCTCAATGCCTATGTACATGCACATAGCACAGCCTTTCTTTGAAAGCCTCTTCATCTGAAAATAAAGCGGGAGCAGTATACCACTTTGCGTGATTGATGTAAATAGCCCGCGGAAAGTCACCCTTATCGGAAAGTTGTAATATCTCGTGGCGCAGTTTCAGACAGGGGGAAACCATGCCGATCAACAAAGAAGAAAGGACACCGCCTCAATCTCCATGGGGATGGCCGCCCGCCGGGCAGGGAGAGCACCCACAGCGCCTGCGAACCTCAGACACTCGCTGAAAGGAGAGACCTCATATGACTACCATTCACGTCTTGCCAAGACGCCTTAGGGATTTCCTGCGCCACTTGGGTTGCAATTCACCCATCGAACGCTGCCACTGAAACCAGAAACAGCAACCGCAGGATACATCACTTCTCGGGAGCGATGCGGTTGCCGGGCAGGAAACGCACAAGCCTTTTAAGCCTTAGGGACATGGTCGCCTGCCCGATTGCCGAAGCCGGCAATTTCGTGACAAACGCAAGACGATCCAAAGTGATGCCCGTAGATGGGATCGCCTTGAGTGTCACAGCCTCCTCTATCGTCAACGAGCGCCTGTCGGCAGACTTGTCCTTGTGTCCAGATTCACATTCGGCGAAATCGCCGCCGTTTCCGACGTTCCTGCATTCACCTGACGGCTTGCCGACCTTTGTCCGCCGTTCCACCTCAACCGACGTCACATCCACAGCCATCACCGCATCGCGGCGTTTCACCGAAGCCCCCACAGCCTTGACGACCTCTTCAGGCGAAGTGACCATTGCGGCACCTTCGCGAATGAGCTTCCAGCATCCGGCGGAGCTCCTCGAATCGAGATTCGCCGGAATCGCCATCACCTTTCGTCCAAGCGTCTTGGCAAATCCACAGGTTATCAAAGTGCCGCTCTGCAGCGGTGCCTCGACGGCGAGCACACCACGGGAAAGAGCCGCAACGATGCGGTTGCGCTGCGGGAACGTGCGCCGCCCTGGCGGGAAGCCGAACGGATATTCGCAGACCACCGCGCCACCAGAAGCGGCAATCCGCCGACCGAGTTCGCGGTTGTCCTCCGGGAAGAAGCGATCAAGCGCACCGCCCAGCACTCCAACCGTCACGCCGCCGGCAGACAGCGCACCCTTGTGCGCCGCAGCATCTATTCCCGTCGCAAGACCGGAGATGACGCTCAAACCGCTGTTTGCGATGCCGATGGAGAATCTCTCCGCCATGTCCGTTCCGTAAAGCGTGGGAAGGCGCGTCCCGACAACGGCAACGCCCTGCTTTGAGAGTGCGTCAGGGTTTCCAACCACGTAGAGCGCAAGCGGTTTTGACGGAAGCGCATCAAGAGCCTTCGGATAGCGCACATCATCGCACGTGAGTATGGTCACATGCATCTTTTCCGCTCTGGAAAGTTCGCCTTTCCAGTCTACGGCATCGCCTTTCCAGTCCGTCTTGTCTTCAAAGGCCTCCCACGCCGCCGCAACGCCGCCATGTCTGCCGGCGAGCGCAGACACCTTTACGGAACCGATGTCCGGCACCATGTTGAACGCGACGTATGCCTCATGATCGTTCATTTCAATCCGGCAATTGCAGCGGCAAGAACCGACACTCCGTATATCGCCGCAGTCTCCGCCCTGAGTATTGTCGAACCGAAGCTCGCCGGACGCGCAACACGAAGCAGCATTTCAAGCTCCTGCGGAGTGAAATCGCCCTCCGGACCCACAAACAGTCCGAACGACCTCGCGTCCGGATGCTCGGCCATGCACTCCCGAACAGCGACAAGAAGCGGCGGAGACGGTGGTTTGGTCAATGCTCCGGCAAAGCACCTGCACTCGCCGGCGACGTCAAGCGCCGCACCGAAATCCATCGCCTCACATATCTCAGGAAGCCATTTGGCGTCAGACTGCCGGGCGGCATCCTCGGCGATGCGCTGCCAACGATCACGCTTTGCCGCCCGCTCGCACCTGTCGATGCGGACGATGCAGCGATCGGAGATCACGGGGACGATGCGCGTGGCTCCAAGTTCCGTGGACTTCTCTACCGTCCAGTCCCAACGCGATCCCTTCGTTATGCAGGCGAAAAGGGTAAGCCGGAAAGGAGACGACGCAAAACTTTGAAGTTCACCCGTCGCCTCAAGCGGTGCGGATGCCGTCGCTCCGCACCTGTACAGCCGCGCATGGCCGGCACCGTCGAAAAGCTCGATGACCTCAGACGGCCTGGGGCGCACAACCTTCAGATGGCGGGAAGCACCCGGAGGAAGCGTAGGCCTGTCCGATTCCAGAACATCACATGAAACAAGAAGTCTATGCATCGCAAAACACCCAACTGCTGCTTGATGTCCGCATTGTACCAAAAGCCGCACTGCGCTTCAATCGCCAACGTCTGCGGACGAGAATGCGGCGACAAAAAGCAGAAGGCGCGGATCTGCATCCGCGCCTTTCCTTGCGTTCCTGAGAACTGCAACTCCCGAACCGGGAATCACTTGGCCTCGACCGGAACGATGGTGACGTACTTGCCGTCCTTGATGAACTTCACCTTGCCGTCCTTGAGGGCGAAAAGCGTGAAATCGCGTCCGCATCCGACGTTTGCGCCAGGATGGATCTTGGTGCCGCGCTGACGCACGATGATCGAGCCGGTCTTGAGGAACTGGCCGTCATACGCCTTGACGCCAAGATACTTCGGGTTTGAATCGCGTCCGTTGCGGGCTGATGCTGAAGAAGCCATTTTTCCTTACCTCCCCTTATGCAATCGCTTCAACGGTTGCGACCGTGTACTGCTGACGATGACCAATCGTGCGGCGCGAACCTTTGCGGCGCTTCGCCTTGAAATTGATCGTCTTGACGCCACGCTTGACGCCAACGACCGAAAGGGTCACTTTTGCGCCTTCAACATAGGGCGTTCCAATCTTGAGCGTCGTGCCGTCGGAGACGGCGCAGACGGTATCGAGGACAACTTCCTTGCCCTCTTCGGCCTCGATCTTTTCAATCTCGACCGTATCGCCGGCCTTGACAAGCAACTGCTTGCCGCCGGTTTCCAGCACTGCGTAGGCTTCCATTGTTTATTCCTTGGATTTTTATCCCTCTTTCCGTGAGGAAAAACAGCTTTCCTCGAAAAGAAGAGCGCACATTGTACCAAAAACGACCCTGCCGCGCAAGAGGCGCAGGTTTTTTGAGCCTCTGAACGGCTTGCCGTGGCGCCAGTACGCTTCGACACATAGCGTGTGATGCGGTGAAGCAGAGCTGCGCCACGGCATCCAACGGGCTACTGCCGCCCCGGCGCAGAGATGTCCTCGAACCTGTAGCGTCCCCACGCCGGAATGTCGTTGTTGTTCCCGGCATGACCGTGAATCGCAATGGCCGACTTGCGCGGAACGTCCAGTGCATCTCTGTCATCCACAAGGAAGTCCATCGCAACGCGCTCGCCCGCACGGATCGGCAGTTCACATCCCTTTCGCGGAACAATGCGCCCTTCGATGAGATACCCTGACCTTGTGCGCCGCCCCACGCAGGTGACGTCGATATGCCGCGCATCGCCACCGGGATAGTACACGGCGCATTGGGATGACGCATCGCCAACCTCAGGGACGACAAGAACCTGATCCGCGCCGGGCGTCTTCTTGAAGGAGCCGAACATATGCCTGATTCGCGTATCGACAAACAGTTCAAGGCAGTCCCAGCGGAACGCCTCGCCAGACTTCTCCTTTGGCGCCGGCATCAGAATGTCATCCGTCACATTGAGCAGGAACCTGACCGATCCGTCCTCAGTCCATGCGGCCTGAACCTTGACTGCGAGATCGTCCGCCCCTGTCCACTGCGGCGCCCAAGGACGCGCCTTGTCCGGTTTTCCGAGAGACACGTCGTTTTCTGAATCCGAAACGAGCGACGGCACGCCGCTCCACTTCGCCTCATCGCCGTCGAGAGGCGTATTGGGCGGAAACTTCGGCAGCAGCTGCATCACACCTGCGGAACGGAAAATGCGCTCGGCCGAAAGCGCTGCGCCGCCATCGCGCACGAGATCCACGCGAAACGTGCAGTCGCCGCGCTTGAGTCCGCGTCCGTCTATCTGCACAGCAACGTTGGCGGAGCGACCTGTGGCAAGGCTGATTTTGCTTTCGCCCAAAGTCACTGTCGCGCCACGGATGTCCTGCACCTTGAGCGTTCCCGTAAGCGTGGTTGAGAACGGATTGGTTACGCACAGCGTTCCGGCAAGCATTCCGTCGGACGGGAGCGTGTCTGGGATGTCGATGCGCAGCGGCGTGACGGGCGACACGTCTTGCGGCACACCGAAAACATATGTCGGCGCAAGTTTCGCCGTGAGTGTCATGAATCCGTCGGATCCGGCACGGATCTCTCCGTAGTTGCCGTAGATGTCCATCGTCTTGAATGCCGCGTTCGGACTGAAAAGAAACGAGACCGGCTCATCCGCTGTGCCGAAGACGGCAAGCACAGTCGAGCCGTCGCGACGTTCGACAAGGACTGCCGCGCTTCTGAACGACGGAAGCGGCAGCACTCGCGGCGTCGCGCACATCCCGTTGAGAACCTGTCCGGAAAGCGCCGTGCGGGCAACGGACACGAGACACGGCAATGCGCCCCACATCGAGTTCTGACATTGCACATACGTCCGGAATCCCGTCGCAAGCGTCATCAGCGCCGCCTGGCACGACATCGCAGCCGTCTCCGCCTCCGTATAGACCGGCATCGACGTCTGGTAGTATCGCGGCGATCCAGCGAACGCCGGATACGGTGCGCGATCGGCCTCCTCCCGCGTCATGGGACGCCCATAGACACGCGGCAGGCTGCTCACCCCGTTCTCGGTGCTGTACAGCGGCAGGTTCGGCGCCACACGCTTGACCGCATCGCGAAGCTTTGTCGCAACGCCGCCCTTATGGTAGTCCTTGATCGGATCCGCAGTGTACGGATGGATGGAGACGCCATCGACGAGATCCTTTCCGCCGAGCGCCAGCACCCGCTCCGTCCAGTCCACGCCGACGGGCGTTGCGCCTGCCGGATAGAGTACTGCATCTGGTATCTCCTTACGCACCATCGGCACGAGCACCTTGAGCTGCTGCACGTACGCCTCAGGGGTGATATTGTGGTTCTGTTCGCTGGAGAATTCGAACTCCTTAACGCCAAGCCGCTTCATCAGGGCAATCTCAAGCGGCCAGACACCGTCCCTCAACCGCGCAAGCCGTTCAGGCGCAAGCGTCTTCTCCTTCGTGTTCTCGATCGTCAGCCACGAGAAGCATCGTACAGAATCGCCCAGCCCCTGCTTTTCCGTAAACAACCGGTGCTGTCTGACTGTATATGCACTTTCCTTCCACCCCTTCTCGGTCGCCTCCACGCTATCGCCAAAATAACAGGCGAGACGGCGCAAGTTCGCGTCATGCGAAAACGCATCCTCCGTGGCCCAGTATCCGAACGGACTGTCGAGCGTCTTCGGCTTCGGCGGCACCACGCCAATGCACCACGGCTCGTCATAGCGCTTGACGCTTCTTCCGTCCGCGCCGCGAATCTCCATGTCGAGATAATACACGCCACACTGCGGCGGCCTGAATGTCTCCCGCACCGCCTCGCCGGCGGCGAAGCTGCGCGACCGCGATGCAATCTCCTTCCCGTCAAGCGTCGTCAGCCTGAACGCCGCCGTGAATGTACCGTCGATGCCGATATCCTGCGGTACGGAGGCTGTCGCCGTGATGTCTTCGCCGATGCGGAAATATCCGCCGGTGCTGCGCGGAATCTCCAGCGTAATGCGTTCGGCGCGGGTACGGGCTTCATCCTGCCGCCGCGCCTCGGCACACTGCTCATCGACCGTTCCCTCCGCCGCCGGACCCATGGCAGAAAGCAGCTCATCCGACGACAACGCACGATCGTATATCATGATTTCATCAACGTCCACGACATCCGTTCCGTTTCCGCCGCCGACAATGAACCTGCCATGCACAGTCTCCTCGAAGAACGGCTGGCATCCCGTCCAAGTACGGGCGAATGTAATCGGGGCAAAAATATCGGTGAGATCTCCGGATGTCGCAGCCACACGGCCGTCAATCTCCATGCGCACAGTCTTGCCGTCCCATGCGATGGCGAAGAAATGCCATGCACCGGCCTTGAACCCAGGAGCAGACACGTCAACGTAGCGGTTCTTGCCGTCCTTGCCCTTCTGCATTGCAAAGCGCACCGAAAGCCGCCCTTCCGGACACCACTTCGCCGCCTCCGCCCGAACTGCGAACCCGCAGTTCCAGGCATCACCCATCCTCAGAAGCGTCACGGAGTACAGCCTGTCGCTTGACGAGTGCGGACGCACCCATCCGGCGAACGTGAACCCCTTTGCGAACTCCTCCCCCGACAGACCTGAACCGAACGGGCCGGTGGAGCGGGTTCCAATGCAAAGCGCATTCAGTCCGGCCCTGCGCCCTGTGGTCCATGTCGGCTGGATCGCCTTTGGCTGACGCGGCTCGTAGGCGTCGTAATCCATGCCGTAGACCGTGATTGACGGAATCACGAGCGAACCGAGTGTGCCGCCATGCGGGCCGATGCGTCCCGGAAAGACCGGCGCGGAATTCTTCGCGAGATTCCAACGCCTCTCCTCGAACTCCCACCGACGAATCAACCCGTCAGCGACTTCCGCGACGGATGTCTGCAAGGCACCGCAAAACGCAACCGCAACAATCAATCTGAACATAGACAATCTCATGTTTGCTTTTATTTCACATACCTGTTATTCGGAATCCAACATCCATCCAAATCATCTACCGCACCGAGATTGTGAAACTGCCGTGCAGCTGACACTCGTAGCACCCCATGTCCACGGCATCACCGACAATACGGCTGTTTCCGGCCATGTCTGTTGCCCCATCCATCCACGGCATGAATGCGCCCCTGTTGACGAATGGAGATGAATTCCTTGGAGAGTAGTCGCCTGCCGTCACGCTCGCAAATCTCGGAGACGCACCATTCGCAACGATGTTGCCGTTCACGCCATCCGTCAACTGCGCACCGTCCTCCCAACAGTGGGAGGCGGCATCCGCGCATGACGCAGCCGTCGAGAAGCTGCGCATGGACGACTCGTTGCCTACCATTAGCCCGTTGCCGCTGAACACGCAGTTTCTTATGATGGCAGTGCCGCCGTTTTCACCGACATTCACCGCACCGGCAAACTTTGCATCCGAAGTCGATGACGGCCGCAACGCCCGATTGCCCACGAACGTGCAGCTCTCCACCACGCAGTTCGTTCCGCCGCCGTATGGCGACACACCCAGATTGAACGGTGCAAACCTGACGGCGACACCGGCATTTGTTGTCGGCGAAGAGACACCCCCTCACGATAGCGTTCGTGGCAGTAGGCTCAAACGCAAGAGTTGCGGACGAAAAGCCACACCGCATCGATCTGTTGCTGCGGAATTCGCAGTTCTCCACCTTTGCGAACGGCGTGGCGACGAATACCGCACCGGCTCCGCCGACATCAATGTTCTCGATGAACCTGCAGCGCATGAGACTGAACGTCCCGGAATCCGCCACTGACGTTATCGTGCCGAACCTGTTGTACTCGTCCCCCTCTCCGGAAACAACAGACACGTTTCCGGAGACGACGCAATCCGTCATTACAAGCCCGCCATGAGCACCGGCGGTGCCTGACCCGAAATTATAGACGTTGCCGTAGCTGACCGACGCATTGCCTATGAACGTACCCCTTTCCGCCTTGACCAGCACCGCGCCAATGTTGCGGAACACACCGCCGCCGTTTGACGCTTCATTGGTGTTGCAGATGAACCGGCAGCCGGAAAAGCAGACTGATGCCAGTTCGGCGTCGGCGGCGACGTTCGGCTCTGGCGACCAGACAGCGCCTCCGTTTCCGACTCCGGGTGCTGCGGAGTTCTTCGATACGTTTCCCGTGAATGTGCACCAAGCGCAGAGAAGACTGCAAGTCCGCATTTTTTTTTGACACAATTCACTCCAGTTCAAACCGCCCGTTGCACCCTGAGATGCCCATCTCCAAGGAACGGAACGCGGCGTAGAGTATCATAAACTGATTTTTTTTTTCAACACGAAAGTTGCAACATCCAGTCGCAGGTACACCCCCTGCCGTCGCAACCCAATATGTCCCAGTCCTTTGAATCCATGGATTCAAATAGGCAAGTCAAAAATCCTTCTGCACCCTCTCCGTCCGCTACACGAACCGGAGAAGGATGAGACGGAAGATGTCTATGAAACGCACAGGCCAGAGCCGCGTAGGCAGATCAGCCTCAAGCGGTCGCTCAAGGAAGTCCGGCATATCCGGAAAGAAATCCAACCCCGTACGGCGTTCAAGTTCATCGATGGTGACGATGTTGTGGACAGGGAACGCCGAATACGGAATGTTCTGCGGCATATATACGGCAAGTGCTCTCACGCCATCTGCGGTTTGCGCGACAATCACCTGCCAGAACGCCTTTGGCGCATCCACGCCGGACGCAAGACGCTCCCCTTCATCCCCCGGCACACATCCTACGATGACCCAGATCTCTCCGTATTTCGCCGTCCACAAATCCGCTATGCGATGCTCCATCTCCCGCCACGGACCACGGTTCAGCCCCGGCCTCTGCGGCGCAACGTTGGACATGTAGAACGTCTTCTTCTGTGCATCCGTCCCGAACCTTGTCGCTATCGCGTAGTTCGGCGCCATGTGTCCGCGATCGAAACCGGAACCCTTGTACCAGGTTGCCGACGGCGAACCGGCGACGGACGGATCAGCCCTGAAATTCGGACGCTTCCCCGGCTCGTACGCCTTCTCCGCCGGGACATGGTAGGCCACCCATAGCGGATGCTTCAGCGACGGCGACCAGCCAATCAAAAAGTCTCCGCGATCCACTATGCGCACATCGTCCGGAGCCGGCGCACCTACGCGAACGGGGGCGCCGGCGAACATCACCGAATTGGATGGAGGCGGCTCATCGAAATCGTATACGGCATCGTGTCCCGTCAAGCCAAGCCCATCCGTGAGCATGACCGCCCGGTCGCCAAAATAGAAGAGCGCAGTCGTCACAAAGCCCGGCCAGTCATCGCGCTTGTCCGAAAGCCATTGCGCCGGATGGCTGACGAACCAACCACCGATCAGCGAAAGCAGCGCGACCATCGCCACGGAGGAGAACACCATGCGACGGAAGAAAAGCGCGACCGGGCCTATCTTCCGCTTACCGCGCTTCTTCCGTCCAGACGAAAGCGATGAACCTGAAGGTTTCCGCCTCATCCGTCAATCTCCGGGTGCTTGCGAAGCACATATGTGTAGATGCCGTCGATGGCGGACGCAAATTCGGACGCCGTGAATGCGTTGTCCGCGAGTTCCGCATGGGGATCCGGCAGGATGGATACGCGAGCCATCGGCGGCTGTTCGCGAAACTCCAAAAGTGTGTGCTCGTGCGGCACAACAATCGCCGCCGCACGTGCGACGGTGGATGCGCCCACCGTCTTCGGATGATGAACCTCCGCAATGTACGCAAGATGCTTTCTGGACATCCTGCACACCGACCTTGCGATATCCGCACCTTCATCGAATCCATGCAGCACCGAGTAGTCTCCGCCGGACGCAAGCGCAACTCCGCGCAGACACATGAGTGGACGCCTCATGAGCGGCAGGGAGGGCACAACGAACACCCTGGCGTTCGAGGCGAGCGTGGCGGAGAGCATCGGATTGGCGCTTGGCGCAAGCACATCAACCCGCCACCCTATGCGCCGCAGGGCGGATACCGTATCCTGCACCCGCAGCGTCTCCTGCGCTGTGGAGCTGTGTCCGAGTGACGTTATGATGAGTGCGGCGCGTTTCACTTCACTTCTCTGGTACGGACTGCACTGCCATCAGAAGCTCATGGGACTCTCCAGGCGCAAGCCTGATGACCGAATCCTCCTTGAACAGCGTGGCCGGCTCGACGCACACGAACTTGCGCCAGTCATCGGCGCCAAGGTTGCGGTTCTTCGCCTCCTCCGGGCCGGGATTCCAGCAGACAAGCTTTGTGTTTCCACGCGAGGCGATGGCGATCGCCCTGCGAAGTCCCGGATCGAGTATCGCGAATTCGCTTTTCTTCACCGTGAACACATGATCGTATTCCGTGTTGAACTGCAGGTCGCCCGTCCACACGGCATCCGCCGTGCGCGACTTGCGGGCATCGCAGAACTGGCATCCCTCAAGTCCACGAACGGTAACAGCATTGCGGTCGCGCACGAGAAAATACGGATGGAGACCCTCTGTGATCTCAAAAGGCACATCTCCCGCGTTGGTGGTCTTCAGCCCCATGTTCAGCTTCATGGAAACGGATATCTTGAGCTGAAGCCTGAAATCGTACGGCCAAAGCCTCTTAGTTTCGTCGTTGCAGTCGAGAGCAAGCGTCACCTCCGTGATGTCCTCGGAGTATTCAGAACCGGCGACGCGCCACAGGCGGCGTCTGGCGAAGCCATGTCCGTACGAACCCTCAGGGCCGTTCTTGCCGAACCATGGCCAACAGACCGGGATTCCGCCGTGATCCGCCTTGTCGGGACCGAACTCCATCACCGGCGGCGTGAACAGCACTGGAAGATTCCCCGTCGGCCTGTACGAGAGCACCTGCGCACCGTAAAGCGACACCTCTGCGCTGCCATACTGGTTGGCGAGCGCCACAATCGGGATGCCATGGGCGTTCTCCCGAAACACGATTCTTCCCGGCGCACCGTAGCGCCTGTTCAGCTCTTCACAGTTCATGCGGGCGATTATACCACAAACCGCTTGCGGGGAATCGCGTAATTTGCTTTAATATGTCCCCGATGAACAAATCAGACAGACGCGCAGAATACGCGGCGGCCAAGGCGCTCCTGAAGGGCGCCGATTCGATTTTGATATCCGGACACCTCAGCCCTGACGGCGATTCGCTCGGTTCGATGATAGCTCTCGCAAGGATGCTCACCGCCGCAGGCTGGCAGGCTACGGCGGCGGCGGACGCAAAAAGTCTCGGCAAAATCGGTTTTCTTGAGGGCGTATCGGATCTTATGCCGCTGAAGAAGCTCAAGCGCAAAAAATTCGACCTTTTCATCTATGTGGACGCATCCACTCCCGACAGGCTGCCGCCGGAGGTGCGCCCTTTCGCCGAGAAACTGCCGACAATAACCATAGACCACCATGCGACAAGCAATCCGTCCGGAGTTGCGATACTCGATCCTTCCGCAAGTTCGGCGGGCGAACTCATCTGGCAGTTCGCCAAGTGGATGGAATGGCCCATGGACAGGGCGGTCGCCGAGGCGCTTTGGGTCGCGATAGTGACCGACAGCGGAAGGTTCGCATACGATTCGACAAAGCCCGGAACGCTGCGCACTGCCGCCGACCTGCTCAAGAAGGGCGTTCGCACTGCGATGATAAACGACATCATCTACTGCTCCTTCCCGCCGAAGTCGATGGAGCTGAAGCGCAGAGCCTGGCGTTCGCTGCACATCTGGAAAAACAGGAAGGTCGCGGAAGTCACGCTACTCAGGGACGACTTCCGCGACGTGCGCGGCTCCAAGGCTGATGCAGAAGACGTCATAGAGATACCGCGTTCCGTCAGCGGCAACCAGATTGCGCTTTTCTTCTACCAGATACCGGACCGCACCAGCGAGACACGCATATCGATACGCACCCGCGCACCATGGGACGCCACGGAACTCGCAAAGCTGTTCGGCGGCGGCGGGCACGTCCGAGCAGCGGGCTGCACGGCGAAGAGCGGCATGGCTGCCGCCAAACGGCAGATGCGGCGCACCGTCAAGGACATGATTCAAGGCCGACGGGCTGGCGGCGCCTCCAAGGAAAAATGCGGCGGCGCCTCCGCAGACGCCAAGGCAACGGACACACGGCAATGAACAAGGCTCTGATTCTGACAGACGGCAAGGCCGGACACGAAAACCAGTCCAAGGCCTTTGCCCGCGCCATGGGACTTGAGTTCGACCTCTTGCGCGTTGAATTCAAGTCCAGATTCGCGAAGGCCCTCTCCTACGCGCTCGACCGGATCGGAGTGCATTCGCTCGGACTGTTCAAAAAAACCTCCATCCCGTCCGTCGGCTACTGCGTGACAATAGGAACCGGATCAGGCACGTTCTACGCGGCAAAGGCTGTGGCGGAGCGTCTCGGCGTGAAATCAGCCGTTGTGCTGTATCCGAGAGGCTACCGTACAGTGGATTTCGGATGTGTTCTCGCACCCGTATTCGACAACCCGAAACCGGCGCCGAACGTCATAGAGATTCCCGTGAACCTCGTCGCCGCCGACGGCGATTTCTACGCCGACGGCGTCAAGGCGTTCCGTGAGCGCCATGCGGATTCCGGACGAAAGGCCATAGCCGTCATCGTGGGCGGACCGAACAAGTGCTCCACAATGACGCCCGAATGGATGAAGGAACAGCTGAATGCAATCTTTGCCGCCGCAAAAGGCGGGGCAGAGCCGCATCCGGAGGTCTGGGTCACGACATCCCGCCGCACTCCGCCGGAAGTAGAAAAGGTGATTGCCTCATTCCCGTTCGACTACCGTCTTCTGTATTCGCAGGATCATTTCAACCCGATTCCCGCCTTCGTGTCTCTTGCATCACACCTGTACGTCACGGCAGAGTCCACGGGTATGCTGTCGGAGGCCTGCTCCTTCGGAAAGGCCGAAGTGCACGTGATGGACAACCTTAAGCCTGGTCGCCACAAGTTCAGGCGGTTTGCGGAGATGTGCGCTGCGTTCGGCAGCAGGAAAGCAGACCTTGCACCTGTCTTCGCCGCCGCAAAGCACCTGCTCGGAATCGGCTGAACAGCACTCCGTCAGAGCGCCTTGCCCGGCACAAACGTGCCGACATCGCGTCCCGAAAGAACCGCCTCAAGGATTCCCGCCTTGCGCCCGTTCGCGATTACGACGTTCGCGCCGGCCTCTGCCGCAATGCGTACGGCCTTGAGCTTGGAGTCCATGCCGCCCTTCGACAGCGTCCCCTTCTCGCCGGCTTTCACTAGCTTGATTGCGTCCTTGATCGAGAATATCTGCGGCACACGCTTACCCTGGTCGTCAAGCAGACCGTCCACCGTAGTGAGAAGCACAAGCGCATCAGCGCACACAAGCCTTGCGATGAGCGCAGACAGCTGATCGTTGTCGCCGAACGTCAAGCCCTTTATCTCCTCGTCGGCAACCACATCGTTCTCGTTAATCACCGGCACGATGCCGTTCTTTACAAGATGATCGAGAACCCTGCGCACGTTGGAAGCCCTGCGGCGGTCGTCAAAGTCGGCGTGGGTTAGCAGAACCTGGCCGATCTTCACACCGTTCTCGCCGAACAGCTCCTCATACTCGGTGATGTAGCGCGCCTGACCGACAGCCGCGCACATCTGCACGTCGTTCACGTCCGTCGGCCGCGCCTTCAGTCCAAGGGATTCAATTCCGGCGGCGACGGCGCCGGACGAAACGAATATCACCTCGTGCCCTGTGGCGTTCAACGCGCATATCCCTGACACGACGCGCTTCAGCGCAGCATAGTCCGGACGACCGGATTTTTTGGCAAGCGCATGAGTGCCGACCTTCACCACAACGCGGCGCACGTCCCTCAGAACCGCCCGCTCCCTCAATTGCGTCTCTTTCTTCATTTCTTCCTTCCAAGGACTGGCCTGTTGAATTCCAGCACCACGTTGTAAAGCCGTTCCGCAAGTTCCGGATCCTCCTCGAACAGATTCTTCGAGTCCGAATGCGTCTTGTTGTCGATCGCCGCCCGCACCGCCACAAACCTCCCGTTGGACGGATACTTCGTCTTTGTGAACATCTTGTCTCTGTCGAAGAGTCCGGCGTTGACAAGATCCTGGAATATTTCGCGGATGTGATCGGCGTCAACATCGAAAACCCGTTCTCGATAGTTCGCGACAGTGTCTCCCGCGATGTCCTTGGCAAAGCTGTCCGAGACGCGCCGCGCCGTGCCGGACTTGACCTCGACACGTCCGGAACCGGTTATGCGCACGTTTACGCGCCTTATCGGCTCGCGTGTCGCGTTGTAGTAGTGTATCTCAATCCAGTTTAACGGCGTCACTGTCACGTCCACATACGGGTCGTCCCAGAACAGCCCGCACCCGGAGATCGTCGCGGCGAGAAGAAGGGCTGCGCCAGCCCGCACAAACCTGCCGATGCTCATGTCCGGCCTCCCTTTCCTTCGGCAACCTTTGATGCGATCAGCCCCGCACCATGCAGGGTAAGCGTCGCATCAACCGTAAAATCCATGTCTATTCCCTTCAAAGCCCAGCGGGCGAAGCCGCCCGTGGCGACAAGACGGAAATCCGTCCTGAAATTGCGCCCCAGTTCCTTCACAATCTCCCTGACCATGCCGCGATATCCAACAAGTGCGCCGAACCGCATCGCCTCCTCGGTGCTGCGTCCGATCTTCGGGCAGACTCCGCCCAATGCCATGCGCGGCAGCTTGGCGGTGCGCTCGAAGAGGTAGTCACGCATGAGAGGAAGGCCTGGGGCGATCACTCCACCGCGCCACACGCGGTCTGCCGTGACGACCGCAGCCGTGAAGGCGGTTCCGAAGTCGCACACGAGAACCGGGGCGCCATACCTGTCCACGGCGGCGGCGGCATCGGCAAGACGGTCTGCGCCTATCGTCTCAGGCTTCCTGTAGTCAAGTTCGATGCCGAGCGTCCCATCTGCAAAATCTGCGCTGGACACCTGATGGAACGGCATACGCATACGCCTCGCGAACGCCCTCCATCCCTTGTCTGCGCTCGGCACAACGCTCAGATACGCCATGCCGCCGACGTCGGTGGCGGCAAGACCGGAGGCCGCCGTCTTTGCCGCCGCAGCTCCGCCATCAACATGGGAAACACGAACCACACGGCCATTGGACCACAGTCCCACGGCCGTGCTTGTGTTTCCTACATCGACAACAATGAACTTCATTGCGCTTTGCGGCGTCAGACCTTTGCAAGTGCCTGCTTGAGATCGTCTATGAGATCTTCCGGATCCTCAAGTCCGACAGAAAGACGGATGAGATCCGGCGGAATGCCGGCCGCCTTGAGCTGTTCATCGGTAAGCTGGCGATGCGTGTGCGAGGCCGGATGGAGAACGCAGCTCCAGGCGTCCGCAACGTGCGTCACGATACCGATCAGCTTCAGCGAGTCCATGAACTTGATGGAGGCATCACGGCCGCCCTTGATCCCGAACGTAAGCACTCCGCACGGAGACGGACCCTTGAACTGCTTTTTCATGAGCCGCCTGTACGGCGAATCGGGCAGGCCAGGGAAGTTCACCCATGCAACTTTCTTCTGGCTCTTGAGCCATTTCGCGACCTTGAGTGCGCTTTCCGCGTGGCGGCGGATGCGCACATGGAGCGATTCAAGCCCAAGGTTGAGCAGGAATGCGTTGAACGGGGAGGGAATCGCGCCGAAGTCGCGCATCAGATGCGCGGTACACTTCACGATGTACGCCATTTTCCCGAACGCCTTCACGTATGAAAGCCCATGATAGGATTCATCCGGCTCGACAAGACCAGGGAACCTGTCGGCGTGTGCAGCCCAGTCGAAGTTTCCGCTGTCCACAATGCATCCGCCAACCTGCGATGAATGTCCGTCCATGTACTTGGTCGTCGCGTGGGTCACGATGTCACAGCCGAATTCGAACGGACGGCACAGCACCGGAGTGGGGAAGGTGTTGTCCACAATCAGCGGCACACCGTTCTTGTGCGCGATCTTCGCAAACTTCGCTATGTCAAGAACCACGCCGGACGGATTTGCAACAGTCTCGCCGAATACGCACTTCGTGTTCGGACGGAACGCCTTCTGTATCTCCGCCGGCGATGCGTCCGGATCCACAAACGTGAACTCGATGCCAAGCTTCTTGAGGGACACAGCGAACAGGTTGAACGTGCCGCCGTATATCTGGGCGGACGACACTACATGGTCGCCGGCGTTGCAGAGGTTGAGAACGGCAAACGTGGACGCCGCCTGCCCCGATGACGTAAGTATCGCCGCCACTCCGCCTTCAAGGGCAGCGATCTTCTTCGCCACCTGGTCGTTCGTGGGATTGGCGAGACGGGTGTAGAAATACCCGCTCTCCTTGAGATCGAACAGATCCCCCATCTGCTGCGTGGTTTCGTACTTGAAAGTGGTCGAAGAGTAGATCGGCACCTGACGCGGCTCGCCCTTCTTCGGCCGCCATCCGCCCTGGACGCACAACGTATCTGTTCTCATATCCTGTATGTTCTCCTTTGAGTGGCTGTAGATTATACCAAAACGGAGGCATATGTTTACCATCGCATGAAAAAACCACCCGCACACCTGCCATCAGGGAGTGGTCGGACTGGCGGGGATCGAACCCGCGACCCCAACATCGGCGATTTCCGCCGCCGCGCGGAGGCCGTTCGCGCCCGCCGTGTCACCGGCCGCCCTGAGGCGTTCACGTTCGAGTTCGAGTTCGGCTTTCTGGAGGTCTTTCACCGCGTCTATTTCCGCCGTGATCTGCTTCAGCCGTGCGTCCGCCGCCGCAACTGACGCGGCATGGCACTTCTCAATGGCGGCCTGGTATTCGCCGACGGCCTTGACGCGCCCGTCGAACGCCTTGCGTTCTTCTTCGGCGGCCTTCTTCGCCGCCGTCTCTGATGCAGTCCAGAACTCAATGATTTTCTTCGTGAGAAAGCCAACGGCCGTTGCGCCCATTTCCCAAATAGAACCCTTGAACAAATTGTTAATTGTTTGTCCAAGATAGGTATTTGCGCCACCGAACACCTCACCGAGTTTAGCGGCCGCCGCTCCAAGCCCTTTGAGGTTATCGTTCGCTTTCTTAAAGCCCGTTGTGTCAGCCGTGGACTTCAGAACTATGTCAACCGTTTTCGCCATTTGCCAGCCTCGATCGTTTGTGCTAAACTACCCGGCCATGAGTTCGGAAATGAAAAAGTTTCTTTTGTCCTTGCCGCAAACCCCTTCGGATGCGGCGGACGAGCCGGTCACGCCTGAACAGCACAAGTTCAATTGCATTTTTTGCATTGTGCTGCTCCTCGCTGTGATTGTTTGTGCGCTCATCGACCTGCTTTCCTGACTTGATCCGCCATTAGCCGCTGGGTCTCGCGTTCGCGCGGCGAAAGCTCGAACACGTGCGCCGCCGCCCGTTCCGCCGCCGCCCGTTCCGCCGCCGCCCGTTCCGCCGCCGCACGTTCCGCCGCCGCACGTTCCGCCGCCGCACGTTCCGTCAGCAGCAGCCCGCCGCCGAAGATTGCCTCCTTGCCCTGCGCGTCAATCCTGCGGACGAACACGCCCTCGCCGCGCGGGCGTTTCGCACATGAGCGCGTCAGGCGCGACCTTCAACGCGGCGCACGCCCTGACCAGCCGCCGCTCGATCTCCGCGAGGTTCTGCGCCGCCGCCGAACGGTCGGCGCGGTGGCGCACGTCCCGCCCGTCGTCCGAACGCGCCGCCTCCGCGTCATCGAACCCCGTGGCGGCGTATCGACACGCCCGCGCTATTTCCTCACGCGCCACAGGAAGGGACTTCGCCCATTCGCCGACCTTCGCGTCGATGTCGCCGGGCGTTTCCAGCCCGTTGAAGAATCCCGGAATCCGCGCATGTGCGAGCGCGAGCGCCCAGAGCGTGAAGCGCGTTTCCTCGTTCGCGGCGGCGCGGACGGCGTATCCGTGGTACCACGTGTACGCCTGGACGGTCGGCTGGTGGAACGGGATGTCGCCCGCCCAGCCGACGCGCGGAAAGTTTGCCGCCGCCCAATCTTCGAGCTCGGCTTTCTTCTCTTCGCTCATCTTGATCCTCCGTCCAGCCTTGCACAGAGGTTGATTATCACCTTTGTGCGAAAAAATAATGCATACGGCGGGCGCACCGCCAGAAGGTGATTATCACCTTCCGTCAAAAAAATATCCAGCTGCTGTCGAATCTTTTCCGAGAAGGAAACCCCTCGAATTCGCATTGTGTAAGAAAGTTGATAGCGTCTTTTTGCTCAAGCTCGCACACCACGAGCACATTTTCATCACTGTTCATCTTTTTTCCCCTTCTTAAGTTCGTCAAGTATAAGCATCTCAAGCAAATCTTTTACAGTCATGCCACGCTCTTCTGCGGCATCCTTGAATTTATCGGCTACCGCTTTAGGTACATAACCGCCAATAAATGCTTTTCCTTTTTTCCTTTGATTCGGCATAAATCTCCTGGCGGTCACGCCTTCGTCCACTTGTCGCGCGAGGCTTCGAGCCGTCCCCTCACGTCCACCAAAACGATGTCGAGTGTATGCTTGCCCGTCTTGCGGAAGTGGCGCGATCCGCCTCGGCCTCCATCCGTGCGCGGATGGAGCGGGCGGCGTTGATGTCGCACCCGTGTTCAGCCATGATGGCTTTCAGTGTCGGCAATCTCATGCAATCACCGGCATTGGCGATGTGCGCACCGTGCGCCGCCGACGGCCATGCGTCCGCTCTTGCTCAATCGACTTGATCACGGCGCCAACTGCGGATATGACAAGCCCGCAGTCGCGTTCCTTGACCGCATCCTCCAGCATTGCCTCAAGGAAGTGAGCCCGGTCTTCGGACGTCTTGAGTTCGTCTTCTATCTTCCACTCTGTCAATCTTGTCGCCATGTGCTGCCTCCTTAGATGTTTCGAGCGATTTCCTTTGCAAGTTCGATGTCCTCGAACTGCGTTTTCTTTGTGCCGCCGAGAAGAAGGATGACGATCTCTTCGCCCCGCTGCGTGAAGTAGAGTCGGTAGCCGGGTTCGCAGTGGATGCGCATTTCGCTCACTCCTTCGCCGACGGGCTTGACGTCGCCGGGATTTCCAAGGCTGAGGCGGAATATCCTCGCCCTAACGTGCGCACGCGCACGAGCGTCACGGAGATTCCGTTCCCATGCGGCGAATTCATCTGTCTTTGTTATCGTCATCGTCGTTCCTTGCGCCCTGGTGGGCGCTTGACGGCGCGTATTGTACCACAAGGTGATTATCACCGCAATGGTGATTTAATGTGTTTTTCATGTTTTTTTTTTCGATGGAGTTTTCATGCGCCCCCACCCGTCCGTGGTATAATAGGCGGCGAAAGGACGAACAAGGAAATGAGCGGAATACAGGCAATAATCCACAAATGCGAAGCCCCAGAGACGGGCTATTGGGCGGAAGTCCCCGCGTTGCCGGGATGCGTCACGCAAGGCGAGACGCTGGAAGAAGTCCGTGCGATGATTCAGGACGCCGTAAGTGGATGGCTGACGGCGGCATGGGATCTCGCCATGAAGGGACGGAACCCTCAGCTCGCCAAGACAGACATCATGGAGCCGGTGTTCGCGTGAAGCCGAAGACCTACGCGCAGATCGTCGAAGTGCTCAAGGCGCACGGCTTCGAGTTCGTGCGTTCGTCAGGTTCGCACAGACAGTTCCACAAGCCGGGCCATGTGCTGATCGTCACCGTGCCGTATCACGGGCGGAGTACAATAATCAAGGTCGGCGTGGTGAAGAACATCGCCCGCCAGTCGCAAATATCAGAAGCGGAATTTTAACTACGCCAATCGCAGGAATAAGAACCCACGAGCCGCTCCGTTAAGAGAATCGGATGAAATGAAGGGCACATTTTTGCGCGTTGCAGTCCGGCAATGCGCTGCGCCCTTCGGCGTTCATCCTCATTCGGACGCAGCGGCTCCATACGCTCCACACGTGCAGCCGCCGCCCGTTCGGCGAGCGTCCGTTCCGGCGAGAATATGCTGCCCTCCGCGCCGTCGTACTTCCGGAGTATCGTCTGCGCACGGGGGCCGATGGCAACCACCCGCACCTGCCGCCGCCATTCGTTTTTGTGGTGTTCCGGGCGGTACGCCCAAACTTCGCCAATGCGCTCTATCCTGTTCCACGAAAGCCCGCACATTTCGCCGGGGCGCATCCCGGTAAGCCTGTGGACGCGCACCATGTCCGCCAGCGACGACGGCAGCGCGGCGCACGTGCGCTCGACCACATCGCCCGGCACCGCCCTTACCGGGACGGTTTCGCGCGCCGCAGAGCGGAAAGCCCGCAGGTTCGCCACCTGCGTAAGCTCTGCTTTCGTCTGTGCGGATATGAGCGCTTCGTCAAGCGCCCACTTGAAAAGCTGCCTGGCAGAGCAGAGCGCACCATTGATCGTCACGCGAGCCAAGCCGCGCTTGATGAGGTGGTCGCGGAAAGCCAGCATGTCCGGATGCGTAAGGGCCTCCACCGGACGATTTCCGAAAAGTGCGCGGAGCGTCCGCACGTGAACCGCATTCACTGCGGCGCGTCCCGTCGGCGTTCCGTCCGGATGCCTGTAGTACGTCTCTGCGAACCGCACCCACTTGTCACATAGTTCATTGACGGTAAATATCGGCATACCGTCGTCCCTGGTCTTGACGACCCGAGCATCCCAAAGACGGAACGCCGCCGATTCGGCCACCGACTGCGGACACTCCGCCGGTATTCTTTTGCCGGAAAACGGAAACGTAAGCAGCACATCGCGCCGCCTTTCCTCATCCGGAAATTTTACCCGCCAATGCCACGCGCCGTGAGACTTCCACACGGTTCCCGGCACATTCTGTCTTGCCATTTTCGCCTGTCCTTCCCTTCGGAAGTGTCAGCACTTTTGTCAGCACTCCATTCGCGGAGTGCTGTACGATATGCACATAACTTCCAATGCTTGACAGGCTACCGTAGTTTTCGCGGCTTAACTGGTCGGACTGGCGGGGATCGAACCCGCGACCCCAACATTAAAAGTGTCGTGCTCTACCAACTGAGCTACAGTCCGGTGCCATAAAATTGCGGCATATTATACACTATTCAGCCGAAAAATCAAGCGGCGCACCTCTAAACCAAGCGGTTAACGCCCCAGACCGGAGTCTGGGGCAAGATGTCAGCGGATGTTGATGAGGAAGCCGATCTTCGATACACGCGCCACAAGCGCATCACCCTTCACCGAAATCGCAAGGGAACGGCGCGGCGCAAAGTTGTGGACGAGCATCGGCATCGAACCGGCGCACTCCAGTCCGCCGTTCGCCGTAAGCAGCACGTACTCACCTTCGTCGATCAGTTTCGCGTTCGGGGTCGTCACCGTCAGCTTGGCGTCAGCCGGCAGCTTAAGCGCACCGGATACGGTCATGCTGTCATAGTCAACAGAGGAGCGGATCTCGAATGCGAGCGACGCTCCTTCGTTGAGCGAAAGCGTTCCGCAGGATACGGTTCCGCCGCCGACGAGCGCACCGACCTCAAGTGCATCATCGCCTACGTCGAACGTCGCGCCGGACGCAACGGAAAGACTGTCTATTGAATTTGTCCAGCAGACCGCAGACGCCCCCTTCCACTTGTGCATCAGGCTTCCGACAAGGTAGGTGCGCTCCTTCTCCGTCAGACGGCGGTCAAACGCGATCTGCTCGCCTATGAGCACACCACCAGCCGAACAGTTCCGATCCATCGCAAAGGCGTTGATTGTCGCCGGCGCTTCGTTCGAGGTTGCGGCCGAGATGACGTGGAAATCCGTGCCGGCAAGTCTGGTGTTCCAATAGACGCGTTCGCCGTCCAGCGTGATGATGGTGTCGTCATAGTTGTCCGACACCATCAGCGTCCGTATGTTGCCGTTTACGTATGTCTTGCTGAACAGATAAGAATTGTTCTCAGCGCCTCGTGCGAAATCGATGGCTTCAGAACCAGGACCGACACCGAATATCTGTCCGGAATAGTTAAGGCTGTAGGATTGCGTCTGCGCATCGTCCGCAAACACCCTGACGCCGTCGCCGTGGTTCGCCATGACGCAGACGGCCTCGCGAACTGTCTTGAACGTCTTGCTGAACATCATCGACGACTCGTTGTACCACTTGATGTACGGATCTTCGCGACTGTACTCGGTGCCATCCGGCTTGCGGAATTCTCCGTTCCTTCCGTTGGTCGCAAAGAAATGCCGCCCCTGACCGAAATCGACAACCCGGTTCTGCACACCTGGCGCCGTCTCGACCTCGCGCAAAACCGGATTCGTCCACGTGTGCATCGCATAAAGCCCGCTGAAATCGCTCCATAGCGAAGTGCCGTATGCGTACGTACCGTTTCTGCGCGTATCACGCCAATGCGAGACATACGTCTCTGTCGTCTCGGCATCCGGACCAATAGCCTGATACGTCGAGAACGCATCGTCCGAATCGTTCGCATCGAAATGGAACAGAGCCTCACGCTTCAACGCATCCGCCTCACGCCAGCTGAGAGTGCCGCCCTTCACGGTGAACGACGTGATGTCGGACGCCTTGGCGAGCATCATCGCCCCATCACCCTCCTTGATGAATTCGCCGTTGCCACCAGTGACGGACGCGACCTTGAGTACCGTATCGCCACCCGCACCTATCCGTGCCGCCATGCCGCCAGCGACATCGACAGTGTCCACCGCAACTTCGGAGACGTCAGCCGAGCCGCTTCCGATGCCGTACTTCGCCATGAGATACGTCTCGGTGCAGTGCCGTTCGCGGTCGTTGAGCGGACGATCGTACAGCAGAACCTCGGCGATCTGCATTCCGCCGCCGCTATAGGTCGGAATCGTAGGATCCCGATCCTGTGCGATCAGACCCACCAACGTCGACCATGCAGGACTTGAGAACGAGACGACAAAGAAATCGTTCGTCTGGTTTAAGGTCGTCCACACGCGACCGGTCTTGTCCGAATCCCACGGATCGCAGACCTTGCCGTTGAGTGACCAACGCATCGGCTGAGAATCTCTGTTCCGGTAAAATGCGCTCAGGAGCGTTCCGTCATTGCGATAGAACGTCATTCCGGAATTAGAGAAGAATCCCGATGAGTATCTTGGAATCAACGTACGCACAACCATGAAGCCGGCATACGAACCATGCTGCGCAGAGGATGCGTACCTGCCCCACGGCATCACCATGTGGGAGGTGTCCACCCCGGCCCTGCTTCCGAAATCGATTACGCGGTGTCCATTGAAGACGGTGTATGTCGGATGGCGGACGCTGCTTTCAGACATCTCCGGATAGCAGTTGGCGAGCGGCGCCGCGACAAGATTCACGCCTTGGCGGACGTCTTTCCATCCGGCGACAAAATTTGTCCCGGGATAGAGCTCTCCGTTCTGGTACGTTTCCACAGTCGTCACGTCAGACGCATCAAGCCAAAGCTGCGGATTGGCGGCTGGGGCGGACGTCTCCGGCTGTCCTTCGGTGTCGTTGAACATCACACTGCCGCCGTCGATGCGCACGGCGTCTACGCCGGATTCCGACGGCGTCTCGAAGCGTCCGATCTCAAGCGTTCCCTCGCCTTTCTTCACAAGCGTACCGCCCTTGTCGGACATCGAAAGAGTATTCACGCGAGCAGTCTTTCCCTCTCCGGACACACCGACTGATAATTCGTTCGTGCGAGCCATGAGCACGCCCACGTCGGCGGACACATCCCCGCCGATCCACTTTGAATGCAGATACTCGTTGATGCGGCCTCGCTCTGCGCGGGTGAGCGGTTCGGTGAACACAAGCAGTTCGCCGAGGCGGAAACCGCCGCTGCGGTGCTTGTAGTAACGTTCGCACCCGATTGCGCCAACGGTCGAATTGGTCGATGCCGCCACGCTCACGACCATCAGGTTCGTCAATGCGCGATATTCGGGATTGTCGTAATCCAAGTCGCCAATGGGCCAGCGAACGTTGTCGATGCGCACTTCGCCGCCGTTGTTCCGTATGCGATGGATGCGTTCGGAATCATTATCGTTCTGGACGCCAATACCGTAATCGCGGAACATTGCGCCGTCCGCTATGAAGTGATACGTCGAAGCGTCGCCAAGCACGGTCGAGCTGCTCGCCACCGAACTCTGCGGGAACTGCGCCACATAGAACGCCTCGCGCACGTTTGTCATGCGGTTGTCGAGCTTCATCATGCAGTTTGTCGGTCCAAGCCTATCGATGTCAACGGTGTCGATGTTCGACCCGAACGACACAAGCGGCAGCCCTGTCGGAGAACGCTGCGGCGCGATGAATCCCGGCAGGCACCACGGCACCCAATGCTCGCCCGTGTGTGTGGACAGATCCTCCGATGCGCCGCCTACGCCATGCACAGCATCAGTCCACTTCGTCACCCACGTATATCCAGAGAACCCGTGCTTCGCCTCTGTCGTCGTCGTGAGCGTCGAGACGTCGGACGCATCGAGATGAAGCGCGGAGCGGGCGATCAGAGACTTGATGTCGTCAGAATCATGTCCGCGCAGGGTGAGCGTCCCCTCGTCGACATACACGTTCTGCCGTGTGCCGCCGCCGGCGATCTCAAGTTCGCCGCCGCCCTGCTTGTGGAGGGCGCCCACGCCCTGCAAGTCGCCGATCACGGCCTTGCCGGATTCGGGAACGCGCACGATTGGACGGTATCTGATCTGGAGCGAATGCAGTTCCGGAACGAATGTCGAACTCGCCCCCACGAGATCGAACCCCGCCATGCAGTTGTTGACCGTCCAGTAACCGAGAAAATCATTAGGATCCGCCACCTTGAACCAACGCATCGGCTGGCACTGGGCGCCCCATGGTTCGGCATGACGTATCAGGTATGTGGTGTCGCCGGACACCTTTCCGACAATCGGATCAACCGCGCCGTTGCCAAGATGCGCATTGCTGTCCGCACCGACGAGTTCGCCTGTCGAGATGCGCATGGCAGACGGCATGGAATATTTGCCGTCGCTGCCCAGGATTGTCCATCCCACTGGAGGAAATGCGATGTCCTGTCCGTTCGTCGGCGCGACTGTCATTGCCGTCGGCGGATCGCCGACCGTCCATATAGCGGGATTGCCCCACGACGAATGTGCCCACCCAGTGTTGGCTTTTATGTTCTGCGAAACGTTGGTGAAGGTTGCGGTCTCGGCATTGGCGGAGAGACCAATCACCGCAATCGCGGCAACCATGGCCGTCCTGCGGCAGAAACGCTTTGAAACCAGATGCGACATCATGAGCCTGTTCCTCCTTAAAGCTGAAATGACGTGCAGTATATGGTTTTTTTTTTCTATGTCAACATTTGATTTGAAAAATTCAGTTCACGAAAATTGCAACATCTCATGATGCAATTTCAAGCAATGAAAAACAGAACCCGTCCACAGTTGAGGCTCACCCCCACTTCTGGGATCTTTCCTTATTCCAGCCGCTAACCGCCAATCTTCAGTTGCTTTCGCAATTCGTCAATCGGCGGAAGTGCGCGCCTGAGGCTCTCCGGCATTTCGTCTGCCGTCCTGTAGGTCGCCACGCCAAGCGGCTTGTTGTAGTCCCTTGTCGCGTATTCGACATACGGCTTATCTGCGGACTGGCAGAGTATGATGCCGATGGAGGCATTCTCGTGCGGTTTCTTCACCGTATCGTCCAGTACCTGAAGATACAGGTGCAATTGCCCAAGGTAGATTGGCTTGAATACACCTCTCTTGAGCTCTACAGCCACGAGCGCGTTGAGTTCGCGGTTGAAGAACAGAAGGTCGATGAAGTGTTCATGCCCCGCCGCTTCGACACGGTACTGGTTGCCGATGAAAGAGAAGTCCTTTCCGAACTCCGTGATGAACCGCCGGATATTGGCGACGATCGACTTCTCCACCACGCGCTCGTCCACATCCTCGCCCGTTGATGCCTCAATGTCATCCAGATTCACGAAGTCCAGCAGATATTCGTCGCGGAACATATCGAGCGTCTTTCGTGCCAGCCGTGCATCGGGAATTGTCTCCCTGAAGTTGCTCGGCATCGCCCCACGATGATGGAAATCGTCGCGTTTGATGCTTTCACGAAGCTGACGCTTGCTCCAGTGGCTCCGCACCGACTCCCCAATGTAAAACAGGCGTTCTTCCAATGTGCTTGTCCCAGACAGTATCTCCATATGGTGCGAAAAACTTATCGAAAGAAATTCGGCCAATGCTGTCTGAACGGTAGCATCCGGCTTTTTCATCGTTACTGACGACAATAATAAACCGGTAGGCACAACCGTTTCCAGTTTGGCCGCCTCTGGCGAGCAAATTTCAGCATCGACAATATCAGACCCTAATTTGGCCGCCACTGGCGGCCAAATTACATAGTCCTGCCATATTTCATAGAACTGACGCATCTTTCGCATGCTTTTGCCGCTAAACCCACGCAGACCTGGCATTTCCTTCTGAAGCTGGACACTGATCGTGTCAATGACACCAGCACCCCATTTTTCCGTTTTGGTCTTATGCGAGACGTAGCACCCGACCCCGAAATACAACGCAAGCATTTCGGCATTCGCGTTCGCCGCCACGCGAGTCTGCGCCCGGACGATTGCCGACTTGATTTCCTTGACGGCGGCAATGATGTCTGTCGAAATTTCGCTCCTAGTTTGCCGTCCATTATATCACCTTTACTGACGTCAGGGGCGAGTCCCAGTAGAAGTTGCAATATTTTGTGGGGTGGCAAAGCAAGGTGAAGCTATGATGCGACAAGAAAAAGAAGGGCAAGATACTACCCTATGGAGGGAGACCGGCGGCGGTTGGGGCGGCGGTTTACGCCTTGCGGCGCAGAACGAAGGCGGCAAGGGCGAGAAATGCAGCGGGCAACACGACAAGATCCGAGAATGCGGTCTTCGCGACCTCTGCCATTGATATTGCGCGGCCAGACGCAAGGTTGGAAACTGGCGACATCTCGGAAAAGGCAGACGTAAAGCGTGTCACAATGCGCGAAACCGCAAGACCTGCCCGTTCGCCGAACGTCGCGTTGAACTCGTCCGGAAACTGCGAAACGGCATCAGGCGCCATCAGCGATGCGGCAAGAAGCACTGCGGCGACAAACAGGGCGACAGGACGGGAGAGCGCGGCGGAGAGGAAGAGTCCGAATGCCGCAAGAAGCCCCGCCAGCGCAATCGTCTCAGCCGTCGCCCTTGCGCTGTTTGCGACGAACGAATCGCCTGGCGTAAGCAGTTCGACATCACGCCTCGGACGGAACATCACGTCCGTATTGCCGTCGTTCCTGAACGTCAGTTCAAGATTCTTCGGATCGATTGACGGCATTTCGCCAAATCGCAGATCGGCGGATGCCACGCGGGACAGCGGCACGCTGAGTACAGCCTGAGTGCTGTTGCTCACCGTTCCCGCACATCCCCGATAACGGAATTCGCCACTGAGAGATTCCTTGATGTTGTACAGCGTGGAAAAGCGAACCCTTACCTCGACCGGCTCGCGGGCGGATACGGAAAACGGAAGAGAGACGGTCTTTCCCGGCGCAACCACCTCGTAGCGCTCGTTCTCCTTGGACGCAAGCAGCGCCAGCACGGCGGCACGTGGTGCCTTTTTCACCGCTTCGGGCGTCTTGTCGCTCTTGAGAAATTCATCCATCATGCGAGCCGCCGAAACCTCCACAGGCGGAAGTGACGGCGCATGGTGCGTACGGCAATCGCCTGGCGCGTACTGCGAGGCAAGAAGCTTCACATTCAGGAGAAAGGCGTTGAAGACGAAAACGATAGCCATGAGCGCGACGATCGCGAGCCATCTTCCTGCGGCGATGGAAAACGCGGATGCGGGACGCACGAGCGACAGATGGAGAAGATTGTCTTCACGATCGCGGGAGAACGAACCGCATGAAAGAGCCAGAGACGACACATACGCAATGGCTGCGACTGCACCGAACACCATACGCACGTGCATCTCAAGCCGGCCGGCCGCCGTTCCGTCAGATCGCACGAGGCCGGGAAACATGAACTGGACGGCGACCACGGCGGCGAGAAGCACCCAAAGCGTCTTCCCGCGCCACAGGCTACGCCATGCAGTCGCAAACGATGCCCTCACTGACATCCCTTCCGCAGGTTCAACCGCTCCTCAAAGTATTCCTCAAGGGCATGGCGCTTGTCCTTTGCGTTTGCGACGATCTCCGCCACGCTTCCTCCTCCCACCTGACGTCCCTCCGAAATCACCGCGACGCGGTTGCAGACGTCCTGCACGTCAAAAAGCTGGTGCGACGTGAGCAGAACGGTCATTCCGTCCCCTGCGAGCCGCGCAATCAGCTCCTTCACCTCGCGAGTGCCTATCGGATCCAATCCGGAAGTTGGTTCATCCAGTATCAGCAGTTCAGGCGATGCGACGAGCGCCGCCGCAATTGCGACGCGACGCGCCATCCCCTTTGAGAACCCGCCCACCGTGCGGCGACGAACACCGGCAAGCTTCAGCTCATCGAGAAGCGCAAGCATCCGAGCCTTGGCGGCTTTTCTCTTCATTCCGGAAAGCCCTGCGTAATACATCACAGTCTCTTCGGCGGTGAGAAACGGATGCAGGTGCGAAAGCTCAGGAAGATACCCGATACGCGCACGTGCGGCTTTCGATCTCGGATCTGCGCCAAACAGACGCACAGTCCCCTTTGACGGGCGTATCAGGCCAAGAATCATCTTGATGGTCGTCGACTTGCCGGATCCGTTCGGCCCTATCAAACCAAACACATCCCCTCTCCGCACATCAAGGTCGAGACCGCGCACCGCCTGCGCAAGAGGGCGCAGCCAGAAATCACGAAACGTCTTTTCGACGCCATTCAGCTCAACGACGGTTTCGTCCTTGGTCATCCCAGTTCCTTTCTTTCGAGCAAAGCGCATCCCGCGACAAGCCACAGAACCGAAAGCGCAACCCCCGCACAGAGAGGAGCGAACGCCGACGCATCCCCTTCAGCAAGCCAGAACACGCCCATGTCCGGCGCGATGAATCCGACGGGGAACGCGAATCCGGCGACAACCGCCGCCGCCACACAGGCGGCGACGCCGTTCGCCTTCATGCAGACCGAAAGCGCTCCAGCCATCGCGACGTATACAGCACAGGCCATCGCCAGCGAACAGAACGACGGTGCTGTGGATACGACGGACGAGACGTCGTCGACAAGAGCGATTCCCGGCAGCTGAAACAATACGGTGAGAAGGCAAGTCCACAGGCAAAACCTGCGATTCCAGAAACGGTTGAGCAGCGCCGCAACCGCAAACGGCGCAAGGGAACTGCATACGCCAACGGCAAAGGCCGGTCCCCACACACGGACAACGCCATCTGCGACGAATATCGAATCCGCCTTTACGCACGAAAACGACGAAAGCACCGTCGCTGCGGAAATTGCAGCGAAAAACATGAGGAACACAAACAGCGTCCCGGCAAAATGCGCGACAAAATACAGTGAACGCGACACTCCGAGAGCAAGAGTGGATGCGGCTATACCTGTATCGAGTTCGCGTCCAACCGTGCGGACTATGGCCGGCACGGAGAACAGAAGTCCAAACACAAACAGGGAGGAAAGCCCAGTCTCTCGCGCCAGCCTTCCAGGCAACCCGAACCTGTGGTACTGGAATGCCGGCAGCATATGAACCGCCAGCGCGGCAACCGGAAAAAGAATCGCGGACAGCGGCTGCGACATCGTCTCGACCGCCGCCGTCCGGGCAATTGCCGCGAAGCGCCGCATACGCGCCTACCGGCGATAGTCTGTGTCCGAATGGAACGTCGCGAGATCGTTCGGGCCTGCAGCCGGACCGACCGCCTCACGGAAGAGCGTCCACGTGCACAGCCCCATGACGATCAACGCGGCAAGGCCGGCCACCGCCGTCGCCGTGTTCAGCCATGCCGGTGCACCTGCAACGGTCTTGTCTTCCTCGCTCGCCGCCTCAACGGCAGACGGAATCGGCTTAAGCTCCGGAATGTCGGAGACGGACGAAAGATCGGCGACCTCGCCCGAAGCGCCAGCCGCAGCATCAGGTGAAGTCGCATTGGCAGACTCAGGTGCGCCAGGACGCTTTATGCCGCTGACCGTCGGACGCTTGAATCCTGGACGGTGAAGCTTGAGCGTCTTCTTCTGCGTAACCGTGACGGGCTTTTCGGTCTGAGGTGCGGCAGCCTGTTCTGCGGACGCCGCCGGTTCGGCAGCGGCAGACGTCGGCTCGACTGGCGCAGGCTGCACGGCTGCGGGAACCTCCTCCGGCTTCGGCGCGGGAGGAACGGCCGGTGCAGACTTCACGGCGCCCGGAGGCGGCGGAATGTCCGTCGGACGGCGCAGTTTGATCGTCTTCATCGGCGCAGGGCTTTTCATCGTCGGAGCCACACCGATGGCAGATTCGAGAGAGATGCGCGACGTCTTCGTCTTCGCGGCCTGCGCCTGTGCCGGGGTAAGGATTCCCTCGGCGATTATCCCCGTCTTGTGGAGAACCGCCTTTGCCGGCATCGCATCCTGAATCGGCGAAGGCTTCGCGGCCTCAGCGGCGGCTTCAGGAACAGCGGCCGGGGGGGGAGGCGTTCCGGTGGCCGGCTTCAGCGAGACCGGCTTCGCGCCGCCTATCACAGGCTTGCGGATCATGGGCTTGCGAATTATAGGCTTAAGCTTGACAGTCGGAGCGGCGGACGCCGCAGCCGGATCCACTTTCGGCGGAACTGCACCGCTCTCTTCAGGCGTAATCGGCTTCATATCAACTTCTTCGCTCATCTACTCCTCCTTGCCCATCCGTACAGAGATGACTGCTGATGACAAACAGACCGGTTACACGGCCATCACTTCTGCTTCCTTGACCTTAAGCTCTGCATCAATCTTGGCGATGCCGTCATCGGTCGCCTTCTGAATCCTCTCAAGCCCCTGATCGCGTTCGTCTTCCGTTATCTTCTTGTCCTTCTCAAGCTTCTTGACGGCGTCGTTCGCATCGCGGCGCACATTGCGCATCACAATCTTCTGATCCTCCGCCTGCTTTTTCGCAACCTTGACGATCTCCTTTCTGCGCTCTTCGTTCAGCTCAGGGATCGTGATGCGGAGTACGCGGCCGTCGGTCTGCGGGGTGATGCCGAGGTTGGCCGCGAGAATGGCCTTGTTCATCTCGCCGAGAACGCTCGGATCGAACGGGGCGATCTTGATCTGGCGCGGCTCTGGCGTCGATATCGTGGCGAGATTCTTGATGGGCGTGGGTGCGCCGTAGTAGTCGACCTTCACGCCATCGACGAGCGACGGAGACGCCTTGCCCGTACGCAAGCCGGCAAACTGGCTCTTGAGCGTATCGAAACTCTTTGCAATCTTCGCATTGGCGTCCGCCAGCACATCATTAACGTTTTCCATTTGGAACATTTCTCCGTAAATTCTTCTCAATCAAAAACAGGCGCGATTATACAGTATTTGAGCCGCAAGCGCAACACCCGCGCCCAACGCGGATGATGCCGGATCTGCGGCATCCGCCCATGACGCCGTCACACGCATATGAATACGATTCCGGGATTGGGAAACCGCTTGTAGAAGTTCGGAATGCGATACGCCTCAGGAAACGCAAGATACTGCGGCGAGAACATGTCCCCGGCAAATTCGCCGTCGAGGAAACCGCGTATGTGGCACTGGCTTTTGTATTTCCTGCAGGCCGCGAGCACTGCGCTCTTGATGAGCGCAGTGCCGCCGGACGAACCGTAGCCCGTTATCACAGCAAACAGGCTCTCCCCGCCGCCGCGCGCCGCAGATACGACCCTGTCCAACCTGGCGATGGCGTCGTCCACATGGGCGCCTCGCGGATGGAGATCGTACTCCGGAAGAGACCTTTCCTTTCTGGGCATCAGGCCTATCCAAGCTGTGAGCGGTAGAACTTCAGGTCGGCCGTCGCACAGCGCATCGCCCCCGCCTCGTCAGACGGGAAATTGTAGTCGAAGTGAACGGTATAGCGCGGCGGAAGCGAATACTGCTTGAGTATTTCGCGATACCGGCCCCACGGCACGATCCCCTCGCCCGCCATGCAGAGGTGTCTACGCCACATCTTCGGATTGCCCGGCGACGGCTCGAACCAGAAATCCTTGAGACAGAGGATGTCGATCCACGGCGCGACAATCCCGACGGAGTGCATCCACGAAGGCCCCGTCTCCGCCTGCGCGTGCATCACGTCGTACTGCACACCGATATGCTTCGGATCGAAATCACGGAGAATCTGCGCAAGATCCCACACCACACTGCCGAAAAGCTCGACCTTCGGGCTGTACGTGCTGTGGTTCTGGTAGCAGGCCTTCATCCCGGTTTTGCGGGCAAGCCGCTCAAGCGATTCAAATCCTCGTTTGATGCCGTCAAGGTTCGCCTGCATCGTCTTTGCAGGGTCGTACCGGAAATACGCACCGCGAAAGCTCCTGTAGCCGGCGTCCGCCGCCGCGCTGATCATATCCGCCGCGCCAGGCTCGTCACCGCGCATGAACGAAACGACGAGCGACTCGGCCTTCAGCCCGGCGCGTTCGGCGGCAAGTTTTGCGCGCTTCAGATCCCGCGCAGCGTTCGCAGGTTCGATGAAGCCCTTCGGACGCGCCGTCCACTCCACCCCGTCATAGCCGCATCCCTTTATCAGGTCTGCCACCCGGTCGTAGTCCTTCAGGAACTGGAATACGCGTGAAAACACGTGGTACTCAGGCTTCGTCACGCCGACATCCGGAACTGTGCGCACGGCGCAGCCCGCCGCCGCCATCGCCATCGTTCCGATGAAACCTCTTCTGTCCAACTTCATGCAAGTCTCCTTTCGCCGCCGCGTCTGCGGCACAGCCGTCAGAATATGCGCCGCTTCTTGAGATACACGAGCAGGGCGCTTATCGCGACAAGCACCGCCGCGCATATTCCAGACAGCACCCAGAACACCCATTCCCCGCCCTGCTGCGGATCGTGCACGAACGGAAGGTTGACGTTCATGCCGAACGCCGACGTGATTACGGTCGGCACCGCAAGGAATATCGTCGCCACCGCAAGCCACTTCATCACACGGTTCAGGTTGTTGTTTATGACCGACGCAAACGTATCCATCGTGCCGTTCAAGACCGCCGCATGTATCGTCGCCGTCTCAAGCGCCTGCTGGTATTCGACCTCGGCATCGTCAAGCATGTCTCGGTCGTCCTCAGTCATGTTGAGCTGCCGGGCGTGATCGAGGCGGTTGATGAGAATGTTGTCCGCCTTAAGCGAGGTGGAGAAGTAGACCAGAGCCTTCTGGTAGGTGAGCAGCTTCAACAGGGCTTCGTTCGATATCGATTCGTGAAGATCGTCCTCAAGGTTCTCCGTCTTGGCGTGCATGTCGCGGAGATACCGCAGGAACAGCACCGCAGCGTGCCACAGAAGCCTGAAAAGAAAGCGGTTGCTGTCGCTCGGCGGACATATGCGCCTGATCTGATCGAGAAACGCCGCCGTCACCGGCGTGGGCTGAGAGCAGATCGTTATCACCGACTGTCCGAAGAGGACGACGCCAAGCGGTATCGTCTCGTACGGAAGCACTGTCTCGTCATCCTCGTCCCCCCGCACCGGATACGGCACATGGACGATCACAAGCGACACGCCGTCTTCGTTCTCAAAGCGCGGACGTTCCTCCCGGTCAAGGGGGTCGGTCAGGAAGTCTCTCGGAATCTTGGAAAAGGAGAGAACCTGCTCAAGTTCGGCGGTCGTAGGCTCGGAAAGGTTAACCCAGCATGAAGACGAAAATCCGTCAGTCTCCTTGAGACCGCCGTTCTCCCATCTGTAGATGGTCATCATCCTTCAAGCCCTCCTTTCCGTATGAAAAAACTGGCGGAGTTTATCACAAACAACGCAAAAACGCCAACAGGGAAAGCCGACCTTTTTCGTCTTCCTCGAAATCGCTCTCCGGCATCATGGCAACTGCAGCCGCGAGATCGGTGTAGAGACGTCCGTTCGCCTGGTAGACGCGCCGCCGGGAAAGGCCACGCAGCGACGGCACCCTCATGCCGTCGTCCGTGATTACGCGGGTGCCGAGCGACGGACCGGAATGGCATCTTGCGCAGTTCCGAGCCTTGAAGTGCCCAAAGCCCTGAAGCTGATCTGCGGAGAGCGCATCGCGTCCGCTGCAAAACCGGTCGAACGGACTGTTGCCCGTCATGAGCGTACGCGAATAGTTCACGATTGCATCCACAAGGTTGGTCTCGGCAAGCCCCCCCTCGCCGTAGCAGTTCTCGAACCTCTTGCGGATGCGTCCATCCTCCGCAAGACGCGCCACGGCGTTGGAGAGCGTCTTCGCGCCCAGGAACCTGTCGTCCTCAATCATCCTCTGCACGAGCGACGGAAAGTTGGACACCGATCCGTCGTGCAGGTAGAACTTGCCGAACAGGGCATTCATCGCAGGACGCGTGAACACGCCCCCGTGCAGCATTCCATCCGCCCCGCCCTCGGTAAGCGGATGGCATACGACGCACGAACGGCCGTCGCGCCCCATCCTGGTGCAGCTGAACATGGACGATCCGACACCGGCGGCGGAGATGTCGTACGGCACACGCGACGGAAGCTGGACGAACTCCTTAGCGCCGGCGACATCAATGCCCCATCCGGAATACTCTGCCGAAAGATCCTCCGGCACGTACGCATGGCGTTTCCCGGACTTCATCCGGTTGACGAGAAAGCACAGCCCGACGGCCACCGCCGCCAGCGCATATGCCGAGTATATCCACACGTACTTCCGCTTCATGGCTCTGATTATACCACACGGCCGACGACATCGGAGAGGATGTCGGCAAGCTGACGCTCAATCACCGGCATCGAAAGATGCCTTTCGAAGAAGTCCCGCGCCGCCGCGAAGTACGAATCGCGGTTCGCCCAGTCGTCACGGTATGCACGGACGGCATCGGCTATCGCCTTCGCATCGCCCGGCGGAACGAACTTGATGGCCCTGCAGTCACGCGCCTCCGGCGGATAACCTGTGCAGAATTCGTTCACCGTCGGACGGCAACACGCCATGCACTCGTAGACCTTGTTGCCGATGACACGCGCCGCCTTTGCCGTAGTGCCGAACACGCCCAGCACCACGTCATGCGCCGCAATCACCTTCGGCACTTCGACATACGGCACCTTGTCGAGAAACCTCACGTTCCTTATTCCGGCGGCCTTCGCCTCTGTGGCGGCCTTGTACGCGCCCCATCCGAGAAAATCCCACTGGATGCCGTCATCCTGCGTCATGCGGGCGGCCTCCACTATGTATTCCGTCCCGTGCAGCGGCAGATACGCGCCATGGTAGAGAACGCGGAACGGCGGTGTCGCGCCCGGAACTTCCGTCTGCGGCTTGAACACTGTCTCGTCCGTGCCGGTGAGCAGCACACGCAGACGCTCACGCGGGACGCCAAGGTTTTCGGCGCAGAAATCCACATGGCAGCTGGTGTCCCAGCAGACAAGATCCGGAGCGGCCATCATTCTGCGTTCGCGGGCGAGGAGCCTCTTCGCCCTCGGCTCGTCTGCGCTCCACTTCCGCTGCTCAAGCACCTTCTTGTCCCACGCCGATATCATGGGATCGAATATGACGGGTATTCCGCGCCTGTGCGCCCACCGGCACGCCGCAAGCACATCGCGCTGCCGCGCCACAGGCACCCACACGAGATCGGGCTTCGCCTTGAACTGGAGCCCCCTGAAGAACGCCTCAACGTCGCCGAAGCGCGGCCATACCTTGACGAAGAAGAAATCGACCTCCCAGCCAAGCTTCCGGAAGAGCGAGATGTACACCCGGTTGCGGGAATATCCCGGATCGAACCTCCCCCACCACAGCACCCGCTTCGCCGCCATCGCAACCTCCCCGGTCAGAGCGCGTCGAACGCGCCGGACGTGAACCGTTCGCCTGCGGCATTCACCTTGGCCATCTCGGCGGCCACGTCTACGGCAGGATCCTCCGGCTCGGCGGCATCGCCCTTGCGCGGCTTCAGCGGCTTCGCCTGGCACTCGCGGATGGAAAGCGATATCCTGTCGCGCTCCCAGTCCACGGAGAGGACCTTCACGGTGACATAGTCGCCCGGCTTCACGTAGTTCTCCGGGGACATCACCTTGTCCCACGAAATCTCGCGCACCGGCACAAGCCCTTCCATGCCGCCGATGTTGACGAACGCGCCGAACGGCAGCACCTTCGTCACAAGCCCGTTGAGCGTCTGCCCCTCCTCAAGAGTGCCGCGAAGCTCATCCTTCAAAGCCTGCTGCTCAAGCTCAAGCTCGGCGCGGCGGCTGACGACAAGGTTGACGCCACGGTCGTCCGCGCTGTACTCCTGCACCTGAAAGAGCAGCGTCTCGCCGACATACACTGCGCCAGGCTTGCGGTAGCGGTCGATCTGGCTGAACGGACAGAACGCGCGCTGCCCCTTGACCGTCACCTCGTACCCGCCCTTGACCTCCTTCTCCACCTTGCCCTCGACAGGGTCGCCGGCCTCGAACGCCGCCTTGATGGACGCCTCAAGCGGACTCTTCTTCACTTCATCCTCAGCCGTCGTCTCTTCAATATCGCCGACAGCCGTCCTGAGCGCCGCACGGCGCTTCTCCGGATCGGACTCCACACTCTTGAAATCGTTGAAGGAGCCGGGGAACTTGAACCCCGGACGAAACGTCTTCATCTGGTCGCTGACCATTGCGCCGAAATCGAACTTCTCTTCGCTCATGTTGAATCTGTTGCCTGTTGTTTTAATGGGATTGGATTATACCACAAACCGCTATTTCTTCGGCTCCGGAGCGGTGCCCCTGTTCTTGTTGCGCTGCGGCATCTTGGGCTTGAACGGATTGACCGCCCCGTTGCCGCCCGCCGCAGCAGTGCGTGACGTCGCATAGCCGAGAATCGCCTCCTTGCCGTCAAGCTCGTCGAGACCGACAAGTTGCGTGAACGACGCATCCGATATGCCCTCCTTCACAAGATGGCACTTCATGCCGTTCTCGCCGTCCGGCAGCCATATCTTCCGTCCACGCGGCAGTTCGCCGCCGGCGGCAGCCTTCGCCGCCTGGAAATCGGCTTCGTTCGGACGGAACCGAAGGGCTGCCGAACTGACGGCCACCACGTCCTCCGCCCGCGCCGTCTCCACGGATATGTTCGCCGTCATGCCGGGGAAGAGCATCGACTCAGGATCGTCGTTCGCCGCATCGATTATTATCGGATACGTGACTACGTTGTTCTCGGTCGCCGCCGCAAGGCGGACCTGACGCACCTTGCCGCGAAACTTCTTCCGGTATGCGTCGGCGGTGAAGGTCACCTCCTGCCCTTCCCGTATCATCCCGACGTCAGCCTCCGGCACAGTGGCCTCCACCTGGATGCGGCTCAGATCCTCTGCGATCGTCAAGAGCGGCACGGCGTTCATCGACGACACGACCGTCTGACCTTCATCCACGCTGCGCTCGATCACCGTTCCGTCGACCGGCGACACGATGGTGCAGTAGTCGAGGTTCGCCTTAGTCTGGCTCACGCTTGCGCGGCTCTGCTCCACCTGCGCCCTGGCCTGGTCGAGCGCGGCGACCGCCGTATCACGCGCCTCAAGCGCACTGTCGTAGTCGGCCACGGAGGCGAGCTGCTTTTTCGACAGAGCCTCCTTTCTCGCAAGCGTCTTCTCCGCAAGGCTGAGTGCGGCCTCGCACTTCTTGACGTTCGCCTCGTTCGCGTGCAGCTGCGCAAGGGCGCTCTTGTACTGCGCATCGTAGACCTGCGGGTCGATGAGCGCTACAACCTGACCGTTCGTCACGAGCGAGTTGTAGTCGACGAAAAGCTTGATGATCTTTCCGTTCACCTGCGCACCGACCTCAACCTTCTTGACAGGCTCGACCGTCCCCGTCGCCTCCACCGTCTTCACGATGTCCGTGCGCGTAATCGGCGAGAGCCTGTACTTCGGCCCCTCCTTCTTCGCGAACTGCTCTCCGCAGCCTGCGATCGCCACCAAGGCCAATGCAACCAAAAACCTCATCTTGCCCTCCATGACATCATTCATCACGCTCCTGCACCGTCTGATGGCAGTACATCGGTGCGCCGCCGACAAGGCGCAGGATGCGCACCTCCGCAAGCTGCCCTTCATAGAACGCCTTAACCCGCTGGCCGAGAGCCTCCGCGTAGTCCGCCACAGCGTCGGCATAGTCTATGCGCGACGCATCGCCCACACGGTACTGCTCATCCGCGACGCGGAGGTTTTCACGCGACTGGCGGACAGAAGTGCGGGCGGCGGCGAGCGACGCTGCGGAGTTGTCCCGCTCTGCGATCGCGACGGCCAGATCACGCGAGAGGGAAAGCTCTGCCGCCTCCACGTCCATGGCCGCCGAACGCATCCGCACAACGGCGGCGTCCACGGCCGTCGTCTTGCGCCATCCGAGGAACAGGCTCTGCGCCGCATCGAACGCCCAGCTCCAGTTCCACGCAGGATCTGCGAAGTTGAACGAACTCGAAAGCTTCAATTCCGGAAAGAGGTCGGCGACAGCCCAATCGACGTCGTTGACCGCAGCCCTGAGCTGCGCACGTTTCGCCATGAGGGCTGGCGAGTTTGTGCGGGCGTAGACAAGCGCATCGGCGGAGGTGAACGCCGTCGGCTCGAACTCCATGAGCGTGGCGTCAAGCCCAGACTCCGCGACTTCCAGCACATCTTCGCGAGATGCACGGTCTACCGGAAGCCCAAGCGCACGAAGGAACTCCGCAGCGGCGGTCACTGCGCTGTTCGAGGCGGCGATGCGCGTCTGCACCGCCTCAGAGAGGTCAAGACGCGCCCGAAGGACGTCAAGGAGCTTCGCCTCACCGTTGGCGTACCTGTTTGTCGCCTGCGCAAGATGCTGTGCGCACCCCCACTCGTTCGTGCGGGCCACGTCAAGAAGCGCATCGTCCCTTAGCAGGGTGAAATACGATGTTGCGACATCCTCAAAAACTCCAAGCCGCGTCTCCGCCAGCGACGTCTCGGCGGCGATCAGATCCTCACACGCCGCCTTGAAGCTCGCATCGTAACGTCCGAAATCCACAAGAAGCATCTCAAGGCCAACGCTCCCGTTGAAGCGTCCGGAATTGTGCCATGAGAAATGAGAACCTCCATTGGCGGTGGACTGCCCGTAACCGGCAGACGCGGTGAGGTTAGGCATGAACGGCTTGGCGCTCTCCACCGTCCTTATCGCCATCAGCCGCTCCTCTACCGCCAGCAGCGCGGAGACGACCTCCGGACGGTTGGTCAAGGCGAAGTCCACGAAATCCGGAAGCTCGAATCCGGCAAGATTCACGCGTGGCAGCGACGGTGCGCCACCGGGCTGGGCGGCATCGGACACCTCCGACTTCGCCATCTCGGCGTTCCGCACAGTTCCGCAAGCCGCCGCAAGGAACGCCGCCGCGAATGGCGCCATGTACAGCGCCGATCTTGCGATGAGAAGCAGACTGCGGCTCATGCGGCGGCTCCTTTCCGTCAGAAATCGAGGTTGCGGACGTTCAGCGCGTTGCTCTCGATGAACTTGCGGCGCGGCTCAACCTCGTCCCCCATCAGCAGGGTGAACATCTGGTCGGCCTTCACGGCATCGTTCAGCGTGACGCGAAGCATATGGCGCTTTTCGGGATTCATGGTCGTGTCGAACAGCTCAGGGGCGTCCATTTCGCCAAGGCCCTTGAAGCGGTAGATCGAAAGCCCCTGTCTGCCGTGTGCGCGAACCTGGTCGAGAAGACCCGGCAGCGTTCCGCCGAAATAGTCTTCCTTCGTGAAGCCCATGCCCTCAAGCGACTGGAACTGCTTGTGAAGCATCGACGCGCCGGATCCGACAGCGGACTGATTCTCAAGCAGCTCCTGCGGATTGAAGCCGCGTTCCTCCACCGCCTTGGACGTAAGCTCTATCTCGGCGAGAAGGTGCATCAGCGCGGCGGCCGCCTCCTTGGAGAGCGGCTGACCGTCCTTGCCCTTCACCTCGAAGTCGTCAAGCCCAAGCGTGAGAAGCTTCTCCGTGAGTTCGCCGTCGGTGAGCACGTATTCGCACCGCTTCTTGCGCTCGACCTTGTAGAGCGGCGGCTGGGCGAGATACAGATAGCCCTTCTCGATCAGCTCCGGCATCTTGCGGTAGAAGAATGTAAGCAGCAAGGTGCGGATGTGTGCGCCGTCCACATCGGCATCCGTCATGATCACAATCTTGTGGTAGCGGGCCTTCGCGATGTTCCACTCCTCGGCGAAGCCGCAGCCGATGGCGGTGATGAGGGTACGTATCTCCGCGTTCGCGAGCATCCTGTCCACACGCGCCTTCTCGACGTTCAGCACCTTGCCGCGCAGCGGCAGGATCGCCTGCGTCCTGCGGTCGCGCCCCGTCTGGGCGGAGCCGCCTGCGGAGTCGCCCTCCACGAGGAAAAGCTCCGTCTTGGCGGGGTCGCGCTCGGAGCAGTCGCGCAACTTGCCCGGAAGCGAAAGGCCATCCATCACGCCCTTGCGGCGTGTGGATTCGCGGGCGGCGCGGGCGGCCTCGCGGGCGCGGGCGGCGAGGAGCGTCTTCTCGATGATCGTCTTCGCGACGGCCGGATTCTCCTCGAAGAACGTCATGAGCCTGTCGCTCACGATCGACCCGACAATGCCCTCAACCTCGCCGTTGCCGAGCTTGGTCTTGGTCTGGCCCTCGAACTGCGGCTGCGGCACCTTCACGCTCACTATGACGGTCAGGCCCTCGCGCATATCGTCGCCGGTCAGGCTGTCCTTCTCCTTGATGAGCTTCGCGTCCGCACCGTACTTGTTTATCGTGCGCGTGAGCGCCGCACGGAAGCCGGAGAGGTGCGTTCCGCCCTCAACGGTGTGGATGTTGTTGCAGTATGTCTGCTCGATCGTCGAATACGTCTCGGTGTACTGCATCGACACCTCGGCGGCAATCGGCACTCCGGACAGATTCGGCTTTTCACCCTCGAAATGGATGATTGGCGAGAGCGGCTTCTTGTTCGTGTTCAGGTAGCCGACGAACTCGTCGATGCCGCCCTCGTAGTGGAACGTCTCCTCGTGTCCCGCCTCGCCCTCGTTGTCCTTGAAGTGTATCTTCACGCCCTTGTTGAGAAAGGCAAGCTCGCGCAGACGCGCACAGAGTATCTCCCACTTGAACGCACGGCAGGTGAAGATCGTGTGGTCGGGGAAGAACGTGACCTTCGTGCCCGTCTCGTCCCCACATTCGCCGACGACCTCAAGCGGCTTCGTGACGTGTCCGCGAGAGAACTCGATGTGGTGGATATTTCCGCCGCGCTTGACTTCGACCTTCATCCAATCGGAAAGCGCGTTCACGCAGGATACGCCCACGCCGTGCAGACCGCCGGAGACCTTGTAGTTGGAGCCGTCAAACTTGCCGCCGGCGTGAAGCACCGTAAGCACCACCTCAATCGCCGGACGGTGCTGCGTAGGATGCATGTCCACAGGTATGCCGCGCCCGTTGTCCTGCACCGTAAGGGAGCCGTCCGGATTGATCGACACGTCAATCATCGAGCAGTAGCCGGCAAGGGCCTCGTCGATCGAGTTGTCCACCACTTCGTACACGAGATGGTGATATCCGCGCTCGCCCGTGTCGCCGATGTACATCGCCGGACGCTTCCGCACGGCCTCCATACCCTCAAGCACCTGGATGTTGGCGGCATTGTAGTTGGACGGCTCTGCACCTGCGGCGGCGTTCTGATCGGTTTCCGTTGCGTTTTCTTCGGACATCTCTCTGTTTCCCTTAAATGGTCATATTATAACAAAGGCGGTCTGCGCAAGCAAGCATTCCGCCCGCCTGCCGTCCGCCCGCAAATGACACGCGAATGAACGGAAACACGGCGGTGTGGTATAATCCGCGCCATGTCACAGGAATGGAACATAAGGAGCCGCGGACACGTGTGCTCCATCTGCGGTAAGGGGCTTGTCGACAAGGCTCCGGTGGTCAGTGCGCTTCACGAGCTTCAGGACGGATACGAACGGCTCGACTGCCATCCCGAATGCTGGAAGACCGCACCTCGCTCGTGGGAGCCGTTCAGCTCCTGGGAGGGGGTGTACGCGGCGCCGCCACCGCCAGACAAGAAGGAGACTCTCAAGAAGGAGACGGCGGACGAACTTCTGCGGCATCTCATATCGCTCGACGATCCTACGATGAAAAACGTCGTCTACGTTCTCGCTGTCATGCTTGAGCGCTCGAAAATCCTCGTAGAGCGCGACGCCAAGGAGCAGCCTGACCGCACGATAATCCGCATCTACGAACACCGCCGCACGGGTGAGTCGTTCATCGTCCTTGATCCGCGCATCAGGCTCGAAAACCTCGGTGACGTCCAAAACGAAGTCGTCGCCCTGCTTTCCGGAACCAAGACGCTCGGCGAAGTCTCGTCCGAAGCGGAGACGAACGAAAACCGGCAGGACGGAAACGCGGCGGTGCCGTCGCCTGACGCAGAGTGAACATCTACGTTCACTTCCCGTTCTGCAGAAGCAAATGCGCCTACTGCGCACTGCATTCCCGCACCCGGCACACGGAGGAGGAACGCCGCGCATACGTCGATGATGTCGCCGGCAGTCTCGGAAAATTGCTGGATGCAAACCGCAACAGCAGCGTCTCAACCCTGTATTTCGGCGGCGGAACGCCCGCACTGTGCGACCTCAGCCCGATTCTCGACCGCCTTAAGCCTACACTTGAGCGATCGGACGGTGTCGAGTTCACCGTCGAACTGAATCCGCTCGACGCAACTCCCGGCACACTGCGAAAACTCAAGGCCGGCGGCGTCAACCGCATATCCATGGGTGTGCAGAGTCTTGACGACGCCGTGCTGCGCGAAATGGGCCGCCCGCATACATCCGCCGATGCGATATCCGCCTGGCGCAGGATTCGCGACGCGGGCTTCCGCAACGCAGGGATCGACCTGATATGCGGCTGGCCTGGGACGCGCAGCGGAAATGCCCCATCCGATGCGTGGATGCGGACATTGGACGCCATACCCGACATCGCCCCGGATCACTGCAGCGTCTACACGCTGATACTTGAGCCGGACACAAGGCTTGCGGCGTCCGTCGACGACGGACGCATCACACTGCCGCCGGATGACATCGCCCTGACCGAGCTTGAGGCTGCCGAATGTGCACTCTCCGGCGCAGGACTTGAACGGTACGAGATATCGAGCTTCGCAAAACCGGGCATGGAATGCCGCCACAACCTTGCGACATGGCGCGGAGAGGACTACATCGGAATCGGCGAGGGAGCCTGCAGCAGGGAGGGGAACGCGGTTTCGCGGGTGATATTCCGTCTCCGGCTTCTGAAGGAGGGCTTTTCGCCGGACAAGGCCGCCATGGATTTCCCCGAACTCGCGCCCCGCGTCGAAGAGTGGAGAAGGACGCTCGACGATTTCGTGTCGGAGGGGCTGTTGACGTCTGCGACGTCCAACAACAGTCCTGCAACGACAGCATACCGTCTGACGAAACGCGGAACCGAAGTGTGCGATACGATACTCGCCGAACTGGTCTGAAGGGATTGGCGCCCCTGGCAGGATTCGAACCTGCTACCCTCAGTTTAGGAAACTAATGCTCTGTCCTAATGAGCTACAGGGGCAAGGAAACCGCACACAAAATGGTGGGCTATAGTGGATTCGAACCACTGACCTCTTCCATGTCAAGGAAGCGCTCTAACCAACTGAGCTAATAGCCCAAAACAAAACGGCGCAAAGTATACCAAAAACGGCCTTATGGCGCAAGGGCAATCTTCATGCTTTTTTGATATAATCGGCGGCCATACATATGAAAGACATATCGGTAGAGGAAAAGTCATCGGCCGCAACGCTCTCGGACATGGAAATATTCATATTTCCGGAGCTGATGTACTCGCTTGTGCTGGCAAACATACTGTCGCCGCGCATATGGGCCTGGCGCGAACTCGAATGGTTCGACGGAATACGCGAAATGCGCCCCAAGAAGCGTCTGCAGCGGCTTCGCCAGCACATAATGGACAACTACACGTTCAACCTCGACCTTGAGACGTGGGGACTGACCACGCAGCAGCGCGAGCTCCAGCGCTTTGCGGAGTTCCTTCCGCCGGAGAAGATCGCAGAGTCCAACGCACTCTTCGGCTACCACGGCGATTCCTACTACTACGACATCGACATACGCCGGCATTTCGGACTGGACAAATATTCCAGCGACACGATTCCATACTGGAAGACCGAGACGGTGGAGGCGATGGACGCCTTCCGCCGCAAGCCTGGCCATGCCGTCGGCGCAGGCGAGTGCGTGTCGCTCGCGGGGCTGTACGCGGCCGCTGCGTTCGTCGTGTGCGGGCTGCCCCTCGAAAGCGTCTACCTCATGGCGACGCCGCTGCATTCGCAGAACTTCATCGACGCCGACACCGGCATACTCACGAACAACCGCCGCCTCGTGACAAAGGCGATGTGGGCCAACGGAACGGTCATTTCGCAGCAGGCGCGACGCGCACTCGAACACGAGCGCGTGACGATAGTCTCCCATGTCAGCGGGTTCATCCACATACTGCACCCTGAAGCCACAATCGATCCGTCCGTCTACGGACACTTCTCGCAGAGACTCCGGGATTTCCTTGTGCCGCCGGAGGGAGCCGCCGACCAGTCTGTCGTGATTCCGCGTCTGCCAGACCCCTCACGGGTGAAGTTCACGCATGATGACACACCGATAAACCTGACGCCGGAGATGGGTTATGCGGAGATCGCCGAACGGCTCGATGCCCTGCGCGGCGCAAACCGCGCCGCTGCGCTCGCTCCCTATGCTGGACACGAACTCGGCAAGACCAAATCTGCTCCGTTCATCCGCGCCGCCCTCGAACGCTGTCCGGTGTCGCGCCTTGCACTGCGCGGCGGCGACGGGCAAAGCGCCGCCGCATCGGCCGCCCACATCATCGACCGCATCGCGCAGCTTGGAAACGAATCGATATACGACGGCACATCACGCCTCGCCCAGCCGGACGAAGTCTGGAATTTCGGAACCGGCGACGGCCTTGAGAAATGTCTGCTCGCGGCCAACGCCATGGGCGGAACGGAAATCCGCACAATCAACGGATTCGCCACCCTGATGGACGGCGAATCCGCAATCTGCACCTTCCCTACGGCAAAGTCGCCGCGCGAAAGGACATGGTCTCTCGCGCAGCCGTAAGGCTCACTGCGAAACGAAGCGTTCGAGATCCTGCTTCTTCATGAAGCCGACCGCCTGCGCAGCAACCTTCCCGTCCTTGAACAGGAACAGGGCCGGGATGCTGTTGATGCCGTACTTGGCGGCGAGATCGGCGGCATCATCGACATTGACCTTACCGACCTTGAGCGTTCCGGCCTTCTCCTGCGCAATCTCGGCTACAATCGGGCCAAGCATACGGCATGGGCCGCACCACGGCGCCCAGAAGTCCACAAGCACGGGCTTGTCGGACTTCAACACTTCGGCCTCGAAGTTGGCCGACGTAAGTTCCATCTCCATGACTTTATCCTCCTTTTTCATCCTGTCAGCATTGCCGGACGAAGATGCCGTCTCCGCAACAGGCTCCGTTTTCCCGACCCTTTCGCCCGCGACCGCACTCATCCAGGGCGATGCCGCCATCCATGCGCCGAACGCGACAAGCAGAACTCCGCACGCCGGATTGATGATGGCGTAGCGGCTCTTGATGAAACCGAACGCCGACTTGAAGCGGTCAAGAAGCACTGCGGACGCGACAAACGGAACACCAAGGCCAAGCGAATAGGCGAGAAGCAGCACCGCGCCTTGAACGGCGCCGCCCTCGGCGGCAGCCTGCATGAGCGCCGCGCCGAGAAACGCACCGACGCACGGCGTGAGACACACGGAATACGTAAGCCCGAAAACGAACGCGGAGCATACGCCCGTCGGGGTGCGGCCACCCTTCATTCCGGAGAACGGCAGACGGAACAGCCCGAGATATCCAAGCCCGAACAGGACAACCATCGCCCCGCAAACGGCGTTCACGGCAACGCGATGCGCCGCAAGCGCAGCTCCGAGTGTTCCGGCAAACACGCCAAGCGCCACAAAAACGACGGTGAAGCCGAACGTGAACGACAGCGCCCGTGCGAACACATCCCCCCTTCCCGTCTCACCTGCGGAGAAATACGCAACATACACCGGTATCATCGGCAGCATGCACGGAGATGCGAAGGATATAAGCCCTTCAAGAAATGTCTGCAGAATGTTCATTGTGTCCCGTCTCCTCGATTGCGCCTGCGGCATCATGATCAACGCCGCGCATTATACCACACATGAGGAGACGGAACCGAAATGCGCCGTCAGCGCACAACGACCACAGTGCCACGCGGAGCGATCCTCAGATAGAGAACGCCGCCCTTGACGGAAAGTCCCGCGCTCCATTTCGCCGGAATGTCCATTTTAAGCGAGAGCGATGCGGCGTCAAGCCCGGCCACGCCGCCAGTCGCCGCGAGGATCGGCCATTCGCCGGCGGCAATCTGCGCACCCTCCGCAACCTCGACCTTCACTGTCGCCGCGCCGGCGAATGTCAGGCTGCCGACAACGGAAAGGCAATCCACATCGTCGGCGGAACGCCATCCGAATGTCATCACGCCATTCTCGGCAAGAATCAAGTCGTTCACGGAAAGCGTTCCGCCTCCGCCAATCGAGGACACCGACGTGCGCTGGTCGGCAGTGAGCGCGAACGATGCGCCGGCCGCCACCTTCACGGATTCCACGGACTTCTCAGGAGCCGTCTCGTCTCCGATCCCCCACTTGCGCATAAGCCTTCTCTCAAGCGTCGAACGCTCTTCGGACGTAAGCTCGAACGGGAACGCAATCATCTCCGCAACGTATCCGCCGCCGGCGTTGCAGTTTCTGTCCTGCATGATCGCGTCCACCCGCGTGTTGCCAGTCGCACCCACAGACATCAGATGCCATTCCGTCGGCATCCTGTCGGACGCCTTGACCGCCTCCCGGTCGATGGCGAGATAGCCGTCTTGAACAAAGAGCGACGTGTATGTGCAGTCAAACACGGTGCTGCTGCCGCGCATGTATGTCACCGAACCGTTGGTAGCCGTGTTGGCTCCGCCGTTGAGGTTGCCGATGAAGTGGGCGGCAAACTCGTTTTCCTTGCATTTCTGTATGACGTATATCTCGCGCACGTTGGGGACCACAAGATCGCCGCCGCCCTCTTCACGCGCAAAGTAGAACGACGAAGCGTCCCTGCCGGACTCCTGCTGCGTCGCGGTGTTGCGGTAGTGGCCAAAGTCGACCACCTGGCGCAACTGGCCGTCAGGCATCTGCACCTGCGCAAGCGTCGGATTCGTCATCACAAACGTATCGTAATGCAGCCTCGGATGCAGTTTCATCGAACTTGCGACAATGCCGTTGGTGCTTGCGTCCTTCCAGCAAGTGACGTATGTCGTGCCGTCGTCGCCGGTGTAGCTCTCGAAAGTGTCGTCGCGGGAGGCGTCGAAGTGGAAGATCGCCTTGGCCTCGAACGAATCTGCCAACTCAAGCGAACCCTCGGCAACCTCTATCCTTTCCGGCGCAACCGCCGCAACGACATCGCCGCCGCCACGCTTGACGAGCGTTCCGTTTCCGCCGGACACGCTGGAGACAGTGAGCGAAACGTCGCTGTCGAGGACGGCATCGGCATCCGCCGCAAACGTCATGGATGGAACCTTCACATCGGTCTCCGCCGCAGGATGTACGGCGCCAAGCCACTTGTTCATGAGATACGCCTCTGTGTTGCGGAACTCCTCGTTGGACAGTGGACGATGATACGTAATGAACTCTCCCACAACGATTCCGCCGGCGGAGACGTCCTGCCCCTCCCCCTTGCGATCCTTGGAGATTGCGTTCACCGTGAGCGGAACGGGCGAACGGAACGCCACGACAATCACGTCGTTGGTCTGCCTGAGAACGTCGATCTGCTCGAACGGATCGGCGGCAACGCCGTTGACCGACCAGAACGCCGACGGCGACTCCGGATGCGCGTAGCTGTTGCTGAGGAGAATGCCGGCGGCCCTCATCATCGCCATGTCAGACGAACCGAAAAGGTTATTGCCAGAAAGCAGGTTGAACCTGAATGCGATGAACCCGGCATAGGTATCGGAACCTGTGCGGACTCCGCCTGTCTCATATTCGCCGTCGTCGCCCCACGTCGGCAACGCGAAGAAGCTCTGCGTACCGTCGTTTCTGCTGCCGAGATTCACGCCCGCCCCGCGTCCGTTGCCGATATCGTCCACGATCCACGGCATACGCGGCGGCGCATTTGAGATTGCGACCGCCGTGACGTCGATGTCGTCGCGGTGATCCCTCCAATGCGTGACGAACGTCCGTCTGTCGCCGTCAAACGTCGCGGTTGTGAACCTGCCGGCGTCGTTTGCGTCAAGCCACACATAGGCTCCGTCGGCAGGCGCATCCACGGAGACCGGCTGCGCGGCGGCGAACGCAACCGTACCGTCTTCGACATCAATGGCCATGTCGCTCAAGGTCGATGGCACTCCAACCTCAAGTGTGCCGCCGCCAGCCTTCCTGAGAAGTCCGCCTTTCGCCGACACCATGCCGACACGCGCCTTGCTGCCGGCAGGAACGGCCACAGCTGCATCAGGAGAGTTCACCATAACCGCATTGGCGTCCACGGCGGCGTCGCCCGTCACCCATTTGCGCGTGAGATACTGTGCGATGCGCACCCTTTCCGCCCTCGTCAGCTCGTTCGTGAACACAAGCACCTCGCCAAGACGCGATCCGCCCGAACGCGACACGTAGTGCCTCTCCGATGCTATCAGACCGATCTTGCCGCCCGACTTCACCGCAACGGATATCACGTTGAGGTTGGTTAGCGACGTACGCGCAATCACCTTCGTCTCCTCGTATGAGACAGGAAGCGCATTGACCATTATGTCTCCGTTCCTGGCGATATCCGCAGACCAATACGTGCAGAAAAGACCGGCATCGCCGCGTTCTGTGAGGAACGCAAGACCGGCCTCGACAGTTGAGCCAAGAATCGTGCATCCCGGAGCGCCGCCCGGCGTCTGCACGGCATAGAACACCGCACGAGGATCCGATATCTCTTGCGTCAGCCTAAGCCAGCAGTTGGACGGTCCGAACCTCCCGCCGTCAGTCGTGTGCGACCCGAAATCGACAAGAGGCAACCCTGTCGGCGACCGCACCGGGCTGATGAAGGCACCGTGCGAATATGGATGGAAATATACGCTTGTAGAGGAATATCTCTCCTGATAGCCGCCGTTTCCGCTGCCGTTCGCGTCATGCCAGTTGGTGACGACCTGATAGGCGACGCCTTCCGTGGTCTTTCCATACGTCACAAGCGTGTCGGCACGGGTCGCGTCAAGGCGGAGCGCGGCGGTCTTCAGCAGATCTTCAAGCGCGTCATCGCTCTGCCCCTCGATCGTCAGAGTGCCGGCGGAAACCGTGAGACGTGTCTCTTCCCCCATGGTCGTGCCGACCTTCAGTTCGCCGTCGCCAAGCTTGGACACTGTGCCCGCCTGGTGGATTGCGTCAAGCTCGGCGGCCGTCCCCGCATCAGGCACACGCACATACGGGCGGCACTTTGCGCCAAGGGAACTCATGCGGGGGACGTTTTCCTCCGTCGCCCGCAGTTCATAGATTGCCTGCGCCTCATCGGTCTCCCAGTAACCGTCGAACGCAGAGGCGTCGGCCATCGAGAACACTCGCCGGAAGCGTGGCTGTCTGTACTGCGTGACGAAGTTGGAATGCTTGATCGTCCACCGGTACGTATCCCATACGCCGCCCGTCGGCCCGATGCTCAGGATGGAGGGGTTTACGGCCGGGTACTCCAGATACGTGTTCTCGCTGCCACCTGAAAGCATACCGGTGAACACGGAACGACGACGGCCGTCATTCACCAGAGCCGGAAACTTTACGTCATGCGTACCGTTTGTCGGCGCAACCTCAAGCGCATTTCCGCCCCCGTCTACCCAGTTGGCCGGCACACCCCAATATCCATCCATTTTCCATATCCCGGACTGGGACGCAACCTCGTTTGTCCAAATGGCGACATCCGCGTTCAGCGACATACCGGCAAACGTCGCAGCGGCGGCGGCAAGACATGACAATGCTTTCATTTCGGCGATCTCCTCTTTTCAAGGCACTATTTGCGCCAACGGAGAGAGTAAGATACCAAAAGCATTTTTTTTTTCAAGCAGAAAATGCAGCTACGAAAAACACCTTCAAGAACGCAACAATATCTGCAACGCACAGCGACGCAGGTTCAGGCATGAAGGTTCGGCACAAGGTTCGACAATGAACGCTCAGCGCTGCAGTCGCCGGGCGATGGTGCGGTCTTCAAGCCATTCATCGCGAAGCGTCGCGTCCGCCGACGGCACGGCGTTGAGATCGAACTGATACAGCGACTCGAACGCCTTTTTGCCGGAAAGGCCCTGAAGGGAAAACACCAGCTTCCCGACTGACGCCGGACAGCGCCCGCGCAGTTCGACAGTCCTGCCGCGATAGAGGTTCTTCAGGAGATGCGGATACGTCTCCGCCTTGGTGTCGGCCGCGAACGCCACCCGGATATCGGTAAGCACGGGATCGCGGAAAGCCGTGGCGAGAGCTTCGAGGTTGCGCCCCGAATTGAACCTGAACCCGCTGTGGATGAACGATTCACCTCGGTTGCCGCGTGTGAGGATTTCAATCAGCTCCCTGTTGGCCTCCTTCTTCACGCCGTACATGTAGACCGAAACGAGACCGTCGTTGAGTTTCGTGAAGCGCGACAGTATCTCTGCGGTGTCGCTCACTCCGGAGTTGGCGTCGCCGTCCGTCACGACAAGCGCGATCAGCGGACGCGACGGATCGCGAGGAAGCGTGAGGACGGAGCGGATCACGGAGAACACATCCGTCCTTCCGTGCGCCGTGAGCCGTGAAAGCCATCTGTCCGCCGCCTCGAACGAGGGGGCGTCGCACTCGCGCCATTCGCGGAATGCGTACGAGAAGCGGTTCCTGAACGCGACGAGGTTGAACCTGTCGCCGGAGTTCAGGCAGGAGCGCAAAATGGACTTGGCGACTTCACGGCAGTTCTTGAGACGATCCTTTCCGATCGAGCCGGAGGCGTCAATCAGTATAACGGCATCCTTCGGAACGACAGGCAGGGCTTCAACTCCTGTCTTGGGGACGAACGTCACCTTGAAGTAGCACCACGCGGCATCCGCCGGATCCACATACGTCACGATGCCGCAGCTTACCGCGCTTTCCGCAGGGGCGGCGTCCGGCACGGAAAGAAGCTGCCGCACAGCGGCCTTCTCCTTTTCGACAAAGCTCTCGTTGACCTCCTCCATCACCCGGTTGTCGAACTTGAACTCCACCTTCGGGGCATCGGCCGCAGACCCAAGCCCGGCCATCGTCTTCACGCCCGCACCGTCGCCACCGACATCTGCAAGGGAGAACGCAGGTTCAGGCGCGGCGATTCCCGGCGCAGGCATGAACGAATCCATCTCGGCAGGCGCAGCGGCGGGAACAGCGAGCATCGCCGCAGGCACCGCCGATGCACGCGGGTACGCATCCGGCGAAACGGTGAATCCGGTATCGCGGATCGCCGCCGCATCCGGAAGGGACGGACGTGGAAGCTCCGCCGGAGCGTCCACCGGGCCGCTGATCACCTCAGGCATCGCCACCGCCGGAACAGCCGCCGGAACATCTGCGGCATGGACCGCCGACGGTGCGCCCTCCGCCCCTCCGACGCGCCCGACGTCCGGGGCTTCGCGTGGCGCAGGAACGTCAGCCGCCGGTTTCGTTCTCGTCCTTTCCTTGAACGGGTCGCCTTCAAAGCGCTTGACCGACATCGGCGGACGATGTGTGCGCACAGCCTCCATGCCCGCCGAACCCGTGTGGCTCATCACGCGAGGCGCAGCGAAGAACATCAGCGCTCCATGCAGCACGAGCGACACTGCAACGGCGGCAAGCACGAGATCGCCATGGTCGGAACTACTCTTCATCGCCAAACAGCTCCTTCAGAACGGTTTCGTAACCCTTCGCCTTCAACGCCTCGCCCTTTGCGCGACATACGTCGGCAAGCGCCCGGTAGGCCTTGGCCCGCACCTTCATGCCGTCCGGCCCTGCATTCCGCGAAACCGCATCGGCAAGCGTCCTCTCCGCCGCATCGTATTCGCCCTTCCGGCTTTCGAGCAGACCGAGCGCAAGCGCTGCCGACGCGCCCTCCGCAGTGTCGGCCTTCACGGAGAATGCACGGCGGTATGCGGCCATCGCCTCATCGTACCGCGCCAGCCCCTCAAGCGCCTGCCCCTCGTACGCGGCGGCGACCTGCACGAACGACGGATCCCCGGAACGCGCCGCAAGCGCACGGGCGCCGGTGAGCGTCGCCTGCCATTCGCCGCATCCGGCAAGCAGCTTCACCACGGCGGCGAGATGCGCGGCGGACATACGTTCGGAAGCCCCCTTCGACAGCAGCTCCACGTAGCGCTTCGCCGCCTCGTCCGTCCGCCCCGCCTGCGCATCGGAATCCGCAATGATGAGATTCGCCTCCCTCGACTGGTCGAGCGACAGACCTGACGCAAGAGCCTCCTTCAGCCTCGCGACACCCTCTTCACCGTGTCCGAGGCGGACAGCCGCGATTCCGCGCCAATACAGAGCCTCGTTCCGGCGCGGCAGATTCGGAAACCGCTTCAGCGTCTCGTCAAGGGCCAATTCGCCGGCCGCCCAGTTCTCACGGCGAAGATCGGCGAGTGCGTTCGCGAAAAGCGCCTCCCCAGTCGCCGGATCGTCCGGCCAGCGCTTTGCGATGCGGGCATACTCAGCACGGGCCTCATCCGCCGCATCCGCCCTTTCATGCGCCCATGCAAGGCGCAAGGCGTCCGCCGGCTTGTCCGACAGCGTCGCGGCCTGCTTCGCCGCCTGCACCGCCGCCGCCCAATCGCCACCCTTCACGGCGGCGTCGAAACGCGCCCGCTGCACCGGCAGCTCCGCAGCGGCGCGGTGCTTCCCCTGCGGATGCGCCTCGACGTACTTTGCGAACTCCGCAAGCCCCTGCTCGCGCTTGTCTATCGCCATCAACGCCGCGCCGCGCAGATACGCAAGGTCGTCTGAGGTAGAATCGCCGCAGGCCTCAAGGCAATCCGTGTATCTGCCGGAAAGGAATGCGCTCCAGGCGAGCGGCACACGGGCATCGGCGGCGCGTTTCCCGTCCGGATGCTCCTTCACGAGACGCCCGAAAAGGATCGCCGCCTCCTTCCAGCGTCTGTCTCCGTACGCAAGCAGCGCGGCGACGTAGGTCGCCTCCTCGGCGACGGACTTCCTCTGAGACATGGAAAGCTCCAGGAACAGACCCGTCGCCTCGCGCCTGTCCGCCTTGCTGTCGCTCTTCGCCAGGATCAGCGCCCGCTTCAGCTGCGCCAGCACTGCGCAGCTTCCCTTAGGATCCGTCTTCTCGCTCTCAAGGAACATGGCGGCATCGTTCCTTGCGCTCGCCACGCGATAGAGCGCAACTGCCCGCATCGGCTTCGGTATGTCCTTCCGAAGAAGCCCCTCGTAGATCGGCAGAGCCTCTTCGCCCTTGCCGAGCGACTGGGAGCACTCCGCCATCCTGAACTCGATCTCCGCCGCATTGACCGTCTTCTCCGACTTCAGTGCGGCATACTCCTTCGCCGCCTCCGCGTACAGCCCCTTGGCGTACATCTTGTCCGCCATCTGCAGCCTGTCGGCGGGAGCCAGGGCCAGCGCGGCGGCGAAGAGCATGGAGAGCGGAGACGTCATGCGGACACCGCCCCTCCGCCCGCCGCAGCGGACTTTGCGCCGACGTCTCCGGCCGGGCGCTTCTTCGCTATGCGGGCGATTATGCGAGACGCTCCAAGATTCTTCAGTCCAAGCGCAAGAAGGAGCTTTCCGACGGGATGACGGGACTCGGCCCTCAGCTCCAATATCTCGATCCCCTCCTTTTCGCACAGGCTGCGGAAATCGTTGAGGGTTATGAGATGGATGTTTGGCGTGTCGTACCACTGGAACGGCAGCTGCTTCGAGATCGGGAGATGTCCGCCAAGGCCGAGCGTAAGACGTATCCGGTACGCGGCGAAGTTCGGGAACGAGACGATCGCCTCGTCCGCAAGACGCAGAGCCTCATGCAGAAGACCTCGCGGATTCTTCACCACCTGCAGCGTCTCGGAGCAGATGGCCATGTCGTAGTGTCCGTCCGGCACGAGCGATATGCCTTCGTCCGCATCCTCCCACAGCAGCGTGTTTCCGTCCGCAACGGCCTCCTCGAACTCCGTCACGTCGATTTCCACGCCGTCGCCGGTGACGTTGCGCCTCTTCTTGAGCACGTTGAGCAGCGTTCCGTCGCCGCAACCGATGTCTATCACGTGAGAGCCGTCGCGCACCATGGACAGCACCGCCGCGTACTGGCGCTCCTGCGCCGGGGTGACGTCGGGCTTGCGCGTTCCGAGGAATCCGCCGACAAGGCGCGAGAGGTCGTCGATGTGCGTGAGAAACGCATCGTGTCCCGTGCCAATCTCAAGGTGGCAGTAGCTGACCTCCTTGCCGCCGCGTATGAGCGACTCCACGATGTCGCGGGACTGCCAGTCGGCGAACAGGACGTCGCCGGAGAGCGACACGACGAGCGTCTTGCACGTCACGCGGGCGCAGGCGGCGTCAAGCGATCCGCCGTACGGGGCGCTTGCGTCGAAAAGATCCATTGATCGCGTTATGTGCAGATAGCTGTTGGCGTCAAAGCGCTTGAGGAACTTGTCCGCCTGATACACGAGGTAGCTCTCTATCTGGAAGAACGTGCGGAAGTCGCGTACGCGCCTGTCCTGCATCTCCTTGGATTCCTCAAGCCAGTTCCTCTGGAGTTCACGGTGGAACTTCTCCTGCAGAAGTTCGCGGGAGAGGTATGTGATGTGCGCAAGCTGACGCGCCGAGGCGAGGCCGCGCTTGGGGCCGCGCCCGTCGCCGATCTCGTAGTAGTCGCCGTTGTGCCAGTCCGGATCGTCCGTGATTGCGCTGCGCCCAACCACGTCGTAGGCGAGAGCCTGTGTGTTGAGTGAAGCGGACGATGCGATCACGCAGGCGCGATCCGTCTCGCCCGGACACCGCGTGATCCAGTCCATCACCTGCATTCCGCCGTAGCTTCCGCCTATCAGCGCAGCGAGATGCTTCACGCCGAGCTGCGCAAGCAGCATCCTGTAGACGTCCACGGCGTCCGAAAAGTCGTAGCGCGGGAACAAGCTGCCGTACGGCTTGCCCGTATCCGGGTTGATCGACGACGGCCCGGTTGTTCCGCTGCATCCGCCGAGGACGTTCGCGCATATCACGTGGTAGCGGTTCGTATCTATTGCCCGGCCGGGACCGACCATGCCCTCCCACCAGCCGCTCGGCTTCGTCTCGCCGGGACGCACCCCGGCCACATGGGCATCGCCGGTGAGGGCGTGGCAGATGAACACCACGTTGTCCCGCTCCGGTCGGATTGCCCCGCATTCCTCGTACGCGACGTCAATCTGCTTCAGCACCGCACCGGTGCGAAGCCTGAACCCGCCTTCCGGAAGCGCAAGCCGGAGACTCTTCGCCTCGACAACGCCTACGCCGCCGCCATGTCCATCCTTGTCCATTGTCGTTATTCCGTCCATCCGTTGTCCGTCAGCGAAAACGCCTGATGCTTCTCCGGCGGCACATACCCGTGCGTGGAGCCTTGCACCCAGTTTATCTTCTTCGCGCAGGGAATGTTGTTGTAAAGTATCGCCACTCCGCTCGGCGGACAGCAGTAGTCGCCAAGCCCGGCGCGGGTGATCTCCACGCGGCAGTTCTTCGATATGCGCTTCGCGAGGTTCACCGGGTCATAGTAGCGGAGAGCCGGCGTCTCGTGGATGTACCAGCCGTCGATTACGCGCTTCAGCGTGTCGCGTCCGCCGATGTCGCAGTTCCACGGAATGGACGGCTTCGCGAGAGAGACGTCCTTGTCAAGCCCGGCCGCCCATATGGACTGCATTCCGCCCATCGAGCCGCCGCTGACCTCCAGGTTCTTTCCGTCCCATTCGGGAAGCGTCTTGAGCCATTCCAGCAACCGCATTATCCTGTACGTGTAGCCGCTGAAATAGCATGTCTCCGGATCTGCGTTCTGCTTGTCGTCGAACCCGAAGGTGCGTCCGCCTGAGCATATCGACCGGAAGAACTCGTCGTAGTATTCCGGTTCGCGTCCCAGCTCGTAGCCGTGCGGAGAGAAGTTGAAGCATATGCGGCTGCCGGAGACGATCGGCGCCACGACGTGTCCCTTGTTGGGATAGCTGTGCCCGTATCCGTGGAACCCCACGCTGATCGGATATTTCCCAGGCTTCTTCGGAATGGAAAGGTAGCCTGTTGACGGACGCGGCCCCGCACACTTTATGGACACTGCGAACACGTTGGCGTCCTTGGCGTAGTCCTTCAGCTCCTTGCGCTCCGCCTCAAGCGGCACCTTCGCAAGACGTGCCCGCCGCCGCGCCCAGAACGCATCGAAGTCAGCCGGCTCAGGCACGCTCTGCAACGTAGACACGTCCACGCCCGCGCTGCCGTCGAAGAACACGCGCTTGTCCATCCGCTCAAACGCATTGAGCGCCCTCTTACCCTCCGGCGTGTTCGGATCGCCACGGAAGCTCTTGCGGTAGGACTTGCCGTCCTTGTCCACAACCTCCGCGAGAAGGCGCACGAAACCGGGCTTGTCGAGCTTCGTCTTGACGACGAGCGGTTCGGTCAGGGAAGCCGGAACCTTGCCGCGCTCCACGATGCCGTCGTCGCCATGACGGATCCATGACACGAAATACGTATCTTTCGGGAGCGGCTTTGCGCCCTGAAGGCGGAGCGTGAACACGATAGGCTCGCCCGGCCTGTAGTCTATGGCACGTTCCTTGTCGGTATCGCCGTGCAGCACGGCCTCATCCAGTTCCCCGGCGGCAAACGCCGCAAACGATGCGGCAAACGCCGCCGCAAAAACAGCAAACATCCTCATGTCCGGTTCTCCCCTTTCCTTTTAAGGCGCATAGAATAGCACATTCCGCGTCTTTTTGCTATACTCTACAGCCGTATGCAGATACCCGAATCAATTTGCGGGGCTTTTCCGCGAAGACCCGTCGACTCGAACAAGTATTCCGTCGGAACCGTCACCGTCGTCGGCGGCTCAAGCCATTTCATCCACGCACCGGTGATATGCGGACTTGGCGCCCGCGCCGCCGGAGCCGGACTTGTGCACCTCGTGGTGCCGGATGCCTCGCGCATTGCAGCCGGTTCGCTTGTGCCGGAGGCCACGTTCATGAAGCAGACCGCCACTTGCGTTCCGCCACGCGCCGACACCACCGTGATCGGCATGGGACTTGGCGTGACGCAGACTGCGGAGATGCTCGTCTCCCGTCTGCTCTCAGGCTCCAAGGGGCGCTTCGTGCTTGATGCCGACGCCCTCACGATCCTCTCCAACTGGTACGCCAAAAAGCCGATAAACCTCCCAGTGATAGAGGGGCAGTCGCTGATCCTCACGCCACACGCCGGCGAGGCCGCAAGGCTGCTGGCCTGCACGGCAGACGACATTCTCGCCGACCGCGCATCCGCCGCGAAACGCATTATGGAGCGCTACCACGCAATCTGCGTGCTCAAGGGCGCACACACCATCGTAACCGAACCTGGCGGACGCACCTTCGTGTGCGACGCCGGAAATCCGTTCATGGCGATGGGCGGAATGGGAGACCTGCTTTCGGGCGTAATCGCCGCCCGCTGGGCATACGTCAAGGACGCCTACCTCGCCGCCTGCTCGGCGGTATGGCTGCACGCCGCCGCTTCGGACGCAATAGTGAACGCCGATGTGCCGGGAGATCCGTCGATCGTCAACACGGCCGCGAAGATCGGATCGCTGCGCGTCGCGATAGAGCGAACACGGTGACGAAGCGGCTCGCGCCGCTCACGAATAGTCGAACCGCGAGCCGCCGATGGATTCACGGAGAATGGAGTCTGCGGGAATCGCCGAGGTGTCGTCCACCGCCGTCACCGTCTCAAGCACTGCAAGGAGACGGCGTATCTCCGCGTTTTCGCGTCCGCCGAGATACGGCACCGACTTCAGAACAGGCTCAAGCACGGGCTTCATCACGGCGAGTTCGTAGTCGAGCGACGTGCTGAAGACGAAGTCGGCGAACCCCCTATACGGATTTATCCAGCGCATCTCCCCTGCGGAGACCTTCTCCCACATGAGTATCGTCTTCTCCGGCGACATGTCGCGATACGTCTTGTCGCGGACAATGCGCCGCATCAGCCTTGTGTCCTCGTAGTAGAGCCAGCCGCCCTTGTCTGCCACAAGCTGCGAAAGGGTGTTGAGATACACGCGGAACTTGAGTTCGTCGCCGATACCCTCGGTGAGTAGCGGATTCAACGCGTGAATCCCCTCCAAAACCACAACGACATTCGGCGGCGGAACGAAGATGTCGCTGTCGTCATACCCCTCATGGCGCGTGAAATCGAACTTGCGTCTGCGGAACGGCTCGCCGGAGAGCAGCCTCAGAAGATCCTCACGGAGACGGACGCGGTCTACCGCCTCGAAATGCTCGTAGTCCAGATTCCCTTCGCTGTCGCGGGGATTGCGCCTGTCGCCAACAAAGTAGTCGTCGGTCGATATGCGCATCGCGTTAAGTCCGTTCGCCTTCAGAGCCGCACACAGCCGGATTGCCGTCGTTGTCTTGCCGGCGGCGGACGGCCCGGACGCAAGCACGATCCGCACCGACGGCGCCCTCGACGCAACCAGCTCCGCCATCCTGGCGATGCGGGCGGCATGATGCCGCTCTCCACCGGCAATCACCTCCGATATCCTGCCGGATGCAATCGCTTCATCCAGTTCCGATACGCTGCGCAAATGAGAAAACCGCTCGTCCGTCATCTCTCGAACTCCGCCGAAGTCCTTCTTCCGCCGTCGAGCAGCGGATGCCTGTGCGCCCACACCGCCTGACGCGCAACGCCGAGCAGAAGCGCGGCATCGTCCTTTGTGACCACGCCACGCGAGAACACGCGATGTATGCCCTGCATCATGTGATCCGCCTTCTGCTCGTCCATGTAGCCGATGTCCTCAAGCATCTCGCGCCACATCTTCATGAGCTGCATCTTCTGTCCCTGCGGCGCAGGTGGAGCCTTCTCGTGCGGCGGCTGGTAGCGTCCCGTCGCCGTGAAAAGCTCATAGCACGTTATCAGGACGGCCTGCGAGAGGTTGATCGACGTGTAGCCCTCGTCCACCGGAATCCTGATCAGGTGGGTGCACTGGGCGATCTCCTCGTTGAGCAGCCCTTTGTCCTCACGCCCGAACACGATCGCGACGGGGCCTGTGGACGCAAGCGCAAGGATGTCCGCCGCGCAGTCGCGAGGCGCCTTCACGTGCTGACGGTAGAGACCGCCTCGCGCCGTGGTGCCGACCACCGCCACGCAGTCCGCCACCGCCTCCTCGAACGTGGCGAACTCCTCGCGCCGCTCAATCAGGTCTGTTGCGTGGACGGCGAGACGGTTGCCCTCCTCCCAGTCGTTCTGGAGATTCGGTGCGGCAAGACGAAGATGCCGGATGCCCATGTTGGCCATTGCGCGGCACGCGCTGCCGACGTTGCCGGTGTAGAGCGTACCCACAAGCACAATGCGTATGTTTTCAAGCGGATTCATTGCGCAAATCACATTCTGTAGAACTCTTCCCAGCCACGGCGCGGCTCGCCGCCGGAAAGCAGCGCGTTTGCGCGGTCGTTAGCGACGAAACGCTTCGCCTTCCTGTCGAAATTCAGCACGGGGTCGCCAAGTTCCACGGCAAGCGATCCAAGTGCGCAGATCTGGGAGAGCGGTCCGCCGATGCGGAACGGAGACCGCACCTCGTCCTCGCCGCGTATCGTGCGCAGGAAGCTTTCGTAGTGACTGCTGTACTTCGGCTTCGGAAAGTCCGAAAGGGCCTTCTTCACCTGCGGATCGTGCGGATCGCCGCCGGACACAAGCACGAACGGCGCGGCGTGGCTCGTACGCGCAAACACGCGCCCATCCGCCCCGTACACCTCCGCGCCGTTGCTCTGCCTCTGCCATTTGCTGTTCGGGTGCTTTGCCGGCATATCCGGAAAGTTGCCGATGCCGTCGCGCCACACAAGGCGGCACTCCGGCAGACCTGCGCCGCGTTCGGGGAAGGTGAACACCGTTGTGGAGGCGAGGGGGAATACTACATCCGTGCGCTTCTCGTCCTTCAGCACCTCGATCTTCGACGGAAGTCCAAGCTTCAGGTGCTCCCACAGCGTAGAGAAGATGTGCGCCCCCCAGTCGCCGAGCGGCCCCGTACCGTATTCGTAGAAGCATCGCCATTCGCCGCCCATGTAGGCGGGGCTGTAGCCGCGTTCAGACCGCTGTGAGAGCCATGTGTTCCAGTCGAGCGTCTTCGGCGGCGTCTCCGCCGGAGGCATGGACTTCAACTCGCCGCCATACTTGTGCCAGCGGCGCGGGGAGCACATGAACGCCTCTATGCGCGTGACATCTCGCATGAATCCGCTCTCGACAAGCGAGCGGCACTGGTAGTAGTTTCCGCCAGAATGACCCTGATTCCCCATCTGCGTCACTACGCCATGCCGGGCGGCGGCGTTCGTCAGAAGCTCAATCTCTTCGAAGCGGTTTCCTATCGGCTTCTCCACGTAGACGTGCTTGCCGAGGGACATCGCAAGCATCGCGACCGGGAAGTGGGAGAAGTCCGGCGTAGATACGCACACCGCATCTATCGAACTCCCCATCTCATCGAACATCCTGCGGAAGTCACGGTATCGCGGAACGGACGGAAACGCCTTGAGGGCCGGAAGAGTCGCCTCTCCGCCCATGTCGGTGTCGCACAGCGCCACAACGTCCACGAGATCCTTGAAGAAGGCGAACGACTGCAGGTTCGAGCCGCCACGGTTCCCGACACCTACGAACGCCATCCTTATCTTGCCGTTCGGCGATGCGGCCGAACCGGCCATGTTGAACGAAGAGCATCCGCCGAGGCCAAACAGCGTGGCGGCACCGGCCGTCTTCAGGAAAAGTCTACGGTTTGTCTTCATGTGGATGATTATAGCACAAGTGCGCGAGGATTTTCCGTCTACAGAACGCCAGCCAGCTGTTCCGCAAGCGACAGCCAATCGGCGTTTGAAAGCTCCTCGGCGCGGGCGGTGGATTCAATCACACCCTTGAATATGCTGCCCAGCTGCTTGCGGCGATGCTCGAACGCCTGCTTTGTGAGACGGCGGAACGTCGCCCGCACATCCACACCGACATTGTCGTTCCGGTGATGGCGCACAAGCTTCACGACCGTAGACCCGATCTCGGGACGCGGCCAGAAGCAGCTCGCCGCAACCTTCCTGACGATCGATACGTCATAGTCAAGCTGCACACGGACACCGGCAAGACCGCGCACCTTTGAGCCTTCCTTCGCCGCCAGCCTGTCCGCAACTTCCGTCTGCACAAGGACTACCATGGTTGAGGGCGGGGTGAGTGTTGCGGGGTGAGAACCTTCAATTGACGCCAGACCGCTGTCGTCCGTCCTCGGCATAACGCGCTCGACGAGTTCAATGAGTATGCGCGTCCCGGCCTGGTACGGGAGGTTCGATACCATCAACGGGAACCCGTCGCACTCGCCCCTCTTGATGAAATCGAGGGCATCGCCCTTCAGCACGGTCAATCCCTCCGGATTGCCCAGAGACTCCTTCAGCCTGTCCGCAAGGACGCCATCCTTCTCCACGGCGGTCACTGCGCATCCGCGTCCGAGAAGCCCCTCGGTCAGCACCCCAAGTCCAGGCCCGATCTCAAGACACCTCGCACCCGGCTCGATATCCGCTGCGTCAAGAATGGCGTCAAGCGCATTCTTGTCTATCAGAAAGTTCTGGCCAAGCACCCTGTTCGGGTGGAACTTGTTGCGTATGCACCAATCCTTGACTTGTGATGGACTTGTGAGATTCATGGCTGTGCGCAGAAACGCTTCACTCATTGGGAATCGGATAGGTCTTGACGAAAGCGTCCTCACGAAGCCGGGCGATCCATTCGTCATAGGCCTTCTTCACGGCGGCGCTTCGCACGTTCAGCGAAATCTTGTCGTACGCCTCGGAGAACGACATCTCCTTGGCGGCGGTCTCGGCCTCCTTCTTGACGATGAAGCCCCACCCGTCGAGGTCTATCATCTCGGAGACCTTGCCGACCTCAAGCTTCGCTATCGCGGCGGCGATCTCCGGACGGAACGCCTCTTCCGGATTCACGTCCCTCCACAGTCCGCCGTCCTTAGCATGGGAATCGGCGGAGTACCTGACGGCAAGCTCCGCAAAGTCCTTGCCTGCGGCAAGCTCCTCGGATATCTGCATCCAGCGCGTCTTGACGCTCGCGACGCCATCATCCGCAGACGGCGGCTTGAGCAGGATCACGCGAACCGTGGCCTTCATCTCCTGACGGTAGCGTTCCGGATGCTCACGGTATTCCTTCCTCATCGCGAGCGGCGATGCGGTGACATACTGCTCCACCATCTGCTGGCGCATCCCGCGCACGATTATGTCCTCCTTGATGGTGTTGCGGTACTCCGTCATCGGAATCTTGCTCCGGGCAAGCTCCTCCTCAAGACGGTTCATGTCGCCGCCGAACATCTCATGCACGATCTCGCGAATCTGGTTGTCAATCACCCATTCGGGTATCTCCATCTTCTTTGCGGCGGCGGCCTTCAGTATCAGTCTGCGCTCTATGAGCGTATCGAGCGCAGCGCGGTACAGGGACTGCATCTCCGTCTCGTTTCCGGAGCTTTCACGCGCATCAGGGTGGCGCTTTATCTCCGCCATCACGTCTCCGACCGTTATCACGCTCGAATCGACACGTGCGGCAATCCCGTCAAGCTTCGCGGCAGACGCGCAGACCGACAGCGCCACCGCAGACAAAATCACAATCGACCTCATTCCGACACCTTCCTGTATGTACGACCGTTGAACGTATATTCAAGCCCCGTGCAGAGCCATGAAGTAAGTTCCCGGAGATTGTCTCCGTTTGCGTCCTTCGGCAGCATCAGCTTCACGCAGTGCCCGTCAGCGAACGCGACATGTGCGCTGTAGTTGTTGCCGGTTCTGTGGTTGAAGCCGATCGTCTCACCGTCGCCATCCGCCGCCTTGTTCGCCCTCTGCTCAAGATCGCCTTCCGTTGCGTACTTGAGAATCGCATCGTTCTCCTCAGATGCGGAGGTGGAGCAGTCGGGATGCTGAAAGTCGTTCTCGACAAACGGAATCTCCGCAAGCAGCAGCACCTTCTCCGGCGGACGGCTCCGCGTCTTCGGGCTGGAGCTGTACTTGAAATCCAGATATTCGCCAAACGAACGCCGACCGCCGGTCGCGATGTCGGCCGCAGTGCTGAGATCCCATCCGAAATAGCTGTTCATCACATAACTCCACGACGGAAGCGGTCTCGCATTGTCTTTGCAATACTCCATGTGGGCAGGACATATGTATGCGCCCTGACGTCCGCCGATCGCCTTCCATATCGTACCGTTGGTCAACGCGTAGTGCTGCGCCTCACCGTCATCGTTGAAATCGTGATAGCACGAAACCTTTGCGTTTCCGTCCGAACGTCCGATCCATCCCTGGAACCATTTCTTCTCCGCAGTCACCTCATCGTAGTACTGGTATGCACCGGCCGCAGGGTAGTATCCCTGCTTGGACGCATCGGCAAGCACCGCGTTGCACAGCGTACGCATGTTGTTCATGCAGGCCGCCGAAAGCGCACTGTCCGTAGAACTGGAGAACTGCGTCAGCATTACGCCGGCAAGAATGGCAATGATGCCAATCACGATGAGAAGTTCGACGAGGGAAAATGCCTGTTTACGTTTCATGGTTGTTGGTAGTGGGTGGTTGATGGTTGATAGCGGGTTGTGAGTTGCTGGTAGCGGGTGGTTGGTTGCTGGTTGTGAGTTGTGGGTTTTGAAAATGGTGTGTATTTTAACGCAAAGAACGCGAAGATGGACGCTAAGAACGCAAAGATTTTTTAGTCCCCATTCCAAAGATCCAGTAGCGGGTGGGTGGTGGTTGATAGTGGGTAGTTGATGGTTGGTAGCGGGTGGGTGGTTGATGGTTGTGGGTTGTGGGTTTTGAAAACGGTGTGTATTTTAACGCAAAGAACGCGAAGAGAACGCTAAGAACGCAAAGATTTTTTTTTTGTCCCCATTCTGAAAATACAGTAGTGGGTGATTGATGGTTGTGGGTTTTGAAAACAGTGTGTATTTTAACGCAAAGAGCGCGAAGAGGACGCAAAGAACGCAAAGATTTTTTAGTCCTCTTCCGAAAATCCATTCGCGATGCGTGCAATTCCGTCCTTCAGCCTAAAGCATCCAAAGTTGATGACAAGTCCAAGATTCAGGTTGGCTGCGCGGAGATAGGTAAGACACTGCGCAGCATATATCGGATTGTTCATGTCTGTCGCCTTACATTCAACCACAAGTCGTCCATCCACCAGTATGTCAATGCGATAGCCTTCGCCTATCTGCACCCCCTTATATTGCATATGAATTGGCACCTGACGTTCAACTTCGATGCCTTTTGTCCGCAATTCATAAACCAACGCCATCTCGTATGCAGACTCAAGAAGCCCAACACCCAGATTCCTGCGAACCTCAAATGCAGCGTCAATCACAACCCGGCTTAACTCATTCAAAGTCATAAAGTGCACTCCATATCAACAATGAAGATCTATCAGCCAAGCAGATCATAAATCACCCCTAAACCTCTCCCCAACAAATCCCAGCTCACCCCAACCCCTCTCCTACAAATCCCAAACCACCCTTTGCGCTCTTTGCGTTCACCTTTGCGTCCTTTGCGTTAAAACTTCTCTCCAACAGTTCACCTCAACCACTCTCCCACAAGAACCCTTCTCCTACACCCTTAGCGCTCTTTGCGTTCACCTTTGCGCCCTTTGCGTTAAACCCCCTCTCCAACAGTTCACCCCAACCACTCTCCCACAAACCCCCTCTCCAACAAATCCCAGCTCACCCTAAACCCTTCTCCTACAAATCCCAAACCACCCTTTGCGCTCTTTGCGTTCGCCTTTGCGCCGTTTGCGTTAAAACCCCTCTCCAACAGTTCACCCTAACCCCTCTCCAACAAAAACCTCTCTCCTACAAACCACAGACCACAGATTTCACATCCTGCCTCAATCAAGCTGATGATAGAAAAGAATGCGCGTACGGTGCGGCGGATAGTTGCGGGAACGCAGTCGCCACGCCTCCTCCGGCTGCGAACTGGACAGCGGATTGAGATAGATGGATCCGTTGTCCTTGCCGTACTCCGGCTGTTCACTTCCGCCGGAAGACTTCTTGAACTGTCCGTTGTTGTCCGTCGGCGCAGCTGGGTCGCGCCAGACGAGCGCCACTGCGCGGCCACCGGCGCCTGCCGCTCCGACACTTGACGGCTCGGCGCGGACGAATACAAGAAACAGCTGTGACCTGTTCGCAAAGCATCCCTTCAGGTAGCCGTACAGGAACTTCCTCTCGGTGAATGTCAGGCTTTGGAGGATTGCCTGAACGGTATCGTTGTTTCCAGAAAGTACAGCCTTGTTAAGCGTCGTATCTTCGTCGAACGTCTCCACGAACCTGCAGTTGAGCTCTCCTGTCCTCCAATTGACCGCATCTTCGATGACGTCCTTCCAGCCATCAGCCAAGTAAAGCTTCTTCTGCCTCTCGTCCTGCGACAGGTTGAGATAGTTGAACGCACCCATCCAGTAGTACGCCATGTTGTACACGTCATTGTAGTTGCATGACCAGTTGAAGAGGTAGTTCTTCTCGAAACTTGGAGCGGACGCATTCATGTAGCTTTTGCCGTTGGCGTTGTTGTTCGTACCGGCAGACCACCAGTCGTACGGCATATTCGCGAACGCGCCAAGCATCACCTCCATCATGTCGGTGTACGGATTTACCCTGATTCCGTTTTCCGCGTCATCAAACGCGATATCGTCGATGCTGCCCCAGCTGCTGTCGTGGCCAAACGCATCGGAGCGGTATGTGCGCCACATCACGCTGTTGTACGCGACGTCTCCGATTGCCGTCCTGACCGTTCCGTTGTACTCTCCGCCACCTTCAAACACGCCCCACACGTTGCCGCCGCTTCCGTCCATTCCGCGCACCTGCGGAATCATCATCCATTCATACATCGACTGCAGGTAGCCCTGATCAGATACCGACATGAAGATGTCCTGATCGCGCAGCGTGTCGCCCTGCCGAAGGTTCTTGACGGCATTGAACCACAGATCCTTCGGATTCCCGGTCTGGTCGGTCGCCCACCACTGCTCTGGTGCCCAGTTCATGCGCGGATCGCTCGCCATGTAAGACTTCTGCTTCCATGTGGCGGTGCGTTCAGCGTCTTTGTTGTCTTCAAAATATTTTTTCGTGAGGACAACCCCCGCCGCCGCATCGTCAACCTTCGGGAAAAAGCGCATGAGCGGTATGCCTGCCGCGCCACCTGCCGCCTCGTTGAACATGGCGACGCCAACATTATCCGCGTGACCGCTGAGCACATCATACTCTGGAACTGCAGGAGCCATATCGACGGTTTTTCCGGATGAATCCTTGACTCGTGCCCACACCGCCGCAGACGGACGGAACTTCCTGCCGGGATTCAGATCGCCCTTTAATTCATCGAGGAAGCTGCCGACGGCTTTCCACCCGCTGTCGTAGAAGGCGATTGCATCCCCGTTCTTGCACTCACCTTCAACAAGCGTCCTCTGCCCGTTTTCGTCAACCTCATAGACAAGCTCCGCCAGCATCGCCTCCTTCGGTGCAGAGCTTGAACCCATAAGCGCAATGTCCTTCACGATTGCGCTCTCTTCAGCGGATTCACCCGTTCCGGAAACTGTCGGGGTCGAAATTCCGGTCTTGCCGCACGAAACCTGGATGCAAATCGCGCCAGCGCTGTCCGAATGGCTCCAGATGGCGTCGCCGGGCGTTCCGCCGTTCGGCTCCATCCATCCAAGGTTGGAGAGAGACGTCCGCAGACCTGTGTCGTTCAATCCGTTTCCGGTCGGCTCCTCCACAAAGAAGACGCGGATGAACGCCTCGGCGGTGAACCCCGAAGCTCCGCCCTGCGGCCCGTTGACGAACGGATATGCGGCGGTCAGGGTCACAACGGGGTTCTGCACCTCTACACGAAACGAATATGTCACTTTGATCTTCTTCTTCGCGCCGGTCTCTGCATTTGCCTCGGAAATCGTCTCCTCTACGCAAAGCACCTTGTATTTCACGCAGTCGTTCAGTTCCATCCCGCAGAGCATCGGCACGTTCTCCACACAGGGGATGCAGAGCGAAAGCGGGACACTGTCTTCATCAAGATAGTCGCACAGAAGAGCGGTCGAGAGAATCGGAAACCGCGAATTGATCTGATTCATGTTCCAGAAGTCATTCTGCGCACCAAGGCACTTGGTGAGCGTGCCGGAGTTCCACACCCAATCGCATCCGTAGAACGGCTGCATCTCCGGATAGCGCAGATTTATGCGATCAGGATATCCCGCCTTGTATGCGCTGTACGTAAGGTTCGAATCGCTGTTCCATCCGCCCGCCATGAAAAGCGAACGGCGGGCCGCCTCCACCGCCCCTGAATAGTAGGTGGAGGAGTTGTTGTTCTTGATGAGGTTCACGTACGGCGACGCAAGCCCGCCAAGGGCATTTCCCGCGTTGAGCATCGCGAGGTTGAAGTCCATGAACGACGTAAACGGCACATCAGCAACGGACGGAGCGTTGCCGCCGCCCACACCGGCTCCTGTCGCCATCGCGCCGAGAAACGTCGACGCTGCGGCTCCGCCGTTATCCATGTCGCTGTTTTCACCGCCACGGAAGAGATACGACGGGGAGATGCGTCCCTGCGGCGCGGACGAGCGGTTCAGATACTGCGGACGCACACCGCCGGCCGGCGTGACGAACTCGTTGAGATCGTAGAAATCGGAGACGTTGATCGCCGTGAACGCATAGCGTCCCATCCCGAAGTTGAACGGATGCCACTTGGCCGTGCGCGTATGGCGGCTCCAGTACCGCACTTCGTTCGCTATGCAGGACGGCACGTAGCCAAGCCCTTCAAGCGTGAGCGTGGAGACTGTCTCGGCAAGAGCCACCTCGTTGGACGGCGCAAAGACGCGACCGTGCCAGTTGTCGTTCTTCGCCCTGTCACCCTGCCCCGTTCCGGAACTGCCGTAGTCGTGGTTGTAGCCGACGCCGGGAAACGGATCGTTGCCTATTGCGGTATCTATCTCGTCGATGGCGCGGGCGAGCGCAGCCTTCACGAGATGGCGCGTTGCGGTGTTGCGGCGCAGGAATGAGCTGGGGGCCCGGCTCGACCTCATGTACACCGAAAACGAGACGGCGCTCACAAGCATGAACGCGAACATTCCAAGCACTATCAGCAGCGCCGAACCAACCTTGCTGCGGCTATCCGACGACTTGACGGCAAAACTAAATCTTGTTGATCCTGTCATAAAACCTCCACGCATCCCTCGGCTTTGCGTCAAAGACACGTCACATCCGCATTGCCCTCGGTCTCATGCGCCCCTGTGCAGGACGCGGCAGTCACGGCCCCCTTTCGCTGGACTTCAGACGCCAAAGGTTCGGCAGAAGCATGTAGGTGGAAAGGCTGCTCCCCACCTTGTCCGCGCTGCTTTCCGACGCCTCGCCGGACTGGGCTATCATGTACTGGTACGGAGTGCCCCACGGATCGCGTATGCTCCCGCCCGTGACGGCGGCGTTGTACAGCACCGGCACGTTCCCCTGACGGTTCTGGACGCCGCCGAGGATGAACTGCATGGCATCTTCGCTTGCATCCTTCCAGCTGGATGAAGTCTGATAGTTCTTGAGCGAATGGGTGTCGTCCCAGTTCTCGTACGCCAATATGGCATTGGTCATCTCACGCGTCTCGGTCTCTGCGCGGGATATCTGGGAACGCCTTCTCGCTTTCATCACCGAGGAGGATGTGGCCGCCGTAAGGACGGCGATCATCCCGATGACCACAAGCAGCTCTATTAGAGTGAAACCTTTCTTCATCAGTCCACCTCATCCGGCCATGTAGAAATGTCGTCTTCAGTATCCCACTTCCGGTCAGGTCCGGCGCTGCGCACCCCGACAATGAAGGCACGACCGCCATTCATGTCCGGGTTGCCAAGCCCCGTCTGCCTCCAGTTGTTTTTTCCGGCATCGTTGCCGCTGAAGTTTCCGCCGATGGACGCCACGCCCGTCCTGAGGGACGAGGCCTTGCGGACGGAACGCACATTGAAATCGGAAGATGAATCGGTGTCGGCATCGTTCCACGGTGACACAACGCAGTAGTTATCCCCGCCCGTGTAGGGAAGGACGTTGTCGGCCATCGCATGGATGCGGGCGATTTTGCGCTCAGCCTCCGTCATGTCTGCCACACCCGCCTTGCCAGTCCGCCAGGCGATTGCACTTTGATTGAAGATCATGGTGAGTATCGTCACAAGCATACCCATCAGAACGCTTGCGACAAGCACCTCCAAAAGCGTAAAGCCAGCCTTTTTCATTGGTTGGGATCTCCCTGGAAGTGAACCTCCGTCGAAAACACGGGCTGCGCCATCAGCGTGTTCCTGAGATTCTTGCGCACACACCTCACCGCAAGCGAGATGACCGGCGAATCAGCGCTTTCACGCGAAGCGACAAGCGCATAGGTCATGCCCTCCGGCACAGTGGGCGAACCTGGAAGGTTCCAGCCGTCCCTGTCCGCGCCGACAAGCCTGGAATACACCTGGTTGGCCTTGCCCTGCGGATCGGCAGACACGTAGTATGTCGTATTCTCGCCAGATCCCTTGGTGTCCACATAAGCAAGCCAACCCGACTTCGTGCCGCTGCCCGGCAGCACCTGGACATTCGCACCGCCCGATCCTGTCCCAGTCCCCGCCGAAATCGTCGTGAATCCGAGATTCCTCCATTCAGACCACTTCATGTCCCGTGACGAGAGCGCAATCACAAGCGGATTGAGCACGGTATCGGCAAGAGCTGCGGACGCCACATCCTCACGCGACTGCCTGCTTTCGCGAAAGCCGAGCGAATACAGCGATATCATCGCAAGAACGCCGCCCGCCATTATGAATATGGCGAGATTCACCTCTATGAGCGTAAACGCCTTTTTGAAAGTCCAGTCCACGTCAGATGTCCTTCATTTCGCTCTTTGTGTCGCCTACCTTCTTCCATCCGCTCGCCCGGCGAGTGTAGACCTGCACGGTGTCAAGCGAGGATGCATTGGAATCCGGATAGCATTTGATGACGGTACCGACGGATTTCACAGGATTGTTCTCGTCCGGAAGATCCGAGCCGAATATGTAGTTGTCCGGCAGCCGTATGCGCGCAAACTCATACCCGTAGGCATACCCAGCGCGCCATCCGGTGAAGCCACTCTTTATGCGGAATGCATAGGTCAGCATCTTGGCGGAATCCTCGCTCTCGGAACTGAGGGGCTTCTTGAACCCCCTGTCCTTCGGCTTCTCCACAAGATACTTCTCGTTCGATATCTCGTCCTCGACAGCCTCAGAATACACGGAAGAGTACTCCATATTCGAGAAGTTGAAATGGTACAGGCGGAATGTATCGGACTCCGCTCCTGCGGAATCGGCAATGCCGTACGTCCTCTCAAGATCCGCATACTCGTCGTCAAGCAGACTGCCGTTCACGCGTGATATCCGTCCGGCACGGCGCACGGCGACCGCAACGCCGGCGACAATCCGGTCTGTCGCCTTACTCGCATTCTGCTCCTGCACAAGCTCATTGTAGAAATAGACGACAGTCGGCGTCATGTCGATGCGGGCGCGTTCCTGCGCAAGCGAAATCACCGAGGTTGCCGCCGCCAAGGCGCCCCTGTCGGCCATGCCTCGAACCACGGCGAAATAGCTTCCGACGGACACTGTGGCCATGGCGGCCATTATGCCGCCGACCACAAGAAGCTCGACAAGTGTGAACGCCCGTTTAGTCATCGATGAACCCATTCGCGTAGTTTGAACTGCCGGAGGCCTCGTTCGCCCTCTGGAGGAGCACCTTAACGGTGTCGGATTTCGGGTAATAGTACAGACGGAAGCGGCAGAAGCGTCCGTGGTTCGGTCCCGCATACCCGAAATTCATCTGGGAAAGCGATATCTTGTTCTTCGAGCCTTTCTTCGTGGCATCCGCAAAGTCACGGCCACGCGGACATTTTCCGTCGCACCTGTGTTCGCCCGTGCCTACGATTTCCCATTCTTCAGCCTGTCTCCAGTTCTTGTGGATGTCCGTGCAACCGTAAGCGTTGATGTTCTTCGCGACGATCAGTCCGGATGGATCCATCACCGGATTGGCGTTCTGCCCCGTGGAGACCTTCACGATCGTGCGAAAACACTGGTCGGCCTCGTCTGCGGTCAGCTCCACATAGTCGCCCTCGGAATAGTTCACCTTGTTCCTAACCGGCGTAGGCCACTCGCCCGTACGGGCGTAATACGTCTCAAGTCCGCTCTGCAGCATGTTGCGCAAGGCTTTGGCACGGCCAAGGCGCGACTTGTAGAACATCCCGTTCACGCCCATCGTTATCGCTCCGGCGAGAATTGCGATGATCGCAATCACCACAAGAAGCTCCACGATCGTGAAGCCGAGTTTAGTTGGATGTTGACGGTTGACAGCAGGTAGTGGATAGCGGGTAGAGGGGTGCGCTGAAAACGCACACTTGCCACCGGTCTTCAAAGCCATCAGCCTAAATATGTCTTTAAAATTCCTCATTTCTCTCTTCTCCATCTCCTGCCATCTACCCTCTACCGACCATCCCTACTTCTTCACCTGCGCTGGACGCCAGCTGTACACATCATCGTTCCGCCCGAACGAACCGTATTCCACCTTGCCGTTAGGGCCGGCCGCCCAGACTGCAGCCGATGCGCGTATCTTCAGTTTGCCGCCGCCCTCCACATCCGCCTCGGTGATTCCGTCTCCGTCTTCATCGATCGCGAAATAAAGGATATGCTCTTTCACGGTCATGCCGGACGAACGGACTTGCGACCCCACCGATGCGCTTTCGGAACGCTTCAGCACGGCCTCCGCCTCGGAGTCTACAATGCCGCAACGATCCTTGCCCGTAAGCCGGTACTGGTTCACGTTGCCGTTGGCGGACTGGATGTTGTACGAAAGTCCAAGCAGGTTGTAGCGCACGAACACGCGGCTCGTCTCCTCGTCAAGACGCCCGTTCCCGTCCGTGACGCGGCTGAGGAGATCCTCCGGCCACACGCCGCTGTTCTGCGTAAATATGTGCGTAAGCGCAGTCGCTGCGTTCGATACAAGCTCCTGAGTCTTCGCCTTTTTCGCCGATCTTACAACCTTCGAGTAGCCAATCATCGATGCGGCGGAAAGAACCGCTATGATGCCGATCACAACCAGCATCTCCACAAGCGTAAAGGCGGATTTAGTTGGTGGTGGGCAGTGGGCGGCGGGCAGTGCGGAAGACGCACGGCGACTGTCGTTTTTCAAACTTCTCAGTATCTCTCCATAGATTCTCATGCTACCTCCTGCTGACTACCTTCTGTCATCTGCCAAACTGCTGACTACCTTCTGCCAACTTATCTTCCCGTACTCATGTATTTGATGTCGTCCGCCATCCAGCCGATGGCCAACTCGTACTGCTTCCTGTGATCATTTTTGAACTGTCCGAGGTCAATCCACGGTGGAAATGTCCTGCCGTTCGCCCCGGCTGACCAAAGCGTGTACGTTTGGTACGGTGCAGGCGAGTAGTAGAAGAACTCACGTCCCCAACCGTCGTAGACTGTGTACGAAAGCAGCGGATATCCCCGCGAAGCGCTCGAGCTGCCGTATCCGCCAGGAAAATAAAGCGAAAATGAAGCGGCATCCTTCACCTTCGGAATTCCGGTGTTGCCGGAGGTTCCTATTTGCACACCGAAAAACGAGCGGTTGGGACCGTTCACTATGTCGCGCAGGTTTGGCAACCAGCGCGAACACGCCGCCTGACTTGGAATCAAGTCTATCTGCCAATCGTCGTTGCCGCCCATGATGTCGCAGAAATCCTTCCAGGAGGCATAGGCAACCCCCGAGTCCATCCTTGGTGGAAGCGTGTTGTTTTCCGTCCACTGGACAAAGGCGTCCACTGCGTTGTTGAACGCCTGCGAGTTTCCGCTCTGCGCTCCCTTCGCGCAGTCGAGCATGAACCTGTAGCGGGGAAGCAGAAACGACATGAGACCGAACCGGAACAGCGGAAGGTCGTTCGCGGACGCAGTGTCCTCAAAAGAGTTCAGGAAGCCGGGCCGGCCGCTTATGTCCTCAAGCGTACGGTTCACCCACCTATCTATCTTTTCCGCATCTGCAGAGGAAAACACGCCATCGTTCACGGCGGACTGCACAGCGGACTGGTAGTTCTGGTAGAGATCAAAGCTGTCTTTCATCGTACCATTCGCAGTTTGCATCTTGCTCGGCGGCGGGAACTTCGCCGCCAGCGGCTGAGCACGGCAAGCCGCCTCTACACCGTAATATTTCTCGAACTCGGAATCGCTGCTGTCAGTGTCGTTGGGATCGCTCGACTGCACAAGTTCATTATCCACCAGACGGTATATGTTGCGCGACACGCCTTGAAGCGGAACGGGCGGATACGAACCGAAGGCGGCATAATATCCGGAAAGGCAGTTTTCGAGACACTGCATCCTGTACACGGTCGTCTCTCGGTTGTTCGCGCTGCCGACGATGCCGGTCAGACGGAACAGTATGCCCATCATGGCGAGAACCACGACCGTGACGATCAGCAGCTCAATCAGTGTGAAGCCGGATTTGGTTGATGATAGTTGGCGGTTGGCGGTGCGTAGTGCGCAATTGACAGGGAGGTGTTGGTTGAGGAATGTGGAATGGGCGGCAGACTTGCACTGTCCACCGCTTCGCAAACACATCGCTCTGAATATGTCCTTAAAAATCCTCATTCCGCTCTCCGCTGCCATCTGTCAACCGCCGTCTATCATCTACCCTCTATCAACCGCCAACTCCCTCCTTACATTCCGCCGCCGCCGGAGACGGAGGAGATGATCTTGATCATCGGCAGGAACATGGCGATGACGATAGTACCGACCACAACCGCAAGAAAGATGATGAGCGCAGGCTCGATGGCGGCGGTCAGACCCGCCACGGCGTTATCGACCTCATCGTCGTAGGTGTTGGCGATTCGCGTAAGCATATCCGCCAGGGCGCCTGTCTCCTCGCCGACCTGCACCATCGAGACCACCATCGGCGGAAACACGCCGGAGGCGGCGAGCGGATCGGTCATCGATTCACCTTCCTTCACTGCGTCATGCACCGTCTGGAGCGCGTTCGCGATCACACGGTTTCCGGCGGTGTCGCGCACGATCTGCAGAGCCTGCAGAATCGGGACGCCTGAGGCGAGCAGGGTGCCGAGCGTACGTGTGACCTGCGAAATCGCCGTGCGCTTCACGAGCGTTCCCGTGACCGGCATCTTGAGGCGCATCACGTCAAGTGCGTACGCGCCGCCCTTGGTGTGTCCGAGAACCTTGTAGATGACAATCAGCGCCGCCACGCCTATCGCAATCTGTATGCCGTTGTGCTGCACGAAATCGGAAACGCCCATCACGAACTCCGTGACAGCCGGGAGCGATGCATCGCCGAGGATGTCGGAGAACACCTGCTTGAACTTGGGGATCACCGTCGTGAGAAGGAACGCGGTGATGCCGATGGCCGCGAGAAGCACCACTGACGGGTAGATCATCGCGCCCTTCACCTTGTTCTTGATGGCCTGCGCCTTTTCTGCGAACTCCGCCAGACGGCTCAGCACGACTTCAAGCACACCGCCCGCTTCGCCGGCCTTCACCATGTTCACGTAAAGGTTGTCAAATATCTTCGGATAGGCCGTCAGCGCCTCGGAGAACGTGCCGCCGCCGGAGATGTTCTCCGAAATGCCGTTCAGGCAGGTCTCCATCGCCGGCACCTGGTTCTGCTTCTTCAGCACCTCTATGCAGCGCATGAGCGGAAGCCCGGCGTTCACAAGCGTTGCGAGCTGTCGCGTGAACGTCGTGAGATCCTTGGGCTTTACCCGTCCGCCGAAGATGGACGGCATCTTTATCTTGATCTCCTTCTTCGCGGCGCTCTTCTTCGCAGCGGGAGCGGATTTCTTCGCCGCAGGCTTCTTGGACGGCGCAGCCGCGCCCTTCACTTCGCCGATTGCGCTCGGGAAAAGCCCTGCCGCCCTCACGGCCGAAATGGCCTGCGCCCTGTCTGCGGCATCAACCGTGCCGCGCTGCTCATTGCCGTGCGCATCCTGCGCGATGTACTGGAATGTCGCCATTTTTCGTCCTTGCCTGTCTGTTGCCCCGACTGACCGTCACGTTGGTGAAACGCAGGGCATTATATGAAAACCCGTCTCGCAAATCAAGCGGTCAGCGTCCGAACCGTCCCATGGCCGTGAACTTGGCGTATCGCCTGTCCAACAGCTCCTCCACGGACATGGCCGACAGCTCCTTCAGCGCCGCCCCGATCGACTTCTTGAGGTTCGCCATGAGGTTCTTCTCCGGGATGATCTCGTCTATCGCGCCGAGCCGCTTCAAATCGGGAGCGGTGATCTTCAGGGCCTCCGCCGCCTCCGGCGCCTTCGCGCCGTCGCGCCAGAGGATGCCGGCGCACCCTTCCGGGGAGATCACCGAATACACGGCGTTCTCAAGCATGAGAATCCTGTCGCCAACCGCTATCGCCAATGCGCCGCCGGATCCGCCCTCGCCAGTGACGACCACTACAACAGGCGTCTTGAGCGCAGCGAAGAACTCAAGCGACTTGGCAATCGCTTCCGCCTGCCCACGCGCCTCGGCCGTGTCGCCGGGGTACGCTCCGGGCGTATCAACGAACGTCACGACCGGAACATGAAACTTCTCGGCAAGCTTCGCGAGACGCATCGCCTTGCGGTAACCGTCCGGGTTCGCCATGCCGAAGTTCGCGGCCATGTTCTCCTCGACCGTCGCGCCCTTGTGATGTCCGAGAACGAGCGCCTTGCGGCCGGCGAGCGTGGCGAATCCGCCGATCAGCCCCCTGTCGTCGTTTACGAGCCTGTCGCCGTGCAGCTCCTCGAAGTCCGTGCAGAGCGCCTTGATGAAATCGAAGATGTGCGGACGCTTTGCGTCACGCGCCAGTTTCACGCGATCGTACGCTGTGACTGATTTTGTCTTGGCTTTAGCCATTGCAACTCCTTAAAATGCGAAACACCTGTCAACCTGAACCGCCGACCGCCGTCAAAACCCGAAATAGTGGAGCATCTTCACGATGAACGCCTTGAGTTCCGTGCGCGGCACGATCTTGTCGATGAATCCGTGCGCCAGAAGGTACTCCGCCGTCTGGAAGTCGTCAGGCAGCTTCTGGTGTATCGTGTTCTCGATCACGCGGCGGCCAGCGAACCCGATCAGCGCCCCAGGCTCCGTTATGTTGATGTCGCCGAGCATCGCATACGATGCGGAGACGCCGCCCGTCGTCGGGTCGGTGAGCACGGAGATGTACGGAAGCCCTGCATCCTTGAGCCTCCCGATTGCAGCCGACGTCTTGGCCATCTGCATAAGGGAGAGGATGCCTTCGTGCATCCGGGCGCCGCCGGATGCGGAGCAGAGCACGAGCGGACGGCGCTCGGCGATCGCCTGTTCGGCGGCCCTGCAGATGCGCTCGCCCGTTCCCGTGCCGAGAGATCCGCCCATGAAGGCGAAATCCATCACGCCGAGCATCACCGGAACGCCACCCATCGCAGCCGTCCCTACGACCACCGATTCCGTTTCGCCGGTCTTGGCGATTGTCGCCTCGACCTTGTCCTTGTAGGCGCCGGAGGCGTCATGGAACTTGAGGTGGTCGGAGTACGATACGTCACGAAACAGTTCGCTGAATGTCCCCTCGTCGGCAAGAAGCGCAATGCGGGCGCGCGCCTTCATGCGTCCGTGATAGCCGCACTCCGGACATATGCCCTTCCAGTCCTTCTTCGCAAAATACTTCCTGCAGCGCGGACACACCGTCCACAGCTCCTTGCTCTGCGGGATAGCCGCCTTCTCCACCTTCTTCTCAAACCATGCCATCGGAATCTCCTTAAATGTCCGCCGATTATACCACAAAAGCCGCAGAGCCACGCAACTGCATCAAGCCTTGACCTCCCAGCCCGGCTCGTACTCGCGTGTCCAGAACTTTGCCGCCGCACAATTGGGGTCTTTGAGCCTGCCCGTCTGCGGATCTATATGAACGGCCTCGCCGGTCATCATCGACACGTTTCCAAGCTCCGTCAGGAGGTTGGACTTCAGCGACGAATCGATCGGCTGGGCGGTGTCGAGATTCTTCTCGCGGACGCACTTCACGAAGCGGGCGACATGGCAGCGGTCGCAGCCGCGAATCGGATCGGAAAGCCGCGTATCGCCTACCTGCGCCGCAGGATCCGCCTCGTTCGCCGCCCATTCCTTGATGAGCTTCCTGCCCGTGCGGTCGTAGACTGCCGATTCGCCGAGCGGACCAAAGAACGCAAGCCCGTCATCGCAGTAGACGAGACAGCCCGTCCACTTCCCCATGAACGGGAACGCGCCGGAATGGGAGCAGCCCTCCCATGTGAGGTACTTCTTGTCCGGGAATTGAACCGTGAGCATATGGGTGTCGTCCCAGTTCCAGTCCTCCCCTTCGCAGAAGAGGTGCCCGCCACCGGCATAGACCCGCTCCGGCCACTCTGCGCCGAGCGCCCAGCGCCCGATGTCCACAAAATGCAGTCCGTTGTTCGGAAGGTCGCCCGTGCCGTAGCCACGGAAGAAGCGCCAGTTGTAGTGGACGATGTTCGTGCGGTATTCCGTGCGCGGTGCGCAGCACTGCCACAGATCCCAGTCGAGCCATTCAGGCACAGGGGCCGGCTTCACGTTCCTGATCGCCGGACGGTCGCTCATGCACCATGCCTTTGCCCAGTGCGGTCTGCCGTACGCGCCGGAGCGGATCGCCGCCACAGCCTGCTGCGTTGCATACGAGCTGCGCCGCTGAGTGCCGAGCTGGAACACCACCCCCGTCTTGCGCTGCACTTCGGCCAGAACCTCGGCCTCGCCGGCCGTCACGCCGATGGGCTTCTCAAGGTAGACCGCCTTGCCGGCCTTCATGGCCGCACAGGCGATGTACACGTGGCTGTGGTCCGGCGTCGCGACGATTACGCCGTCTATGGACGGATCGGCCACCACTTCGCGGAAATCCTTGACCTTGCGCGGCATCCTCCCCGAAATCTGCTTCACGGTCTCCGCCGCAAGATCCATCGCCGTGGAATCCACGTCGCACACCACGGATATTTCGCAGTCGGGAAGTTCGGCGAAGCGGCTCATCACCTGAAAGCCGCGTCCGCGTCCGCCCTTTGGATCTACGACAAAGCCGTTCCCGTGATTTGCGGTCCTGGCGCATCCGATGATGGCGAGGGACACCTTGCCGGACGGAGCCCCGAACACTGTGTTGGCCGATGCAATCGCGAACGCACCCGCGCCTGCGGTTTTGATGAAGTCTCTACGGTTCATGGCATCTCGCTCCTTGTTCCAGATGTTTGCCGCCCCTGCGTCCGCCACCCGGCGACAGCGCAGGGATCGCCGCCAATTATACCACAAGCGGAACGCATCCGCGATGCGCCGTCACTTCAACGACGCAAGCAATCCGCCGGCGAGCACAAGATGCCGCTCGCGGTCGGAAAGCGTCGCGGTCGCCGTGAACGTCCTGCCGCCGACGCGAACCGTGACCTTGCCGTCACCCTCGACCGCCTCGCGGACGTTGCCGAACTCAAGCCGGTCCCCCGCGTTGAGCGAATCGTAGTCTGCCGCATCGTCGAAGATGAACGGCACGATTCCGAAGTTGATGAGGTTTGCGCGGTGGATGCGTTCGATGGACTTCGCCAGCACGGCCTTGACGCCGAGATACATCGGGCACAGCGCAGCGTGTTCGCGGCTCGAACCCTGTCCGTAGCTCTCGCCGGCGACGATCACGTTCGCAAGCCCCGCCTTGCGGTTTTCGAGACACTTGTCGTGGAACTTCGGATCGCACGGCTCGAACACGAACTTCGCGTATTCGGGAATGTTCGATCTGAACTTCAAGCGGGCGCCGGCCGGCATTATGTGGTCGGTCGTTATCTTGTCGCCGACCTTGATCGCGCACGCGGCGTTGAACGACGCCGGAAGCGGCTCGCCCTTCGGCACCTGCGCGATGTTCGGCCCGCGCACGATCTTCGCGCCCCTCACGCCCTTACCGGCCGTATTGCGGTAGAGGAACATCGAATCGTCGATGGGGAACTTGGACGGCGCAGGAACCGCGCTCACGGTATGCTTGCGGGGATCCGTCACCTTTCCGGAAAGGGCGCTCGCCGCAGCCGTCTCCGGAGAGACAAGGTAGACCTGCGCGGATTTCGTTCCGCTGCGCCCCTCGAAATTGCGGTTGTTCGTGCGGAGCGACACCGCGCCGGTGCGCGGACTCATGTGCGCCCCGATGCAGAATCCGCAGGCGTTCTCAAGGATGCGGCAGCCGGCCTTGACGAGCGTGGCGAGAGAGCCGTCCGCCGCCAACATGCTCACGACCTGACGCGAACCGCAGGCTATGCCGACCTCCACGTCGTCCGCGACGTGCTTGCCCTTGAGCATGAGGGCGACGGTGCGGATGTCGCGGTAGGAGCTGTTTGTGCAGGAGCCGATCATTATCTGGTTCACCGCCGTTCCGGACATCTTGCGCACGGTCACGATGTTGCCGGGCGAATGTGGCGCCGCCATCAGCGGCTCAAGCTTCGAGAGGTCGATCTCGTACACGTCGTCGTACTCCGCTCCGCGATCCGCCGTAAGCTCGACCCAGTCCTTTGCGCGTCCCTGTGCGGCAAGGAACTTCTTCGTGACGGAATCGCTCGGAAACACGCTCGTAGTCACGCCAAGCTCCGCGCCCATGTTCGTGATCGTAGCACGGCTCGGCACGTCGAGCGTCTTTACGCCAGGGCCGAAGTATTCGAATATCCAGCCGACGTTGCCCTTCGTGCCGAAGCGCTCAAGAACCTTCAGTATCACGTCCTTCGCGCTCACGCCCTTCGGCATCCTGCCGGTGAGCTTGATTCCTCGCACCTTCGGCGTGGGGATGTGGAATGCGCCGCCGGCCATCGCCACTGCGATGTCGATGCCGCCCGCGCCGATCGCGATCATGCCGATTCCGCCGCCCGTCGGCGTGTGGGAGTCGCTTCCGAGAAGCGTCTTGCCAGGCTTGCCGAAGCGCTCAAGGTGCAACTGGTGGCAGATGCCGTTGCCGGCCTTCGAATACACGATTCCGTACTTCTTCGCAACGGACGCAAGGAAATCATGGTCGTCGGCGTTCTCGAACCCGATCTGCACGGTGTTGTGATCCACATACGATACGGCAAGCTCGTTGCGCACGTGCGGAACGTCCATCGATTCGAACTGCAGATACGCCATCGTACCCGTCGCATCCTGCGTGAGCGTCTGGTCTATGCGTATCCCCAGTTCGCTGTCCGTCGCCGGATTGCCCTCCACAAGGTGCGCCGCAATTATCTTGCGCGTGACGTTCATCGGTTCTTTCCTGTCGGCTTTCTTCATTTTTCCCTCCTGTTTGAATCGTGTGTTATGTCCAAAATCAACCGAGCCTTGCGACTGCGGACTTTATGTCGTTCCACATCTCCCGCTTTGCCTCGTTCATGTGCGGAGAATCCGGCTGAAAGTGCGTGAATATGAAATCCGGCGAAAACGTCGTGATCGCCGGAATGCCGCCGACCGTAAGCCATGCGCCACGCACCGGACGCGCCGCCGGGAACCGCTTCCGCATCGCGTCGGAGCCGAGCATCACGATGACTCGCGCCTTGCACCGTTCGTTCATCAGCAGACGCACCCCCGGCCGGATCTTGCCGATGGCAGCAAACGTCCTGCGCATCGCCTCCGCGCCGGCGTCCGAAAGCGGCCGTCCGGTGAAGAACGCAATGTCGCATTCCGCCGCCCCTCCTGACGCGGCGGAATCGGCCCGCGCAGCGGACGGCGCAGCCGGCACGGACTGCGCCTTGGGCGGAGTGACGGAGGCCGGCGCGGCGAAACCCCTCCGCTGCACCGGCTCCTCCTGCGCGGAGACCTGCGGCGTTCCTGTCGTCGTGTTTCCGGTTGCGACATCGCTTGGAGCGGCAGGGATGTCCGGAGACGGCGGCTCTTCGCGCTCCGGCGGCACGAGAAGCGCACGGTCGATCTCGACCGTGCGCGTCCCCAGCTCCCGCTCGAGCTCCAGGTTCTCAAGAATCTGATCGTAGATGTCCATCATCCGGCGCTGCCTGCTGCGGCCGGACTGACAGTCCTGCACAGCGGATGCGGGTCTCCGCCATGCGGCATCCGTCAGTCCTTCTTGCCGAACCCGTAAGGATTCATCGACTGCCAGCGCCAGAGGTCTTCGCACATCTTCTCGATGCCGCGCTCGGCCTTCCAGCCCAGCTCCTCCTTGGCGAACGACGGATCGGCCCAGCACTCCGCCACGTCACCCGGACGGCGGGGCTTTATCACGTACGGGACTGTGCGTCCGCTCGCCTTCTCGAACGCCTTGACGATCTGAAGGACGGAGTAGCCATTGCCCGTGCCGAGATTGATGATCTTGAGACCGTATCCGTCAGCCTTCTCAAGACGCTCCACCGCCTTGAGATGCGCATTGGCGAGATCGACCACATGGATGTAGTCGCGCACACCCGTGCCGTCCGGCGTGGGATAGTCGTTCCCGAACACCGAAAGCTCCTTGAGCCTCCCGATCGCGACCTGCGCGACGTACGGCAGGAGGTTGTTCGGGATTCCGGCGGGATCTTCGCCGATAAGTCCGCTCTCGTGGGCGCCGATCGGATTGAAGTAGCGCAGAAGTATCACATTCCACGAAGGATCGGCCTTCTGCACATCCCTGAACACCTGCTCCATCATAAGCTTCGTCCAGCCGTACGGGTTGGTGCATCCGGGCGTGGGGAAGTCTTCGCGGATCGGCACGGACTTCGGCTGCCCGTATACCGTGGCGCTGGACGAGAACACGATGTTCTTGCAGTTGTGCGCGGCAAGCACCTTCAGCAGGGTGAACGTTCCGCCAAGGTTGTTCTGATAGTACTTGAGCGGAATCTGGACGGACTCGCCGACTGCCTTCAGCGCGGCGAAATGTATCGTCGCATCGAATGGCGCCTCTGCGGAGACGATTCTGTCAAGCGCAGCCTCGTCACGGATGTCCGCCTTGTAGAACTTCACGTCCTTGCCGGTGATCTGCCTGACGCGCCGGAGCGACTCCTCGGAGGAGTTGCAGAGGTTGTCCACGACCACGACTTCATGTCCGGCATTGAGAAGCTCAACGCACGTGTGGCTGCCGATGAATCCGGCGCCGCCGGTAACAAACACCTTCATTTTGGTTGCCTCCCGCAGAGTGCGCCGTTACTTGGTTGCGGTGCGGTCGTTGTATTCGCCGGTCTCGGTGTTGATGCGGATTACGTCGCCTTCGTTGATGAAGAGCGGCACAGGAAGCGTATAGCCGCCCTCGACCGTCGCCGGCTTCGTCACCTTTCCGGAGGCAGTGTTGCCCTTCACGCCAGGCTCGACCTTCGTGACCTTGCGCGTCACCAGCTGAGGGAGAGCGACGCCAATCACCTTGTCGTTGAAGAACAGCGCTGAAACCTCCATCTCGTCCATGAGGAAGTACTTCTTGTCGCCCATGACGTCCGCCGACACGCGGATCTCCTCGAAGTTCTCGTCCGTGAACACGAACGCCGTGCCGTCGTCATACGAATAGGTGACATCGCGCTGAATAAGCTCCGGCTTCTCGAACTTGTCGCCTGAACGGTAGCTGCGGCTCATTCCGCCGCCCGTTATCATGTTGCGGAGCTTGCAGTTGTAGATTGCCTGTCCCTTGCCGGGCTTGGAGAAGTCAAACTCCGTGATTTCCCAAGGCTCGCCGTCAATCAAAAGCTTGACGCCCTTGTGCAACTCTCCCGCTCCGATTACTTCGCCCATCTTGTGCTCCTTAGTTGTATCTGTTCTTGAATGAAATTTGTCTTGTATTATACCGAAAACGCCACATCCCCGCAACTCGCAGATGAATTTCACGGAATCGCCCTGCATCACCGGCAATTCTCCGCAAAGGCGGCGGCACTCTGCACCGTGGACGGCCTTGGCGTCCGACGGCCCTACTTGGTCTGCCGTGACGAGAGGTCAGCAACCCCGGATTCGTCGAAACGGCGTCTGCGCACGGTCGCGTTCGTCGCGTTCACGACGGCGTAGCGCGGACACGTCTCCACATGGTCGTTTATGATGCCGCAGGCCTGAAGATGGGAGTAGACCGTGACCGGGCCGAGATACTTGAATCCGCGCTTGCGAAGGTCTGCGCTGATGGCCGCCGACAGCCCGTTCGACGCCGGGATCAGCCCCTTGCCGTGCCTGTCGTAGAGAATCGTCTTGCCGTCCGAAAAGCCCCAGATGTATGCCGTGAATGAGCCGAACGCCCGGCGAACCTCGATGAACGCCCGCGCATTCTGGATGACGGCCTCAATCTTCCGGCGCGAACGTATCATTCCGTCATGCGCAAGGATTCGCTCAACGTCGGCATCTCCGTAGGCGGCGATCCTGTTGAAGTCGAAGCGCTCGAAGACGGTGCGGAATATCTCACGCTTTCTCATCATGAGATCCCAGCTCAGTCCGCACTGCATCACCTCCATCATGAGATACTCGAACTGGCGTCTGTCGTCACGGACAGGCATTCCCCATTCCTCGTCGTGGTACCGGCGGGTGATTTCGGATACGCACCCCCAGCTGCATGGCCTCGCGTCATCGGCGTTTGCGCCGCCGGCATCCATGTGCATCACAGGCCCTTTCCTCGAATGTCAGATTCCGCGTTGCCGCCGGAACTTCACTTCATCTTGCCCGATACGGCCTCCCAGGCGCAGATGCGCATCAGCTCGGCATCCCTCTCCGGCAAACCGGACGGCACATACGTGCAGGCTGTCACATCCTTCCCGAACAGAGCCGCCACCCATACGCACCCCTGCAGGTATTCTCCCGCCGGATTGAGATGGAACGCATCTACCTGGAGTTTGCCGCTGTCCGACCACGATGCCCTTCCGACCGGATCGCCGAAGAACGGCAACAGCGCAGGCGGACGAAGCGCGGCGCGTTCGGATGCCGATGGCACGTTCTTCCACTCTACCGGTCGCCGCGTCCGGTAGAGCTGGACGGCCGTCCCGGTTGGGATGACCTTCAGGCCATGCTTCCGAGCCAGCATCGCATAGGCGTCATGCAGTTTGGCGTACATCTCGTTAGGCGTAAGCCCCCACGTCGCCAACCGGTCGTCGTAGGGACTGTACGACCATGTCTCCTGGATGCGGATTTCGGCCTGCGGCGCGAGTTCGCGGATTTTTGCGATCAGCTTGTCCGCATACGGTTGGTACGTCTCAAGGAACGCGCTCTTTCCGCTTGCCTGCTGCACCGTCACCACATCCCACCGGTCGGCGGCAAGCGCCTGCGGAATGTTGGCGCAGCCTCCCTTCATCACCTTCTGAATCGGCGCATCCTGCACCGCACACGACGTCCAGCTCAACTGCACGAGATAGGGCCGCGCCTCCGGATCTTCCGCAGCCTTCTCGACGTTGCTCCAGTGCGCATCGAGCGGACATCCACCGATGTAGAGGTTCGCGAGGTCGAGTTCACACCCCGTAGCACGAGCCACTGCCGGCATCTGCTTCAGCACGCTCGCCGAGAAGCTGTTGCCTACCATCAACACCTTCAGCGTCTCGGCCTCGACCGACAGAGACGCTGCAGTCCATGCCACCATCAGAGCACATACGCGCTTCATTGCAAACTCCTTTCACCGACAGGTTCCTGAACTAAATGCGCCAACTCTATCATTTCCCGTCAACGGACGCAAGGCACAGCGCATAGATATGCCGTCAGGCTATCTCCTGCCACATTCAGACATCCCCATGCCATGATGCCCATCCGCTATGCGGCGAGTTTCAGGCCTACTATTCCGGCGAGGACGAGGGATGCAGAGACAAGTCGGAGCGCCGTCGCAGGTTCGTGGAAGACAAGGATGCCGCACACCACCGCGCCTAACGCACCGATGCCCGTCCAGATTGCATATGCCGTGCCGAGCGGAATCGTCCGCATCGCCCAGGCCAGCAGCCAAACGGACGCCACCATGCCGACAACGGTGATCACGGAAGGAAGCGGGCGCGTGAACCCGTGAGAAGCTTTCATCGCGACCGACCAAATGACCTCAAATACGCCGGCGAGAACAAGAACTAACCATGCCATGGCAAAATGCCTTTCCTTTTCACGGAGAGCCCGTCTCTCGCATCCAGAATCGCCGCAGTCGCGCATCGCGTCCACCAACGGCCACGTGCGGTTTCCACGGGCGGCGCAGAGTATACCACAACGGCAACCCTCCCCTCAACCGACGAACACTTTTGGAGGAGAAGGTCGCGGAAACGTCACTCGTTCACTCTGATTAGCCCGCGACGCTCAAGGAGTTCATAGACCTGCACGGCCTGTTCGTAGCAGATTT